>DATCFT010000037.1:0-33683 GCA_036509335.1 Hanamia sp.
AAAAAAGTACGGGCATGGCTATACGAAATAAAATACAGGATGATGCAAATGAGCTATTTCACGAATACAACAGGGTCGAACTAATAAAGAAATACATTCACGACAATATTAAAAGTGATTTGCGCGCTACCATAATATCCCAGAAATTTGAATTAAGCATTTCCTCTTTGCAGCACCTGTTTAAAAAATATGAAGGACAATCTTACCGCCATTATTTAGAAGATACACGAATGACAAAAGCCTTTGAACTTATTACGAAAGAAGGCAAAAGGATTAATGAAGCAATGTATGCCACCGGCTATGATAACCGGGCCACTTTTAATGCTGCTTTCAAAAAAAGATTTAAACATCATCCCGGGCATTTCAGAAAATAACTTTTGCAGAAAACTATACATTTTTGCAGAGAACCATACATAATTGCAGAATACTATACACTTTTGTTCTTCTCTGCTATGGTAATCCACCTGAACTTTGTATTAATAAAAAGATAGAAATTCTTCCGCCTCATTAAAAGAATTACAGACTAGTTTCAGACGCATCATTTTACCATTAATGAACAATGATAAACAGGTCAACAGATATTATCTCTTTAAAAAATGATTTCAGAATCAATAACCACATTTTTATTGCAGACATCATCAGTGGTATTTTGTTACTTCTTTTTCTATATACCTCTTTAAGCAAGCTGGCAGATTATGAGACATTCAAAAATGTTTTAAGCGCATCGCCATTATTAAAACCGTTAGCCAGTGTGGTTGCGTGGCTATTGCCTGTTACAGAATTAGTGCTTGTTGTTTTGCTTTTTTTTCCTGCTGTGAGATTAAAAGGCCTGTATGCCTCTTTTATCTTTATCTCACTGTTTACGCTTTACCTTATTTACATGATTACTTTTACACCTGATCTTCCGTGCCAATGCGGCGGTGTTTTAAAATTGCTTACATGGCCACAGCATATTTTCTTTAATTTATTTTTTATTCTTCTATCACTCAGTGGCATCATTTTATAGCAAAGAAGTAAAATCCAGAAAAGCAGCCCCCCGCCTTAGTTCCGCTCAGGAACTAATATTTATCTGAATGCGACCATTCTTAACATTGTTAAGAAAGTAGCCGGATGAAAGAACGGCAGAAATTCTCAATTAATAAAAATTAAATCTACAAATATGATACGTTATTTAACAAGCATCTTAGCTGTAATAATTGCAGTAGGTGCTGTTGCTTTTACCAAACCTGAAAACAAGATTAATCCCCTTGCAACAAAAATCTTCCAATACCAGGCTCCTACTTCAGATCCTTATAGTGAAACTAATGTAGAAAGCAGAAGTAACTGGGTAATCACAAACCTTGGATCAACAACCTGCAGTCAGGTAAACCAAGAGGCTTGTCAGCTTTTAGTAGATGCAACCGACATAAATCCAGACAATACCTTAAAATCAACATTTACTATACTGACAACAATGTCTGCTCCGAATGTTTATTATGTTTCGGGGGGAAGTGCGACAGCTATTTACAATAAGAATTAAATTTTGAACCAAAGGGTAAAGAAGAAAGACTGTTTCATGTTTCGGAAACAGTCTTTCTTTTTAGTTTTGAGGCATCCCTGTAAGTTTTATAATATCATCAGGTAATGGCAATGCCCAGCGATCATCATTTGGCAGAAGACTAAAAGTCTGTCCAGCTATGATTCTTTTAAAACTAATATTTGCACCTTCCTTATTTAATCTCTTTACATCCATCCATCTCAGGCCACGCAACAATAACTCCTTTCGTCGTTCCAATAAAATTTTTTGAATCGCGTCTATTCCATCCGAAGCCGTCAGGGGTATAAAAGTCCCTGTGCGCCATCTCTTTTCCAGCAAATAATTTAAATCGTTCATGGCGTCAGCAGTATTACCCATTCGTGCGAAGCATTCTGCACGAATAAGAAATATTTCATCAGTAGCTAATCCAGTAAATAGGACATTGGGACTTGAAGCATAGCTTCCTTTGAAAATTCCATATCCATTATCTGGCATGAAAAAAGCCTCATGTCTCAAATCATTAGTATCGTAGGAGTTATATAACGTACTGTCTATGTGTCCATAATAATACATGTGCAATACGACATTCCTGTTCATTTCATAATAAAATATCATTTCCTTATTATATGGCTTAAAAGGTACTAATCCTGAAATATCTCCATTCAAATCATCGTCCCCGTTCAAATCAATGAGGTCATGTTTTATTTGTAAACATAAGTTGGCATATTTAAAACAGCTGTCATACTGCCTCATTGATAAATAAGCTCTAGCAAGTAATCCATAAGCAGCCGCTTTTGAAGGTCTCATTACATGAATCGGATTATCGGGTAAGAGTTGAGCTGCCTCCCTTGTATCATCGAGGATTTTTGAATAGGAGTCTTTAACGCTGGCTCTTTGGGAGGGAATATTAAAATCGGTACTGGTTTTTAAAACAATACCCAAATCACTTCCGGCAGTCTCATTATCGTAGGCCTTACTATATTCCCAACACAAGTTTAAGAAGGAATAAGATCTGAAAAATAAGGCTGATCCTTTAATATTATTCCATTCATTTTGATTTGTAGGTGTTTCATTTATTTGGCCAAGCCTTTCCAGGCACAAATTAGCGTTATAAACAGGGACATAGCATAGTGACCAATCGTTGGCAAAATTGTATATCTTAAGATTCCAGATATATATTTCCTGCATATTAGTACTCAGTGAATTATAGGTATTATCCGACAGAAAATAATCATCTGAAGATGATTCTGTGACCGCAGGGGAACCTGATTGGTTCATTTTCAATGCATCATCCAGCAAGCCCTGCAGATCGTCAAGTGTTGTTGGAACTACTAATTGCGCATCAGGTTTGATATCAAGGTACTTCTTGCAGGAGGTTTGAGTGAATATTAAAATCACAAAGACTATTTTTATATATTGTTTCATATTAAAAAGGTTTAGTTGATCATTTATTAAGGATTGTTTTTAAAAAGAGGCACGGATACCTATCGAATAAGTTCGTGATGGCGGAATGGATGCGGCATAATCAGGATCTATTCCATCATGATTAGCCCTCCATATAATGCCCAAATTGGATGCATTAAAATAAATATCCAAAGTTTTTAAACCCACTTTATTCTTTAAAATAGTATAGAATAGGTTCAGGTAATTAACCCTGATATTATCGCCTTTTGATACATGATTCGCTGATAATGAATAAAATGCATCCCTGTTTGAAAATTGAGGATAGGAGGTATATACCATTGCAGGAACGTCAGTTATATTCTCGTCACCGGGCTTTTGCCACCTGTTTTTAAAATCACCGGTTCCTGTTCCATAATCATATAAAGAACTATATGAAAGGGTAGGCTTGGTAAAATAATAGCCAAATTCGTAACCGATATTAATAGATGCAGATAGAGATTTCCAGGAAAATGTATTAATCAGAGAACCGAACATTGTAGGACTTGCCGAACCAATATAAACTACACTCCCGCTTTCTAATCCTTTGCTGCCAACATCAGAAAGTATAGATGCATAATCTTTACTTTTTTTGCCATCAAGAAATCCCTGGGGATCTCCTACGTCATCAAGGCCGCCCCATTTTAATGCGGCGATTGAATATAGTGG
The DNA here is from genome assembly GCA_036509335.1 of Hanamia sp. GTDB lineage: Bacteria > Bacteroidota > Bacteroidia > Chitinophagales > Chitinophagaceae > Ginsengibacter. The sequence goes on from DATCFT010000037.1 coordinate 3,626, forward strand.
CTTACCAACAGCCGGGGTAATATAATTACCGCCTCCTAAAATATTGAGTCCGTTTTCCGCTTCTGTTGTAAGGTATTTCGTAGTTTTAGCTGTATTAAAGTTTAAAAGCAAAACGGTGCTCCATTTAAATAATTTATCAATATTCCTGCTTTGAAGGTTGAGGTCAATTCCATGACCTTTGGTTGAAGCTACATTTTTTATTATGGTGCTTTGCGAGCCGTAATCGGTATAATCGTAAGGTGCCTCACCATACAAATCCGTACCTGTCTTTATATAATAATCCAGTGATCCTGATAACCTTTGTGTGGCAGAGGAAAATTCAAACCCATAATTTATTTGTCTCGACTGTTCCCATCGCAGATCTGGGTTATTAATAGTAATAATCCTTGTGATGGGTAAATTGGTATTTGGATCAGTTGAATACCTGGCAATAGGTTCAGGAATTTTTGTAAGATCAACATTTCCACTTATGCCTATAGTGGTCCTTAATTTTAAATAAGGAATAGCAGCATATTTGTAAAACTTTTCTTTAGAAACCACCCACCCAGCTCCCAAAGACCACAATGGTTTCCATTTTTCATTGGTATTTGCACCGAATATATTTGCTCCGTCCTTTCTTGCACTACCGGAAAGACCATACCGATCATTGTATAGATAGGAAAAATTGGAATAAAGAGAGACGAAGCGGTTAGCAGTAGAAGAAAGGTCTGGGCTACCGGGTATTCCCTGGTAACTGCCATCAATGGTGGGGTATTGATTTACATAATCAACAGCAGCGGTTGTGAGCGGGTCTTCATTATAGCCATATACAGTACTGCTGTTGCTACTGCCGGTGATCTGTCTGATCTCACCTCCGGCTAATGCAGATAAAAAACTCTTCCCTTTCTTAAGATGGTAGTTAATCTGAGCTCTCCAATTATCCGAACGGTCATCACTATTAGCCAATTGCAAAATTCCTGCCTTAGGAACAATATAATTTACAATCCCTGTGGAATAGTCGATTTGTGAAAACCTATTAATCAGATCGCGAGCGTAAAAACTGGAGGTATCAGTTAATCTAGTTGTTTGCCCTCTTTGTCTCTCATACTGGTATTTAAAATCTATATCTAACCCTTTTATTACCTGGTACTTCAATTCAATGTTGGCAATCAATTGCTCTGTGCCTGTAGTTAACTGGTCATGCTTATAATCTTCCAACGGAAAATACTTCCAGTTGAGAAGTTTACCGCCCCCGGCAGTATCTGTATAAGCATCCCCATAAGATACAGGGACTGATAATGGCACTCCGGCGTCAGTTGCCAGTTTTAAATAAGGTACCTGTTTACCCCCAAGAAGTACTGAAGTTGGTTTCCCCGATACGTCGTTGCTATTCGTGTAAAGGGCTCCAATGTTTATCTGCAGATTTTTAGTAGGTTTAAAGGTGTTCTGAATTTTGAAATTTATTTTATTAAATTGTTCAGAAACATCACTTAAATTCCTGTCATAGCCAGCTGAAAGGTAATAGGCATTCATTCGGCTTCCCCCGCTTATATTAATCGAGTATTGCTGGGTAACCGGCTTATTATAAAGATATTTATTGTATTGGTCCCTGATGTCAATTTTCTTCAGTGAATTAATGGTTTCTGCTGAGTCGTCAGCAGTGATCTCTCCATTGCTTCGTTGAATAAAAGTCTGCACTGCAGGTGTAAAAGCCGAGTGATAGTACCAATCATAATTAATAAGGTCATCGTAATATCCATTCTTATAAAGGAATTGTTCCACATCTATATAATCGGATGAAGATATCTGGGAAAGATAATATAGATTTGGTTTATCTGTCACAATTAAAGTAGAATTAAATTCAATCTTAACCGGCTGATTGATTTTTCCATTTTTACTTGTCAGTACGATTACTCCGTTTCCACCCCGCGCACCATATATTGAAGTAGCTGCAGCATCTTTTAATACGGTAATAGACTCAATATCATTTGGATTAATATTTCTTAAATCTCCTTCATAGATGAAGTTATCCAGAACAACGAGAGGATTTAAAGGCCCGTTAATGGTACTTACTCCACGGATGGTAATCCCCAGGTCGCTTTGGGGATTATTACTCTCTTTAGTATTAAAGGCTAATCCACTGGTAACTCCATTTAACCGGTTCAAAATATTGGTTCCTGTCTGCTGGTTTAATGTCTTGTTATCTATTACTACAACAGAACCATTTATTTCATTAGGCTTTGCGGAGTAATAGCCGGTATTTGCTTCTACTACTACCTCCTTATCCGCCGATATTTTGGTTTTTACTTTTATTGTTCCAATATCGACGTGGCCTTCTACCTTTATTTCTACTGTTTCAATATTTACACCACTAATAATTAATACCGCATCTTCATTTATATTCTTTAAAACAAATTCACCCTTCAAATTTGTTGATGTTGCATGATTGCCTCCTTTTACGGTAACAGTTGCTAGAACGGGCTCTCCAGCTTCGTTTACAATTACGCCTTTTACAGTAATTTCAGAAAAATGATTTTCCATTTCCTTTGCATGGGTATTAAAAGTGGCCAGGAGTAATGCTAATAGCATCATCCTTTTAAAAACCAGGTAATAATTTTTCATTTCTATTTATAGTTTTGATTGTAAAAATTTAAATAACCGGAGAAATACTATTTCTCTGAGATAACAGCAACTTCCATCCGTCGACGAGCAGATGAAAGTTCAAACCCTTTTTCATAAAGAAAACTGGTCAACCTTTCAATAGAAAAACTGTATATGTCTTTTGGAATTTCCATATCAATGTTGCTTTTCAGATCCGTTTCGTTTATCACCGGCTTGTTTGTAATGAATTCTATCAAGTTCATAAGGTGGGATACGGGTTCATTGGTAATATATTTGTGAACTGAAGTCTGTTCAAGGTCAAATCCGGTATTATTGCCTTTGGTTAGAGAAACCTTAATATTATTATTTGTTTTTACCGTGTAACAATCAATACTTCTGGTTTCTTTTTTAGCCCTCAGATGAAATGCCCGAAAAAGGTCCTCCTGCATGTATTTCTCGATCTCGCTTTCCGGCGATGGCTCCGTGATTATCTCGTAGCAGTATTTAAAACTATCCGGCTGTTCAATTGTTCTTTTAATGCCAGGCTTTGCATCAATGATCAGCCGGTTAAGGGGAATTTTAAAAATAGAAGGATATGCTTTTTGAAATAATGCTCTTAAGGGATAGTTAATTATAAATACACGACTGATTTCTCCGTTTTTATTTTTCTTTTGGCCTATCACAGCCCCCAAATTATTTTTATACTTCGTTATAATTGACCTGTATAAAAAATTGTGGTCATCCCCTGCATTTTCATCCACCAGTAATGGCTTTTCAATATTAAATAAAAGATTATCATTTTTAACCGGCAATGAAATATGATTGTTCTTTAGTAACAGCGCTATATTAGAAGAATTCAATTCCCCGGCAGACGTAATAGCTACCACTATCCCGTTTTTGATCCACACCTCATGAGGAATTTGCTTGTAAGGGAACATGTTCATAAGAACACTATCCTGCAACGCATAGGTCAAATCAAATGGCAAACCCGTTCTTTCTTTTCTTTTATTGATGAATGATTTTACTTTTGAAATGCTATCAGGATAATAACTGTTTACCATCACGATTTGGAGTTTATCTCCAAACTCTTTTTTTAAATCATGCATTTCTGGAAATGTTTGAATGCATGAGCCACACCACGTTGCCCAAAAATCAAGTATTACCAGTTTACCTTTTAAATCGGATAAATGAATTTTAGAAGCGGGATAATTATAAACATTGGTTATGGTAATATCCGGTACTTTATCTCCTATCGTAAGCGCTTTTACCGGCGGCGACTGCGCACCGGAAAGTATGGGCAAAAGCATGGCTAATAACTCTATTATATATTTCATGAAACATATTTTGTTAATAAGAAATTTGGTTACATAAAACCGACAACGGCAGCCCGGCCATGGCGCGATAGGCCGCCGTTTGCTTTTATACTCACATGGGAGAACGCATAAAAGCTATCGGGGTGGCGTGTAGAGGAATGACATACAATGAACATAACATTTATGACTACACGCAATTATGTAAACTTACTCGGGATTGCGTTTTATTTGCGCATAATGCAGATGAATGAGGCTTACCGTTTCATTGGCGATTTGCCATTGACGTAAATGAAGAAAAATGCGGTTGGATTTATACCGCCGATGTAAAAATTGATGTGGCTTTTCAAATGGGAGTTCAATGAATTTATATGTTTTGCTAATTAAGCGATGAAAACGAAAGAAGATATTTGGTAAAATAAAATAATAAAGTAAATTTTGTACTTGATGATTATAGCCTAAACTATCAATATTTATTATGTGATATAAGCAATAACTTTTCATCCTTAGCAAGTTGCACATCTATAAACATTTTTAATGGAAAAAAACTTCCTGAAAAAGAAGTTTTACTTACTTTTACAGAAGTTTTACTATTTTTATAAAAAAACTCGAAAATGAAAATCGGAAACAATATTAAAAAAATGAAAGAGGCACATAATCTTTCTGCTGAAGAGTTGGCAAGCAAGATTGGAAAGAGTTTGGACGAATATCTCAAAATTGAAAATGATGTAGTTGATATAACTTTAAATGAATTAGAGAAAATTGCCGAGGCTTTATTTTGTACACCATGTGACTTGATACAAAGTTCTGATACAATTGGGCAAATTCGTAATTATTTTCACAATAATGAGGGTAATCATGGTATAAATATTAATGTGCAAGGAATAGATCAGGAAGAAATTAGAAGAGGTTACAAGGAACTATATGGGGAAGAATTGCAAAGAATTCCAAAATTAGAAAGGCTGCTTCGTGAAAACAATATTTATTTTGACTTTTAATAAATCATTATGAAAATTGGAGATAACATAAAGGAAATTAGAGAAACAGAAAAGAATTTCAAACGTAGTTATGTAGCTGAGAAACTCAACATATCCACTAGGGCTTATTGTAATATAGAGAATAATGTTGCCGATATAACTATTAATCGTTTAGATGAAATTGCCTATATTTTTGAATGCAGTCCTCTTTATATTTTGAACTATAAGCAATCAAAAAAAGAGTTTTATAATTATTTTCATAATAATAATGGAAACAAGGGAATCAATATAATGAATCAAGGGATAGGCTCTCAAGAAGAAAGCCTTGTTCAGAAATTAAAAGATGAATTATTGAATAGCGAAAGAAATCGCATAGCTTTATTGGAAAAATTATTGAAGAATAATAACATTGAATTTTAAATTTTTAATTATGAAAATTGGTGATAATATACGCTCAATTCGAGAAAAAGAAAAAAAACTAAACCAAGAAGATGTTGCTAAGTCATTAGGGATAACAACCAAGGCATATAGTAATATTGAAAATAATGTTTCAGATATAACTTTAACGCGTTTATATGAGATAGCTGGGATCTTTGATTGTGCCCCTGAATATATAATGAACTATCACGATAAATCTAGCTTTACAAATCATTTTAATAATTATGAAGGTAATCAAGGGGTAAATATCATGTACCAAGGCTGTACCGCAGATCAGGTAAAAAATCTACAAGAGCAATTACAACAAAGTAAAGAGAAAGTAAAAAATTTAAAGAGCGGGATAAGAAATAGGGATAATTGAATAATTATATTTAGGCGTTACTGTTATACTGATTTGGTTTACAGCAAACGAACAATTAGAAGGAATTTCCATTTTTTTTATTTAGTTAAAGAATTACCTGTGGACAAGTTAACTAATTACAAATGTGCATGACTGTTTTGCTGATTTGGTTTTGCAGTAAGCGAATGAATAAGGTGGGTTTTTATTTTTTAGAAGTTTTTTTGGTTAAATGGTTGCGTTTATTCTTAAACGTTATATTGAATGTGCAGTAAACATTTGGATAGAAATAAAGAATATTTTTATTGAGACAGGCAAATAGTCTCTTCTTATAACATATATTTGTTTGTTTGCGGTAATTTTGTGACACACCTCTTAAAAAGAACATACAATGAGAGCACCAGAACTTGCAACGACACCAGAGAAAATTGATAAAATAATTAATAGAATTAATTCGGGGGACATAAGAATTCCTGCATTTCAAAGGGCATACGTTTGGAAACAAAATCAAATTCTTGAATTATTGGACAGTGTTGTAAAAAATTATCCTATTGGTAGTGTCTTACTTTGGAGTACATCAGTCAAACTTAAACACACAAGAAATATAGCGGGTTATAAAATACCTGACAATGCAGATGAATACCCCGTAAATTATGTACTTGATGGTCAACAAAGAATATCGTCAATATACGCGACTTTCAGTGATAAGACAGAACAAGATGCAGAATCCGCTGACTATAATCCTAATTTGAATTTATTTGAGATTTATTACAATTTCTCAACAATGAAATTTGAACAAAAAGGAGATGTTGACACGACCGCTAACGATGTTATTTACTTGAGAAATTTTTTGAATGGTGCAAAACTTATTGAATCATTAAAAATATTAGACCCAAAGTTTCACAATGATGCCCAAGAACTGTATTCAAGATTTATAAACTATGAGTTGCCAGTTGTAACAATAAAAAACAGGGAAAAATTTGATGTAGCTAACATATTTGAGAGAATTAATAATACTGGCACAAAACTATCTACCCTAGACCTTATGACTGCTTGGACTTGGACAGATGACTTTCATTTATTGGAATCTATTAATGAACTTCAGGTTGAATTGGATGAAAAAAACTTCGGAGACCTCACCCAAAATATTTTACTTCAGGCAATTTCAGGATATATCCAAAATAATACCACGACTAAATCTATTACAGAATTGACCGGAGAACAAGTTAGGGACAATTGGGAAGGGTTTTGTGAGGCACTTCGAAAGACAATAGATTTTATTGGTTCTGATTTAAACTGCTCTCATTTAGATTTCCTACCATGGCAACAACAAATCATAGGACTTGTTAAGTTTTTTGGTATTGATGGGATGCCAAGTGCCAATCAATTGAAAGAATTGAAAAAATGGTTTTGGAAAACATCATTTTCGAACAGGTATTCGACAGGTCAGACAACCGAAAAAATGAATGTAGACATTGAACGAATTAGTGAGATAAGAAAAAATGATTTTGTTGAAGCTAGTAAATTCCGTTATAACGTCACAAAAGGCGAAATAATTGAAACTAAATTTTCTAAAGCAAATCCCCTTACAAGAGCTCTTTTATTACTTATGGCTCAGAAGCGACCATTAGACTTAATAAAAAATAGTAGAATAGACATTGCGCAATCTCTTTCAAAATATAACCGAAAACAATATCATCATATTTTTCCAAATGCCTTCCTAAAGAAGCAGGGATTTCCGTCTGGTAAAATTTTTAGTTTAGCTAACTTCTGCTTTTTACCAGCAGATAGTAATAAAAAGATTTCCAAGAAAAGTCCATCGAATTATTTTTTCTCATTGATACCCCAAGACAATTTTAACAACATTCTAAGTTCAAATTTAATTCCGTTGACTAAAGACTTATATTCGACAGACAACTATAATGACTTTCTTGAAAAAAGAGCAGAACTTATAATAAATGAAGTAGATGCCGCAACAAATTAAAACTACCGCCAAACGGTTTTGGGCGGACGAGTTCCTAATTCCCAACTGCACAAAGCACTGGCTCGATGAACGTATACTATAAAAAAACAACATCAAACTTCAAAATGGAAATTGATAAATTAAAAACCTACCAGGAAGTAATTTCTTATTTGAACGGACCGAAAGGTAGGAAAAAACACTTGTTATTTGGCAATGGCTTCAGCATGGCTTACGACAAAAATATTTTTTCATACAATGCTTTAAGTGATTTTATTGAAAAGACAAGTGACCCTCTAATTAAAAACTTGTTTCATAGACTTAATACTAAAAACTTTGAACTAATTATGCAGCAGTTAGACAACTTCTGCGCGATAGCTGAAATTTTTAGTGATGACAAAACTTTAGTTCCAAAAATTAAAGCAGCCATTGAAAAATTAAAAAGCAGCCTAATTGATGCGGTTAAAGAACTTCACCCCGAACATGTCTTTAAGGTGCCTGAAGAAAAAAGCCAGTCATGTCTAAAGTTCATACAGGAATATCTTACAGGAGGCGGACTTGTTTTTTCAACAAATTACGACTTGTTACTTTATTGGGTTTTAATGCGAAACAATGCTCAAAATGCAATAGATGGATTTGGAAGAGACTTAGAAACAGAATTAGACGACGAGCATTACATTGACCCAAAAGATTTTGAGTATTCCGAACTAAGATGGGGCAAGTATAAAAAAGAGCAAACTATTCATTACTTACATGGAACTCTTCCAATCTTCGACACTGGAATTAACATTGTAAAAGTCCAGTATGACACTGAGCATTATTTGCTTCAAAATGTGAGAGAACGAATAGACAACAAAGAATATCCAATATTTGTAACTGCAGGCAATGGTAAAGAAAAGCTCTTGCACATAATGCATAATAAATATCTATTGTTTTGTTTTGAAAGATTATGTGACATTGAAGGTTCGTTAGTAACTTTTGGCTTCAATTTTGGGGATTATGACACACATATAATTGAGGCTATAAATGTCGCTGCTAAAAAGAAACCTCCCAACAAACTTTGGAGTGTTTATATAGGTGTATATTCGGACGAAGCCTTAAACCATATTCTCGAAATCAAGAATAAATTTAAATGTAAAGTGACACCATACAATTCAAGAACAGCTGATATTTGGGGAAATTTACAACATACAACATGACCCGTGTAAAAAACGCAAGGCTTTTCAAACAGACAGAAAAAAATAGAAATCCGGTTTTATTGTCGATTTACGGTAAAAGTGCCTTCAATACTATGTTTGAAGGAGCTGAAAATTGGATATTTGATTTTTACTTGCACATCTGCCCACATAATTTATTCTCTCCTCTGTCTATGCAAGGCTGGCTGGCAGCTAAAATATATGTGCAGCGATTCCTGAACAAAAAAGAAGATGTTCTTTTTTGTATTTTTTAAAATAAGCTATCATTTTATTAAACGGAAATTACCATCGGGAGATGATGTTGTATAAATTTTACAATTAATATTACATTGAACTTCAAAAGTTACTTCTGCAATACTTCTTACTGATAAATTGTAATTGGTTGCCAATAAGAATGTATCCGGTCCTCTATCAGGCGCCTTCCCACCTAAATAAGAATTAGCTCTTGTTGCTCCGGAATTCAATCGGCAAAATTTTGCATGTGGATTTAATTCAATAATTTCATTTGAAGGGAAGCGAAAGATTACAGGATTTTCTACAGAATATCTATTAAAGTGCCTCCAGAGTCTGTCCAACGTAGGCCACATAAAGACCCTGTCATTTAAATGTTCCAAAAAATCTGCAACTTTCCAATTATGAGTTAAACACTTAGATAAAGCCAATTCTGAAATTGGCCTTTGGTCTCTTAAAAAATAAGATTGATTACCTATTATAATTTCCTTATGGCCAATCCTACGTTCTCTCTTAATTTTTTGGTAATCGGCGTTACCTGAAAGATCGATAAGTCTGTTGGTACTATACAAACTCTTTTGATTAATAATCTTCATGGCATTCTCTTTACTTGTTAAATGATACAAATAAGGCCGGTCCTGAATAAATTTTTCAATTTCCATAAATATTTATTTCCAATTTCTTCTGTCAATAACTGCTCTATAGTCAAATGTGGTTCCGATTAAGGATACTTTTACACCTGCACATCTTTCTATTTCTTCAATAAAATGTCTCGTCTCAGCGGTTAACCTTTCATATCGCCTCGCATTTTCATTTTTAACTGAAATATAATCTGTAAAAGTCAGGGCAATATCCGTGGGTGAATTTAGTTCGCATGCCTTTCTAAACAATGACCAACTGAATTCAGCAATTCTTCTTTTCTTTTTTGTAGTAGTTGTAATTTCTTTTTTAATTAACTCATCAGCATTTTTACCGGAACGTTCTGCGACAATTTTCATATCAATCTCATTACTCAAGAAAGGGCCTGATGTACCACCAACCCTTATTGGGTAAGTTCTTGTAACCATAATAATCTTCCTAACTCTTTTTGGAGAAATACCTGCTTCTGATAAACACCCCGACACTGATGTATCGCGGGAAGTGATATGTGGGTAAAGCCCATGATGGAGGCTCAATCCAGTACCCTGGGTTCCTTCCAGTAAAATTTTTTTTCCATCACGATACATTCTTTCCAATTCTTCGGAAGTAGTTCCTAGAAAAGGCCGAAGTTCTTTGATAAAATTTTTTGCCTTATGTCTATCATCTCCTTTTAATCTTGCAATAATATTATTTGCAGTTGCAAAACCCACTCCCTGTCCAGTAGAGCTAATCGTATCTTTTATTTTTTGCTCTTCATCGATATCATTTTGCGATATGATAACTGCATTTTCATCGATTATTAGCCTACCAGCTTCAATGTCAAATGCCCTGATTTCATCTAAAATTTTTTGCAGATTTAGGACTGCTCCTGGTCCGATAATCAATTTTGCTTTTGGATTTCTATAACTACCGGAAGGGAGCAAATGGAAAACATGATTTGTTGGTTTTTCAAAAACGGTATGCCCTGCATTTGGCCCACCAACTCTTACAAGGCAATCATATTCCGGTGAAATATGTGCTGCAATCTGCCCCTTTCCTTCTGAACCGAATTGCCCACCTACAATTACATCTACTAATTCATTTTCGGTGCTAGGAAGTAATTTAAAAAAGCTTGCTACTCTTACAAATACATCCTGTTCGTTACATCGATCTGTATCGATAACTAAGTCTGCTTCTTCTTTCAATGAATTTACTTGTTGTTCAGTAGGATCTGATTTATACCCATTATATTTTTTCTTTTGTGCTTTTGCATCAAGATCTTTGATCTCACCCCTTTCATTAAATCTGTTTTGCAAGCTTTTGGAGGAGGCTTCTAAATGAATGTGAAAAACAAAATAACTATAGGCATCGCGAAGGTGTTTTATTTGATTTAATATCCTAACTGAATCAATCAAATAAAATTTATTTTCGTCAAAAGTCTTTGAAAACAAAAGTTGGAAATATTTCAACACCCATTGACCTTCAAATTTATTGTCTAATTCCTCTCCATACTTTTGAAGAAAATCTCTGTCAGGAGATTTTCCTTTAAGTTTCTTTTCTGCAAATAGGTTTAATCCTTCCTTTGTTTTACAATGCTTAAAACCAAAAACTTTCTCAAGTTTATTTGCCAACGTCGTCTTACCAGTGCATATCTCACCACTAAGGACTAAAATAATTTTCCTGTCTCCCATGTTGAATCTTCTTTAAATATTGTGAGGTTTGAGCGGATTTTGGGGTTATATACTTTACCTGGTAAAAGATAAATGTTCACTTTAATATCTTTGCTTATTAACTCATCGTGAATCATTCCGAGTATAATATTCCAATCACCTTTCGCCTGTCCTGCACCTATTTGAGGCATGTGTATTGTGGCTTTTAATTTAAATGCAGCATCTGCAAGTTGAAGTAAACACTTTCGCAATTCATTATATTTTAAAGGGATCTCATTCCCTTTTGGGAATAACCCTTTTTGAGCAAGCATTTGAAATATATAAGTAGTATCATTTACTTTGATAAGATTAGTGCTCCCCAGAACATACTCTGACTTATCACTATGCCATTTTTCCATTTCTTTTTTCACAATTGGGTAATTCTTTGATAGTGACTTGCCAAATCCAATTCCCAAACCGCCACTTGTATTAACAACTTGAGCTATTATTTTTATACCATCTCCCCGGGGTTTTGTCGCATCGCCATATTCAAGAACGATTTTATTATCAGAAATTGATTTCTGTTGCTGATGTTTAGGAAGGATTAAAATACCTACCCTCGGTTTATTATCTCTTCTGTAGGGTGAAATTCCAATAGAAAAAATATTGTATTCCACATTATTGAAAATATTCCAGTTTTCCGTTTCTCTGGATGTCCAACCCGGTGAAGTGCATTCATATGCCTTCGAATTGGATGGTATTTCAAAACTCTCTGGTATATGGAGACTAAAATATTTTGATGCTTTATAGAAATCAATTACAATCTTTGAATCAGATTGGAAGATTCCGATTAATATAGCACAAGGTTTATCTATAACTTCTGTATATCTTATAAAAACAGATTCTAAGGAAGCCTTATACTTAGTAGCTAGTTCAATCAAACCTTCAATTGAAGGCTTAGCAGTATTTGCATCATTAGAAAATACCGCATAAGGTAATTGAATTTCAGCTGCAGCTGTATTGCACAATTGCTCCAGTTGCCTATTTGCCTGCGGCTCATCCTCCCTATTTCGTATTTCATCTTCACAATCTGAAAATAATGTATGTGCAATTTCATGTGCAACTGAAAAATTAATTCTCGTTGGCCTTTGAAATGGATTATACTGGATTTGAAGATGTCTTTTGCTTAGCGGCGTAATTCTGGCATCAGTTACAGAATCGTTAGGTATAACATCTATATTAAGGAATTTAGCTAATTCTATAGGACTATAAGGAGGACCTTCCCAGCCAAGTTCAAACGCTTTTAAAACGAGGTCTCTGGCTCTCTTTCTAACTTCATCAACGGGGTCAGGATTACCGGACTCTCTCATTAGCCTAACAACTGATTTATGATTCCATTTCGACATTTGCTATATATTATCGTAAAAATAGCACTAAAAAGCTATCCCTAATTTTATTCTTAGTAAAAAAAATTATAGTACTTGATTTAGTATAACTATTCATAATTTTTTTTTATTCTATTTGCTTCAAACAAAAGAGAAGGATTTCCATATATCTAGTGAGTATCGCCATTCCAGGTATCACGGGGCTAATCGACATTAACAATCTTCAATTGTTTTTGAAATCCTCAGTGAGTCCAAGCATATAAAAGCTTTTCTGGGCCAAGTTTCGACTTGTGCTTTGTAAAAAAACCCATGAATATAACAAGAGCCAATCCATCAAGCTTTTAAGAAGAACAACAGATTGTTTTTCCACTTATAAATATTATGCCATTCATTATATGAAAAAAGAAAATTCTTTAAAATCAGTTCGTTTGCCAGCAGTATTCATTTTTAAATCAATCTGTTGTTCTTCTTTTTATTGTGCGTGTACGCATTGTATTTATTAGCAGGTATTGTTTGTTTGCTTGCTTTTTTATTTATTTTAAATGCAGCCAATATTGTCATTGTTGAGACAAGCCTTCCATTCAACCTTGAATTCGTTCTATAATTTATAATCATTAACTGAATCCAATTCTGGCGGCAAAAAAACTGTTTAGAAATGCTAACTTTTTTGATTTTTAAGTTTTCATTATCACATATAATTGATCTTAGTGTATCAATATTCTTTGGAACAATTTGCGAGGTAACAGGGGAAATAGTTGCGTTATCAACAGCAACAAATGTTGTTTAGTTTTGGGGGACTTCCAGGCTTTATGTACGCTGATCATTCTGCATTAAAAATTGAAAAAGCTGAAAATGTTTTTGATCAATCAAGAATGAAATATTTAGCTTTGACAGATAAAAGATTTAGAAAACATTCTTGGTAATTAAATCGTTTCTTCAACTTCTGCCTAAAACTATTATTTTCAATTTGTAAGAATTAATTTATGAGAAATTTTGATTTAGCACCACAACAGGTTGACCATTTATTTAAATATTTTCCGGAACATGAATCTTTTATATTGACCGACCTAATTAAACACTCCAATTTTCCGCCTTCAGAAAAAGATAACGATGCTATTGAGATAATGCTTGAAAAGCAATACAAATACATCATTAAAACAGGCCAGTCAGGTTTTTATTTCAAGCTGACCGATTTAGGAAGAGAAGTGAAAAAAGCTGGCGGACACTTTGCGTATCTCAAAAAACTTGAAGAAAAGGAATTAGTAGATAATTTAAGGCAAAAACTCAACGATGAGAAATTGAAATATGATGTGAAAATTAGTAAACGCATATTTAAAACTTATTGGTGGACGTTCAGTTTTGCTTTGATCGCCTTAATTATTTCTTTAGTACTAGGGATTTTAAAAGTAATTGAGCGGTTAAACCCTATCTCAAAATAACTAAGCTATTGGAATATTACAGCTTATTATTAGCAAAGAGATTTAAGAGGATAATACGTTAAAGAAATTATATTTATGAAACATATTCAGAAAAGATTTTTGAATGAAATAAAACTTACTCAACCAGTAGTTGACGTTTTGGACCCTCAGTTAGCCTAAACATATAAAAATTTTCTGGCACAAGTTTCGACTTGTGCCTTGTAAAAAAACATGAAATATAACAAGAGCCATTGCCCCCTTCAATCTTGAATTCGCTCTGTATTTTTTCTATATCTTCTAATACAAATTTATAGACTGTTACAATTATTTCTCCAATATCGTTAGGCGTAAGTTGCTCGTGATAAAGCTTTTTAATAAATGGTTGTTGTCCGTTATTAATTAATCAGCGTAAACCCACACCAATAAGTATCAAATCTTATATTCAATTGAAATCCGGTATTAAATGCATGTGCTGCATACCGAAGCCAGTAAGGCTCGCAATTTATCTATAAGGAGTAACGGTTTGTAAACAAAGCTCAAATCTTCACACTTTGTCTTAGTCAATTTGAAACAGTATTCACATATAAAAAGCATAAGATTCTTTGGGCTGGTCAATATCGCTAACGTATTTCATTATTTCCCCAACTCTTCTTGCACAACCTATTGTTATCGGATATTTATTGTCAAACTGGGTGTTATTCCAATTCATTTTCGTCAAGCCCAGAATTTCTTTACAAACTGTTCTCGCAGAAGAAACAGCACTTACTATTCTTATTTCAATTGGAGCCGGGATATACATTCCGGGATATGTTTGGTATTGATGAACAGACCCTCTTGTATATAGTATAAGCCTGCTTTCTGACAATGAAAATAAAGAGCCACGAACGGGTGGATAAAGGTTGTTTCTAAAGAAACGCAAATCAGTTTCCATAACCGTTACAATATCGTATTCTGTTATTCCTAAATCCTGCATTGCCTGTGTAAAACCATCCAGTTCATCTTCATAATATTTAGAAGTCTTGTGCAATACAAGTCTGCCTGGCATTGTTCCTGTAGCAAATTTGTATTTTGTCAGAGCATCTTTCAATAATGATAAAGATTGCTCATAAGTTAAATGAGGCTTACGGTCGTCCTTATCTTCTACAACAGGAGCTCCTCGTAAGATTACTCCTTTACCATTTTCATTGAATATTTGTGCTAAACTAGTTTGTATAGTTTTCTTATCCCTGCTTCTATAAAAACCTATTCCAACATAACATACTTTTGGCCGGTTTTCATCAACTTCCAATTTCCAGGGGATTGTTTGAAGCCCTTTGTAATACAATGCTGTACAGAAATTCCATGCTTTAGTTGCTGCATCCTGTGATTTATTGTTGTCGTGCAAAACATACTCCCTCAACAGTTGAATGGGTGTGTTGTACTGCATGGCCCGAGCTTTCAAAGCCCTTCTGAAATTTAACTCCAATTCAGGCTCTTCGGTGTCTTCGGCATCTGATTCAACAGGCTCTTCTTCCTTATTTTCTTTTACAATTTTACCCTCAAAACTTTTTGGAATGATACAAATTATAACATCACAGTTTTTAATATCAGAAAGAAAACCTATGTTTTGCGAAAATACCTCAACTGCATTCATTATTCTTTTATCAATATTTTGTTCTTTTAAAATCTCTTTAATATCATTAGGTGAGATAATTCTTTCATAATTAGACCCATAAATAAATTTGGCACAAAAACCTTTATCCTGATTAAATCCTGGAAAAGATTTAAATAACCCTTTCTGTTTCCCTTTCGGGCTTGCTGGAATATAACTCTCAAAACGTTTAAGCCAATTCCTGAGATTTTCAACATCTTCTTCTATTCCGATAACCCCAATTAATAATTGGTTTTTCCTGGCTTCTTGTACAGTATCATAAACGTCCAGTCCGGCAATACCATCTCTGGGACAAATACTTTTGCCTTTGCCAAAAAATAAGTAGGGCTCTTGTATATAGTCAGCTTTCATACTTCAAATAAATAAACGTTACCCTTATCGTCCTTTAGTCTCTTCTGTGTTCCAATATCTTCAAGATTATTCCAAACTGAATCGGGTACAATTGGAGCAAAATCAAACTTTTCTATGTTACCAATTTTTAAAAAAGGATAATCTCTATATTCCATAAATATTGGTTCTGATGTAAGTGGTTGCAAGTATCTTAATATGAAGTTGAAATGATTAAAAACGTGCATATTTCGTTCTGTTTTTTTTAACCATTGAATATTTTTAAACGCCAAGTGACATACACTTAAATCACTCCAAAGAAAAACCCATTCGGGTTTTATGGATAAATGCCAGCCATCTTCGAATATTTCAAATCCTGTACGAAAAGCGAGGAATCTCATATTGAAAATCTCTTTCTTGTTTTTTAAATTTCGTTTTATGTCAACCACTTTTCGGGTAGCTTTTTTTATTGTTTTAGTCCATTCGATTGATCTTGGCTGCCATCTATCCATTTCATCTTTTTGCACCGGCAGAAAAGTGAATAACTTTTCATCCCTTATCCATTTTATTTTTAACTTATGAAGCTTTGCTTCAAGACATCTCTTTAAAAGATATTTGAATTGAGATAAATGATCGACTGATGAACCATAAAACTCATCACAGGAAAACTGTTCTGCGGTTCCTTTATCTATTATCTCGGTTAATCCAACGGTATCATCTTGCAGGTTGTGAAATGTGATTAGTTTTCCATCCCATACAATCCAATCATGAGGAAAAGAAATATCATTCATAAATAATGCAGAAACAGCATAGTCGTGTAAACTTGGTTTAAAGAAAGGTCTTTTTCTTTCTTTGTTGTATTTCTTTACTGCCTTTTTATCTATATCCAAATCAGCAATGTAAAGATGTGAAGGAAATTTAATCTTTACCAGATTGGAGTAAACAGGTTCTGTATTATTAAAATACTCATTCTGCTTTTGATCAATTTCCAACTTTAAAGCCTTTTCTAATTCGCCCTGCAATTCAAATGCATCCTGTACCGTTTTTCTAAAGTAATTTGGTTCCACTTTACTCTCAAACTCTTTCTGTAATTGGTCTTTAGAATAAGTAGTATTGATCACAAGAATAGGAATGTTGCTGCTTCTTGCAGTTTGATATTCCAATTCTGTAATAGATTCTTTCCCCTCAGGTCGCCAGCCATAATGACCACCTAAAATTAGCACATAAATATCTGACTCCAGTACCTTGTTCAAGCAAGCAGTAAGAGAATCTGTGCTTTGAGCTTCCATTGTATATTCAGACATCACAGGAAAGCCGCCAACTTTTTCTACTGCTTTCAATGCAGCCTTTCGCTCATTGGATAAATCCAAGATAGTACTGCTAATGAATATTTTAGGCTGTGTAATGAACATTCGATAATGTAATATTTGCTTTATCTTAGATCTCTTTTGAATTCCAAATACTATTTCAAAAGAAGCGTATCTCCTTTGTCATCGAGGTCATCCTGAGGTGTATCTCAATATACGCTGCCATATTTCTAAAATAGTTATTGATTCAAATAAATTTTTTAAGAAAGTTATTGCGGTTAAATATCCATTTCACTTATTTCTATTTGATCTTCTGTCCGATAATTTTTCCCAAATACCTCTCATCATTTGAACCTCTGATTTTTTAAATTTTAATTGTTTAACCAATAATTCTTCGTCAATAATATCCAACACTTTTTCAATCTTTTTTTCACGGATAAGGCTATCAATTAATTTATAATTAATTGTAGCCAATTTTAAAACGGGCAGTGGAATTTCTCCAATTTCAGTGGGCTCAAATGTTAATACCCCTCCTCCATAGCTTCTGCCTGTTATTTCTGAAAAAGCAAAAGTCATGGAGTTTAAGAAAGAAACAATGATTAGCTCAGGAGCAACTTTTGTTTTAAACCGAACTCGATGAATTGTATCAGTAGATGATACCTCGGCCCTGTTTAAAATAAGTTTAGGAAAATCTCCTACCTGCCTTAATGCAAATGCGTCAGGCACATAAAGTGAAGGAGTAATATACCAGCGCTTTCTTATTCTGCATTTATATCCGGTATGAAAACCTTTCGATTCCCCGTATTTAATATACTCTTTACATGCTTTTGGTAATTCATTATAATCTTTATCCGGTGGCAAAAACAGGTATCCTTCTAAATTAGACTTCGCATTATAGGAAAAGTCTTTTTCGTCAAAAAATATTCCCTTAAAATGATTGGAACGGCTAATGACTTTTTTTGTGAAAGGTTTTATTTTCCATTTATCCGCCGTTTCTTCATTGATCATGAAAAATTCATTTAAACCTGTAACTAGCCCAACATTGGTAGTTAACATTTCTCCTGCTAATTTTATCCGGTGATCTGCTTTTATTTTTCTGAGTAGCTGAATTTCTTCTTCTTCCAAAAAGTATTTCGTCCACTTTTCAGAATTATGTTCTAATGATTTTACTGCTGATTTTTGAATAACAGATACATTCAGGTTTTTGAGATCTTGCAATGAGCTTAGCTCTACTACCCTAATACCAGGGTTAGCATAAACATCCTTTTCGCAAAGCAGTAAAATCACTTCCTGTTGGATATCTGTAAAAACCAATTTTTTGAAGGTCACTATTGTAATTCTTGAAAAGAAGTTTGATAAAAACACCCTTGTCTCAGCAGCATACTTTACCTGAAATAATTCTGCCGGGATTACCATTCCAAGTCTGCCATATTTATTAAGGGAATTTGCAGATAATACAAGGAAGGGAACCCATATATTGGTAAGCTTATTAGGACTTAGTCCCATTGCATCCATCATTTCAAAAGATTTCTCCCTATGTTCTTCAGGAAAATTTTGATAACGGATAAAAGGAGGATTTCCAATCACTACATCGTAATGCCCATCACCATTAGCATTGGACAAATAATTAAAGAAATCCGAATTGATAATAGTAGTTGAATTTAAGCCATACTCTGAGGCCCTGAGTTTTGATTTTTCAGCTTCTCGTGCATCCAGTTCAATGCCTTTCAATAAACCAAAAAGTTCGTTTTGAGGAACACCCAATTCTAAAAATCTTTTAATAGCAGATTCAATGAAGTTTCCATCGCCACAACTTGGCTCTAATACCCTTTGCGTTGGCCTGGTAATTGCCCATTTACAAATAAAATCTGAAATAAGCTGCGGAGTATAATAGCCGCCCCGTAATTTCTTTGAATCAGTTTTTTCTATGATAGTTTGTTGCATTTTCAATTATCGTTTAAATCAGTTAAAAACATTCCATCATTCATTACGATATTCATTTCTTCTGTACTAATTCCGTACAAGGTATTAATAAGAATGACGAGTTTGGAAAAAAGAAAATCTATTTTTCTTTCAATCACCTTCTTTTTTGCACCAATGTACAAGTGATTGTAGGTCTGCCTTGCGGCAATAAGTTGTCCAGTAACTTTCACAATCTCATTGTATCGCTTCACCTGGATTTTATCATTGAAATCTATTGTCTTTATTGGCAGATTTTCGATGAACTGCTTGCCATGTGAATAATAGGCTCCTCTAAACTCGCTCGCACCTGCTTTTACCAATGCCTCAAACAGAGGATGGGAGAGAATACCTAAAATATAAAGTGGTGAATAGGCGGAATAGCTTATGAGGGAATAATAAGGGCCATTACCGCCGCCGGTAAATTGCAGATTATTATTATCAATAATATAGGCTGGTATAGTTGACAAAACAGGCCAGATTAATTTAGGTGTATCATGAAATTTTGTAAGGCTTTGGGATCTTCCATATTGATACCATTTTGAATCCCCGGAACCATTAATACTTCGTTTTGAAAGTAACTCCTTAAAATTATTCAGATAAGTCCATGCTAAGGGAAAATTTTCTTTAAAATATTCTTCAGTGAATACCTCTGCCCTACCTTCCGTAATGGTATAGGGAAAAATTATTTGTGCATTGGGTTGAACGGTATCAAACAAGTTAAAAGAAAGGTCATATAAGCAAGGTTTGCAAATTGCTTTTTCTACCTCATAATCAATCTTATTATTTTTGAATTTAAATGTAGTATTAGTCTCAGTATGTGGCTGAATAATATAAATCTTATCAGCACTTGTTTGCAACCCTACGGGAATCTCAGCAATATCTTTTAATGGAATTGTATTAGCCTTCTTTAATTTGTCAAATATTACTTCTGATTCTTTAGATACAAATATCCAGGGTTGGCCTGTATAAACTGCGTTCGCATAAGTGACATAGCTTATTTCCCCGGCAATAAATTCAGTGGAAAGTTTTTTTATCCGGGTGAAATTAAAATATTCCCTTTTCTTTTTATCTAAAATTAAAATAGTTGTGTAGGTGCTTCTATCGTGGAAAACTTGCGTTACTCCAAAGTGAATAATTTTGAAAAGCGAGCTATGAGAACTAATAAACTCCCTGAGAGCTTTACCACCTTTTACAACAAAAAATTTATTAGGAACAATATATCCCAGGATGCCGTTTGGATTAATGAGATTTATGGCTCTTTGAATAAACAAATAGTATTTGTCAAATGTCTCTGTTTCTGCAACTGTAAAACCTGAAATCGGGCTCTGATAATATTTTATTTCTTCTGCCTGGTATTTAACCATATTCTGGATACGGATATAAGGAGGATTTCCCACAATGGCATCAAAGCCTCCCATGTCTTTGAGAAATGGAAATTCATCTTTCCAGTTGAAGGGTTTTACTTTATAGAGTAATGCATCATCGTCAATTGCTTTTGGATTGAACTCGAAATATTTTTCATCAACCAGTGAGTTACCCGTCTTAATATTATCATTCAGGCCTGGCAAAATTTTTTGATGGTATTTCGCCAGGTAATTATTTACTGATGCAGCATTCTCATTTTCAAGCAGCTTTAAAAGTAAACTAAATTTGGTTACCTCAACTGCATAGGGGTTAATGTCAACACCATAAATATTACTAACAAGAAATGCCTGCTTTGCTTTCAAAGTAAGTAAGTATGAACCATTAAATGATTGATAAATTAATTCATCGTCTATGATACCCTCTTCAATAAATGCAAACGTAATTTGTTCTAAAAGGTAGTTGTAAACAGAAATAAGAAATGTGCCGGAGCCACAGCAGATATCAGCAATTTTTAGTTGCTGAATTTGTTTAAAGTTCTTACCAACAAAAACGGATGCCAGGGTTTCTTTTACAATATTTTCTACAACCAGCCTTGGTGTAGGTACTACTCCACTTGATAATGCCACTTCGGGTTCTTCCACAATTGAGATTTGTGTTAGGTTTATGATAGCGATTTTACTACCCAGATATCTTTCATATATCTGGCTAAGTATTGTTGGGTCAACAACTGAAAAGTCATAGGGACTTTCCGGATAATATAATTCATTGAATATTTCAATCAGAATTCCTGAGTTGAGATTAATGTTCAGGGAAAAAATATCTTCTATAAAATCAAACAGGCCTGAGTTATATTTTTTATCAGAGTTTATGAATAATACTTTTAACTCATCGTAGCTCCTGATTTCTTTAAGCGTTTCATATTTTTCAATCTCCCGGTCTTCACAAATACGCAGGAAAACGATTCTGTTAAGCAAACGTTGAATGAGAAAGTTTATATTCTCATCATTAAAACCATTATTGTTCTGAATTATGTCTGTTGCTAACCGATGCCGCCAGGTTTCAATCTGCTTTAAAAAATAACCATCAAATGTGTTTACATCGTTTTGCGTAAGCGAGAAATAATCGTCAATAAAACCGGAGGCCACTGATTCAAATGAGAGCAATTCGTAGAGAGTTTGAAAGAGGTTCAGGAAATCAGTAAAATGAAATATATTATATCTGGCTACATTAGGATCATCTGAAGGAACCGGTTTATAACGGCAATCATACACAATTAATTTTTCAAAGTTGGTAAGTATAGATATTCCAAGATTTGCGTTCCAACCATACCGACGTGTTTGAAATGCTGCTTTGATTGATTTTTCAATGTCAATCGAAACTTTTTTAGCCTCTATGAAAAGTTTTCGTGAGCCTTGAATCCGCAAAGTGTAGTCTGGATTTTTTTTTGAAACAGCATCATATTCTTCTACATCTATTGTTTCTTCCTGCACCACATCCCGTAAGAATTGCGATTTTGAAGCCTCATTGTCCACATCCCATCCAAAGGTTTTCAAAAGAGGATTTATAAAATCAGTACGTAATGGAGTTTCTTTATAATTTGGCTTTTTTAATATCGCATACTCCTTCTCAAAGGCTGCAATCAATACCTTTAACTGTTCCAAACTTTCCTCTTTTGTTTTTGCAATTTTATAAGCCATCATTTTCAATGTAAAAGTTTCTCAATATAGCTGAACAATGCTTCGTTAAATCAATACAATAAATCAAATCAATATGTTCTTTTCCCCATGAAATAAAAATCTGTTTAACTCCATCCCCATTATATATTGACTTCAGAAAACTCACTTCATAATGATTAATAAATAGTCAGTTTTTATTTCCCGTACAAATTTTAAATATTCTATTTTTTTCTCTGTCAAATATAATTAATAATGTGGCGTGATAATATTTTTAGTACAAAAATAACTAAATATTTGAGCAAATAATGCTATTTATCTCTGCTACTCTGCGCCGTGAGATTCCAAACATACTAAGGAAATCATCCCAAAAAGATTTGGCTTCTGCATCTTCGCTACCAATAACTATTTGCCATTTCAACCTTATACTAAATAAATTAGTTTTAATTTACTAATTATATTAGTTTTGTCTTGGCTCCTGTTAGCAAATAATAAAAACTAATGTATCTTAATTGTAAAACATATTATAGTTTCCGATACGGAACCTTTTCAACCCAGGAACTTGTAAATACCGCTTTAGATAATGGTGTGTCAACATTGGCTTTAACCAATATTAATTCTACCTGCGACCTGTGGGAATTCGTAAAACTGGCTCAGCAGGCAGGAATAAAACCGATAGCAGGCGTAGAAGTTCGTAATGGAGATCAACCGCTTTATATCCTTCTTGCAGCCAATAACAATGGACTTTCATGGATTCATGAGTTTTTATCGGAACACCTGGTCAATAAAAAGCCATTTCCTGAACCACCATCACCCTTTACTTTTTTTGAAAATGTAACTGATGGATTTATCATCTATCCCTTTCATGCAAAATCTTTACACGAACTGGCGGCCAATGAACGAATAGGTATTCTTCCTTGGGAGGTAAGTAAATTAATTCAGCTCGACTGGAAAAACTATAAGGAGAAATTAGTAATCCGGCAACCGGTTACATTTCAAAATAAAACTTATTTTAATCTTCACAGGTTGCTGCGCTCCATCAATAAAAATTGTTTATTATCACAATTACCGGGTGAAGTACAGGCTTCTCCTAAAGAGAGCTTTGTCTCCCCTTCCGAACTACTAAAAGTGTTTGAACAATTTCCATTTATCGTTACCAATACTTACCAGGTAATGGACGCCTGTCATATATCCATAGATTTTAAAGTTGATAAAAATAAAAAATGTTACAGTGCAAGTAAAAAAGATGATAAGGTTCTTTTATTAAAACTCGCTCATGATGGGTTTTTGAAGCGTTACGGTAGAAAAAACAAGATAGCGCTGGAAAGAATGGAGAAGGAATTAAAGATCATTGATGAGCTTGGATTTAATGCTTACTTCCTGATCAATAATGATATCGTACAATATGCTTCCACTCGGGGATTTTATCATGTAGGACGGGGAAGCGGTGCTAATTCTATCGTAGCTTACTGTCTCGGTATAACTGATGTTGACCCGATAGAACTTAATCTATATTTTGAACGGTTCTTAAATCCTGAACGCACTTCTCCTCCTGATTTTGATATTGATTTCAGCTATACCGACAGGGATGAGATCATGGATTATATTTTTAAACGATTTGGTAAAGACCATGTAGCCATTTGCGGCTCCTACTCTACGTTTAAACATGATGCGGTTATCCATGAACTCGGTAAAGTATTCGGGCTTCCGGAAGAAGAAATAAAAAGTTTACAAAGGTCAAACTATTCTGAAGATGATATTCAGAAACTGATATTGCAATATGGTAGATTATTAAAAGGTTTTCCGAACATCATGTCCATTCATCCGTGCGGCATGCTCATTACCGAAGAAAAGATCACTAACTACGCTACCTGCTTTCTTCCTCCTAAAAATTTTATTGCAGTACAGATGGATATGTTTACTGCAGAAGATATCTCGATTAATAAGTTTGATATTTTAAGCCAGCGTGGTTTAGGCCACATCAGTGAATGCCTGCAACTCATCAAACAAAATAAAGGTGTGGATGTAAACATTCATGATTTTCAACACTTCAAAAATGATGAAGCTATTAAAAACCAAATTCGCGAAGCAAATACCATCGGCTGCTTTTATATAGAATCACCAGCGATGCGCCAATTGTTGAAGAAGCTTCGTTGTGATGATTACCTCACGCTGGTCGCAGCCAGCAGCATCATTCGTCCGGGAGTTGCACAATCAGGAATGATGAGGGAATATATTTACCGGTATCACCACCGTGATAATGTAAAGTACCTGCACCCGCTTTTTGAAGAGCATCTTGGAGAAACCTTCGGTGTAATGGTCTTCCAGGAGGATGTAATAAAGATTGCTCACTACTTTGCAGATCTTACACTTGGCGAAGCGGATATATTAAGAAGGGCCATGAGCGGTAAATATAAAGACAACAATAAGTTCTTCATGATGCAAGAAAAGTTTCTTGCCAACTGCAGGAAGATTGGCCACCCTGATGAACTGGCTCATGAAGTGTGGAGACAGATGGAAAGCTTTGCAGGTTATAGTTTTAATAAAGCACATTCTGCAAGTTTTGCGGTAGAAAGCTACATGAGCCTGTATTTAAAAACATACTTTCCCAAAGAATTTATGGTAGCGGTGATCAATAATTTCGGGGGTTTCTATTCACGTGAATTGTATTTTCTGGAACTGCTGAAAACAGGTGGAGAAATTAAAGCACCCTGTGTAAATAACAGTGATCTATACACGAATATAAGAGGTAATGAAGTATACGTTGGTTTTATTCATATTAAAGGTTTACAATCAAAGCTGGTAGAGGCTATTCTTGAAGGGAGAAATATGAACGGTCCTTATCTGCATTTACAGGATTTTATTGAACGAACTAATGTAGGTCTTGAACAACTAAATACTCTTATCAGTATCGGTGCCTTCCGGTTTACAGGTAAATCCAAAAAGCGATTGTTGTGGGAAGCGAATTTTCTTCAAAAAAAGAACCAGCCGGAACTTCATGTGGGTAAGCCTTTATTTGAAGATGAACCGTTGGATTTTTCTTTACCGGAGTTAATCGACAGCAGGCTGGATGACCTTTACGATGAGATGGAAATTCTTGGCTTCACACTTTCTAATCCCTTTGAGTTGGTAGAAGATGATCCGGATAAATATATTTTTTCAAACGACCTGCATCTTTATCTCCATAAAAAAGTAACCTGTCTTGTTTATTTTATCGCTCATAAACATGTAATAACAAAGACTAATGACGCGATGTATTTCGGAACTTTTGTTGATAAAAATCTTGACTGGATAGACACTGTTCATTTTCCGGATGTAGCAAGAAAATACCCAATCAACAGCAGTGGCTTTTATCGTATTACCGGCAAAGTGGTTGAAGATTTTGGCGTGTACAGTATTGAAGTGCAGATCATGTTTAAAGTAGGATATAAAAACCGCAGTTACGCAAACTTAGGATGATGCTATTATCGAAAGACAGGCATATTACTCATCTTGACCTTGATACTTTTTTTGTATCGGTAGAACATTTGCACAATCCAAAACTAATAGGGAAGCCGGTGCTGATCGGAGGAATGAGTAACCGTGGTGTGGTAGCTTCCTGCAGCTACGAGGCGAGGAAATTTGGTATTCACAGTGGTATGCCTATGAATGCTGCTAAACGTTTGTGTTCTCATGCAGTGATCGTAAAAAGTGATTTTGATTCTTATAGCAAATACTCAAACCTGGTTACAGAAGTTATCCGGGATAAAGTGCCCGTTGTTGAGAAAGCGAGCATTGATGAGTTCTATGTTGATCTTACCGGTATGGATAAATATTTTGGATGTAAAAAGTTCAGTGATGAACTGAAGCAAAAGGTGATGAAAGAAAGCGGGCTGCCTATCTCGTATGGGCTTGCTTCTAACAAACTCATCAGTAAAGTTGCTACTAATGAAATAAAACCTAATGGACAGATTGAGATACCATTTGGTAATGAGAAAACTTTTCTTGCTCCATTAAGCATCATGAAGATCCCCGGAATAGGAAAAGAGACAGGATATAAGTTATTGAAAATGGGAGTGGAAACGGTAAAGACATTAAGCGAAATCCCTGTTACCCTCATGTACAATCTTTTGGGCAAAAATGGAAATGAATTGCACCGTCGTGCAAATGGGATTGATGAATCTCCTGTGGTTCCTTACCGTGAGCAACAATCCATCAGTACCGAGCGTACCTTTGAAAGTGATACTATTGATACAGGGTTTTTATACCGGCAGCTGGTAAGGATGACCGAAAAGATTGCTTTTGAATTACGGTCAAAAAATAAACTTACCGGCTGTATATCAATCAAAATCAGGTACAGCGATTTTCAGACGGAACAAAAACAATCAGTGATCAATTACACTGCATCTGATGATGAACTGATCAATAAAGCAAAAGAACTCTTTAATGCATTATATACGAGACGGCAATTGATACGATTACTCGGTGTTCGTTTTTCGGATCTGATTCCTGGTACCTACCAAATCAATTTGTTTACCGATACCCAGGAACAAATCAGTCTGTACAGGGCTATTGACAGTATAAAAAAACAATATGGAGAAAAATATCTTATCCGTGCGGGAGGATATGATCTGAGTAAAACTCAACCGGTTTTCTGAATTCATATATTCAACTCTAAAGCGGGAATATCTTCATATTCGAAAGGTTTCGCAGGCTCCAATGCACTCCTGAAATCCTTAGCTATCGTACAGGCATCCATCTCTTCTGAAGGATATTGAGTAGCAGCAATCTCCAAAATTCTTTTTTCATCCAAATCACTGAACATCCATTCATAAGCAAAATCTTCATTAAGTATAGCCGGCATCCTCTTTTTACTGTTATGTACCTGTTCCATCAGTTTATTGGCTTTGGTAGTAACAATAGCAAACGATTCCACAAATTCCCCGGTTGACCTGTCTGTCCATCCTTGCCAGATACCCGCCATAAAAAAATAACCTCTATCTTTAAGAGTGATAAAATAGGGTATTTTATTAGCGGTTTTTAAAGGTAAACCGGTTCGTTTGTTTAACGGATAAATATGTCTCCATTCATAAAACCCTGTAGAAAGAACTAAGCATCGTCTTCTTAAGGCAGCATCTTTGTATATCTTTCCCGGTTTTAATAGCTCTTCACAAACTGCATTTAAAGTGGTGATGGGTGGATGAAATTTACCAGTATCGTCTTTATAACCGTTCCTCATTTTTAAAACATCCTCGCGCGTTCTCAGGTAGGAAGGAATAAACCCCCACTCCATTTGCACAATATCAAAATCATTTTTTTCATCATTTGGTTTTAAAACTGCATTGAGGCCATAATCAAAACCGATCTGCAACTGGTGAATTAAAAAATCAAAGTTTGCTACTTTTTTTTCAAGTTGCTTTAACCGTATGAATTCGGCGTGCGTTACTTTTTGACCGTTATAAAAACACATTATGGTTTGGGATTAAAATGTTCAGCAATCAGTCTTCCAATTTCTTCAGCTTCTAACTGTCTTCCTTCGGGTATGGATGTCCAAAACCTGTTACTATTTTCGCGGGTAGCGCGCGCGAGTACAAGAGGTGGAATTTTCGCAGGGAATATTACTCTAAATATCACCTGTCCTGAAATGGAATGACGCTGCACTTTGGCTTTGCCACTAGCTACTTCAATTTCAAAATTATCGTTGCCAGGATTCATAGCACTAAATTATCAAAAATAACCAGAATAGTTTACCTGAAAGATCTTTCTAATGAAAGAAAAAACACTACTACGCTAATTTACCCGTTCGCCCTGTGACCGCTCCGGAAAGGGGTATTTACCGTTTTTACAGGTTCTCCACGAGTGGCTCGCTGTTTAAACATCCTTTT
This sequence comes from Hanamia sp., assembly GCA_036509335.1. GTDB lineage: Bacteria > Bacteroidota > Bacteroidia > Chitinophagales > Chitinophagaceae > Ginsengibacter. Next base: position 31,874 of record DATCFT010000037.1, read on the forward strand.
GAAATGTATTAAACATATAGCACCCTTTCTGATCCTTTTTGTGGTTGTGGGGAATTGGGCATAGATATTTTTATAAGGATAATACTTATGAGTGGTTCAGCTATATAAAAAAATACAGATTGCAAATCTTTTTATCCGCCTTGCAAATCCTTTTTATCATATCGGGTATTTTTTTTGATATATTATTGTGATTTGGAAGGAATTAGATTTTGTTTATGGAAAATAAGGTTGTCTCTAACAAGCAAAATACAGGGTACTATTTAATTTTGACTTTATGATAAAAGCTACAAATAAAGAGAGAGATAGAGTGATAGACATTCTTGCAGAATCGTTTAATGATAACCAGAGTGTGAATTATATAGTTAAACAGGATCAGAAAAGAAACCTGCGAATAAGAAAGCTTATGGCTTACTCATTTGATGTTTGCTACTTATATGGAGGGGTTTATTTAACTGATGATAAAAGTGGATGCGCATTGATTTTATTTCCTGATAAGAAAAAGAATAACCTTAAATCAGTTTTGCTGGATATAAAATTGATTGTCTCATGCATCGGTATTTCCAATATAAAGAAAGCAATGAAGCGCGAGTCGAAAATAAAAGAACTGCAACCAAAGAAATTGATGTATTATTTATGGTTCATTGGCGTATATTCTGATAAGCAAAATAAGGGGATCGGAAGCTCCCTAATTAAGGAGGTAATTGATGAAGCCCATTCCAGACAAAGACCTGTTTACCTCGAAACTTCAACTTTAAAAAACATTCCCTGGTACGAGAGATTTGGTTTTAAAATTTATAATGAACTTAATCTTGGTTACCCGTTATTTTTTATGAAGAAAGAATAAATAATCAGGTTTAGATATGTTGTTGCCCGGAACTCAAATGTATATTATCACATTTATGTTTGTGAGCATAGAATTAGTAATTTTTTTCTATCTGCTTATCTATAAGTTAGCAAGGCCAGATGATAAAACAACAATTCTAAACATAGTTTTAATTTTCTTATTAATAACTTATAATGTTACGGGAGGCTTACTGCCTGATCCGAATTTACCAGGTTCCATTTTTATCCAGGAGGTTATTGCTTATGGCACAGGATTTATAACACCTTGTTTCTTTCCTTATTATGTTTACAAAGCTTTCGGGTTAGAGAAGATGAAATTTCATGCTTACAGGGGAGTTTATTTATGCTTACTATTACCGTATTTTCTTTTTGTTATAGTATATGACGTAACAAACAACCTGGAGATTGCAAAAAATTTATTGGTGCTTCCGGTACTATATGCATTATGGATTATTTATTCTATTTTAAAAGCTATTAAATATAAATACAGAAATAATTTCAGCAGCAAAGAATCTAAAGAAGAAGTTACCGTTCTTTTTTTTAGTATCACACCATGGATTGGCTTACCCATTGTTAGTTATTTTAACCTGAGCCAGGCTATAGAAGCTTCTATAACTAACCCGGGATTTTTGCTTTTATTAGCGCTTCAGGTTAACAGGCATATAAAGCAAATGAGAACAGAGCATCAAAAATTAATTGATTCTGAACTACAATTATTAAACTGGAATACGAACCTGCAAAAAGAGGTAAATAAAAGAACAAGAGAACTGGAAATAATCAATGAGCAACAAACCAACACTTTTGTTAACCTCGCTCACGAAACAAAAACACCGCTCACATTAATCAATAATTATCTCGAAGAATATATAAACAGGAATGGTGAATGTGAAGAACTTTCTGTCGTAAAGAAAAATATAGAAAAGCTCTCAAGCGATATTGTCAATTTTTTTGATATAGAAAGATTTAA
>DATCFT010000038.1:0-45896 GCA_036509335.1 Hanamia sp.
CAAAAAGGATTGACGGTAAGAGCCAAAGCAGATAAGAAGGTATATGAAAAAGGAATAAAAATTGATGATAAAGAGTTGGCAAAAATAAACTTGATAACCAATAATTTTAGAGGCGATTGGAACTATAAAATTATCCCATAATAAAATGTATTAGTTATTCCTTAACAAACCCTTAGTACAGAGAGTTTATCAATTTGAATTGAAAGTGATAGACAATAACGAAGCAATTGCAACTGATACGGTTGAAATTAAAGTGAATAAGAGTAATGTAACGGTTACAATTCCGAATGTTAACCCAAATATTCTTCCTACATCCAATGCAGGCAATGATACAACTGCTGTTGCTCCGGTTAATTTTATAGCATTGCATGGTAGTGGAGATGATATTGATGGAGAAATAACCGGTTATTTATGGACGCAGATATCTGGTCCTTCGCAGAGCAATATTCTCACCACTAATACCGCTTCAACTTCGGTAAGCAAGCTGATTGCGGGCACTTACGAATTCGAATTGAAGGTAACAGACAATGCAGGAGGAGATGGCAGAGATACCATCAAAGTAACGATTGCGTTAGGAAGGACTGAGCAGGAAAATACAGGTTTAAAAGTTTATCCAAACCCTGTACATAGCGGAACACATTTAGAAATGAATACAGAAACGGATAATTCCAATGTAACTATTAGGATTACAGATATGTTGGGTAGATCTGTCTACAAAAAACAATTTGTTTCTATTACAAAAGATGTCAAAGAAGAAATTGACATGAGCAACCTCGTAAAAGGCACTTATGTAATTTCAGTGCTTGTTGATGGAGTGGAAAAAGAATCAGTAAAAGTCATGAAGTTGTAGGAAATCTAATAAGCATTTTCATCACCATTGAATATGGAATAAACCGTTAAGAAAACAATTCTTACATCAAACCATAATGTCCAACTTTCCATATACAATAAATCATATTCAATACGTTTTTCCATCTGTTCAACATTCTTAGTTTCACCTCTAAATCCGTTTATTTGTGCCCATCCGGTTATACCAGGCTTCATAAACTGCCGAATGGGATATTCATCAATTATCTTCTTAAACTTGTCATTTAGATTCATTGGATGAGGCCTTGGACCAACGATGCTCATTTCTCCTTTCAAAACATTTATGAATTGCGGAAACTCATCAAGACTTGTTTTTCTTAAAATTATTCCAAGACGAGTAATTCGTGGATCATTTTTCATGGCTTGCTTAGTTTCAGAATCTTTATTAGGTTTCATGGTTCTGAATTTAAGACATGTAAATGGTTTATTGTTTTGCCCCATACGAATTTGCTTAAAAAAAACAGGTCCTTTTGAATCAAGACAGATTAATACAGCTAATAAAGGCACTAACCAAGAGAGAATAAAAACAATGACAAAAACACTTATGATTATGTCTAAAAACCTTTTTTTAATTCTATTTCCCAAATCATCAAGGGGCTCAAAACGTAAAGAAAGTACCGGTAAATCCCCAAAATATTCCATGTGTACTCTACTTTTTATGAAGAAAGAAAGATTCGGTACTATTTTAAATCGTATGCATTCTTTTTCTGCTTTGTACATTAAATTGTATATTTCGGTGTTTTCTTCAGGAGTTATCGTTGAAAATATTTCGCGTATATTTAGTTGTTTTGCTATCTTTAATGTCTCACTTATATTTGCTAAAATGGGATAATGGGATAATTCATGAATATTTTCTTCATTCTCAATGTAACCTCTCATTTGGGTATTTAATCTATCCTCCTCAAAGTATCGACTAAGTTTTTTTGCCGTATCGTTATATCCAACTATAATTACTTTTTTAATTAAGTAGCCATTATTCTTAAAATATGCATAAATACCAAGGTAAATAAATCGATTTATCAATAAACCAATTCCGAAAAATACAATTGAGGTAATTATAAATAAACTTGAAATTGTAAATTCTTTTGCAAAAAAAGGATAAAACAAAATAAAAATAATCCACAATAAATATGTACGAAGGGTTTTTTTAGTGAATGTTTCAAAATTTAAAATAACCCTAGCAATATAAGTACTTAAAATGAAACCCAAAAGAAGCCACAAAGCAACTGAAACAATCCAATACAAAATAAATGGAAGTATGGAAAATAAACTTTTAGATTTTAAAAAGATTACCTCATAAAGAAAATATAATACATTTAATACAACTAAATCTAATATTACTAAGGAAATTTGTAAGTATCGATCAAACTGCTTGTTCACTCTTAAAAGTTAAAAATTTATATTATTAATATGATGACCGACTTTCTTAAATAAAAATTACCTACTGCTGATTTTTCAAAATAATTAGCGCATTTTGATGCTTCTGTTTTTTTGAAGAATCCCCTTTAAAAAAAATTTAGGCAACAGAAAAAGAAATAATGAATTATTAATGAGGTACCTTTTCCATAACCTCCCAGGTTCTAAATACAACCTGTATATCCACTCAATACAAAAATTCCTCATCCATTTTGGTAATCTTTTTTCAAGGCCAGCATAGACTAAAAAAGCTTGCCCAACACCAAGCATACAAGCATTTATTTTATTTTTTTTATTGGCCATCCATAATTCCTGTTTTGGACATCCCAAGGCGACAAAAACTAAATCAGGTTTCGAATCATTTATTCTTTTTTCTATCAACTTGTTTTCATTATCAGTTAAATTTCTAAAAGGAGGAGAATACATACCAGCGATCCTTAAGTTGGGAATTTCAGTAACTATTTCTTTTTCAATTGTGTCTAAAACATGCTGAGTTGACCCATAGAAATAAACAGATTTGTTTCTTTTAGCAGCTTCCAACAAAAGAAGTGGTAATAAATCCATACCTGCTATTCTCTCCTGATTATATTTATATATAATAGACATTAATTTAGATACCGGCGCACCGTCAGCAGTTACAATATCTGCTTCAGTTAACACTTTATTAAACCTAGCATCTTTGTATGCCTCCATAAGCATGTGAACATTAGCAAAGCAGACATACGAGGAGAATTGCATATCAGTTAGTGAAAAAATATGCTCAATGCACTCTTTTAAAGTTCCTTTTGAAATAAAACTGTTAAAAACTTTCACTTTTTTCATACCGCTAGTTTTTACTTTCTATCCTTTGAAGAATAGTTGAAATTTCTTCTGAAACAGAGGACTTTGCAAATAAATGAGCTTTTTGTTTATTATTTTTTTGCATTTTTTGCATCAAATCTTCATTTGTTAATAATCTGGCAACAGCATTTGTTATAGACAAACTAGATTTTGGATCGACCCAGATGCAATTTTCCGGTTCCTTTAAGTAATCACTTGCAGCCCTAATTTGAGTGGTAACAAGTGATAAGCCTGCAGCTAATGAATTAAATAAAGCCATTGGAAATCCTTCTGGAAAGTAAGTTGGTAATATAAGAATATCACTATTCGAGGTATAGTATGCTGCTTCTTTTTCATCAACCCAACCTGTTATTTTTACGCTGTCCTCAATATTTAAATCATTTATTTTCCGTTTTATATTACTAAACTCAGTACCATCACCAACGATAAAAAGTACGACTTTATGCTTTTCTTTCAATTCAGCAAAAGCATCAATGACATAATAAATACCCTTTTCTTCTATTATTCGACCAACAAATAGTAAAATTTTATAATCAATTGGGATATTAAATCTTCTTTTGAACATATAATCAATTTCAAATTTCTCCGATCTTACAATGTTCTTCGCCAGAAAAATATTATTATCGTTAAGTAATTTATTCGAAGTAATCCAATTTAATTCTTCATTAGAAAGAAACAACCAACCACTTACTTGTTTCTTTAAAAATGGGAAAATTATTCTTTTAAAAAAAAAATTTTGTGATTGCAAAACCTGTAAATCAGAACCATGTGATTTTATTAAAAAATGAACTTTTCTAAAGCAAAACATTCTGAAGATTAAAATAGTTAAAAAATCCCTCGCACTTCCAAGAAACTCTAGGCGGGAATTTAGATAGATGAAATTTGGTTTAAACTTATGACTTCTTACAACCAATTTTATCGCATGAAGGAGAATTATATAAAATCTTGAGGATGCAGATTTAAATTTTGCTTTACCACCGAATTCTATTTGATCACATGTATACCCCATCTCTTTCAAGCCTATCATTTCATCCAGACATATTTCTGTATGTGATTTTGTTTTAATTCCGAACAGGATTCTGATTTGTTCCTTCATCTTAATTACTATTGCAGTGAAAAAAAATACTTAAAATATTAAACCTATTGTTAGAACAGGGAACGTTGAGAATATTTAAAACTTTAAATTCAAATTTGAAAATGAAGAAATAATATCCTTAAGCTAATTTTGGCACTGCATTAAATTTATTTTGTAAAAAATATTTTAGTTTTTTACTATAGGGACGTTCTATAAATTTCGTAATCAAGTAGGCAAATGAAATAACAATTGGAAGAACAATAAAAAGTGTTACAATCCAAAATGGGATATGATAATGATTTTGCAAAAATCCAATTATTCCTCGAAAGGCATAAGAGTGAATTAAATACAATGCATAGGAAATTTCGCCTAAAAATATTGTCAATCTATTCACTATAAATTTTAAATGATTAGTAATAAATAATATGAAAAGAGAGAAATATATAATAAGCATACAAGAATATTGGATTTGGCTTATATAAAAAGGATCGGATTCCAAAAATCTAAAAATAAGGATCTGTGTGAGCATGCAAAATAAAAGAATGAAATATCCTTTCTTGTTTATTTCATTGATAGCCATTTTATAAAAAATAATTCCTGCGAAAAAAAGCGGAAAATGGTTTACTAAGGGAAAATAATCAGTATAATTACTGATGTAATTATTGGTAACCAGGAAAAAATTGAAAATTATCAGGATATTTATTAAACAACTTATGAGAGTGATATGTTTTAAGAGATTTAATTCGAATAAAATAAGTATTACTATGTAAAATAACATTTCAACTATCAAAGTCCAATAGGGACCATCCAGGTTAGGTACATTAAAATAGAGTTGAAACATTGTCAGATTAGCAAGATAATCCCATGATCCATATATTTTGATTTGATTTATAGGGAACTTAGTGATTTTTAAAAACATCATTACAGCAAAAGTGAAAGTGACACAAAACCAGTAAGTAGGGTACAATCTTGAAATTCTGTTAATCACAAACTTTTTACCGGAAGAAATTTTGTTAATGCTCATGAAAATCACAAATCCACTAATCAAAAAGAATAAATCTACGGCAGATACACCCAACGAAAATATTTTTGAAAGGCCCTTCCCTGATGTATAATGAAAGAAAACTACTGAAATAGCCGCAATTCCTCTTAAAGCATCAAGTTCGAGATACCGTCTTTTTTCCATTTCTTAAAGGGTGATGGTTCTATCTAATCTAATATTAACTTCAATTCAACAAAGAACATAGTGTCTTTTTTTTGTCAAAGTATATCAAGATTAATCCACAATGAATTAGTTCTGTTTATTATATCAAAGGCGAACGATTCCATACATTTCAACGATTCTCTTGTCAATTTCAGTACCCGTAAATATTATTTCGCAATTTTCGTTTTTATATTTTAATGCAGCAGAGGAGGATATGGTAATCACTTTAGAAGGATGATAATTAAATAATTCAAAAAATTGAAAAGGGATGGGTTGATCAATTACTAAAGAGTCTTTGAAATATTTACGATAGTTCGTTTTTTCGGCATAGTGGGTTTTTATTAAAAGGGAATTATATGAACTACCTTTCAATAGATTGAAATAAATAGAAACTTTATCTTTCTCTGGCATAAAGCCCCCTTCTTTTTTCCCAAAGGGCTGTGTTAGCAATACAGTTGAATAATTATTTAATGAATTTACAAGGTCACTACTCATTCCAAAAACATTTTGAATTGCAGTTCTTTCCACTTTACCTTTACTTTCCCAAAGAGTTTTTAAACAAACTCTTTCAACTTTATGGTTTATATTTGAATCAATTCCTTTTTCATGAGTTAGAATAATTTTATTAACAAAATTATCATAACCATATGGAATATATGAGCAAACGTTCTTATACATAAGTCTTGTCAATATATATTTATGCATTTTTTTTACTCGTGCCTCAAAAAAATCTTTAGATTGTAAATTAAAGGAACCATCTTCAATTACTGTAATACCGAATTTTCTGAATGGTACCGAAGATATAATTTCGTCATTTCCGTAAATACGAGAATACTTATATTCCCCTTTGTAGATCCACCACAAGCGTAGGTGTTCAAAATTTCTAATTATTATTCGTAGTACTTTTGAAAATAAACTTTTGCCTATAGAATCGCCTGAATATATGTAAATAACTTTTGCACCTTCACGGCGCAAATTTTTGACAACAGATTTTGGAATCCTATCAAGTAAGATATAATCTGCTTTATACCAGTTTTTATTAATCAGTAAAAAAACAAATAATGTGAAAAGAGATGGTGAAATTAATAGCTCTGTGCTTTTTTTCATACTTCAGTGAGGTTAAATTTATTCCTGAATCTTTTTCAATCACTTTTAGATTTCATTTTTCAATACAAAATATCAAGCTTATTTAATATTGTTTTGATATAGATCTGTTCTGCGATATAGAAATCTAAGGGAGTGTCTATATCTATTGATTCAATATCGTTGGTAATTACGAAATGAGGCTTTTGACCAATAATATTTTTGTTTTTAATCAAATCGCTTTTCTCAATAAGGCTAAAACCAAAATTTAATGCAAGAATATCTGGTAGATTCTGACTATTAGGAGCTTCCTCACGCTTGTAATTAATCGGTTCATTATTCAACCAAAGAAATTCTTTTATCAGTGATACTGTTGCAAGACTATCACATTTATCATTATTTTTAAATTCACAAATACATTTTTTTATTGTTCCTATTTCTATGAAAGGCGAAGTTACAGGGCAATATGCAAAAATATCAGTATCCGTCACTCTTCCCAAATGCTCAAAGTATTCACTTCCGGAACATTCTGAAGAAGCATAATATGGTGTCCTACGGTGATAGCTTACATTATGCTCTTTTGCTATCGCAATAGCTTTCTCAGAATCTGTGTTCACAATTATCTCATCAATTTCAGTAACACATTTCAGAGTCTCAATTTTCAATTCAAGAAGCGTTTTATTAGCAAATTTTCTAAGGTTCTTATCAATAACCCGTTGTGAACCTTTTCTAATCGGGATAACAGCAGTAATTTTGCTTCCATTCATTTGATTTAATTTAATGTATTTATGAATTCTAAAATTTTCTTCCCATATTTGGAATAATGAAATTTATCTATACCTAATTCTCTACCCTTTTGCCCTATATTATTTGCAAACGTTTTTTCTGATATTACCTGTTCCATTAAACGTGCATAATTGTCAATTGAATAAACGTCAGAGATATATGCATTTTCATTTGCAGAAAAATAATTTTTAATCTCTCCGACATTCCCTGTTATAATAGGACGGCCAGTAGCCACGTACTCACCTATCTTATGAGGGAATCTTGCCGTATCCTGCATTCTTGTTCTTAAAGGAATCAATAAAGCCAAAGCGCCTTGATATTCATCTATTAATTCTTCAAAAGGTAGTTTTGTTCTTATTATTACCTGATCGTTTAGCTGCTTCCTTTGAATCAACTCTTGAATTGTTGCTAACTGCGAAGGCTTTCCGCTAACTATTAAACGAAGTTTAAGTTTGAACTTTTTCTTAATTAGTAGTTCAAAACTATTTACGGTAAACTCAATAATATCTAAATATGAAATATCTCCACAGTATAAAAAATATTCTCCTTCTGATTTAGTTTTTAAATATTCTCTCGGTTTAATACTGTTAAAATCAGCGAGTATAGGAATTTTCAAAACTGGTTTTTTAAAATGACTGATCTTATTTGTAATTGCATCACTTATAGGAATAATTCCATCGATCATAAATCCAAATAAATAATCAAAGAGTATATAGTTTAATTTTTTAAAAAGTGATTTCTTTTCAAAATAAACGTGCCACTCAGTAATTATTACAATTAGCTTATAATTTAATATTCTTCCAATGACAACATAAAAGATAAAAATTGGAAAATAATTATAACCAATAAATAAATAATTATTTCTTTTCGGAAGTTTGATCCACTTTAGTATTTTATAAGTGTAAAAGGCGTTTTTGATTATTTGCAGTAAATTGCCTTTTTTAAAATTGTAATAATTTACCTCATCTTTTTCCCCAGAGTGATATTTCTCCTTGAAAAAAGAGATACCATTGAAGCCGTTAATGATTGATGCCTTAGCTCCCATTTCTGTTACTGATTTTGCCAATAGTTCATTCTTTGAATTATTAGCAGAATATTTAAGAGGATAATTATCAGTAACTCCTAGAAAAACAATATTTTCATACATGTGGTAATTCTCTAATAACTTTACAAGGATTTCCTGCCGCAATAACATTTGAAGGAATACTTTTATTAACTAAACTATTTGCACCAATTAAACTGTTATCGCCAATTGTTACTCCCTTTAGTATAGTACTGTTTACTCCTAACCAAACATTATTGCCTATTATTACATCAGATGGTACACCACTTCTGTAATCTTCGAGATGCCAATCACTATCTGTAATTAAAGTATTAGCACCACATCTAACATTATTCCCTAACTTTATATATTTAAATGCCCCTATCACTGTTCCACTAAAACCGCAATTATTTCCTATTTCAATTCGAGCTTTAAAAGGGGAAGGCGAAGTTGATATAATACAGGGCCTGTTGATGCCAATTAAGTTGGATCTTCTTTTAGAAAGAAAAGTACATTTGTTACCAATTGATATTTCTGTTCCAGGAAATTTTATGAAATGACATCTACCGATAAAAGTACATTTTCTTCCAATTCTCACTCCCCACCATTTTGCCGAAATGAGATTGATTTTACCCGTTAATTTATTAAACCTTGTGATAATTACGTAAAAAGAATGAGACAAGTTTCTATATTTCATGTAATTTGTATTTAGTTCGATTCAGGATTTATATCAGTAAATTCTGAATATTGCTGTAAAACCGCAACTAATCCTGCAAAACTTATTATTGGTATGGAGGTTAAATCAAAAGAATAAAGAAAGGCCAGTAAAAGGCTAAAAAAAGAAAATATTTTTACCATTGAGTAGGTAATAAGAAATACAGAAGTATCCTTCTGTATTTTTAAATTGAATTTGCACCAAGTCAAATTAAATCTAAACCAATCAAAAAGTGAAAGGAAAATCAAACTAATTCCGATAAGACCTGTAGTCGCAAACAATCCTATTAATCCAGAACGGCTTCGTGTACTATCATCAGATTGCATTATTGGAGTATCTTGACTTTCGATATATTTCATCTTCCCATTGTAATCATAGCCCTGAAGTCCGTAACCACCTATTATTTGTACAGGATCATTCAAGAAATCCTCAAATACATAACGAAACCCCTGGATTTTCCCCCAATCTGTCCAATGTTCTGCAATAGCATTAAATGAAACGGCAACTTCATTTTTATATACCGAATGTATGTCTCCCCTTTCTCCGCTTCCGTATTTACTATTGGTATTCTCATAATACATGTTCCAGGCGATAAGCAAACCAAAAGCTAAAACAACTGCGATTGAAATTATTTTAAAAAAATTTGAAATTGATAGAAAAAACTTCAACCGATTCTTATATAAGTAAAATAAAAGATAGAGCATCATAATAGCCATCACTACCATCACGGTTTTCGAATCCACGGTTGCAAATTGTGCAAGTGATATAATTACTACAACTATATATTTAAATTTCCGAGTCATCACCCATGTTAAAATTGCAAAAAGAGCTATCATAGCAGCATACCATGAAACTAAATGAGATGAATCAGGCCCAAAAGTTCCACTCGCTGCATCGTCTAAGGCAGCGCGCCATAATTCTATACCCCCAAATCCATCGTTCATCAGTTTAGTAGCAGGCGGTAATATCTGTAAAACCTGAAGCAGTGAAACAAAAGTCTGTAAAATTGCTACTGACACAAAAAGATTGAGTAATCTCTTATACTGAATTCTTGTTATTTCTTTTGAAATTAGAAGCAAGTATAAGAAAAAAAAAGAGCTAACAGTAATCAGTACAAACGGCATTTGATGATTATACAATGAACTTTCTAAAGCTATAAATATAAAAACCATCCAGGAGATTAAAAATAATTTCTTTAAGAGACTTTTTGGAATTCTGATTAAAAAAAACAAAAAAATTATAAATAGAATAAAAGAGGGCTTTGAAAGGTAATTTAAGATTAAAGAATTATGGATAAAGTTTTGCCCTACATAGAAACCTTGTGCAAAAAACCAAATTAACCAAACATTCAATGCAAGAAAAAGATTCTTAGAAAGGCAGTAGTATAAGATTATAGCTATAATTAAAATTACTGTTAAGTCCTTTCCTATCCAGCCAGCAAATAAAACGAATGCGAAAATTAGGAAGTATTGGGATATATACTTGGTATCCAAAAAATCCACTTCATAATTTATAGGTTTAAACTGGTGCATTAACTTCAATCTTTTCCCCTATTATTTTTTTATAAACTGAAATTAATTCAGACACGATTAATTTTCTATTATGCCTTTTCAAAGCAGTGCATCGAGCATTTTTACCATATTCTATTGCTAACTTCCAGTGTTTTACCAATTCAATTATCGCTGCCGCTGTTGAAAAGGATTCTCCTTCCTGAACAAGCAAACCGTCTCTTTCATTTTGAATCATTGAACTTGTTCCTCCAACATTAGATGCAATAATCGGCATACCTATCAGCATTGCTTCGCTCAAACTATTCGAGCTATTTTCAATATGACTTACCTGACAAAAGATATTTGAATCCATCAGTATTTCTAAAACATTTTTCTCATCTTTTTGACCTAAAAAAGAGACTTTTAATTTATTGAAATCAGCATTTAACCATTTCTGAACTACTCTCACTATTGCATCTTTTTCATTTAGACCTACCACACTCCACTCAAAGTCAAAATCTTTATAAGTAGAAAGTAATGAAGCTGTTTTGGCAATCATTTCCAACCCTTTGAATATTGCAGGACTCAGAACAGTAACAATTTGTATTTTATTCTTTGAAATTTTCGGTTGCCAAATGCATTCGTAAAATGAATTTCGTAGTATTTCGTTGCCAGTAAAATAAATTGCGTTGGGTGCGAGAAATTCTGAAATTCTCTTATCCCATTCAGTCCGACCAATTATATATTCTGTCCTTTTTAATATCTGCCTTTCTCTCAACAACCTTCTACTCATGTTTTTAAATAATATTACATGAGATTTCCTTAGTATTTTAATCTTTATTCCTTCATTTTTAGTGGCAACATGCATTGGAATTCCAGAAAAGAACTTTTCTGCAATTGCACTTAAAATTCCTTGAACTGAAATTGCGGTAGGTATTTTAACTTTTCCTGCAAGAAGCCCAAAATTGTCCTCAGTACCATGGACATGAATTAGATCTGGCTTGACTTTATGAACAACCTTTAATAATTGTTGTAATTCTTCATTATCACTTTTAACAATATTCCGTGACCGGTTAATTAGTCTTTTAAGTTTCGAGCTGGAGCTCTTTCGATACACAGGGAAGTACACCGTGTTACCAATCCTAAATTCATCCAAATATTTATCCAGGTAAAAAGATACAGTCAATTCAACATCTTCACTCAACGATAACTCTTTTTCCAAAGAAGTAAGCCATCCTCCTGAATATTTTTCCATGCCAATTTTTTCAGAAACAGCACCCGGTGGTACATTAGTAAACCATAGAACTTTCATTTTCGTCATCACAAATATTCCTGTTAATTAATGAAATATTAGAAAAACTTTCTGATTAAAATAATCTTAACTTTTCTATTCAAATAAATCCAAAAAATAAAACCTTTATTAGAATAATTCTATTTGAAGAATATTTTATTTTTTATATCCGAATATAAGGTAAGAGGGCTATAGCCAAGTCGGTAAAAACTACCGTAATTTTTAATATTCGGATTCCCGATCATAAGCCGGTTTAAACATAGAAAATTAGTTGAATTTAAAGGTAAAATATTCTTTTTCTGAACAGTGGTAAAAACCATTCTAAAACCTGCTTCTTTCGCTACTTGTAACACAAGATCATTAAAGAGGCCATTAGGAAATGCATGACATAGAGGCACTCTACCAGTTATACCTAAAATAATTTTATTAGACTGATTAAATTCCTCGCGTATTTCTTCCTCGCTATAGTTTATCAATATTGCGTGATTATGAGTATGATTTCCGATGGATATTAGAGGATTAGATGAAAGAGTTTTTAGTTCGTCAATTATAAGCGGTCGATCTATGTCCGACCAGGGACACATTGATTTTACGCCAAAATTCTTTTTAATATACTCATTGATATAAGAATATTTAAAAAATTTTAAATGCACCTGTTCTTTCTTGATATCTAATATCTGTTTGTTTTCCCTTTTCCGGTATTTGTAGATAATATCCCACCAATAGGAAGAATGTTCCTGTATATTTTTTGTGGTAACAAACACAACAGCAGGAATTTTATATTTGTTAAGAAGATCAACAGCAAGCAAATTATTAAAATACCCATCATCGAAAGAAATTATTCCATAAGTCTTGCCATTTGGAAGATCTGTCAGTAAATCTTCAGGTTTAATAAAAATATAATTATGCTCAAGAAAATAATTCAAAAAATCTTTAAATTCATTAATAGTGACATTATTTTGAGGATCAACATGGTTTAAATCTCTTTCTTTGTCAGATGCATAAATTCCATGAAAATAAAAAATGGTAACTGTATTATTTTCAGAAATAAATTTGAGAAGCAAAGGATTGAATAAATATCCCAGTTTCTCTATTACTGAAGGAATTCTTTTCCCAATTTGTTTCTTGATATTATTTAAAGTATGCACTATAAATTTTAATTGACCTTCAAAGAATTATTCTTAATTAAAGTTTTATAAAATGAAATTGTTTGATCTGCCATATTGGTGATATCAAATCTTTTTGCGTTGTTAAATTGTTCACACTTAACTTTTTCACGTAATTCCTCGTTTGAGTATGATATTAAAATTTCGGCCAAACGCTGAGGAGTAATATCAGCTGGCAATACTCCAACTTGTGTCTGTGGGAATTTTTCAGATATGCCACCTGTATCTAATGCCAAAACAGGCAACCCAATTGAGAATGCTTCGGAGATAGAAAGGGGCGAATTATCATTAATAGCAGTATGTACATAAATATGTGATTTATTAATAATTTCAAGTCGTTCCTTTTGAAACCCCCAAAAGATTACATCATCACTGAGTCCCTTTTCTTCCACAATTTTCTCCCATTCACATCTCTTTGGTCCTTTTCCCAGAAACCATATTTTGAAATTAAAATTTTGTTGTTTAAGAAATTCAGCGGCATTAATTAAAAGAATTTGATTTTTCCTTTCTTCAAGTGTTCCAACATTGCTAATAATAAAAGGATGAGAAGTTAACTTTTGCGGAAGTAATTCCGGAAAAGTTACTCCGTATGGTATAAACCTCTTACAATTACTTTCAGCAAGAAGATGTTTTGAATTTTCATAAACATAATTTGAAACGAAGATGTAGTTGTGATTATTTCGAAAAAGGAACTGAAACCATTTTTCTACCTTAACTAACTGATCGGCTGTCAAATTATACATCAAACGTCTCTCAGAGATAGGATTATCATTATAATGACAAGTTGTTACCACAGGAACTTTAGCATTTACCGCAAATTTCGCCGCACAAGAAGAACTTGGCTCCTGAGCATGAATAATATCCCAACTTTTCTTTTTCTTTACTCTTCTTACTGCAAAGTAGATCGAAATGAAATAAAATGCTTCAACATTGAATAGTTTATTATAGTCAGAATGAAAAAAAGTTAATGATAATTTGCGAAATACTTTTAAAATAAGTTTTATTATAATAGGAGAACTCTTAGGTGTTACTATAGTAACAAAATGACCGTTTTTGGTATATTCATCTCTCAAACTGACATAATAAGTTTTTACACCTGTTTGTGATATTAATTCCAACTGTGAAATAATTAGAATATTCATTTTTAATAATTGTCTATTTGTTTTATAAACATTCTTAATTTGATTGGAGAAAAAGCAGAAAGTTCAATAATAGTAAGACTTAAACTTATCTTAAGGAAAATCATACTTCTTCATACATGGTATGTATTCCACAATGAGTGCTAATCCTGTTTTAACCTAATCCTGTTTTAAATATTTAAATAGGCGAAATTTTGGATAATTTATAGATGAGAAAATACTTTTTATCAATAGTATATCCTCATTTTTAAATTTATAGCATAATAAGAGATAAAAAGATCCTCCTACAAAAAAATCAAACAATAATTTCCCAATGTAGTTAATGTTTATATTATTAAATAATACATAATCGAAAATTTGAAAACAACAAATGACAGTAATGCAAATAACCAAATATGAAAAGAATAGTTTTAAATGTTCAAATCTTAGGTTTACTTCCTTCAGTCCTACAAATAGATAAGTAATGTACTGTAAAAGCCGGTTTATAATAATCGCTCCTATTATATATAAGATTCCGTATTTAGCAAAAAATAAAATTGATACTACTTCAACAATAGAAGTACAACTGAATATTATAAGATACAGCTTAGACTTACTTTTTGCAAGCAGTAATTCTTGTTGAATGGTAATAAAAGGATCAAACAATTTTATAACACAAAATAGCTTGACATAAATTACAGCTTCTATCCATTTTTGTGTTAACAGGATTAAAACAATGGCATTGGCGTTAAAAAACACAAAAAATAAAAGAGGAAAAGCAATAAAAGCGACAAGTGTATTAGTTTTTATTAAAGCATTGCTTAGTTTTTCACTTTCGCTTTGGAACTTTGAAAATAAAGGCAGAGACATTTTTAAAACAACGCCTTGTATACTGCTAATAATGATTTCAGGAAATTTCATGCCTCTGTTATATAAACCCAAATCTCTATCGCTATAAAACTTTGCCACTACTATTGAGTTAAATTGTTGTACAAAAAAAAATAAAATACTCGTTGCCAAAACATTCAGACCAAATGGAATTAGATTAGAAAGTGATGAATAAGAGAACATTATCTTTGGATACCATGAGGAATGGATCCAAAAACATAAATCTCTGATAACTAATGCTAATATTGTTGAATACACTAATGCCCAAACTCCATATCCCTTATAAGCTAATATGATTCCTACTAAACCACTAATAATGGAACTCAGTATTTGCGAAATCGAAATTTTCTTAAAATCCAATTCCTTCATTAATAGAGTTCTTTGCGTTTGGCCTAAAGCTTCTAATGGTAAAGTAAGCGACAATACGCGCAGAATATTATTTAATCGTGATTCGTGAAAAAAAGAAGAAATAAACGGTGCTAAAAAACATAATATTAAAGTCATAAAGCACCCTAATAGAATATTCAAGTAAAATGCAGTATTAATTTGAATAGTAGTTAATTCTTTCTTTTGAATAAGAGCGGTTTCAAAACCTCCATCTGTGATGGCGGCACATATAGTAATAAATACAGTGGTTAATGCAATCAAACCAAAATCACTAGGCTTTAGCAACCTCGCTAAAACAATACCTATTATAAATTGAGCAATTAATAGAGAGAATTTTGCAATAATTGCCCACACAGATGCAGTTATTGCTTTGGATTTCAAATCTTCTGACGCTATCATCTATTATTACTTTCTGTACTTATTAGCAGCTTTAATCTGTAGTTAATTTAATTATGTTATATTTTGTAATGTTTTCTTTTCAATTCTTTCCTAAAGCAAAAGAAACTGAATCATAAAAATTCTTCCGATAGTAATGTAATCTAAGAATGTGACAATAAATGAGTTTGGAAACTTTTTTCTCCACTTCTTTCTTTACTTCCTAAGCGATCTTTGTCATCCATTTCTGCAATCATCATAAAACCTAATGATGGTAAACTAACTTTCAGAGTAGAATTTTTAATCACTAAAATTTTACCACTAGTTGAGTAAAATGGAGCATCACTATTTCTTGTTTCGCTATTTATATTTACTTCAATTCTTTCCAATTTGATATCCTCATGATATTGTATAAATTCTTTAATCGCTTCTATTTCTTCATCTTTTATTAAAGCAGGTTTACCTTTCCAATAAACAAAACTTAGAACACTTTCAGCTTGTTCAAACAGAAAAAGATTTTCTTCTTCTACCTTGACAAATACATAAGAACTAAATAAAGGCTCATAATTTAATTTTCTTTTCCTGAATTTCTTTATTTGCTTACAATTCAGGGGACAAAAGCTTTCAATTTTTCTTTTAGCCAGTGACGAAGCCACTTTCATTTCGCATTTCGCTTTTGTATAAACGATATACCAATTCTTCTGCATAATTTTTCTTTTTTAGAATGAAAATTGCAGCTAATCAGAGGAAGATTTTTATACTATAAGATGAACAGACAGGGGTTATTATCTTCGTTACATCTTAATGTAGAATTTATCAGAATTTATAGGATTGGATTAATTGGATTGGATATTAAAGGATATATGAAATGGCTTCGCCACCCTCAGTTACATCTGAGGTTTGAGAAAAGTAAAAACTATAAATCCCGTAGAAAAAATATTTACGCTTCCCTTGAACAAACTTTCTTTACTACCCGGGATGAGAATGCCTTCCTGTTAAGAAAAAAAGATACAAGAACCACTGCTTTTATTCATTGTGGCTCCCGCTAAAAACCGTTTTGTCTTCGTTTTATTCGTCAGTTTGTATTCAGTTATCAGTTATTGGTTCCATTTGGTGACTCTTACATGTCAGCTACCGGCGATCAACTCATGACTCCCTTCATTACTAATTTTTTTTCCTTTGCCTTCTTTTTATTTCCACTTCCGTAATTATATCCATAACCGTAATAGTTCCTTAAAAATCCGCGGGTTTTAACTCCATTAAATACAATTGCCGGATTGGTAATAGGATTTATACGGTTATTTTCATCTATTTTTTTAATAAGCGTTTTTGGCGTGTAATTCTGTCTTACCACATACAAAGTAGCATCACACAACCGGGTGAGGATATATCCATCGTTCACGAGGCCGACAGGTGAGGTATCAATTATCACTACATCAAAAATATTTTCTAAATAATCAAGCAATTCTTTGGCTTTTTCTGCTGATAAAAGTTCGGAAGGATTTTCAGGAATTGTTCCGGCTGAAATAAAGCATAAATTTTCATGTTCAGTGATCCGGTTTATAATTTCCTCCGGCTCTTTTTCACCAGTTAAGAATTCTGTAACACCATGTTCATGATCTACATTTAAGATCGTGGAAAGTGAGGGATTATTGAGATCAAGATCAACAAGAACCACTTTTTTTCCTGTCAGAGAAATGCTTACGGCCAGGTTTGCGGCAATGAAGCTTTTTCCTTCACCCGGAATGCTTGAAGTAACCAGGATCTTTTTATGCCGGTTATCTATACCAAGAAACGATAAAGAGATTCGTAACTTTCTAAACTGCTCTGATAAAAAACTTCTTTTGCCGGCGGTAATCACAACCGCTCTTTTCGATTTATCATAATCAATTTCTCCAATGGTGAGGATAGTAGTTCGTGATTCTACTTCACTCCGGTATTGAACTTTCCCCAGCAGGGATTCTTTCATGGATATAACTGCAATAGTTACTCCCAGGCATGCAACAAGGGCTATTAAATAGACCACCATTTTCTTCGGACTTACCGGATCAGGGAGGGTATGTGCCTCATCCACTACCCGGTTGCTGGAAACAGTAGAAGCGTAAGCCAGGGCGCTTTCTTCTCTTTTTTGTAATAAAAAACCATAAATGTTACTTTTTATTTGTTGTTCGCGGCTGATGTCGAGTAGCTGCCGTTCTTTTTGTGGCACCGCCTGCAGCAGGGAATTGTAATTTCCATTAGTAGCATAAATGTTTTCCCTGGCCGCAATAAGGCTCTGTTTCTGGCTTTGAATATTTTGTAAAATGTTTGGCTTTATTTTATTGATCTGATCCCGGATAGAAACGATGGTAGGATTATTTTCACCAACGGTTTTCTTTAATTTTTCATACTCGAGCTGAGAGGTGTATAATTTGTCTATAAGCTGTGAAAGCACCGGATCACTGATGCCCAGCGTAGAAGGAACAATGCCGGCGCTGTTTTCTTTGTTTTTTACAAATTTTTCTACCTGGTCCAAAACAGAAATCTGGGTATTCACTTCGCTTAACTTCTGGTCGTTTGCGCTTACATTTTGCAGGTACAACTGTCCTTGCGTACTAATATCAACCGCGCCTTTTCCTGATTTATATTCCTCGATTTTCTTTTCGATAGAATCAAGGTCATTAGACGCCAGCCTCAGCCGGCTTTCAACAAACACCAGCGTATTTTTAGCTAACGTATCTTTTTCGTTAATTTCAGATTGCCGGTAAGCAGTGATTAACTGGTCTAAAACATCAGTAGCACGCTGCGGTACAGCATCTTTATAGCTCAAATTTATAATAGAAGACAGCTTGCCTGCGGATTCCACTTTTAAACTTCCCGAAAGATTAGAAGCGACACTTGCAGGGTTCTGTAAAGCAAAATAAAACTTCTGATCCGTCTTTTCTGAATTCTGATAATCTTTATTGGGAATGAATTTTAAAAAGCCGTAAGGTGTATTTACGATTTGATTAATGGGGTATTTGTATTTATCAGCAAGCAGGACAGATTGACCATTTTCATCGTAAGAAAAATATATTTTATTATATTTCTTTATAGAATCACGATTGTTGAATTCCTTTATAGAATCGGGAGATGGAACTTCAATAAATACGGGGGAATTACTGTATGCTGAAACAGGACGCAGCTTTCCTTCTTGAAATACCGGGGCATATAAATCCAGCGCTTTGACCACCTTTTTCATTAAGGAATAAGATTGAAGGACTTCAACTTCATTTTCAACAATTACGTTTGAGGAAATCAGGTTGAGAGAAGCTGCCATTTTAGACTCTTCATTACCTTTTGTTTCATCTTTAATGAGGATCGCAGCTTTGGCTTCATACAGCGGCGTTGCAAACTTCATATAAGTATATGCACCGCCAATCGCTATAACGAATGCCAATAAAAACCACGGCCAGTAAGAAATGTATTTTGAAGCAAGTTGTTGAAGTAAGCTTTCTTCATCTTCCTCTTTTATATTCTTTTTCGTCTGCATTTTTTTAAACTAATATTTACCTTCCTCCTTAATAATTGTAGAATTAAGGATGTTTATACAAATGCTTAAAATAGTGCTGGCTCTTTTTCTTATGTAATAAAAAGTAAGTCGGTGTTTTATAACAAAAACACAGGCTGCTGCGCAGTACAAATTAAGTGGATGTTGGAAATTCTGTTAGGATTTAGAATTAAATAATAATTCTTTGAGATAGATTTTTAAAAGGTTGGATCAGAAAAATGTATTTTTATTTTTCCTGTGGGCAAACTTAGTTGTTTAATGAATATAATCCAAATTTCTTCCGTAAAAAAAATAGGGAAACCCGCATAAAAAATAAAATAAAGAAAGTAATTCCACGATACTTCCTTATCGTTTTAATACGCTGCAAGGTAATTACAACCTTATAAAGCAGTAACGTTCTTGTGCAGTGCATTGCTTGCCCTATATCTTTGTACCAGAAGCTGATTGATGTTCAACAAACATTAATTGCTCCCAATATCTATCGGGATCAAATCCATTGAAAAACATCACATCCTTTAATCTCGGAGGGAGCATGAAAAACAGTAGCCAATTATTATTGAAAGAAATTAATAACAAACAGTCACAAGCCGGAAGAGCTACGCGATCCGGATTCCGTCCGTCTATTTTGTATTTTGTTTTCCTGGGAAAAAACTTATTCTTATTCAACAGTAATACTACCCGTATAAATCAGGTTCCGGAATTTAGGCAAATTATAAAGAAATAGCTTAGCTATTTCAGGATTTTAATTAATGTGTATAGTTGTTTAAGGACTTGACATAAGGCTATACAATGTATGGATGAAGTATGGATAGTGTATGAAGAGTGTATGACAATGGGCAGTGGAGACACTGCCCACGGCGTCCTGCGTCCGGAAATTTCGGGTATAATGCCGGTGATACTGTCTTTTGGCCAATGAAATGGACCATTACGAATATACGTTCAATAACTATTTCATAAACTCTTGCTTTATAAAAACATATTCTGGTTTGCGTATGATTGCTTTTACAATTGAGAAAGCAGAAAAATAATAACTGGTCTTCAAATATTTCCTATTATTTTTAATCGAATAATTTATGAACAATATCTATAAAATAAAATATTGGCCGCGGTTTTTTGCAGTAATTGTGCTGTTTAATTTTACCTCTTTAAACCATGTTACCGCGCAGTCAAAAAAACACTTAATAAATATGGTTTGTTTGTGGTTAAAGATCCAAAAATGTTGCATCGGAAATTAAACAGGATTCAAATAAACAAATGGTGAATTTCCTAAAACTTATTCCAGGATTGGTTTTGGATTTAAAATATGCAACTCAGGACAATTTTATGCATCAGAAATTGTATCCGCCGGTTGCCACTACTTTTCTTCGCAAGCCTGCTGCAGATTCATTAAAGAAGGTCGTTGAAGAATTAAAAGGACAAAATTTAGACATTAAGATTTTTGATGCTTACCGTCCTTATTCAGTTACAGAAAAATGTGGGAAAAAGTAAAGGACGACCGTTACGCCGCCGATCCATCCAAAGGAGGCGGCCATAACCGTGGAACTGCTGTCAATCTGACTTTGATTGATCTGAATACAAAAAAAGAATTGCCCATGGGAACCGGTTTTGACAACTTTAGCGATACGGTACATATAGATTTTATGAATCTTCCAAAAGATGTTTTGAACAACCGGAATATTTTGGCAGTTGTGAATAATCAAAAAGATTATGTGGAAAACTATAAAAAAGTCGCATAAAAAAGATTTGTTTTTTCCATAGCAATCCACACCAACCGCAATATGGGGAACAAAATTCTATTTTTAAACAGCTTCTTAGTTTTTTGCAATCTATCTTACTTTCTTCTTCTATTTTTATTTCCTTTTACCAGCCTAATAAAAAAAGATGGACTTCGGTTCATACCCAGATCCGGTAACTATCGGATCGTATTTGCAACAACCAACACAGTAAATCAACAAAAAAAATGAATTTCTATTTTTTATTTTTTGCCGTGAGATTTACAGTTTTTATAATCCATATTTATACATTTATTTGCTTCCTTCTTTCAACATTTCTTTTACGCCAGCTTCAAGCTGCGGATCCTGTCCGTTCAATAATTTATTGTAAGGGTTTTCCACTTTTATGTCGGGTTCCAACTGATGATTTTCAGTGAAATGGTCTTCGTTGACTCCTTTGGTGGCTATCATTGGAATGCCAAAAAGCAGGGTGGGATCAATCTGCCATTCCCACCATACTGCTGTTCCTGTACCGGGAACCGGCATACCTATCAATTTGCCAACGCCCAGTTCTTTATAAATATAAGGGAACATAAAGGCGTCGGAATAATTACATTCACTTATCAGCACACAACTGGGCTTGTCCCATTTATCCATAGATTCTCCCCCAGGCACAATATGCCCCTGTGGTGCAAACTGCATATACAATTTGCCACTCAGAAAAGTTACCAGGTAATCATGCAGCCATCCGCCGCCATTGAAGCGCGTATCCACAATAAGCGCTTTTTTATCAAAGTTCTTCCCGAGTACTTTATTAATCACTGTCCTGAAGCTGGGATCGTTCATTGCTTTCACATGTACATATCCTATTTGTCCGTGAGACAGACTATCCGTCATTTTCTGCATGGTATGCACCCAACGATCGTACATGAGCGACTGCTCTTCGGCATGTGTAACAGGCTTGATAACTTCGTCCCATGTCTTTGCCGATTCGGGGTTATAAAAAGTGAGGCGGGTAAATGCTCCGGCTGCATGGTTCAATAACATAGCCCAGTCGAAAGCGGCAGTGATTTGCGTTCCGTTAATTTTTTCAAGGATATCACCGAGCTTTACGTTGGTCTTACTATTATCCATCGGGCCTCCTACGAGTATTTCCTCTACCTGCAGACCGTTGCCAGTGGCAGTGTCATTATACAAAATACCGAGTGAAGCCGTTTCATCTGGATTTTCGGGCCGGGGATAATACCGGGCTCCGGTATGAGATACATCGAGTTCCCCCAGCATTTCACTCAACAGATCTCTGAAGTCATAGTTGTTATTGACAAAGGGAAGAAATTGTTTGTAAAAATCATGGTAATACTGCCAGTCAACTCCCTGAAATTTTGGGTCAAAGAGTTTTTTTCCAACCTGTCGCCAGGTATGCTCAAAGATATAATTGCGTTCGCCCTCCGCATCCAGGCTAAAATTACCTTTAATAGGAAGCGCCTTTACAATATCTATGGCAGCTTTATCTTTTTTGTCACTTATATCTATCGTACTTATTATGCCGCCTGCAAGAACAAAAATGGTTTTGCCGGCTGTATCTATGGCAAGGGTGCCTCCGCCCTTAGCACTCAGATGAGCCAGTACTTTAGTATCATGAGTGCGGGTTTCAGTTTGCCACAGGTCATAGTCATTTTCATATTTAGCAAGATAATATAGCTTTTCACCATCTTTAGAAAGAATAAAATCACTAAGCAGCGATGAATTGATGGTTAATCTTTTGGTACGGTTTTCCAGGTTGTCCAGGTCCAGCTTCAGCGAACTTTCTTCATTGTTACTTATTTCTTTATGATCCTCATTCTTCTTTTTATTCTTCTTTTGAGATAATACGCTTTTTTGCATAGCGGTATCTTTTTTTTCTTCCTTCTTTAAAAGATCAAAATCATCTTTGCTGAGATTGAAGCGGTCAAATGCCTTCTTATTGAAGAACATGGCATAGACATCTCCCTGGCCTCCCTGGCTTGGATTGCTCAGGCCCTCCCTGTCAGAAATCCACAACATCATCTTTCCCCCCATTCCCCATTTGGGCGTATTATCCTGAAAACCACTTTCAGTAAGGTTTTTCCGCTCGCCGCTTCCATCGGCTTTGACCAGGTCAATTTCGCTACGGCTGAAAGTGCCCTCACCCGAATTGGCAAGAAGCCATTTACTATCCGGCGACCAGGTAAAATATTCATCTCCGTCCGAATAAGAATAATTAACGCCTTCGGGAATTACTGTTACTGTTTTTTTTGTTTCAATGTCATAGACCTTGAGTATGTTGCGTTCTTCGAGATAAGCTATTTTTTTCCCATCAGGTGAATAAAGAGGTTGAAATTCATCTTTAGCCGTGGCAATTATTGGCGTATCCTGAATAATGGTAGCGGCGTAAAAGTAAGGTTCATCTTTATTGGCAATATGCAATCTGTCAATGTCCCACGAACTGTCTTTCTCAACAGAGTAAATGATAGAACGGCCATCGGGACTAAATTCTATCATACGTTCCTGGTACGGAGTAGACGTTAATCTTTTGGTAGTGTTGCCATCAGCTGACGACACAAAAATATCTCCACGGTAAACAAAAGCCACTTCCATGCCATCGGGCGACAACGCCATTTCACTTATGTCCTTATTAGATACTGAAAGCGTTTTTGAAGCCTGCTGCGCAAAGTCGGCGCGAAGGGTAATATTTACTTTTTCTGGTTGCTGCCCGGGTATAATTGTGTAGATATCGCCTCCTTGCGTAAAACATAGCATGCCTGTGGCGGAACGGCTAAGCCCCCTGACAGGGTTTCTTTTAAAATGAGTCAGCTCGGTACGCAGGGTACTATCTGCAAGGGATGCCTGGTACACGTTCAGATCATTGTCATTTTGCTCACTCAGATAATAATAAGTGTTTCCATCTCCCCATACCGGCTCCAGGTCGTTTCCCTGGAAGTCTGTCAGTTTAGAATACTTTCCTGTGGCCACATCATAAGTCCAGATATCGCGGGTAACCGAAGCTCTTTCATGCTTACGCTCATCACTTTCAAAGCCTTTGGTATCCTGAAAAATGATCTTACTGCCGTCTTTATTATAAGTAGCGAAGCCCATACCTGCCGAGTTGATCATCACCGATCTGCCACCTTGTACCGGAACACGGTAAAGCTTGGCAAAAAGCCCGGGTATCGGAAACCGGACAGAAGTAAAAATATCATTGCGGGCAGTTCCGAAAATAACTGACTTATCATCGGGAGTAAAATCGCTGGGGACATCAGGAGCAGAATTGTAAGTAAGCCTTGTGGCTGTTCCCCCGTCTGAAGGCATAATAAACACATCAAAATTTCCATACCTGTCTGATGCAAAGGCGATAGACTTCCCGTCATGGCTCCATACCGGATTGCTTTCATAATCGGGAGTTATTGTTATGGGAGTGGCTATACCTCCGGCAGAAGGCACTTTGAAGATATCGCCTTTATATTCAAAAGCAATCCATTGCCCGTCGGGAGAAATAGCTGGATTCCTAAGCCACCTGGGCGTAGCGCCTGGCTGTGCTGAGGCAAATAATGAACTAAAAAACATTAGCAAAAACAAGAAAATCTTCATCGCAGATTAGATTTAAGATGTGGATAATAGAAAGTGGTAAATTTATCTTTCGGATAATAAAGGTATGTAATATTGAAATAAATGATTTATTAATGATCTAATTCATCAATGTAGTGTATGAAGTTGCTGCCAAAATAAAGACTGACTTTCCATTTACTACAGGGATCTGCTTTTCATTTTTCATATCTCTTTTATTATCGGTAACCCATACACGCAAATATTTTATTTCTTCCGGAATACCGGTAATCATTACATTTCGCTTAGCGCCGTTGTTAACAAGATGAATGGCATAGATTTTTTTGGCATTATCACCCAGGGCTGCACCGGAAACATTATTACCATCAATTTTAAGCGGCATTGCTTTTAATCCTTTGGGTGTAGAAGCCAGTTGTTTCAGATTCCAGAAACGCTGAGTAGGATGAAGTGGTTCACTGGTATCGCCATAAACACCCCCTCCGGCAAGGAGGGAATAATCGGAAGTAAGCTGCCATTGCAAAATGGATTCAGGTTGACAAATAGCCAGCAATCTTACATACAAATTGATTTCCTGCAAAGCATAAATAGGTTCTTTAAAAATATCAGGATAGCCCCATGCCTGCGCATCAATACTGCCTTCGCCAACGAGTAAGGGGTGATGTATTTGCGTAGCCGCATCGGCCCATTTCTTCAATGTATCTTTATCCCAGCCCCGCCATGAATGAAAAGATACAGCGCCAATATAAGGATAAGTGGCCGGGTCATTGAGAGCAGGAACAATAAATTGAAATGTGTTGGCATCCGAATTATCACCCAGCAATAATTTTGTTTTCAATCCTCTTGACGCAAAATAAGCGCCCAATCCTTTGATCAGTTCATCATGTTCCTCTCCTGTTTGCCTTATGTTGATACCGAGGTCAGATTCATTAAATGAAAAATCGGCAATCTCTACTCCGTATTCATCTTTGAGATATTGAATATAATCAGCAATGGATTTATAGATTTCCTTTGTTTTGGAATGATCTATCTGATTTCCCCACACATGATCAGGACCTGGCCTGAAATGCAAAGGCCCAACCACAGCCCATTGCGGAGGAAACCATGCTGTAAGAATAACCGGCATTCCCATTTTATATAAGCGTTGCGCCATTTCCATGGATTGCTGCACATGATGGTTTAACTTATCTGCCTTTGCTGCGGCAATAGGATCTGTATCCATATCCGGCTGCCAAAACATCCACGGCATTTCTACTCTCCCCCAGGCCACTCGCAGATTTTTCAAACAATAGTCTATTACTTCGGGATCTATCTTAGGATTTTGCAAACGGAAATTACCACCGAGGCCGTCAAACTCCCTCCCGGTAATAGCTGTGTTCAATGCAATTGTTATTGGTTTTTTATCAATCAGTCCGGAAGCTTTTATAGAAAAATTGATATCTGCGGTTTCCCCGTTCTTTATATCGCCCGATAGAATAGGAATAAAAATATGAATATCATGATCAGATTCTTTTTTAATAATGAGCTTTTCAGGATTTTGAAAAGTAATTTTAAGATGAAGCGATGGAGAATTAAACTGAATAGAACCTGCAGGTGTTTCCACGTATTTATTAAGTGCATCCAAACCTTCAGCCAGTTTTATTAATTTTAATTTATCAATTCTCATATTTCCACCTAAATAATATTTTGGAGGAAGTATGATACTAAAATAAACCCCTTCAAGTGACATATCTGCTTTTGCGCTTAATTGCACATTCACATCTGCACTTCCCTTTCCTTTGTCTGTAACACTTTCTTTGAAATATAAACTATCCAAATTAGTAGCGACAATTTGCGTATATCCATTCCTGTTATAATGAGGTCTTTGTCTTTCTTTGGCAGTAACGCTTATGTCTTTCCAGTCTTTTTGAACAGAACTTAGATTGGTTTCAAATTGCATCAACTGACCGTCTGTCCTGATACCTGAAATATTCCCCCAGGGTTCAAGCTGTACCTGGGCAAATAATTGTACGGACGTAAAAAGGAGAATCACAGAGATCAAACTGTATTTAAAAATGTTCTTCTGCATATTTTTTATTTTATACAACTATTCACTACTATTGATTTTATAAATATCCTAACTTTCTTAAATAAGCAATCCATTTCTGATAGCCACCTCCACCAGGCGTAAGATGAAGGCCTTCAAAAGTATATCTTGCATCCAGCCGGCCTTGTTTATCCGTAAACAGATCATGAATATTTATGTAGAGAACATGCAACTCTGTTGCTACTTTTTTTATGAGTTTGTTGGTAGCAATGATGCGATCCTGTTTATTATAATGCTGCGGAAAGTAAGGAATATCAGGGTTTACCGGCATAATACTTTCTACATATATTTTTGTAGAAGGGCTGCCAGCATGCAAACGCAAAACTATTTTACGGATATTATCCGCGATCACTGCATCAGGGATATCTTTTCCAATATCATTAATCCCAATCAGCAGAAATACTTTAGAAGGCTTTCTTTTAATTATATCGTCCAAACGATCCAGTACGCCATAAGTAATATCGCCGCCGATCCCGCGATTGATGACAGTGGTATCATTCAGCAATTTTTCCCAATTTCCCATTTCGGTAATACTGTTTCCCAAAAATATGATGCGGCCAGTAACTACAAGTTGTTTTTCAAACATTGCTCTGCGTTGTGTATAATGGTCTGGCAGAAAACCGGTAGTATCGAAAAGGTGCTCACGAGTTATTTGTGAGAAACAAAAAGCCGGCAGTAAACAAACAAATAAGATGAATTTTAATTTTTTCACAATGATTTATTTTTTTTATCACAATTCGTATATCTATAAACGTTATTGTCGCTGACAGTCAAATTTAAATTGAATCTTCCAAATGCTAAAATTATAAATTAATAATTACCATTGCACCGAAATTTTTCCATTTGAATTACTGAAATCAACTGATTGTTCTTCTGCGTTTGACATGGTTTTTAAAGTTTGGCCATTCAAAGTCAAATGTAAGCTATCAGGAAATCCGTGCAATACTAAATGTACATTCCGGAATTTGGAAACATAATCTCCCTGTACCCCATTCAACAAAATTTCTTTCTGCTGTGGTTTAAAATCAATATCTCTCAAATAATACTTTCCTTTTTCGTATTGATAGGTAGTGCCGTCGTCTTCGTAGTATGTAAAACTATTGGCATTATCTCCATACCAGATATTCAGGTACATAATTCCATTTCCATTATCTGCAGTACTCTGAACTACATTTTGCATTGGAATAATGGCGCCTTCTTTAATGAATACCGGTAAATCATTCAACGGGCTTCCAACCCACGTTATGCTATTCCCTGTATATTTTTTATCGCTTCCAAAACGGTACCAGTTTCCATCCGGAAGATAAACCTGTTCCGCGTTATTGGTGCTGGCTACCGGCGCTACCAGCATGGAAGGGCCGAATAAAAATTCATTTTCAAAACGTGAGTCATACACGTTTTCATTGTGCGTATAATCAATCGCTAATGTACGGTTAATGGGTATTCCGCTGAGATGAGTTGCATAAAATGAAGAATACAAATAAGGCAATAAGCGATATCTCGTTTGTATGGAATGCCTTATCAGAATTTCATTTTCTTCTCCCCATGCCCAGGGCTCATGAGATGTATTCCCTTTGGCCGTATGATTACGAAACATGGGAGTATAAGTTCCCAGCGACATCCAGCGAACCATAAGATCCGGAGAAGGATTTCCTAAAAAACCACCCACATCTACTCCGTCAAATGCTTCCCCTGCCAAACCCATGCTATTAATCATCCTGTAAGCAAGCAACATGTGATCGTCAGTTGGATTATTGTCGCCGGTCCACATAGCCGAGTATCGTTGAATACCGGAATACGCGGCCCTCGTTAATACAAAAGGACGATTGCCATTTAATAAATCTTTCGTTCCTTCAAACGTAGCACGCGCCATTTGCATACCATAAATATTTCTTGCTTTTTTTAAAGTAACGGTATTGTTTCCTTCACCAAATTCTATCAAAGGCGGGATATCCTGGCCCCAGGCGGAAGGTTCATTCATGTCGTTCCAAAAACCAGTAACTCCATTATCTATCAAAACTTTAAAATTTTCTCCCCACCACTTTCTTACTTCGTCTCTTGTAAAATCAGGAAAATGACTTCTGCCTGCCCATACACTCCCGGTGTAAGGTTGGCCATCGGGGTAGCGTGCAAAATAATGATGCAGCATCCCGGTAAGGTAAGGTTCGTAACCATTTGAATCAATTTTAATACCTGGATCTATGATGGTTACAAGATGCATTTTTAATGCTTTTAAAGTGTCTGTCATCGCTTTGGGATCCGAATAAGTTTCAGGGTTCCAGGTAAATATGCGATAGCCACGCATATAATCTATATCGCAGTATATCACATCGCACGGAATGGAATCCTGTCGCATTCTATGAGCGACATCCAGCAACTGCTCCTGACTCATATAACTGTACCGGCATTGCTGATAACCGAGACTCCAAAGTGGTGGCATCTGCATTCTACCCGTAAGCCAGGTATAATCTTTTAGTTGTCCGGTAACGGTAGAAGCACCGAAAAAATAATAATTTACCGGTCCTCCTTCAGCGCCAAAAAAATACATAGTACTATCTGTTGAGCCACCAAAATTGAAAAATGATTTATAACTATTATCAAAGAAAATTCCGAAAACGCTATTGGAATGAATACCCATAAAAAATGGCAAAGTGGAATACAAAGGATCCTGGTTAATGCCATATCCGGGGGCATCTGTATTCCAGTTTACGTACGATTGTTCACGCCTGTTTAGCGGGCCTGTTTTCTCGCCCAGGCCAATAAATTTTTCATCATCTGTCAATTTGCGGTAACTGGTCATTTGAGTGCCCTGCCATGAAATTCCCAAACTGGGGGAATCGCCATCTAACCATTGTCCCATGGAATTAAAAAAATTGATCCGCAATGGGTTTTTTTGTACAACTATTTTTAGTGAGTCAGTTGCCAGGATAATATTGTCTTTATTATCCGTAATACTTTTAAACTTATCTGTGGCTTCCTGAATGACTGCATAAGAAGCGCCGACTTCCATTTTGGCAGGAGCCATTCTTACCCTCACAACAGTGGGAGAATAGACACTCAGTTGAACTTCTGCATTGTCAACCGTTATGATTTTTACACCGTGATCTGTTTTTTGAAATGTTTTAACTGCACCAATTTGATGGCTCATCAGGTTATCCTGTGAAAAACAAAAGGCAGGAAAAAACATCCCGATAGCTATCGGGAAAAGGATTGCAAAAAAAGATACATTTTGTTTCATGATAGTGTGTAATTTAAACACAAAGTAAAACAAAATGGTCAAAGATTGCGCCCATGATTTCTGATCAAAAAACAGACAGGAGATCCATCAAACTGCTTACAAACTCAAAACCGAATCCAGCTTTTGATGAAAGAGCGGAAAGTCATTCAGATTATTATGGATGCCATTTTCAATAGTAATAAATTCATCACCCGGCTTTAGAACTTTTTTTAGTTTAATTGCGTAACGATAGGGAATTACTCCATCAGAGGTGCCATGAAAAATGGTAACCGGTGCTTTTACTTCCTTTAAATATTCGCCAACAGGGAATTTAAAATGCGACATTCGTTCAGTGGGATAGATAGGAACATAACTACTCAACAGATCGGGAATGCTATAGTAAGGCGTTTCCAAAATCAATCTTCTGCAAGAGAACTTTTCAGCAATGTAAGAAGCCGCTCCTGTACCTAACGACTTACCATAGACGATAATGCTATCTGCGGGAAATTTTGAATGCGCTAATTTATACACTTCCCTGGCCTGCAGGTACATATTTTCTTCAGTTAATTTGCCGGTAGTTTTCCCATAACCAGGATAGTCGGGCATCCACACTTCGTAACCATGCCTGGTAAAATTAGTGGCATATTTTGCATAGCGGATCACGTTTCCTGTATTCCCATGAAAATAGATTACAACGCCCTTTGGGAATGAATCCGGAGGAAAAAATTGTATTAAATTCAAAGTATCCGTTTCATTCATCGCGATATTTACTTCTTTAAAAGGGATATTGAATTGGAATTTAAAATCCCGAGGTAATGATTCAGGATGAAACATTAATTTTTCCTGTAAATGATACAATGCAATCCCGACAGAACAATAAATAAGAGTAGCTACAATGGTAACTCTGTATATTTTTCTACCGGTGGATACTTTAGGTTTCATTTTTTAGTTTGTAGTTCTTCCCTGATCCTTGAATATTCTTTGTTGAATATTCTTTGTTATTAAATAAAAATCTTGCTTATTTATTTGTTTACTGCGCAAAACTAACAGATAATTTTTTGTTGAAAATTCAATATTTCTTCACTTTCTTATTTCTTATTCTTCATTTTTTATTTTTTATTTCTCCTATCATTCCGCTAATATATCTCTTAAAAAATTATGGTATTCCGGAAAAGAAGGAAGATTATTATGGCGCCCTCCTTCAATAGTAATCAAAGTTATTTTTCTTGGATTTAATTGTTGCAGTTTTTCACTTTGGCTAATCGGGATCAACCAATCTTTACTACCATGAATGATATAGGTATGGCAATTTACTTTCCTGATCCATTTATCCGTTTGCAATTGATATCGTAATACAAAACGCATAGGAAGAATGGGAATAAACCGCTGAACTGCCTTTGCAAAATTATAATAAGGCGATTCCAGAATTAAATAGCGTGGCGAATTGTCGCTGGCCAATTTGGTAGCAAATCCGCTACCCAGGCTTCTTCCATAAACAATGATACGACCCTCGTGATATTGAACTGCAAGTGTATCGTAAACAACCTGCATATCTTTCAGCATTTCTTTTTCGCTTTTGCGGCCGGTGCTTTTCCCAAAACCCCGGTAATCTACCAATACCACATCATATTTATATCGATAGAAATCTTTGGCATATTTTGCCCAGCCTTTTATACTTCTTGTATTTCCATGAAAAAATAAAATCAATCCCAAAGGATCTTTGGCATAAAAATGCAAACCATTAATAATAACTCCGGGAGCGGTATCAATAAATAATTCTTTAAAAGGAATATCGTATTTATAGACAAAATCCTGTTTTAATTTTTCAGGCTTAAAAATAAATCGTTCCTGAACAAAATAAACAAGGATCATAATAAAAGCATAACCGGCAATAATATATATAAGTGTTGAGGACATTTCATATTCCTTATTCATTGAGCGTTATGCCCAATTTATTTTATAGTCTCAATTTATCTGATGATCCTACTTTATTATTCCCTCTATTCCTTATTATCTTTATTGGACACTTCTTATTTTTTATTTATTATTTCTTATTTCTTATTTGTTGTTTCTTATTCTCCCTCCGGGAAAATCCGTTTTAATTTCAACCGGCGTACCGGCGCTACTATTAAAGGAAATTTCTCAACAGTTACATTACTTTGTTCCAGACCAAAACCTCTTTCTTCGCTGAGGCTTGTTTTCTTGATCCAGAAATATAATTTCATGATCAGTTTTTCAAATATAGGTAGTTCATTATCCTGTGATAGAAATTTTTCCAGCACTATAAATTGAAAATCTCCGACCACATTATTTTTTTGCAGGCTTTCATACCGGCTTGTGATGTTTACTTCTTTATTGGCCACCATATCCTGGACCACTTTTTTGAACATGAGATTGATACGTGGTTCCATTCTAAAACCAAGCCGTATCTCAATTCTTATCACTTCATTGGGAACAATCGTATCCACAGTATAATCGGCAATATAAGGATCATCCTGGGTATCTACATGCACAAACCAATAAATATCGGCTCGTTTTGGTTTGCGGTTCAGGATAGAATACACAATTTTATGCTCAATTTCTTTAGGATTATTGGCGCTTGTCAAATACACAAGATGCGTGGCGCTTTTAGGAATACTCATATCATTACTGATCTCCTGGATAGTAGGAAGGTATTGATCTAAACGTACAAATTCAACATAACGGTTTTTAATTTTCCGTGCCCTGAACCAAACATACATTACCGTAAATAAACCTCCTCCAATGATCAAAGTGACAAATCCCCCGTGTGGAAATTTCTCAAGATTAGCGATAAGAAAACTCATTTCTATGGTCAAATAAACGAAGAGATAGAGGTACACTAATATCTTTGGCGTTCTTTTAGAGATCAGGTAATTAGTGAAGAGGATAGAAGTAGCCAGCATACACAAAGTGATGGCAAGTCCGTAAGCTGCTTCCATGTTGGAAGATGTCTGAAAATAAATAACGACTCCAAGACAGCCTAACAGTAATAAAGTATTGATACCCGGAATGTATAATTGTCCGCGCTCCTCGGTAGGATAATTTATTTTCATTTTTGGCCAAAGGTTTAACCGCATACATTCGCTGATAAGCGTAAAAGAACCGCTTATCAACGCCTGGCTCGCAATGATAGCTGCCACAGTAGAGATAATAATTCCAATGATCTTAAAACTATCAGGCATAATCCCGAAAAAAGGATTAAAACCATTATCAATAACCTCTTTGGTGAAAAGCTGGCCTTTATAATTTGTAAGCAGCCATGCTCCCTGTCCGAGGTAATTTATGATTAAAGCAATTTTTACATAAATCCATGATACCCTTATATTGCCTCTACCGCAATGTCCCAGGTCGCTGTACAAAGCCTCTGCTCCTGTAGTACAAAGAAAAACTGCACCCAGAATAAAGAAACCTTTAGGATAATGCGTCAATAGCCTGATCGCATAATAGGGATTGAAAGCTTTAAAAATATTCATATTATCTACAAGGTGTATGGATCCCAGGATAAGCAACATCATAAACCAAAAAAACATAACAGGACCAAAGAGTTTTCCGATATTAGCCGTGCCAAACTGTTGCGAAAAGAATAGTGCGATTAAAATAACGATTACAATATATATAATAGCCGTGCCACTGATGTCGCTGAAAAAAGGAATTTGTTTCAGCCCTTCAATAGAGGATGTAACAGTAATGGGTGGTGTAATAATTCCATCTGCAAGTATAGCAGCGCCACCGATCATCGCTGGAAAAACCAGCCATTTTTTTTGACGTCTTATCAGGGCATATAAAGAAAAAATGCCACCCTCACCATTGTTATCTGCTTTTAAGGTGAGAGTAATATATTTGATGGTTGTCTGTAAAGTGAGTGTCCAGATGATGCAGGAGAGACCACCTAAAATAAGCTCCGAGGTAATTGGTCTGTCCCTGATAATAGCATTTAATACATAAAGTGGGGAAGTACCGATATCTCCAAAAACGATTCCCAATGCAATAACTAATCCAAGGGGTGTCGCCCTATTCAAGTTTTTCTTCACGCTATTACTTTAATTGTCCTACAATCCATCCCACTTTGCTTTATTTCCAATTGTAAATAATCTGCAAATGTATAAGGAAAGAATTTATTGACAATTAATTTTTTGGAGATAAAGTAAAGTCCTGATTCTGAGGATGTTTATCTTGTCATGGAACCACTCTGGTCGCGGTTATTGATCGTCTTTAATTCGCTTTTAAGATGGATAAGCCATAGCCAAAATCAATTGATAATTTAAAATATTTGGTCTTTTAACTTTTGACTAAATCTGCAAAAGACAATCACAATTCCACTACAATTAGTGGCAATTGATACGTTGCAAAAAGCACAAAATCGTGAAATATTTAATTTGAAAAACTCACTAATACTTAAATAATTTGATTCAAAAGATTAGAAAATAAAGTTTTATAATTGAAGCGAGAATTAAACAAAATATTTGCACCCGGTTGTACACAAAATCTTTCTCATTCCTTTTTTTTAAATAATTTTACCCTCCTAAATAAAAATCTTGGAAATAATAAATTTTTTACGCCGGCCATGGCCCTGGTACATAGCTGGGCCAATCATAGGGCTGACGGTTCCTCTTCTTTTACTTACCGGCAACAGGATACTGGGTATTTCAAGTTCTTTGCGTCATTTATGTGCCATGTGTTTTCCGGCAAATATTCCATTTCTTAAATACAATTGGAAAGATCATTTATGGAATATATTTTTTGCAATTGGTCTTTTATTGGGAGGATTTATTGGCGGCGTTTTATTACATCCCGTCACCGCTATGCCATTGTCGCCCGCAACCATCCATAGTTTGCAGGGAATGGGTATATCACGTCAACCGGGTATTTTGCCGGTAGAAATATTCAGTTGGGCTCATTTACTTACCTGGCAACATTTACTAATTGTAGTGGGTGGCGGATTTCTGGTAGGCTTTGGAACCCGTTATTCAGGAGGATGCACCAGCGGGCACGGCATAGCAGGTTTGTCAATGATGCAGTGGCCATCGCTTGTGGCTACCATTCTGTTTTTTGCAGGAGGCATTCTCACAGCTAATTTTATTTTACCCTTACTCCTTCATTAAATGAAAAAAAGATATTTTATATTCCTGTTATTAGGAACCCTGTTTGGAATTGCACTTATGAAATCAGATGCGGTATCATGGTTTCGTATGCAGGAAATGTTTCGCTTCCAGGGGTTTCAATTATTCGGTATTTTTCTGACAGCTATTCCTACTTCGGCCCTGGGAATATTTATTATAAAAAAATTAAAAATAAAAACTTTGGATGGCGAGCCGGTAAGGATAGTAAAAAAAGAATTCAATATGGGCTACGTATATGGGTCACTGTTATTTGGAATTGGATGGGGACTTACCGGCGCCTGCCCCGGCCCTATTTATGTACAAATAGGGAGCGGATTGAGTATCGCTATCGTTACCTTATTGAGCGCTATGTCAGGGACCTGGGTGTATAGTTATCTGAAACCAAAATTGCCACATTGATTTTTCGGGTTAATTTACCCCGATCTTCTATGCGAAATTCTGCCTTGTAAAGTTGGAGGGAAATCAAAAATAAATTTATTTCATTAACCCTTTTACAGTAAACAAACAATTAAAAGGAATTCTGATTTTAAATTTCATTTCCTTCAGTAACATAATTTAAAATAACTTTTTCCGGCGGGTATTTAAGTAACCGCAAAATATTTTCATTCATTTACAGCAAACAAACAATTAAGAGATATTCTGGTTTTAAATTTCATTTCGTTTCATAACATAATTTAAAATAACTTCATCTAAATAATTATTGCAAATGCGAATTCTGTTTTTAATTTCCTGCTTCTTTATTACCAATCATTCCAATGCGCAAACCGGTTCTTTAGATTCAAAATTCCCGGTTGACTCAGGGTATTTTTCTTCTTTTGACGGCACTAAAATTTATTATGAAGTGCGCGGAGAAGGCAAGCCTGTTTTATTAGTTCATGGCTTTATTGTGGATGGCAGTTCATGGAAAAGAACTGCATTGTATGATATACTTCTGGATGATGGATACAAAGTAGTGACATTGGATATGCGCGGCAACGGCAAATCGGGTAAGCCACAAGATTCCACTGCTTATGACAATGATGCTGAAGCTAAAGACATTATGTTGCTGATGAATTTTCTTAAAGCAAATCATTATAGTGTAGTTGGATATTCAAGAGGTTCTATCATTACAGCGCGCCTGCTGGTGCTTGACAAAAGAATTCAAACAGCTGCAATGGGTGGTATAGGTACTGATTTTACCAATCCGTTATGGCCACGAAGAATTATGTTTTACAGGGCATTAATGGGCGATCCAGTTCCTGAATTAAAAGGGATGGTAGAATATGTGCAGAAGCAAAAGCTGGACCAGCGTGCTTTGGCATATTTACAGAGATCGCAACCTTCTACAAGTAAAGAAGAATTAAGCAAAGTAAAGCAACCTGTTTTGGTGATTAGCGGAAGCGAAGATGAAGACAATGGCTCTGCCGGAGAACTGGCCAAGCTTTTACCAAACAGTACCCTGG
Organism: Hanamia sp.; assembly: GCA_036509335.1. GTDB lineage: Bacteria > Bacteroidota > Bacteroidia > Chitinophagales > Chitinophagaceae > Ginsengibacter. Next base: position 36,450 of record DATCFT010000038.1, read on the forward strand.
CCTCAACACCCGGTGATCACAATCATGCATCGGCAACAACTGAATTTGCAAAAAGGGTAATTCTTTTTTTTCAAAAAAATAATTATTAGTTGAATCAATAAAAAATATTTTATCAAAAATAAATAAGGGATTTCTACTATAAATGATGTATTAAATAGCAAAATTTTTTCTTTAAAAGGACATGTAACCACCTTACATTTGCGAAGGAATGAACTTTATCCAAAACAGGCCTTTAGTTGGGTGCATTTCATAAAATAATATCTTCACCTTATGAGATTACCGGTTTTTATTTTTCTTCTTTTTGTAACACTTTCATCATCTGCCCAAAAGAAAACCGCATTTATATCTGGCAAAATAATTGATGAAAATGAAGATCCCTTAGGTGGTGTTACTGTTACCATCCTGGGGAAACAAAATGGTATTTTCGCCTCTGATTCCGGGGAATACCGCATAAAAGTACCGGCAGAAAAAGCATTTGCATTGGTTTTTTCACATCCGGGTTTCCGTGATGAACAAAAAAATTTTTACTTAAGCGAAGGCGAAGAAGAACAGGTAACAGTAAGGCTTACACGAAGCAGTAAAATCTTAGCACCTGTCGTTATCTCTGGTAATAAAGAAAGGAACGAAACGGGATTAATAAATATAAATCCGAAAAGCGCAGTTACTCTTCCCAGCGCTACCGGCGGTGTGGAAGGATTGATAAAAACGTTGGTGGGCAGCAATAATGAGCTTACTTCACAATATTCTGTACGCGGAGGAAATTATGACGAGAACCTGATTTATATCAATGATTTTGAAATTTACCGCCCTTATCTTGTCAATAATGCACAGCAGGAAGGCTTGAGTTTTATCAATCCCGAACTGGTAAAGAATATTGATTTTTATACAGGCGGTTTCCAGGCAAAATATGGCGATAAAATAAGCAGCGTATTGGATATTCAATATAAAAAACCTGTTTCATTTGGTGGTTCTGTCTATGTAAGCCCGCTGGAACAAGGGTTACATTTGGAAGGCGTTTCAAAAAATCAAAAACTTTCGTGGCTATTTGGAGCGAGAAGTAAAACCAATAAAGATCTGCTGAGCAGCCAGGAAACAGTAGGGAATTACGTTCCTTCTGCATCCGATCTGCAGACATATCTCACTTATAAAATTTCAAAGAAATTACAATTGGAAGTTTTAGGAATTATTTCCGGATCTAAATTTACATTCGAACCACAATCTGCACAAAAGTCCACTGCTGTATTTTCACCCTTATTTACTACCAATGTAGGATTGGATATTTATTTTACCGGACAGGAAAAGGATAATTACAACAGCAGCATTTTAGGATTTACCCTTGTGCAGACTTTAAATAAACGCCTGAAATTAAAATGGATGCTAAGCGGATATGGCGATAATGAAAATGAAAATTCCGACATCACAGGAACATATCTTTTTGGCGAAATCAATTTTGATAAAACCCAACCCGATTTTGGACAAATAACCAATCCATTAGGCGCGGGTGTGTATCAGAATTATGCACGTGACCAACTCAATATACAGGTTTATAATTTTAGCCACAAAGGAAGCTACGACCTGGGAAAACACTTTATACAATGGGGCGCCGGAGTTGATCATACCATTATCAGCGACCACCTGAATGAATGGGAATACCAGGACAGCGCCGGATATTCGCTGCCCTATAATCCAAATCAACTTAATTTAAGCAACGTTTTAAAATCGCAGGAGAACCTCACCATTGATAAATACAGTGGTTATCTACAGGATAATATTCGTTTAAGCAACGGTCCCCGGGAGGTTGCTTTACAGGCAGGAGTCAGATTTAATTATAATTCTCTCAACAAAGAATTCCTGGTAAGCCCGCGCGCGCAAATCAGCTTCAGGCCCGACTGGAAAAGAGACGTTGTTTTTAAAGCATCCGCAGGAATCTACGACCAGCCGCCATTCTATCGTGAAATGTTGAGATACGACGGCACGGTAAATACAGCTTTAAAGAGCCAAAAAAGCGTTCAATTTGTAGCGGGATTTGATTATGATTTATCGCATGGCGGCAGGCCTATGCATATCACTACAGAAGCCTACTATAAATCACTTTGGGATGTAGATCCTTATGATATTGATAATGTAAGGATTCAATATTTTGGAGAAAATGACGCGCGTGCATTTGCGACAGGAATTGAAACAAGGCTATTTACAGATCTTGTAAAAGATGCTGAAAGCTGGTTCAGCTTAGGGATTAGCCGAACAATGGAAAATATAAATAATTATTTTTATTATACTTATAAAAATGCCGAAGGCCAGATAATTACTTCTCAAACCACAGACCAGGTAGTAGCAGATAGCGTGCGCACTAATGTAGGATGGATAAGAAGGCCAAGCGATCGCCTGATTACCATGGGTTTATTTTTGCAGGATTATTTAAGCACTAATAAAAATTTTAAAGTACATTTAAACCTGATTTACGGAAGCAATATGACTTACAATATTCCTAACGATCCCAAATACCGCAATGCATTGATCATTGAACCATACATAAGAGCTGATATTGGTTTCAGTGCATTGCTGCTAAGTGAAAAATCATTAAGGCGCAGCCATTCTCCATTTCGTGGTTTTGATAATATCTGGGCAAGCCTGGAAGTATTTAACCTCATAGACCGCGCTAACATTATTTCTTATCAATTAATAAAAGATTACGCAAACGATACATTTAGCATCCCCAACCGGCTGACACCCAGGTTAATTAATTTCAAACTGATGGCAAGATTTTAAATTAAAAATATATACAATCATGAAAAAACAATTCTTTTTCTCTATGGCCCTTATTGCGGGCAGTATCGTTGCTGCCAATGCACAGCAAACAATGAAACCGGAAGATACTGAGTATTATACTCCCGTGCCGCCAGTAGTTACACCCGGCAAAAACTGCGGGGAAGCGCCTTCCGACGCTCTTATTTTATTCGACGGAAAAAATTTAGACAAATGGGTTACGGCAGATGATACAACCAAACAAGCAGATTGGTTTGTAAAAAATGGTATCCTTACTGTAAACAAAAAAGCCGGCAACATTCAAACAAAGGAAAGATTTATGGACTATCAATTGCATTTAGAATGGAGGGAACCAAAAGATATCGAAGGATCAGGGCAGGCTCGCGGAAACAGCGGTTTGTTCATGGCTTCTACAGGAAAAGGCGATGATGGATATGAATTACAGATATTGGACAATTACAATAACCCCACTTATGTAAACGGACAGGCAGGTGCCGTTTATAAACAATATCCTCCATTGGTAAATGCTAATTTTCCTCCCGGAGTTTGGCAAACTTATGATGTAATATGGACTGCGCCCCGCTTTAATGAAGACGGATCTGTAAAGGACTCAGCGAGAGTTACTGCTTTCTTTAATGGAATTTTGATTCAAAACAATGTAGCATTAAAAGGGCCAACTCTTTACATCGGCCATCCTTCTTATAAAGCCCATGGACCAAGCCCGATTAAATTGCAGGCGCATGGTGATAAAAGTAAACCAATCAGTTTTAGAAATATATGGGTAAGGCCATTGAACTAACATTTAAGTACTTAGAACTTTCCAAAAGTTAGGCATTTCCGATTTGTTTTCTGCCTTTTCAAAAAACTTTTGGAAAGTTTATTTGAGGTTTTGAATGAAAATTAAAGACCGTGAGATAAAAAGCGGTAATTTTTACATATCTCTTTCTATCAAAAAAAGTGCAAGTTCTTCCAATGGTTTTTTCCTTGAGGAAACAACGGCTGTCTCTTCAAGATGATCCATAGCAATAGAGAAATATTTATGTTTCAATTCTTTTGCCCATTGGTCAATGTTGCACGATTTATAAATATCAAGTACGGGCTGAATTTTACTTTCATCTTTTATAGATAAAATACGATCCAGCTCTTTTTGTTGCACTGCTGATAATACCTTCATGGCCTGAAGCAATAAAAAAGTTTTCTTATTTGCCATAATATCTCCGCCTTGTTTTTTTCCAAACTTTTCGGGATCGCCAAATGCATCTAAGTAATCGTCCTGCACCTGGAAAGCGATGCCAAGATTTTTCCCAAACTCATACAAGTGCTCCTGGTTTCCTTTGCCGGCACCTCCCAAAATAGCGCCCAATTGCAGGCTGGCTGCAAGCGCTACCGAAGTTTTGAGTGTTATCATTTTTACATAATCATCAAAACTTACATCAGGTGTTTTTTCAAAATCCATATCTAATTGCTGCCCTTCACAAACTTCTTTCGCAGTTTTATTAAAAAGAGAAAGTATCCTGGGTAAATAATCAATATGTACTTTTTGTAAGCTTTCGTAACCGGTTACCAGCATCACATCTCCTGCAAGCAGGGCGGTAGATTCGCCATATTTGGTGTGAACCGTTTCCATGCCGCGACGCAATGGCGCCTTATCCATAATGTCGTCGTGTATCAGGGTAAAATTGTGAAAAAGTTCAATGGCAACTGCAACATAGTAAGCATCTTCTTTTATTTCTTCAAACATCTCATTGCCCATAAGGCACATTACCGGGCGAATGCGTTTACCCCCTGCCGTTAGTAAATGTTGCGCAGCATCATACAATTTTTCAGGTTCCTTAGGAAAATGAGACACATTAAATCTTTTTTCAAAAAGCCGGGATAAATCCCGAAAAGAATGAAGGCAGTTTTTCCCATTTTCGACGACCTGCGAGGGAGAATTATTCAAACCAATATTTTTTTTATGATAAATTTCCTGCACTGAGTTGTCCTGGTTCATGTGCGCATTATTTTGTTTTATATTTTCAAATTTTAAATTCACAGTATTTATTTACTGAATTATCACATTAGCTAATCAGCACATTGGCTAATTTTTATATTTTCACATTCTTCTTTTTCTTCCCCTTCTCTGCTTTCTGTCTCAAACTTCCCACGCCAGGTATCCAGTCAAAATCCAATTGCCTTTTTTCCAGGCTGGCTGCCACTAATTTTACCTGTACTTTATCACCCATCCTGAATTTCTTCCCGGTGCGAATGCCCACCAATGCGTATTCTGCATCATCGTGTCGAAAATCATCATAATCAGAAATATCTTTTATAGAAACCAATCCTTCACATTTTTCATTCACTGTTTCTACCCAAAAACCAAATGAAGAAACTCCGCTGATCACACCTTCCATATCTTCTCCCAGTTTATCCATCATAAATTCTACCTGTTTGTATTTATTTCCTGCGCGCTCTGCTTCCATCGCCGCTCTTTCCCGCTGGCTGCAATGGATGCATTTTACTTCCATATTTGTATCCGCCTGAATTTTATTTTCAAGTATCTCATGCAAAATTCTATGCACCATTATATCCGGATAACGCCTTATCGGGGATGTAAAATGACAATAATTTTCAAAACCCAAACCATAATGGCCCACATTTTTTGTGGTATAGATCGCTTTGGCCATCGTGCGGATTCCTAATTGCTCAAGCACATGCTGCTCAGGCTTTCCATGCACATCAAGCATCAGCTGATTAAATGATTTTGCAGTTTCAACCTCATCTTTCATGTCAAATTTATATCCAAATTTCTTTGCAAAAGCAACAAAAGGTTTTAGTTTTTCTTCATCAGGTGTGTCGTGTATGCGATAAGGAAAAGGAATGGGGTTTTTATTTACTTTTATTTTTGAAACATGCGTTGCAACGGTGCGATTGGCGAGCAACATAAATTCCTCAATTAGTTGATGCGATTCTTTACTTTCTTTCACTATTATTCCCAAAGGTTTTCCATTTTCATCTAAATTAAATTTCACTTCTGTTGATGAAAAATTAATAGCTCCGTTTTTAAATCTTTCTTTACGAAAATTTTTTGCAAATGAATTTAGAATTCCAATTTCTTCGATATACTTCCCACTTCCGGTTTCAATGATCTGCTGCACTTCATCATAATTGAAACGATGGTCGCTGTGAATATAGGTTTTCCCTATCCAATAATCTTTTACTTTTCCTTTATTATTAATTTTAAAAACTACCGAAAAAGTATATTTATCTTCATGTGGACGCAAAGAACAAAGTTCATTGGAAATTTTTTCGGGCAGCATTGGATTTACACGATCGGGCAGGTAAACACTGGTAGCCCTTGTGTATCCTTCTTCGTCCATAGGACTTCCCGGCCTTACAAAATGACTTACATCGGCAATGTGAACGCCAATTTCAAAATCATTATCATTTAATTTTTTTATAGAAAGGGCATCATCAAAATCTTTCGCATCAGCCGGGTCAATGGTAAACGTAAGCACATCACGGTAATCCCTTCTTCCTGCGGTTTCCCTGAAGTCCGGATTTTCATCCAGGCTATGTGCTTCTTCTAATACCTCTTTTGGAAATTCCAGGGAAAAACCATTTTGGATGATAATTTCTTTCATGGCCATATCGCCTTTATCCCTGGCCTGTAGCACAGATACCACTTCACCTTCAGGTTTTTTAGTGCCGTTTTCCCAATTTAAAAATTTAACGACTACCCTTTCCTTATCCTTAGCTCCATTCAGGTTTTTTTTACTAATATAGAAATCAGGTAATGGTTTTTGGCTGTCGGGCGTGAAAAACGCGTAATTATCACTCACCTGGATGTTTCCAATAAACTCGGTTTGTTTTCTTTCTACTACGTCTTTTATTACCCCTTCGAGGCGCCTGCCATTGTTATCTTTTATTTCCACACGCACTATATCTCCATCCATAGCTTTATTAAAATCATGTGGCCTTACCAACAAATCTTTTTCTCTTCCTTCCACAATTACATACCCTATTCCTGAACGGGTGATTTCTAATTTCCCTTTCAACAAAGGGGTAGGTTTTTTCTTACCTGTTTTTTTACTCATAAATTATTTTCAATGTATAATACGTGCAGCAAGTGCAATGTACCGATCTATTGCAAAATTAATCCAAGGCGTTTGAATACAAAGAATAATTAATTGTCAAATATGTAAGCCCATAGCAATTGAAAAGGTACTGAACAGTAAACAAACAAAAGAGGGAATTTCCTTTATCAAGGAAAGTTTGTTCTTTTTTTTAAATTTAAATAAGATCGGGTAGATTACAAATTGCCTGCCGTCCCGGTTCGTATCCCACGAACCAGCAACAATTTGAATTGCACACAGAATTATTTGCCTGCTATTTTAAAAAAAATTGCATACGCAAATATTCTATGATCTTTCAATCAAATTTGATACAGTCAACAATATCTATCCGGCTTTCTCTTCCATCAACATCATCTTTTCAAACAATTTTTCATATTCGGAATTGGCAGTTGTTAATTGTTCTAATTTTTGATTGTATTTCTTTTCTGCTTCGATAAATTTTTGATTATCCGAATATATTTCCGGTAAAGACAGATTGGCTTCGAGTTGTTTTTTTTCTTCGGTAGTCCTGGCTATTTTTTCTTCCAATAGCTCAAATTGCTTTTTTACTTTTTGCAGATCCTTTTGCATTTCACGATTCTCTGAAACATGATTATTATTACTCTTCTTTACCGAAGGCTCTGCTTTTTTCTCAATAACAATTTCTTTCTTTTTCACCGCTGTGGTTTCTAATAACTTTCTTTCCTGCTTCCATCGCTCCCATTCGTCATAAGTACCTACAAATTCTTTTATTTTATAATTGTCAATTTCCCATATCTTGTTGGCGGTTTTATTTACAAAATACCTGTCGTGACTTACAAGAATATAGCTTCCCTCGTATTTATTCAATGCTTCTATAAGCAAATCAACTGAATGCATATCCAGGTGATTCGTAGGTTCATCCAGCAATAAAAAATTGGCTTTGCTAACAATAGTTTTAGCAAGTGCCACTCTCGCTTTCTCCCCACCGCTTAATACTTTTATTTTCTTCTCTACATCATCGCCGCTGAATAAAAAACATCCTAATAAAGTTCTTAATTCCAGTTCGGTTTTCCCGCTGCCTGAATAATTCATTTCTTCCAGAACAGTATGTTCCAGGTTCAATGCTTCCAACTGGTGCTGTGCATAGAACGCATCTTTTACATTATGGCCTTCTATTCTTTCACCCACGAAAGGTTCTACACCTGCCACCATTCGCAGCAAAGTTGATTTACCTTTTCCATTAGCGCCTATCAATCCTATTTTGTCGCCACGGTTAATTTCTGCGCCTGTATGTTCAACAATTTTTACATTCCCAAAACTCTTGCTGGCATCTTTTATGGTACAAAGAATTCTTCCCGGCTGCTGGCCAATCGTAAAATTAATACGCATGTTAGGCCTTTCCAGGTCAGTGTTTTCAATACGCTCGATCTTGTTTAATCGTTTTACAATACTCTGTGCTGCTGCTGCTTTGGAAGCTTTTGCCTTAAATCTTTCTACAAATCTTTCCTGCTGGCGTATATAATCCTGCTGATTTTCATAAGCGCGTTTTTGTAATTCTATGCGCTGTTCCTTTTCCTGTAAATAATAGGAATAATTGCCGCTATAACAATGTAATTCCTGTTGATAGAGTTCTACTATTTTAGTAACCATTCTATCTAAAAAATATCTGTCATGCGATACAATTACTACAGAGCCACGATAATGCTGTAGATATTTCTCGAGCCACTCTATGGAAGGCAAATCCAAATGGTTAGTAGGTTCATCAAGTAGTAGTACGTCAGGATTCATTAAGATCATTTTGGCTAGCAAAACCCTCATTCGCCAGCCACCGCTGAATTCTTTATACGGTCTGTGCAGATCAGCATTTGCAAAACCCAATCCTTGTAATATTTCTTCTGTTTTATGATGAATATCGTAGCCGCCAAGAATTTCAAGTTCATGCAATTTATCGGCATACACATGTGCCAATGATTCATCAGAGCTTTTTTCTAATTCAATTCCTATTTTTTCAATTTCTTTTTCTAATGCCTGCACTTTTTCAAAAGCGCTCAGAGCTACCTGCAGAATAGAATCGTCGGTATCAAAACTTAGCAAATCCTGGTGAAGAAATCCTATGGTTGTTTCTTTTCCTTTTTCTACAGTACCTACAGAAGGCAGAAATTGATTGGTTAATACTTTTAATAAAGTTGATTTCCCGGTCCCATTATAACCGATAAGCCCGATTCGCTCATTTGGCTGAATATGCCAGGTGGCATCTTTTACAATCACTCTTGCACCAAATTCAAATGTAACGTTCTGTAATCCTAATAACATAAAGAAATGAAAAATAAGAAATTTTAAATAAGGAATAAAAAAGTAAGTACTACTTTTTTAAATAAGTGTGCAAAATTAAGAAAATTAGGGCACTTTTTATCTATGCTTCTGATACATTACCTACTATACAGTGACACTTTTTATTTTTAAATATTGTTGTCCGAGATAAGACAACAGTAATCCAAAAATAATGACAGAAGCCATATAAACACTCAAAATGCAAATTGGATTTGAAAAGGAGGGGGTGCTATTTTTTTTGTTTGTGGCGGCGGTGATATAACTTTTTTTCTTT
>DATCFT010000039.1:0-74814 GCA_036509335.1 Hanamia sp.
TCAGTCGGGTGGCCAACTTACATATACGGATCCTGCACTCGCTAGTCCAACAGACGGTTTTGGATTATTCATTCAGAATGATATAAGAACTTTAGATACCGCTAATGAATGGTATTATAATCCGAAAACAGGAAAGATAGATATATATAGTACAAGTTCACCAACAAATGTTCAGGTTGCAACCGTGCAGAATCTTATGGTTGCTGCATCGGGGGTATCATATATATCTGTTATGAATCTTTCTTTCATTGGTTCTAATTCAGATGCTTTAAATTTTAATAACAATGGTAATAATAACAATAACCATATTACGGTAGAAAATTGCAGTATATCCAAAGCAGGAATAGATGGTATTTCTGCAGGCGGATCATATACAAATATAGAGAATAATACCTTAACTGATATTAATAATACTGCATTGAATTTATGTTCTTCTAATGCTTCTGTGATAAATAACACATTAAAAAGAGTTGGTCTTATACCGGGGATGACACAAACAAACAGCGTTGGAAGTTTGTGTGCTACCGGTCCTAATTCATTAATACAATATAATAGCATTGATAGTTCAGGGTATATTGGTATTAGATTTAGAGGGATGAATACGATTGTTAAAAATAATTTTCTCAACCATTCCTGTTTGATTAAGGATGATGGTGGAGGTATTTACACATGGGGTACAGAAACAGGGCGCCAAATAACCGGGAATATTGTATTAAATTCAATTGGAAATTCATATGGGACTAATCAGCCAACCAATTTTCTTGCACATGGAATCCAATTAGATGGCGGAACTCAATTTGTGACTGTTTCTGGTAATACATTTTCGGGGTGTCGAGGAGCAGGAATATTCGTTCAACAATCTACTAATATTATTATCAATGGAAATACTGCGTATAATAACGGTTTTCCGGGTAATTGGATGGCGGGAGCAATAATGTTTCAATATACTGCGAGTGCTCCGATACGAAATATCACCCTTAAAAATAATATATTCTTTGCAGAAACATTGAAGCAATTAGCACTTTTTTACTATACACCTTCAACAAATGCAAATGATTTGCTACAATTCGGTACTGGAGATAGCAATTATTACGCAAGGCCTTTGGATAATAATAGTATAATTTTTACTCAAACGGGGTTAGGTAACAAATATTATAACCTTAATACCTGGAAATCATATATAGGCCAGGATACTCATTCAAACGGATCACCGAAATCAATTACTTCACCGGACAGTTTACTTTTTGAATATAATGCTTCAACTTCAAGTACAAAAATTTCATTAAATGCGAATTACATAGATGTTACCGGTAAATCCTATAACGGAACAATTACACTGGCCCCTTATACATCAGCAGTTCTAATAAAAAATGGGCCTGCAACTGCTGCTCAGAGTTCGTGGACTGCCAGTGCAGGACCCAATCAAACGATTACGCTTCCGGTCAGTACTACGACCCTTACAGGAAGTAGCAGTAACGCAAGCACCTATATCAGCTCTTATGTATGGACGAAAATATCAGGCCCGTCAGGTGGCGTTGTTACAAATTACTCTTTAAAAACAATTACTTTAACGGGGTTGGTTCAGGGAGTGTATAATTATCAAGTAGTGATAACAGATAATACTGGTGTGTCTTCAACAGCCAATGTAAGTGTTACGGTGAATGCTGCCCAGAGTTCGTGGACAGCTAGTGCAGGGCCCAATCAAACGATTACGCTTCCGGTCAGTACTACGACCCTTACAGGAAGTAGCAGTAACGCAAGCACCTATATCAGTTCTTATGTATGGACGAAAATATCAGGCCCGTCAGGTGGTGTTGTTACAAATTACTCTTTAAAAACAATTACTTTAACGGGGTTGGTTCAGGGAGTGTATAATTATCAAGTAGTGATAACAGATAATACTGGTGTGTCTTCAACAGCCAATGTAAGTGTTACGGTGAATGCCGCTCTTGGTTCAGCCTCAAATTTGGGCGCCAATGCCTCTGATTCGATAAATATCAATTACAGGGCTGATTCTATTCTTTCCGTTAATTCAGCTAACCCATCCTTGTCTCTGAACGGAATTCAGATGTCAAATTTATTAAAAGTTTACCCTAATCCTGTCGCGAATGTCACTACGCTTGAAATAAATATCCCCATCCCGAACATAGATGTAATGATGACTATTACAGATATGAACGGCTCTACGGTTTACAAAAAGAAAATTAATTCTGGATATGGATTGGTAAGTGAGCAAATAGATATGTCGCGTTTTCAAGAAGGTGTTTACGTGTTGAGTGTCATTTTGAATGGTCAAATAATAAAGAGTTTGAAAGTGGTTAAATTAGCGATAAATTGAAAAACTGTGGATGGATAGATGCTCATTCAGTATTAGCACCGCAATCGATAACATCCACTGACAATTTGCGATTTGAATACAATGCCACTAAATCGGCTGTAACTATTCCATTTCCTTATAAATATATTGATATAAAAGGAGTATTTCTTTACCCTTATTGCCACCCAACCTATGAAACGGGTGTAAGACGAATTTATAATCCTATATCTAATAGCTATCCAATATGCTAAACAGAACACCTATGAAAATGCAATTGTTATTATCATTTATTCTATTTGGTTTAACAGCGAATGCCAAAACCTATTACATTTCTAATTCCGGCAATGATGGCAATTCAGGTACGGATCCTTCAACAGCATGGCAAACAATTAATAAAGTAAATTCTTTTGGGAGTTTTGCTCCCGGAGATAGTATATTGTTTAACAGAGGGGATACTTTTTATGGGAGTATTTCTATTTCAAATTCAGGTTCATTGGGGAACCCAATAACCTTTGGTGCTTATGGTTCAGGAGCCAATCCAGTTATAACAGGATTCACTACTGTGAGTGCTTGGACAAATTTAGGTAGCAATATTTGGGAAAGCACTTTATCAGTTTCAACGCTACCAAGTTGTAACATGGTAAAGATAAATGGTGTAAATACACCTATGGGAAGATATCCAAATGCGGGTTATTTGCCTTTTCAATCGGATAATAACAGTAGTTATATTACAAGCAGTTCTTTGACAGGTACGCCTAATTGGACAGGGGCAGATGTAGTTATAAAGAAAGATAGATGGACATTAGAAATAGGTAATATTACAAGTCAGTCTGGAGGAACACTTAACTATACTTGTCCAAATCTTGCATCAATAACAACTGGCACCGGGTTCTTTATTCAGAATGATATAAGAACTTTAGATACCGCTAATGAATGGTATTATAATCCGAAAACAGGAAAGATAGATATATATAGTACAAATTCACCAACAAATGTTCAGGTTGCAACCGTGCAGAATCTTATGGTTGCTGCATCGGGGGTATCATATATATCTGTTATGAATCTTTCTTTCATTGGTTCTAATTCAGATGCTTTAAATTTTAATAATAATGATAATAGTAATAATTATTATTATACAGTAACAAATTGTAATATTTCATTTGCAGGTAGAAATGGAATAACTGCATGGGAGCATTCAGACATTGAAAATAATAATATAAATAATATTAATAATACGGGGTTAGATGGTAGTGGAAATTCTACTACTTTAAATAATTCTTTTAAAGATGTTGGGCTTTTGCCAGGAATGACACAAACATACAGCATTGGCACTTTGTGTATTGTCGGTGATAATGCATTAATTCAATACAATAGCATTGATAGTTCAGGATATATTGGTATCAGGTTTAAAGGAAACAATATTAAGGTCAGAAATAATTTTGTTAATCATTCCTGTTTGATTAAAGATGATGGTGGAGGTATTTACACCTGGGGGGTTCCCGGAGATGGCTCAATTGGAAGAGAGATCACCGGTAATATTGTATTAAACTCAATTGGAACATCGGCAGGAACGAATGACCAGGCTGATACACTTGCCCATGGAATCTATTTAGATGCTTATAGTGTAAACGTTCTTATATCCGGCAACACGGTTTCGGGATGTAGTAGTTCCGGACTGCTTATTTCAAATAACCAAAATATAACAATAACCAATAACACTGCTTATAATAATTCAAAGAGTGTCACTTTTGCAAAAGGAGAAATACAACTACAATATATATGCTGCCTTTTAGAAAGGAACATCACCATGAAAAATAATATGTTCATTGCGAAAACTCCCGCTAAACCAGCAATGTTTTGCTACACTGTTAACAATGACATTAATTCATTTTTTAGTACTTCTGATAGCAATTATTTTGCAAGACCAATTAACGATAATACTGTTATTACACTTCAGGCCAACTCAGGCACTACTAATACTATTTCACAATGGAAAACTTTTTCATCTCAGGATGCCCACTCTTCAGGTTCCCCTAAACCAATAACTTCAACCGATAGCTTAACTTTCTTATATAATGCAACTACTTCGCCTGTTACGACACCCCTTCCCTATAAATATATTGATATAAAAGGAACAAGTTATAAAGGTTCCATAACATTGCAACCTTATACAAGTGCTGTATTGATTCAAAATGGAAGTGTAGCAGGTATAATTGCGGCACCTTTTGTAAATGCCGGCAAAGATCAGACTATACAACTTCCTCTAAATAGTATTAATCTATCTGGCATTGCAACAGATACTGTTGGAAAAATATCTACTTATCAATGGACAAAAATATCAGGACCGTCAGCATATAATATTGTAAACCCGGATTCTGCTGCTACTACTGTTTCCGGATTAGCACAGGGAGTTTACAACTTCCAACTAACTGTAACTGATAATAATGGAGCAATAGGGACATCCACGGTACAGATTACTGTGATTGCCCCAGCCAACATACCACCTACATCCAATGCAGGCCCGAATCAAACAATAACCTTACCAATAAATAATGTAAATTTATCAGGAAGTGGAAGCGATTCAGTCGGAATAATTGATACCTATCAATGGACAAAAATTTCAGGACCTTCAGCGTATAATATTGTAAGCCCGGATTCTTCATCAACCAATGTTTCAGGATTGACGCAAGGTATTTATACTTTCCAATTAACTGTAGCCAATAATTATGGAGCTATAGGCACAGCCACTGTACAGATTACAGTTGATTCAGTCGCAAACATACCCCCTACTGCCAATGCAGGTACAAATCAAACGATAACCTTACCAACGAACACCGTGAGTTTATCAGGAAGCGGTAGTGAAACAGATGGAACTATTTCATACTATCAGTGGCAAATGATCTCAGGTCCTTCAACTTACAACTTTGTAAACTCCTCCTCTTCTGTAACTCAAGTTACAGGATTATCACAAGGAGTTTATACTTTTCAATTAACTGTGACGGATAATAATGGAGCCACAGGTACGGCTACTGTACAGATTACAGTGAATGCCGCGACGAATATACCACCTACTGCTAATGCAGGCTCAAATCAAACAATAACTCTGCCTACAAATAGCATAAGTTTATCAGGAAGCGGAAGTGACGCAGACGGAACAATTTCCTCATATCAATGGACAAAAATTTCAGGGCCGTCCGGGTATGATATATTAAGCCCAAATTCGGCATCAACGAATGTTTCAGAACTGACACAGGGTGTGTATCAATTCCAACTAACTGTAACCGATAATGATGGAGCTATAGGAACAGCCTCTGTTCAAGTGATTGTAAGCCCCGCAGTCGATATAGCTCCAATTGCAGATGCAGGTTCAGACATAAGCATAAATCTGCCAGCAAACAGTGAAAGTTTAACCGGAAGTGGTACTGATGAAGACGGAACAATTACATCATATCAATGGACTAAAATTTCAGGGCCTGCTGCCAATAATATAGTCAATCCGGGCTCAGCTTCAACCATCGTATCAGGCCTGGTGCAGGGAGTGTATCAATTTCAACTAACTGTAACAGACAACAATGGACAGAAAGGTACCGCTTCTGTACAAGTAGCTGTAAATGCCACTCCTAATATACCCCCAACAGCCAATGCAGGCTCAAATCAATCAATAACATTACCAACTAACAGCATAAATTTATCAGGAAGCGGCATTGATGCTGATGGAACAATTGCCTCTTATCAGTGGACAGAGATCTCTGGTCCATCAAGTCCTAACATTGTTAATTCATCCTCTCCGGTAACCGTTGTTTCTAGCCTGGTACAGGGAGTTTATCAATTTCAATTGACCGTGACTGATAATGATGGAGCTATAGGTATTGCCACTACACAGGTTACGGTAAATCCTTCTCCCAACGTACCTCCGACAGCCAATGCAGGAACGAATCAAACGATAACTTTACCAACAAACAGTGTAAGTTTATCAGGAAGTGGTAATGATACCGATGGAACAATCTCCTCATATCAATGGACAGAAATATCGGGCCCATCTGCATATAATGTTGTAAACCCAACATCCGCAGCTACAAATGTTACAGGACTAGTTCAAGGAGTTTATCAATTTCAACTAACGGTGACTGATAATGAAGGGGCGAAAGGAACATCTATTGTTCAGGTGCAGGTAAATGCTGCAGTCAACCTACCCCCAACAGCTAATGCAGGACCGTTTCAAACCATAACATTGCCAACAAACAGTGTAAATTTATCAGGAAGCGGCAATGACCCGGATGGAACAATTGTTTCTTATCAATGGACAAAAATATCGGGCCCCTCAGAATATAATATTGTAAATCCTTCCACCCCGGCAACTGGTGTTTCCAATCTTGTTCAAGGAGTATATCATTTCCAGCTTAAGGTAACCGATAACAATAGCGCTATAGGCACAGCCACGGTTCAGATTACAGTAAATGCCGCTGCTAATATACCTCCTACTGCAAATGCAGGAGCCAATCAAACGATAACGTTACCTGCAAATACTATAAGTTTGGCTGGGAGTGGTAGTGATGCAGATGGAAAGATAACCTCCTATCAATGGACTAAAATTTCAGGCCCATCAACGTATAATATTGTCAATTCATACTCACCTGTAACTGATGTTTCAGGCTTAGTGCAGGGAATATATCATTTTCAGCTTACTGTAACTGATAATAATGGAGCTATAGGTACATCCAGGGTACAGATTACTGTGAATGCTGCAGTTAACGTACCACCTACTGCCAATGCAGGCTCGAATCAATCAATAACCTTGCCTACAAATAGCGTAAGTTTATCAGGAAGCGGAAGTGACACAGATGGAAGTATTGCTGCATATCAATGGACAAAAATTTCAGGGCCTTCAGCGTATAATATTGTAAGCCCAGATTCTGCTGCTACCAATGTTTCTGGATTAGCACAGGGAGTTTACATCTTTCAACTAATCGTAACTGATAATAATGGAGCCATAGGCACATCCACGGTACAGATTACTGTGAATGCCGCTGCGAACCTAACACCTATTGCTAATGCAGGCTCAAATCAAACAATAACGTTGCCTACAAACAGCATAAATTTATCAGGAAGCGGTAGTGATGCAGACGGAACTATTTCCACTTTTAAATGGACAAAAATCTCAGGGCCTTCAAACTATAATATTGTAAATCCATCTTCACCGGTAACTGTCGTTTCTGGCCTGGTACAGGGAGTTTATAATTTTCAGTTAACAGTAACTGATAACTTGGGCGTTACGGGAACCGCCACCATACAGGTAACTGTAAGTGAAGGAATAAATACAGCCCTTTCAACCCCAAATACAGCTCCGATTGCCAATGCAGGTAATGATACAACTATTATTTATCCGGATAATTCTATTACTTTAAATGGTAGCGGGGCAGACGCGGATGGAAATGTTGTTAGTTATTTGTGGAATCAGGTATCAGGGCCCTCAGGTAGTACGATTTTCCCGAATAATACTGCGTCCACCAATATCAGCAATCTTGTTGAAGGAAATTATGAATTTGAATTAACAGTTACTGATGATAAAGGGTTCATTGGAAAAGATACAGTAAATGTTATAGTTGCTGCAGGAAGATTTGCAAGAGAGTCAAACAGTATAAAGGTTTATCCAAACCCCGTAAAAGATATCGCAAATTTGGTGATCAATACTGCACAGACGAATACCGATATAATAATTGCAATGACTGATTTGACAGGAAAATCAGTTTATAGAGAAGAATTCGTATCGTCAACAAATAGTGTAACAAAGCAAATAAATATGAGTGGCCTTATAAAGGGAACTTATATAATTACTTTATATTTTAACGGGATCGAATTTCAATCCATAGAAGTAATTAGAATGTAAAAAACAGTTTTATGGAATAATATACACAATCTAGCAGGCTGTAGAATTGGTATAATACTGAAAAATAGTTGGTAAATTCTTTTGAAACTATTGTTAAAAATATTACATGTTCAGTTGCATAATTGGGATGAAAAGAATAAGGATTTCGTAAATGGAAAAACGATCAATGAGATAACTCTAAATGAGATTTTTTACCATAAAGCATACCAATGATGAATGAAAAAGGCGACCTTTTGGGCCGCCTACATTATTGTTTATGCACTAAATTATTGTTCGCAAACTCTTACGCCAGTAGGCTTGTTACCCTTCATTTGGTAAATCAAAAATCCTATTATTTCATAAGCAAAAAAGCATCATTTTTGGCCACATTACCATTAATTTTTAATTAAAAGTACGATATTGATATAATTCAAAAGGTAAAATTCTGGATTCTTCATTCTCGAAATCATTTTTTTTCGAAACTCATTATACGTAGAGGTCTTTCTTTTCCCCATCCATAAATTAGTGTATCTAAAGTGATTTTATAATGCTCATCAATATAGTCCGCAACTAATTTTCTATGCATATTTACCAAACTTTCAAAATCTGTAGTATCTGATATCATTATATAAGAATTTGTAGAAGATTTGACATTTTCGATAGATTGTTTAAGTTCATTAGTATCTTGAATATTTATAAGAAAACTAGAATCAAATTTTACCGGGAAAGGAATAGGGAAAATTTTATTTTTTCCTTTATAATATAGAATGAAGGGCATTGCAATGGCCGGCCTGTAAATTAAAATGGGCTGCCCCGGTCGCGAAATATTCTGAACATATTTCGCGATGTATTTGTAGTCATACGTTTTTACAGGATGACAATAGTTTATTATTAAAAGTGTAAGAAAAAAAATAGAAACTGAACTATAAATTAATCTTCTGTTATTGGTATTAAAAATATTAAATATTGTATAAAGCAAAATAAATAATGGGAAAACAACAACCATATATTTAATATCAAAACCAATATCTGTAACATATACGCCCAGGAAAAAAAGAATAATCATGGTAAAAACCATCAATAAAATGATTTTTATTTTTTTTAAATAGAGGTTAGCGCTTTTTAAATTGGATCTATACAATTTAAGTAATGCGCATATAAATATAACTAAGAAAATCAATCTTATAGGTCGGTTTATCCATACTTCAGGTATCATGTTGATAGCAAGCATCAGGCTTTGAGGTGTATGGCCTATATTAAAAATTCTGATGAGAGAAAACTCAGCAAATTTATGGGTTTGATGCATTTGGATCTGTCCTCGCAAATAAATAAGGTTGGGCAAAAACAAAATGCAAACCGGAATTAGGAATAAACTGAAAATTAAAAAAGGTTTCCATCCCTTAAAGATCAATATTGACAAGGCACACGCAACAATAAGAAAAAGAAAAAAATATTGAGTATATATACCTAAAATAGACAGAATAAGAAAATAGTATAAAAATTTGTTTTTATTTTCAAAATAATACCTAAAGAAAAAATAGATAGATACAGTAGATAGTAGTATCAGGAATGCATAAGTACGCATTTCAAGTGCAGCCCATACTGTAAAGGGATTTAGAAGGAAAATAATCAACAGCCATTTGGAACATTCTATTCCTGAAAAATACTGCACTAAACGATAAAAGACAAATGCTGATAAGCAAATACAAATCAATGAAAATAATTTTGCAAAAAAAATACCGGCGTATAAATGCCGCCATAAAGAAAGTAATATAAAATAGAAAGGAGGTTGTCCTTCAAAATTATAAGATTGCTTTATAACGCCAGCTAGATCGCGGGAGGTAGTATTGAGTGTATAAGTTTCATCTTCTGAAATATTTATTTTATAGGATAAATAAACCATTAGGAATGTATATACTATTAAAAACCCAAAGAATATTATATTCTTTATCCTGTTTTCATTTGCTCTTTTGTTAAAAATTTCCATTATTTATGAGTCTTTATAATCTTTTATTGTTTATTTTCCTCCTGTTTTTTCAATGAAGTACCCAAATGAAATAATTCCTCGAAATACCGTTTATTTTGAAGAGATATAAACCCTAAACTTAGAAATTGAATCGAAGCTAAAAAGGTGATACCCCCCACGATGAAAGATTGTGGATTTTTCCTGAATTGAAGAGAGAGACTTGCAGAAAAGGAATGGTCAATAATTGTAGGATTATACATGTGTGTAATGGTATCCACAAGTAACCATACTAATTCATACATGGAAAGTAACATTAAAAAAGACCCCACTGCAAGAAAAAAGATGTAAGGCCGGAAAATGAAACTTGACATAATTCCGGAAAAAAAACCTTTTAGCACCCTGATACTTGATTTGCGTTTGCCTGCGTGTTTATTTTGTTCCGTCCAGTCAAGGTGTGCAGGTATTTCAACAATTCTTGCCCTGAGGATCATGGCCTTATATAGAATTTCAGGATTTATTTCATAATCCTTGGTTTTAAGATTTACGGCGAGGATAAAGTCTTTTCTATATGCCCTGACCATTCCGGTATATGTATGGAATTTGTCTTGTGCTGCTATACGCATGAATCTATTTACCCAACGACTCATTATCCGCCTCGTAAAAGGAACATCAGTTACTTTTCCTCCGGGCATATATGGTGAAGCAATTACAATATCTGAACTGGTTTCAATTATTTTATCAACCATCTTTTCTATGTGATCTACAGAATAACTAAGGTCAATATCCATTACTACAATTATATCACCTTTAGCATTTTTAAAACCTGTTTTTAACGCATTTCCTAGGTTTAAGTTGGTGGGATGATGGATAGTTCTCACATTGGAAAGCCTTTTCTCGAAATCATCAGCTATTTCTCCGGTTTTATCATTACTGCCATCATCTATCAATACTATTTCCCATTGATATTTTTCTTCCTTGCTTTCTAAATATTTAATTATTCCATCCAGATTCTCTTTAAGTATAACTTCTTCATTATAGCAAGGTAATACTATACTTATATAAGGTTTATTCTGGCTCATTTTAGTTTTGCTTTTTGGTTAAAATATTTATAAAGGATTATTTTAGATTTTACCCTTAAAGGTTCTTTTTTATTAAAATTCTCTTGTTTCAAAGCCATCATCTAAGGTTGTTGGGTTCTTCTGAATTTATTATTTTGACGTTCGCAATCCTAAAAGTTTTTTTTTTTAATAATTTTGAAGCATTTACCAGGTAAGCGTATCGGCACGATTTAAAGATGACAAGATCAGAAAAAGAATTCCCGACATAATCAAATTTTTTGAAACCATAAAGTTTTAATAGAAGATTCAATTTATTTTTTCCTTTCAAATTTGTATCGTTATTCGTCCCATATACTTTATCAAAAAATGGATATTCTTTTGAAATTTCTTCGGCATTAGATTGTAAAGAAGCTGTGGCTAAAATAATTTTTCTTCCCTCTTTTTTTTCTTTTATGATAAAATGTAATACTTCTTTATTAGCAACGATCTTTGCCGGTTCAATAAATATTTTTTTAAAAAGTTTTTTTTTAAGATTTACTTTTCCTTTTAATATCCAAATACAGCATAAAAAAATATACAGAAAATTTTTTTTTACAATTAATTTGAATCCTTCGTATAACAAATCCTTTTTTATAAAAGTACCATCCATGTCAACAACCAAAGGGATATTTTTTTCTTGCGTTTTATTGATCATTTGATTTGGTTATACATTATTCAAAGAATAGGTAGTATTATTCCAAGTATTTTTTAACTTTCTGGAATAAATGCCTTGCAAAATGGAAAATCGTATATCGGGTAAGAGTCGTTGAAACCTTTTATACTCTTATTATCGTATTTACTATAAATAGGAGAAGATTGCTGCATTTTCCTGTAGGAATACTAAATCCCAGTGAACGGAAATAAGAAATTCACTGCCTATTGATTTTAATAAGTCAATTTTCTTACTGTAATATTGGAATCCATTCATTATTTGGATATTTTCATTTATAAAAAAAATATCTTTTACCATAAATTATATAAAATATGCTGGCTATCCACAGTACCCCATTTAATATCGAAGGAAAATCAAAAAGCAATAATTTTGTCGGATCACCTCCTTTATTTTTTGTATAAATCAGGTACAAGTAACGAAATATACCATACATAACAAAAGGCATGGTAATAATAAGATGTTTATTACCGAATCGATGCACAGTTTCATTAGCCATAGTATATAATGAATAGGTGACTAATGCAGTAGCACTGCAAATAGTAAGGATAATATCAAGTAATTGAGTTGAATAAAATTCCAATGTTTCCCGAAATTTTTTTGCATCCTGTTTGAGTTCATTCAGTTCATTTCTTCTTTTTCCAAAACTCAAAGTAAGCGCTAATGAAAATGTACAAATAAATAACCAAGGCGTTACTTCTACGTTTATAATCACACATCCTGCAAAAACACGAAGGAGAAAACCGATAGCAACAATTATTGCGTCAAGGAGAACAATATTTTTCAGGCCAAAAGAGTATGCAATATTAAGGCACAGATATATTAGTATGATAATAAAAAAGTTTTTATCCAATATAAATGCGGATGTAACAGAGGCAACTAATAAAAGTACCATAATTACAAATGCTTTTAATTTTGATATTTTTCCGGCAGCTATTGGCCGGTTCATTTTTGTGGGATTTAAACGATCATGTTCAATATCACGAAGGTCATTTAATATGTAAATCCCACTGCTGGTAATACAAAAAATTACAAAAGCCAGGATACTTATTAAAAGATCGTTTTCAATGAAAAAAGAGGTGGAAAATATAAGACCACTGAACAAAAGCAAATTTTTTGACCATTGATAGGGCCTAAGCATAAGCAGGTAAGGTAATATTACAGTTAACTTTTTTTTCACTCGTTCCTTAATATATAAATGATCACCATGTTTTGAAAAAATCTTTCATTAAAGTTCCATTCATGGTTGGTTTTTGGGCTGGCCTTTCAAAGATAAAATAATCCAGCCTTCGTCTTTATTTTCAAATAATACAGGGAATATTTTTTTTAATTCAGAAGCAAACTCAATCAATCCAGGTTCGCGATATAAATTATAGCCAACTAATAGATCTGCACCTTTATTTTTAAGTTTTTCTACCGTATCCACATTCCACTCATTTTTTTGGAGAGTCCAGCCTTGAATTCCAGTATAATAATAAATTACAGGGCTTACATCATTTCCGCCTTTATTCAATGAGTAGGCCCCCAGAGTAACCATTTTAGAATTGGTGTTCGAATATTTTTTAACAATACTGGCTAATTGCCATTCCTGCATATATACAGGGGCTGTTGAATTAGTTGTCGTTAAATCAAAATGCCTGAATTGAATTGCCAAAACAATCAATAAACTGAGAGAGAAATAAATAACCGGCTGATTCTTTTTTGAAAATTTTGCTATTAAGCTTACAGGATACATTAAAGAAATGGCTCCAATTGCCATGAAACAGGAGAGTACCGGAGCTATTACAAGTTGCCGGTATGGTCCGTCAATATTTCCTTCGGCTACTACAACAAAATAAAATAAAATAGCTGCTAAATAGAGGAAAAAAAGTAAACCTCTTCTTGCTATCATTAAACCAAAAAATCCAACTCCAATAAGAAAAACTCCCAATTTACCACCACATAAGTTTAATAGACTTTTACCCATAAGCAAATACCATTTTTTGCTGGAAAGCATACCAAATGTTTGAAATTTATCATGACCTTTAAAAATACCAAACACATCTATAGAATGATAAGTCAGATAATATGCATAGCTATACCATGCAATCGGTAATACAATAGAAGCCAATCCAAATAGAATCAAAGGCTTGTATTTAAGATAGTCAAATTTATATTTATATATAAACAACCCTAAAAAAATAATTGATAAATATAAAGGTGTTAGTTTTAGAAGGATAGCCATTGTAAAACCAAACGTCGCCAAAATAATATGTTCGTTTTTGTGCGAATCCATCCATTTTGAAAAATAATAAATGGCAAGTAAAGAAAAAGCAATCAAAGAAGGTTCTGAAAATAAAAATTTATTAAAGAAACTATTCAGAGGAAGCAATCCCGAACTTAATGCAGCTAAAAGCGCTGGAATTTGGCCCAATTCTTTTTTAACCAACTTAAATACAAGAATAATTGTGACTAAAGATGCAATAAGGGTAACCATTCTTACAGTATAAACACTGAACCTGAAAAAGTAATATAGTAATGACGCCAAGTATGGAACCAAAGGGAATTCCATTGCAGTAACTCTTGGTGGATCAGCTGGCCATGTTATTGTTGGTTTGAAGAAATTAAATCCGTTAGCCAAATAATTTTTTGAAATGGCAATATAATCTATTTCTTTCCAGGCCGTACGATCAATTGGAGAGGTATTTATATAATATAACCGGATAATCAAAATCATCAATAGAATCAGAATTATAATTAAGTTTTGATAACTTAATTTAATAGAATTCTGGCAAAAAAAGGTATTTAAATAATCTTTAAAAGAAGTTTTTAATTTCTTAAAATCGAGGAATTTCATTTTCAAATTATATAGTGTTCAATAAATTCATTTTTTTTAATCAGTGGCCTTTTCAGAAATAATAGAATTCAGGAATCACAGTGATTTTTAGGTAGGGTGACATCAATTCTTTTAAAAGAAAACTTTTGAAAGGGAATCAATTTTTTAATGCGGTGTCTTTTTCGGGAAGTGTTATTAATTGGTTATTGACGAAGTATTTTTCAAGATATTTTGAAATTGCAATATGTCCTACTTTATTCCAATGCCATGATTCGCTGTAATAAACAGGTTGCACCGGATAACTTTTTAGATAATTGGTTGTATTTAAAAAGGGAATTCCTTTCTTTTGACATAATATCCCGGTTAATTTTTGAGGCCGGTCTAAACTGAATTCATTTGTGTCCTGCAGGTTTTCAAAGTAAGGATAAAAGGCGATATCTTTTGGTTTCGAAACATTGATTTGCCCCGGTACATACATAACTATATATTCAGCGTTATTTTCTAAACATAAATTTTTCATTTTGTCAAAGTAATTACTAACTTTATTAATTACCGAGTCACTAAAATATGGGGAATCTTTTTCGTAAAGAGAAAGTAGAGATTTAGAATAACAATAGGCTGTATCAGTAATACCCAAGTGACTCATCATAAAATTTTTTAGATGTATGGGGAGTTGATCATATTCAAAATATTTTTTCTTTCGGGACTTATCTACAAAAAAACCAATATTAGTTCGTCTTTCCAATTTTGTAACAATAATATCGGAGTATTCATTGACAAAGAATTGGTTGATGACAAAATCAGGGTTTATGATTTTAATATATTTATTTAATTGAGCATACTCCTCATTTGGGCCATATCCAGTTACTCCCGCATCAATTACATTTATGATGAATTTTGTATAATCTTTCCTAAGTTTTTGTTGTAACAGATACGGATATGAATAATTGTATTCCACACCTTCAGGCATTGAAAATGCGTCTCCGAGAATTAATAGCCGTTTTTCATTTTTTGCTTTCTTTGATAAGTCTATTTCAGGAGAAGTAAAACCCATAGAATTGGTTGTAACATAGTAGTCATAGTTGTTGTATTTTAAATGGGTTGTCTTGTCGGGGATTAAAGAAAAAATAGTGGTAGAGTCCATTTGGAGCGCTGGTCTTTCTCCCCATTCTCCCACTTCCACAGGACTGTTTTTTCTTAAATAAATTTCCCCAAAAACAATTCCTCCGAATAATAAAAAAGCAGTAATTAATATTGAGAGCAACTCTCTTAATTTAATAGTGACTATTAAAGGAATAACAGAAAAAATCAGTATTAACCAATATACTGAACGCCAGTTTACTGTTATTAAAGAAAATATAAATGTTAATATAATGAGTATGTCAATAAATCTTTGAAAAAAAGCGATTTTAAATTTTTTATTAATTCGTAAAAATAATCCATCTAAAAATGTAAGAAATAAAATCAATTTTAAAATATTGTCATATTTTGAAAATCCTACAAGGGAAAAAAAGCTAACCGTTGCCGAAAGTAATATCAGGAAAAACAGTAGGATTAAATTCCATCTGACGGTAAAAATTTTCTTAATTGAATTTTCATGAATTTGAAGGAATTTTATGGAGAAATTGACTATTTTTTCAATGTAGTATCCTGCAACGAAAGAAAGCACGATTATGATAATAAATACAACTCCTTTTTGCAGTCCCTTTAAAAGTGGGCTCACATACATCATAAATGGCTGATGTAGTAAAAAAACACTGAATGAATTTCTTCCAATCCAAAGAACCGAATTTTTTATTGAGTTTCTATTTTGAAAAATGAATTCAAAAATTGCATAGAATAACCCCGACATGCCAATCGTAATAAAAATATTTGAAAAAATACTCCCCGCGTAAGTCCAGGATAAAATAAATCCAACCACATAAATAACCAGGGAAACAAGAAGGCATTTGCTTTTGTTGGATAAAAATTTTGTGAGGAAAATATTATTATTGAATAATAAATATCCAAGGAACATTCCAAAAGTAAATTCAAATAACCGGGTACCAACAAATAAGCCCGTCATCCAGAAATATAAATTGCCTGAATAAGTAAAACCCAGAACACCACAAAGCCGGGATAAAACAGTTACAGTAAAAGTTACTAAAAGGAAGGTTCTGACACCTTTCTTTTTTAAAAGAAGCAATAAAAATGGGAATAAAAAATACATTTGAATGATCACCCAAATGAACCACCAGGAAGGATTGATATAGAAAAACAGGGAGTCTGTAAATCGCAGGCCTAATAAACTCAGTATTGTGGGAATTGAAAAAAAGTGGATATCCCATTTGAACCAATATTTAGCTGCGATCATTATGATTACATGAATAGTGATGTATAAAGGATAGATTCTTAAAAGTCGCTTCCGATAAAATTCAAGTGTGTTAAGAGGTTTATGTAATGCAGAGATAGTTAGCGTTAAACCACTTGCAAGAAAAAACACGCCTGGCCCCATATCCCCCAACCACCCTAAAAATTTTATTATTCTTACTATTATTGAACCACCTTGAGGGAAAATGGTCAACATTCTTTCAGAGAATATCGGCCAATTGTATGATGGATTGGAGAACCATGGACCAGGCCCAAACGATTCCACAAAATGATTAAGCAGAATAGCAATTATCGCAAATGCTTTTAGTCCATCAACCCAGTCAATTTTTTTGGTAAGAAGTTTCATGGCTCTTAGTTCTAATTAAGGTTTAATTTCTTCATTTTTAGATTGCTAAGTTGATTATAATAAATACTCATATTGGTTACTTCGTAATTTTTTTTAAGGAAATTAATCACCGTCTTAAACGCTTCTACTTTTTTATCGCTAGTCACGTTCATCCCTGGAAAAAAAGCTAGTTCTGTTATTTGATCGCCTCCGATAAGATCGAGCGGGTGCAACAAAAAACTAATCGGCGTGTTGGTAATCCTGCACATTTTGATAGCAGTGTTCAAGTAAAACTTCATCAAAGGCATTGAAATATTTCCTAAATATATTAAATAGCTTAAATGAAAAGGTAATTTAAATATTGGCATTGTAGTTACCGGAATTTCTGTTATACTCTTTCCTTCTCCTAAATCCCATTTGTAAGGTTTCAATTTTCTGAATCCTTCGCTGAATTTTCCAAAGAGTTCTTTACGTGCTTTTTTTTCCTCTTTTGATAAATCAGATTTTTTGAAATAATACATTCTCGCGAGTGGCCCGAGATAAGTAGGTAATGTTGATGCATCAAATTTATATCCTCTGCTTTCTATAACTTTCAGCAAATCTTTACTCCAGCTAAATCCAGGGCCTCTGAATCCTGTTGTACGCTGTCGGGTAACGCGCTCAATCGCTTCTTCTGCTTCCCTTATTTCTTTCTCTATTTTTTCGTAACTATAAGTTTGCAGCCACGATTCATGGTGGTAAGAATGATTTCCTACTTCGTGGCCTCTTTCTGTGATCATCCTGAGGTACTTATTGTTATCTTCTGATTCGGTATCTTTTCCAACGATAAAGAAGGTAATTTTTAAATTAAGTTCATCCAATACATCGAGAACATGTGGTACAAAAATATTGAAATAGGAAGGGTATTTATCCCATCCCTCATCACCATGAATTTTCATATATGACCATTGATTATCGAGGTCAAGGGAAATGCTTGCTATGGGTTTTTTCTTAGCCATGATTATTCAATATTTCTTTCAGTTTATTTTCAGCAACCTGGATGGTTTCATTTACGTTGAGTGTTCCGTTAATAATCTGTGCTGAATTAATAATATAATAATTACCTAAGGATGTTGTGACTCCCGGAACATTTTTAGAATAATTAATTGTAGGTAATGCGAATACAATTCGAGCCTTTGATACACCCCAAAAACGAAGATCTTCTTCCGACAGATTTGGATACATCTTATAAAGGGATCCTAAAAATATATTTCGTAATTCTTTTTCGGGTTTGTCAAATAATTCATCATCAGGATTTACATATTTTGGAAGGTAAACAAGATGGTTTCCTTTTATTTCGTTATTATCTATTAGCGCTGTCATTTCGATGATTCCGGTAAATGGCGGCCAGTTGTCGGTTATGTTAGTAACGTAATAAGGCGAAATGGATTTTTTTAAAAGTATGGAAGGACAAATAACGCCAAGATATTTAATATCATTATGTTGTTGTATCTCTTCATTAGTAAGGCCTTCAACTATTTTAACCGATTCTCTGGAAGACAAAGTTGAAATGACTTCATCAAATATTTGAGTCGAATTTTCAGCAATGATTTCTATTTTTCCTGAAGAAGTTTTTTTAATATTTTTTACTTTTGAATTGTATTGAATATTGATCCCAATTTTTGCAAGGTGTTCAGCAAAACGATTATTTATTTTTTCGTATCCTCCGGTTACATAACCAAACATTTCTTTTTTTAGCCCGCTTTTGCGTGCGGCATACATTCTCTGTATAGTACTCCAGATAAAGGCTGCGGAAGTGTTTTTATAATTATCTCCCAATTTTGCTTTTAGTAAGGGAAGCCATATCTTTTCAAAGACCCTTTTGCCCGACCATTTTATTAACCAATCTGCAACGGGAATATTTTCTAATCGTTGCCAGTTTTTTATTTTAGAAGCTGCAAAAATCGTAAGGCCCAACCGGAATTTATCAATTAAATTGATTGGGGGAAATTTAAAAAATTCAACAAGATTAGACATGGAATATAATTTTCCATCAGAATAAAAACCGGTTTTAGTTTCTACCCAACAAAGGTCATTTTCTAATCCTATTTCTTTTAAAATTTTTCGGGTATTCAAATCAGACATCAGGATGACGTGATAAAACCTGTCCCATATAACACCATCCATTTTCCACGAGCTTGTAAGACCACCAACTTTTTCAGCAGATTCGTAAATAGTTACTTTAAACCCTTTTTGTGAAAGCCTTAGTGCTAGTGTCATTCCGAGCATTCCGCCTCCAATGATTCCCCATGTTTTTTGTTCTGCCATTTCTAATTAATATGGTTAATGATTTTTATCATTTGTTCAGTTACATTTTTTCCAAAAACTTCCCCCTGGTTTTCCGGTGTTTTAAAAGATTTTATTCTGTAAGCGATATTATTTTGGGAAGGATTAATAAGCAGGTTCCATTTTTCTTCAACGGTTTCTACCCATTCTGTTTCAGTGCGTAAAGTAATACACGGTTTTTTCAAAATATACGCTTCCTTTTGAATACCGCCTGAATCTGTAATAATTCTTTTGGCAGAATGTTCAAGTGCAATAAAATCAAGGTAACCCTGCGGGTCAATCATTTTAATATTTGCCGGAACTCTATAACTATCGGCAAGCATTTTTCTTGTGCGCGGATGAACAGGGAAAATTATTGTTTCTTCCAATTGCCCCAACTCATCTAAAACATATTCCAGAATTTTTGTATCATCAACATTGTAATTTCGATGCAGGGTTAGTAAATTATATTCTTTATCCTGCAGTTTTAGTTGACAAATAATAGATGATTTTTTTATAGCAATTTCAAGATTATTTTTCATGGTATCTACCATAATATCACCGGTAAAAAATGTACTTTTTCCTAAGCCTTCATTTTTAAGAATATTGACAGATGTTTGCGTAGGAGCAAATAAGTATTTAGAAACATGATCGGTAACAATTCGGTTTATTTCTTCGGGCATGCTACGGTTATAGCTTCGCAAACCTGCTTCAATATGCACAATTGGAATATTTAATTTCGCTGCCACCATTGCTCCTGCAAAGGTTGAATTGGTATCGCCAAAAACAATAATCAGGTCGGGTTTGAATTTAATCATTGCAGAATCCAGCATCATCATCATCTGGGAAATTTGCGAAGTGGTACTTCCAGCATTTATTTCTAAATGAATATCAGGCTCACGAATGCCAAGATCAATAAAAATTTTTTCAGACATGGAATAATCATAATGCTGTCCGGTATGTACAATAATTTCTTCGTGCACACCGGCTAATGCTGTTGATAAAGGAGCTAGTTTAATAAATTGGGGACGTGCCCCTACTATTGAAAATATTCTCAAGATGTTTATTTTGAGTTATTAGATTTGTCTCATCTGTTCGTCATTGCGAGTTACCACCTTTTTCGGCCAAAAAAGGAAAAAATAAAATTGACGTCTTCAGAAAAGGCATTTGAAAATCAACCTATTATTAAGGACGTCATTATAAGGAGCCGTGTATGATTTTAATCGTTTAGAAAAAAGCTAATGGCGACGTGGCAATCTCATGCGTGAAACGGTAAACTTCATTGTAAAAAGAAAATTTATTCTTCCAATTGATGAGATTGCCACGGCGCATGAAGTTCTTTTTAATTTTTGAAATCTATTGGTGCGCCTTCCAATAACGATCCGTTTTGCGTTCTTCTTCCAATTTATACAAAAAATCTTCTAGGTTTAATGGACAAAAAGACATTTGCGTCATTATAAGGTAAATCCTATAATTTGAAGTATCCTAAGAAAGCGCGCCCCTCTCCTTTTGGAGAGAAGTTGGGGTGAGGTTTGCATTTGAATACCCTTTTTTCGCAAGTACACTTGAGAAACCATTATAATCAGGAACTTTTTCTACTGGTTCAGCATCTGCAATTTCGCATCCTGTCGAACAGGTTTTTGCTAATCGTTGTACGTCTTCGAATTTTACTTTGTTGTATTCGTCAAATGCATAATTTTCATTGTAGAAATTAATAAGCCCGAGAAGTTCATGCCCTAATCCTTTCTCCATAGCGCGAAAACTTTCATATACAAATTCTGCAAAATCATTTTCAGGCTCTTTTGTTCCTTTTCCAATACCAGCATACTTTTCGGGAGACTGTGAAAATTGTTTTTTATTGTAAATATTGGAAGCATCCATGATGCCTCTGATATTTTTTGCTGATGTTATTGTATCAAAATGATCAATATATTCTTTGTGTGCTGAACAAATAAAAACATAATCGGCAAATTCTAATGCTTTATTTAGATCATGAGTCAAGTGATCCTGCTGTTTGAATCTCAAAACATTTTGATCATCTTCTTTTACATAAGGATCGTGCATGATGTATTTCACATTATTGTTCCTTAAATAATTTGCAAGCACAAGAGTAGGAGAGTTGCGTGTATCTTCAGAATTGAAACGATAAGCTACGCCTAATAAGGCAATTTTTTTATCATGCAAATTCCCAAACGCTTTTTCTGCTTGTTTGAAAGTGTGAACAGGTGATGCATCATTTATTAGCCTTGATTCGAGAATAAGGCTTTTACTTGTATCATTTCCTTTTTGAAAATTTCTCCACCAAAGAAGAATTCCATCCTTAGGCAAACAATGGCCACCAACTCCAAGCATCGGAATTAAAATTCCGCCACTTGGAACTGCATTAGGATCTGTAGAAGCTTTATCTGATTGGGATAGCCTGGTATTAACTTTATCCCTTACTTTATAAAAGTCGATATTATGCTCATCGCAATACCTTACTATTTCAGTTGAAAAAGCGATTCTTACATCACGATATGCATTTTCAAGTGTCTTTACAATTTCAGCAGTGAGGCTGTTCGTTTGAAAAACCTCTCCATTGGTTACAATGTGATTGTAAAGTTTTGCAATAAGTTTAGGCGTCTCAGGATGAAGGCCGCCCGCAAGTTTATCGGCATCACGGATTCTTTCTACAAGCCTTCCCGGCATCACACGATTGGGGCTGTTTCCCAATAAAATATCCTTACCTTCTTCCAAACCATATTTTTTAAAATGCTCGCGAAACAAAGTATCCATGGTGGTAGGAGCAAGAGTTGATTCAAAAACAACCAAAGGAATTTTATCAGCAGGTTTCTTTTGCAATGCTTCCGCCAGTTTTTCAAGTCCGCCAAACATAGGCCCGTAGTCCGGTTCAAAGCCACTTTCATTTTTATCTGTTTGAATTGATACTAATATTACATCAGCGTCCGAAAGAACTGAAAAGTCAGAACTGGCAGATAAATTGCCTGCATTTACTGCTTCATGAGTAATGTTGTCCAATTCAGGTTCGATACCCCCGATAACAGATTTACCACTATTGATAGTATCTACTTTCCATCCTGAATTTTTAGAATCTCTTTGGACGACCACTACTTTGGCTGGTTGTTCTGTTCCGATTTTTATTTTTGCATTGGCGAGCATTGCTGCCATTGGCATTCCAACAATGCCGGGTCCTATTACGCCTATCTTTTCAATTTTCCAATTTTCTGCCCTTATGGGGGTTGTGTTTGATTCCATTAAAATTGTTTTTGGGTTTAAAGTTGATTTACAGCAGTAAGAAAAAGTTTAGCTGAAGTTTACATTTGACCTGGCATTCTTAGTCTTACTAAAATTATAATCTTATAATTCCTGATTTTTATCAGGAGTAAGTTTCGGATTTTTATTAAATATATTTTTTGATAGCTGTAAATCCTTACTAGAACTGACTTGTACAAATCACCCTAAGCAGTCGGCACTGATGGTCAGACTAAGACATAGTAAAGAACAAATAATTAAAATTCCTGTTTTTTTAGAACCCTCCTCTGGAGGGCAGGGAGGCTTACTTATCAATAAACTGCCCATACCATAGCTCCAGGGATAAAAGCCCCCACAATCCTCTGCTGAAAGGCTGTTCTGCATTGATCAGTTTTTCTACATAATCTGTATTGATCATATTCCTTTCTTTTGCTTTTTTAGATAACAAAGTATCCATTATAAAACCTTTTGTTTTATTCTTTGACCATATATGCAATGGGACAGGAAAACCCATTTTATCTTTTCTGTTCATGATTTCCTTTGGCATAATATCTTTTACAGTTTTTTTCAAAAGATATTTCATTTCACCTCCTTTGAATTTCATTCCTGCGGGTATTCTTGAAATAAGATCTACAATTCTTTTATCCAAAAGAGGGACTCTTGATTCGATTGAAACGGACATGCTTACACGATCTTCTACCTGGAGCAAACCGGGGAGACTTCCAAACATATCGAAATGGGTCATTTTATTAAAATAGCTTTTGGTATCGGGGTTATTGAAATAGACTGCAAACTTTTTAAAAATTTCTTCATGATTGCATTCTTTCATAAAATCCCGGTTAAAAAAATCTGCTGTGCTTCCCATCCGGTTAACCAGGCGAAAATATCTCTGATCCATTTCTTCAAAGGCACCCTCTTTCCAAAAATTTTTCATCATTGGAACATATTGCTGAAGAGTAGGCAGATTGGGCAAAATAGATTCTAGTGATACGATATGTTCCCCCTCTTCATTTGATTCATAAATGGCGCCTTTTAGCGCCTGTTCGAGATAGGCAACCAAATAACGGGTATATCCTCCAAAAATTTCATCGCCTCCTTGCCCACCGAGAATCACTTTTACATGTTTTGCTGCAAGCTTTGATACCATATACTGGGGAAAAAGCCCGGGACCAGCTACCGGTTCGTCAAGATAGTAAATCAATTTTGGAATCAGATCAATGAATTCCTCTTCGGTAGGGAAAATTTCAAACAATTCAGCATTTGCAGCTTTTGCCGCAATTCGCGCATACTTCAGTTCATTAAATTCGGGACCTTCTTTAAATGCGCCGCTGAATGATTGGAAGGATTTATTCAAAAATTTAGAAGCCATAATTGTAACCAGGGACGAATCAATGCCACCACTTAAATAAGTACCTAATGAAACATCACTTCTTAATTGCTGTGAAATGGTTTCTTCAAGAATTGATTTAAGTTCAATGATAAAATATTCTTCGGTATGAAATTGGTCAATCCTGAAATTGGGTTCCCAGTATTTTTCCTGTTTGACATCCCATGTTTTTAAATCTATTGACATGAAATGACCGGGAAGGATTTTATAAATATTTTGGAACATCGTGCCTTCGCCCATTATAAATTGGAAGGTGAGATATTCATAAAGATTACTGGTATCAGGCTCAGCTTTAATATCAGGATGCGCTAGCAAAGCTTTTATTTCACTTCCAAAAGCAATAAATTGATTGCTATGGTACCAGTATAAAGGTTTAATTCCAAAATGATCCCGGGCTAAAAAAATTGAATTATTGTTTTTATCATAAATAATAAAAGCGAACATTCCGTTCAACAGATTTACTGAATCACTTCCATACTCTTTATACAGATGGAGAATCACTTCTGTGTCGGATGTAGTATGAAATGCATGTCCTTTCTTTTTTAATTCTTTTTTTAATTCGATATAATTATAAATTTCGCCATTGAATACGATGGTATAATTTTCGAAAGTCATAGGTTGTTGACCAGTTGAAAGGTCAATAATAGAAAGCCTTTTATGGAAAAAGCCGACAGAACCGTCAATCATTAGTCCATCTTCATCAGGACCACGGTGGTGAATGGTATCTGCCATCTTTTTTAGAATAGGGTAAGCAACCTCTTTTCCGGTTTTATCAATTATTCCTACTATGCCACACATATTATTTATTGTCTCATGAAAATATAAATCAGGTATTCTATAAAACTATTTGCAATATTTTAATGAATATAAATCCGGCTTTATTTGGGGATAGGTATTAAAATTACAGTTAGGAAAATCTGGGAGTTGACTTATCATGGAGTGAAATTTATAATAGAAAAATGCAATTATCTTAATAAGCTTTTGTATCACCTTTAAAAATATAATATATAGTCAAAAAAAGAATTTTTAAATCAAGCCATAGAGTCCAGTTCTCCAAATACCATAAATCTTTATTGACTCTCATTTTTATTTGTTCAGGGTTGGTAATTTCACCTCTGTACCCGTTAATCTGTGCCCATCCTGTAATGCCGGGTTTTATAAATTGGCGAACCATATATTCATCTACTACTTTTGAATAATCGGTTGTGTGTTTTATCATGTGGGGCCTTGGCCCCACTAAACTCATTTCACCACGCAATACATTGATAAATTGCGGAAATTCATCAAGGCTGCTTTTACGGAGAAATCCTCCAAAAGAAGTTACCCTGTTATCGTGTTGAGTCGCTTGTTTTAAATCGGCATCTTTATTAGGTTTCATACTTCTGAATTTGATACAATAAAAAGGTTTTTTATTTTTGCCTGTACGAAGTTGTTTAAAGAAAATAGGCCTTCCGGATTCTAGTAATATGAGCAAGCCAATTATTGGGATCATCCAGGATAAAATAAAAATAGTTACCAATAAACTCGCTGTTATATCAAGCACTCTTTTCTTGATTCTGTTTCCAACATCATCAAGAGGTTCTTTGCGTAAAGATAAAACAGGTAAATCTCCAAAATACTCTATGTGTACTTCCCGGGTAATAAATATTGAAAGGTTGGGGACGATTCTGAATCTGATACATTCCTTCTCAGATTGATACATCAAATCATAGATACTCTTATTTTGTTCAGGGGTAATGGTTGAAAATATCTCTTCCACTTCCATTTCTTTTGCGATCCGCAGAGTTTCAGAAATATTGGCTAATACTGGATAATGGGATAGTTCAGAAATGTTGTTGTCGTCTTCTATATACCCTAATATTTGCATGTTGAGGCCATCCTGTTCAAAATAGTTGGTTAGTTTTTTTGCAGTATCGTTGTATCCAAGTATGAGTACTTTCTTAATAAGCAACTCGCTATTCCTAAAATACCTTAATATTCCCAGGTAAATAAACCTGTTTAAAAGTAATGCTAATCCAAAACCTCCTGTTGTACTTAAAATGAAAAGCCTGGAGATTGATAATTCGCGATAAAAAAATAAATAAAATAAAACCAGGATAATCCATACTAAATATGCCTGAATCGTTCTTTTTGTGAAATTTTCAAATTTTAAAATATTGGATAAAGCATAAGTTCTTAAAAAAAAAGAAAGTAGTAACCACGATGAATTGGCAAAAGTTAAATATCTAAAATACGCGTCTGATGTATTGTAGTGAATACTTTCTGCAAAAATAATCTGGCAAAGGAAGAATACCAGATTCAACATAATTAAATCTAAAACGATAAGAGTTATTTGCAGGTATCGGTCAAACTGGCGGTTCAATGATTTTTTTTTAAGGGTAAGACACTTACATGAAGCTGATTTTATTTCAGCGATTGAAAAACGTAAATAATTTATTTAAAAGTATATTCTTATTTAATGTTTTCCTCAGATTGTAAAAGATTTTCTTATTCTCTCCATCTCTTTTTCTTTTTTTACTTTAATTTTATTAATTCTTACCTTTCCATTTCTCCTTTATAACAAAACCAATAAATTTAATATTCCCAACCATATAACGGTACCACATACGCTTCGGTTCTTGCATAAAACGGTATATCCATTCTAAACCTGTTTTTTGCATCCAGAGAGGTGCTCGTTTTGTCTTTCCTGAAAGTATATCAAAGAAACCACCCACTCCAAAAAAATATTTTACCTGAAGTTTATCTTTATATTTTTCAACAAAAAGTTCTTTTTGTGGGGATGGCATACCTAACAAAAGAATATCAGGCATTGAATCATTAATCATTTCTACAATTGCATATTCATCTTTTGTTTGATAATATCCATTACGATGACCCGCTATATTTAGTTTTGGAAAATCTGCAGAAAGGTTTTTGACAGATTGTAATAAACTTGTTTCCTTTGCTCCAAAAAGAAAAACGCTATAATTTTCTCTTTCAGCCAACGCTAAAATATCATTTGCTAAATCAGGACAGGCAACTCTCTCCGGAATTGAATAGCCTAAGAAACGCAATGCCCACACAATGGACATTCCATCAATATTCATTAAATCAGAATTATTATAAGCGTGAATTAATTCTTTGTTTTTTGAAAGCCCATTTATAGAAGCCGCATTTATACCATTTTGTATAATTCGATTCCCATTTTTCAAATTAGACTCAATTATATTTAGAAATTCCTTTTTGGTAAAAGGATGAACTTTTATGTTGAAGATCTTTATTTCTTTCATGGACGTTTGTGCCTAAAACTAATTGTATTTATATTATACGTATTTTTTAAATCAGAAATTGGGTAGAACTTTTTTAAATATATTTAACCTTGTTCAATCCAAATTTCCCCATAAATCTATTATACCTTTTATTTTTAACTTGTGATCTATAAATGGAATCCTCTCTTCAACAAATGATACTATTGAAGCGCAATAGGCATATGCCAGATTGATTCCCAACACGAATAAATGTCTTCGTCAATTATTTGATTGATGGTATCTTCTTTAAATTTTTGGTTCAAGATAATTTTTTGTCCGTCATCCACAGCTTCAATTACACCAAGAAAATCTACTTTTATCAACTCTTTTAGTTTTTCTGAATTATAGCGAGAATAGCTCTTCACATAAGAAGCGCAATTTAAGAGCTTGTTACGGCATATGCCAGATTATGATTTTTAGAAGATTTATTAGTATTATTAATTTTCATAGAAAATATTGTGGAAAGTAGTTTTGTAATTACTTTAATATTCAAATCTGTGTTGTTAGTTTTAGCTTATTAGAGGGTTGAATTTTGATGATCACTTTATTATGTAAAATTCTAAACGGTCCTAAAAGTCACTTTTCGAACTCCTTTAAGGGCTTTGAAAATCACATTGCAACAATTTCTTTTGCTAATGCAGCTTTTAGTGTATTATTAATGGGGATCATCTGTCAAATCTATTGTGAAAGTAATTAGCGGAATTAATTACTAGTTATTTGCAAGTTCAATATATTAAGGAATTAGTTCTCATGAAAGATAGCAGTAAAATCATTTCTGTATGTTTCAATGGTAAATTTCTCTAAAAAGCGTTTTCTACTATTAATACTCATATCACATCTTAAGGAATTATCCAAAAGTCTCATTATATATTCGCATATTTCAGTAGCGGTATTGTTGTCAAGAACATATCCCGTTTTACCATGCTTAATTATTGAAGGAATCGTGCCTTCCTTGTTAGAGATAGTAACTATTCCATATTCCATTGCTTCTATAATTACTCTTCCGAAGGCGTCATATTCAGTTGGGTAAATAAGTATATCAGTTTTTGATAAAATATCATTTTTCTCTCTACTTAATAATTGGCCATGATAATTGACTATTTTAGAGAGATTATGTTCTTCAACATAGTTGTAAAATCTTTTTTCATCCCTCCTCGTTGACCATTTGCCTACGAAATGACATTCAAATTCTATTCCGGAATCACGAAGTATTTTGGAAGCTTCCAATACTTTAAACCAACCTTTAGATTCTTGCATATTAGAAAGAAATAGCAGTCTTAGTATCTTTTTTATTTTTTTATTCATTTTTATTTTTTCGAACTCATTATCTTTTAATGTATTAACAATTGCATTTGGGAGAATGTAGATATTTTCTTTTTTAATTAAATTGTTTAGATTCTTTATAAGTTCCGGGCCTAGAACAATCACTTTATCACATTTCAAAAGTTGTTTTATTAACTTTCTTTTAAATGGGTTATTCCAATCTTTTTTTTTGAATTGCCCTCTCATATGTAAAATTAAGCGCCCTCTTTTTTTTAATCTTATAATTCGCAAGAAACAGTAATCTCTTATTAAACCAAATCCTGTTACAGCAGGTACGAAATATATAATCTCTGGATTAAATTGTTTTAGATTTTTTTTTATCTGCCTGCTTACCTGAAAGAATCCATATATTTTTTTTAGATTGAGTTTGCCCACGTCTGACATTTCTTTAGAATAATTTAATTTGATATTTCTGATGTCAAAGTTTTTTTCTTCTTTCAAAATATTGAGACACATTTCACTTGACAAGGAAGCGCCATAATAAGGTGGTGTTAATGTGCTTAAAAATAGAATCCTTTTTTGAGACCTATTTGATTGATCTCTTTTAGAAAATTTGGTATCTTCCATGAATGACTTACTAAATGAATTTTGTTAACAGGAAATGCATTTACATTAAGCTCCAAAGATTTAAAAGATCAGCCCTGAGTTCAGAAACAGAGTACCTTTTTATTTGGGTAGAAATTGGAAGTCCGGCTCTATTAAGTTTTAATGAGTCTTCCATTTTATTGCTAAAAACTTCAATATTGCGATTTTCTACCACGTACCCGGTAATGCCATTACTAACGATTTCTTTGGCACTGCTGAAGTCTGTTGTACAAATTGGTACTCCACAAGCAAGGGCTTCGACCAATGTGGTTGACCAGCCTTCCTTGTGTGATCCCATTATATATAAATCAGATGCATTTAAGAAAAGCGCGACCTCTCCCGGGTTTTTTTTACCTGTTAATTTGATCTTTGATTGTAAACCTCTGGAAGAAATGTAATCGTTTATTTTACCATAATCTTCCCCTTCACCTATAAAATAGAATAAGCTATTGGGGTTTTTTTTTTCAAACTCAATATAACAATCAATCATAAACCTCCATCCTTTTATTGAACTTAATCTCCCTGTGGTAGAAATAATAAGATCTGATTCACTAATGTTTAATTTTTTTCGGACGTCTGATTTATTCAATGGCATGAAAACTTGATCATTAAATCTTGTCGGGAACATGTAAACAGATTCACTATTTAAATATCCTCCACTTTTTAACGTCATTTGTTTTATTGAATTTTCATCTCCTGCTGCTAAGATTAATCTTACACTTTTAAAGCTTAAAAAAAATTTCTTATCAAAAAATGCTGCAATGTATTTAGCATACCAATACTTTGAAAATTCCAAAGGATTCTCTAAACCACTGAAACAATAGCAAACATTCTTAAAACCGAAACCTTTGGTAGCCAATAAAATATCATGCCTCTGAATAAAAACGTTGTGTATGTTACAACTTAATATATCTTTTTTATAATAATTGATGAGTATGTAGCCAACCAATCGATCTGGCAATACATGTTTCGTTTTTGATTTCTTGTATCTTGCTAAGGCGAAAAAATCGTATAAAACTCCATTAATATCTTTTTTAAACCATTGACCCAAAGGGTCCTTTTCATTAGTCGTAATCCCAATTAATGCCAAATCATTTTTGAAAGCCAGCATCAGATTTTTAACAAAAGAAAGGTGCCCCCCGATAGGATAATCTTCGAAGTTGCAAAAATCAAGTAAAAGTATTTTTTTCTGCTTAGTCATATTTAGATATTCAATTTAACTTCTCAATATTGTGATTTTTTGCTTTTGACTCAAAGAACAATAAAATATTTATAATTATCTTTTACCTATTTTTTGTTTAGAATCAGCAACATCAAAATAAAATTTCGATAATCATTCTTTCCGAATTTTTTCATTTGAATGATTTCACGAATGACTTTATTGTTTAAAAAAGGAGTCGTTTCTAAACTATTTAGTTTTTCTGAAAAAGAATTTCCTTTAAACCATTCTCTTAGTGGAGGCCCAAACCCTTTTTTGGGAGCCATTAATAAAGGCTTGGGAAGTTTATTCCCTATAGTATTTCGTAAAATTGTTTTACGCTCATAATTCTTCATTTTGACTTGTTTATTTATGAACATGAGCCATATATTCTATTAGTCTAAAATCTAAAAAAGGGGTTCTTGTTTCAAGTGAATACGCCATGCTCATGCGATCTACTTTTGTAAGCATATCATCAGGTAAGGATAACTTGAGATTGAGGTACATTAATTGATAAAAAGAATCTTTGTAGGTGCATTTTAGCATAAAGTCCGCTAAAAATTCTTCATTAGGATATACCCTTTCATTTTGGACTATTTGTTTTATAGTTGTTAAGTCAGCACACGCAGCCTTTGATAAAAAACGGTTCTGAAAATTTAAGGTTGAAGAATCACAAACTTCCCTGGCACGGTTTAGTTTGTAACGGGCATTACCCTTTACGGGTTTCGATATTATTGATAAAAGTGAGGGAATCCCAGTTTGTGTCCATTTTGGCAATTTATTATATTGAGAGGCAAACTTTTCACCCTGATAAATTGTATAACCTGAGAGAACTTCATCGCCGCCATCGCCGGTTAGAACCATTTTTACTTTTGACGCAGCAAATTTTGAAACATGGCCAGTGGGGATTGCTGACGAGTCGCCGAAAGGTTCATCATAATGAAAGGTAATATTATCGAATGACGAATCGAAAGTTTCAGACTCCACAAGATATTCATGATGACTTGTGTGAAATTTATTGGCAACAAGGTTTGCCAAATGACGTTCATCAAAAAATTTTTCTTTAAAACCAATTGTAAATGTTTCGATAGGAATGGAACTAATTTCAGACATTAAAGCTACAATAGAAGAAGAATCAAGCCCACCATTAAGGAATGCCCCATAAGGTGCATCACTTCGCATTCTAATTTTTACGGAATCGTTAAATAAGTTTTCAAAATTCTCAAATATTTCTTTTTTATTAGATTTCAAATTGCTTTCGTCAATCTCAGGCAAATCCCAGTATTGATGTTCTTTTACTTTTTTATTTTGAATAATCAGGCAGCACCCAGCCTTAAGCTTATGAATGTTTTTGTAAAAAGTGAAAGGGGCTGGAATATAACTCAGCGAGAGATAGATTTCGAGAAGTTCTATATTGGGGATTTTAGGCATACCAAAGGCCAGGATGGTCTTTATTTCTGAGCCAAAAATCAAAGTATTGTCAAATACGGCGTAATGCAAAGGCTTTCCACCAATCCTGTCACGGGATAACAAAAGCTGCTGTTTATGGTCGTCCCACAAAGCAAAAGCCCACATGCCATTAAATTTATTTTGGCAATCAATACCCCATTGCTGGTAAGCCTTAATAATAACCTCAGAATCGGAAGTGGTTTTAAACTTATGACCTGCTTTCCTTAATTCTTCCCTTAATTCAATGTAATTGTAAATTTCCCCATTAAATATTAATACCAGGGATTTATCTTCACTAAACATTGGCTGACCGCCTGTGTTGAGATCTATAATAGAGAGTTTCCGATGCCCAAAAGCCAGATTACGATTTACATAATAGCCTTCACCATCAGGTCCCCGATACGATATAGTGTCAGCCATTTTTTTTATAATTGCCTGATCCGCTTTCCTGTCTTGATCAAAATGTAAAATACCAGTGATACCACACATGATTAACTTATTTATGGTTTTCCAATAAGACCCAATCACCAAACGCTTGCTCCGATTCTAATCTCTTTTTAGTTTAAAAAATTCATGATTTTTTTTACTCCCATATTATAATTAAGCAATTCATTTGCTTTTTCAAATCCATTTTCTGCGATTATTGCCGATTTTTCTAAATTATTTAAAATCCACAAAATATTTTTAGCTATTGAAGAAGGGCTAGCGGGTTCAGCCAAAACGATTTCCAATTTATCAGTAAAATAGTTTTCAATATCCCCAAACTTAGTTGCAAGAACTACTTTTTTACAAGCCATGTATTCACCGAGTTTGGTTGGAAAACCTGCTTTAGTTTGTTTCGTATCAGGGCGTGTTACTGTCAGGATTTCGCAACTGTTTAAATACTCCTTAACTTTTTCCTGTGTTACAAGGCCTGTAAAAGTTACCTGCTTAATAATTTCAAGTTCTTCACATTGTTTTTGCAAAAAAGGAATTAAGCTGGTGTTACCAGTGGAATCTCCAACAATCAGAACCTTTACAATAACTGCTTTGTCTTTTAAAATTTTTACAGCAGACAATAAATCATTTACGCCATCCTTTATTGAAGGGGTACCGGCGTATCCGATAGTATATTCAATTTTTTGGGGATCATACCATCCACTTAAATCAGTAAGATTAGGCTGAACTACTATGTTTTGTCCATCGTAACCTTTGTTAATATATTCAATTCTTAAAAAATTACTGAATACAATCAATTTATTGGATAGTTTATTTAGAAAATTATAGTTTATCAAAAATGAATATGATGTTAATTTTTGAATGAAACTTAGACTTTTAAATTCTTCGTTTTCAAGATATTCAGGT
This sequence comes from Hanamia sp., assembly GCA_036509335.1. Classification (GTDB taxonomy): domain Bacteria; phylum Bacteroidota; class Bacteroidia; order Chitinophagales; family Chitinophagaceae; genus Ginsengibacter. The sequence continues at coordinate 33,556 of DATCFT010000039.1, forward strand.
ACGAATGAAATTATTTCTATACCGAATAGTTTTGAAAAAAAATAAACCGGGGCATTAAACAAAAGGTCATTGGAATAAACGAAAATAGTTATTTTCTTCCTCCTAAAAATGAGTCTGACCATTAAACCAAATGTTCGCAAAATTGAAAGGATATCTTCAAATATCTTTAAAATCTTATTTTCAGACCGGTTAGAAACTCCCAGATAAGTGTATTTAATGCCCTCTCCGGTATGACTTTTTCTACCATTATGGTTTTTATATTTCTTATAAGTATGTCCTTTAAATAAATAAACAGATATTTTGCCTGCATTTTCTTTAATCCCTTTACAGAATAAATGTATGTAGGTAGCGCCTGGTCCGCCGGTTGGAAAATTATTAGAAGTAAACAAAATAAATTCTTTTGTCACTTTATTCCGTTCCATAAATTACTCAATTTTGTATTTCCCGTTATTAATTTAGCTACCCGCCATGAAGTATCTTCAATTTGATAATCTTGGAGGGTAGTTTTTGATTTGCTCATATTTTATTAATTATAGAGGATTTAATTTGTTCCGAAGCTGAATTGAATTATAAATCTAACATCTTGACTACGGACATTTTATAGAGTGCTTCAATGATTAGTAGGAAAATTTTAAACAGATAATTCTTCGCTATGATTCCAAGGTCCCTTAAAGATAATATTGAATCTCTTTGAAGATAAAATAAAGGAATCATTTAATCTATCTTAAATTTTGATAGTAATTACCCAAATTTAGCATATGTTTTATACACTACACCCAAAAGTTAACCCTGGTGTAGTTATTATTGAATAAAGGGTTCAAATGTGATGTATAATTTATACACTACATTTCATTTATTGACATTTTGAAACCCCTGATTTTATTGGTAGTGTATAAAATGACAACTAAATTTGGGTAATTAAGCAAATGACTATAATTCAAAAGAAATTGGGTTAATTATTTACCTGGTGGGTTTGGTAGAAAGAAAGTGTTTTATCTGCAATAAATGGCCATGAAAACTCTCCTTCACTGTATTTATTTTTAATATTATTACTCATTTTATTTCTTAACTCTGTATTTGACAATAAAATTTCAATTGCTGAAGCTAAAGAAAGAGCATTTGTATCTTCAACCAAAATACCAGTATTAAGATTATCAATTACTTCTTTAAAACCTGCAATATCAGAGGCAATAATTGGCTTATTAAAATTGTAAACGGTCATAGGAACTCCACTTTGCGATGCGGAAGTATATGGCAAAACTACCATATCGCACGATTCTATTAAGCTTACAATTTCTTCATTTGATATAAATCTATTAATAAATTCATAATTTTTTACATTATCAAATTCAAAATAGGGTGTTCCATTTCCAGCTATTATAAGATTGATTGGGTATTGATCCTGCAAGATTTTAACTGCTTCTATGAGAAAATGGATTCCTTTTGAAGGGACAATCCGTCCGAAATTAAGAATATTTATTTTTCCATTTGGTTTGGGTTTGGAAGCTTGGTTTGAAAAACATTGATATGTTTCAAATAAACCAAACCTTATCATTGTCAAGTTATTTTCAATTATTTTTTTTGTTGTTACAGTTTTTCTGAATTCCAGGAATCTCATTTTTGAGATATTGGAATGAAAAATAATTGGTGTTGAATTTTTAATCAGCCATTTTAATCTTGAAGCATCTAAAAAAGAAGTTTTTTCTTCGTGTGATGTTACTTCATGCAATGTTTGAATAATTTTCTTTTTAGGAAGAAAAAGATAAAAAAATAACCAGAATCTTTTAGAAAAGTGAATAATATGAATCATATCATATTTTTTCTTCTTTACATATTTGGCTAATTTATATGCATAGATAAAGTCTTCCAAAAATAACTTTTGAAACCATCTATCTGGATAAATAAAAATTTTTAGCTTTAAACCAAGTAGATAGCTATTTAAGTTTTCGCCTATTGCAGTTCTGGCAGTTCTTGCATCAACAAAACCATTTCGCTGCGGATTTCCTAAAAAATTATAAACAAAGGTATTTTGGTCGCCATACGGTAATAAACTATATAAATCAATTTGATTTCCGGATAAGGATAAGTACTTTGCTAAGGGTATAGTTGATTCCATTAAATAGAAAGATACAATTGCAATTTTCATAGGTAACGATTAATACTGAACAAACCTATTGGGGCTTTTTAGAAAATCCTTAATTGAATCATCTGGCAGATACCTCAATTTTCTAGAATAACAGATTCCAATTGAAATCCAGACCAATAAATATTGAAAACTAAAACTATCTACTGTGGTTGGATATAGACTGATTATTGCTATAGAAATCCATATTGCTGAGGCTTTTGAAAGTATATTTTTAGAATAAAAAAAACCTAAAATGAGTGCAGGAATTGCTATCAGTAGATACAAGACAAGACTAATTATTCCACCTTTTAATATTATATTTAAATAACCAGTTTCAATGTAAGATCTATAATTTGTTACTTGGTCTTCTTCAATGTCTGGGCAAAAGTATTGCCCATTAATTCCTCTTCCAATTACCCAATCCTTAGTTTTAAAATCATTATAAAAATAAATCTCTACTCCTGTTCTTGTGTCTGTCACACCCCTTTGAGCAATAAAACTGAAAAGGGGATTTTTATTTATTTGGTATAAGCTATTAGCATAAAATATTCCAGCAATAATCAATAATATTGACAAATAAATATTAAAAACTTTTCTACTGCTCTTAAATAAGTATATAAAATAGGATGATAATAAAACGCCTAAAAAGATAGAAGACAAACCTCTTCGGGCCTTGTAAATAGAAATTAAGACTGTTAACAGCATTACGCTTCCTGCTAATAATTTCTGTCTATTGGAATAGTAAATGTATGTTAATAACACAAATCCACATGGTAGGCTAAGGGAAGAAAAGTCTTCAATAATATTTTGAGTTTCAAAGGTTCGGCTTAGTAAATATTTGTAAAATATTATATCGTAGATAAAGAAAAAAATTCCAAAGATGAATATAACATCAATAACTTTTTTTAAAGAATAAAGATTTTTAGGGAACAATGCGATAAGAGGTACAAAATAAAGTAAAATACCTGCGTCTGCATCAAAAAGCATCTTTTTAGCTGAAGTATAGTTAGCTTGGAATCCCCTGCATATAACCGATAATTGCCAAAAAATATATAAGAAGAATATAGCATTTAAGTACTTATTTTCAATTTTAAATCTGATAAGTGAAATACATGGGTATAAAAATATTACCAATCCTAAAAATTGGATCGCCTGACAAATAACATAATTGACATGTCCCGTTGTACCGATTATATAGCTTAATGTATAGATTGAAAATCCTAACCAAAAAATATTTATAGATTTTAATTTTTTATGCGAAATATATAGTAGGTCAATAAAATAATTTTGATTTACCATATTTTAATTGCTCTTCCAGATTAAATTCGTGTTATAAATCATATTGTATAAATATTTTATCTTATTCAAGAACCCTTTTATAGGAGTTTAGAGTTTGTTCCGTGCATTTTTTCCATGAAAAATTATTTAGAAGATTATCTCCGGCAGCAATAATTTTTTTTGTAAAACCCGAATCATAAATTACTCTTTCGATAGCATTTGAAATTGAATCCTGATCGTTTGGGTTAAAATAAACACCTGCGTCACCTGCGACTTCGGGAAAGGAACTGGTATTACTTAAACATACAGGGCAATTATTAGCAAAGGCTTCTAAAATAGGCATTCCGAATCCTTCGTATAATGAAGGATATACAAAAACGAGGGCATTAGAATACAACGAATTAAGTTTATTTTCATCAACACCAATTGCAGTTGTTTTTTTTAAAATTTTCAGATTTTTCAAATTCTCTAATTCTACTTTGTTAAAAGGTTCACCTACACAAATCATTTTTAGGTCATTGTCTTTGACCATCAAACTGCCGACAGCCTTTGCAAAAGCTGTGAAATTTTTGTAACTCTCTCTTCTTCCGACAAAAAGTATGTATCGGCCATGTGGATTAGACTCAATTTTTGACGAAGGTTTATTAAAACCATGATAGATTACATCTATTTTTTCTGCTCTAATATTGAGGATTTCTATGAGATCTTTTTTAGTGTTTTCACTAATTGAAATGATGCGATCTGCATTATTTATTATCTCTTTCATTTGAGACATTCTGGAATTTTTTCTATATAGTTCTTTGAATTTAAATTCAATTAGGTCGTGAACGGTAACAATATATGGTTTTTTTAAACCTTTCAAAAAATAGGGATCAAAATAAGTTGGATGTAATAGATCATAATCATTTAAAGAAATAACATACCTGGAATAAAGTCTATTTATATTGTATAGATTTCTTCTTAAAAAACCTCTTCCTTTGAAATCATTTTTTGGAATTGGTACATGAATTTTTTTAAAAAATGAGTGCTCGTCTTTCAAATGCTGATTTTCTGAAATGAGAACAGATAATCTAAATTGGTGCTCTGCTGGCAAATTTTTCATTAATTCGCAAAAATACTTTGTTATGCCTCCATACTTTTGAGTTAAAAACATTTGATGGTCGTATAATATTTTCATAGAATTATTTAATCCAGATTCCTTTTTTCTTTTTATATACAATCATATAATATTGAATAGGAGCCAATATTAACCCGTTGAAATTGCACAATATTGAGGCAATAAAGAGTGAATAAGTGCCCCAATGATAATGCCTGATCAAAAAAAGTGCAACAATTACATACACGAATGGACTTATGATGCATGCTATAAATTGTATTCGCAGAGCATTAATCCCATTTAAAAAAGATATGTATTTATCTACAAACATGTGCATACTAAAGTATATAAACCCCCAAAATGATAGATAAAAACCTATAGAAACCTTACCTTTTCCTAGCCAGAGATTATAAATTGATTGTGAAAAAATCAACATTATAGACCCAATTACTATGAGAAGTATATTTAACTGAGCATATTTTTTAATTCCTTTTTTGATCCACCGGATATCATTTTTAAGGTAAGCCTCTGTAGATGCAGACCAAAACGGTCCCAGGAAAATAGTAAATATCATGTACAAGACACTAAAATATTTATACACAATATTATAAGAGGTAACATCTGCAGTATTAAAGTTACGTGCAATTATAATATTTGCAGTCTGGTATTGTATAATACCTGCGATCTGAATTACAAAAAAAATTACTCCAAGATTGAAAAGCCCTTTTGCATAAGAAAATTTTATTTTTGATAAAGCCGGGCGATATTTTTTATAGGCTCCTTTGAATAAAATTATGCTTGCACCTACCATAATGATAACTGGCGATAAGCATAATGCAACCCCAAGTTTTATCAATGACCCATGAGTTGTTTTTACCAGGATAACTATAAAAATTAGAGATAAGATTTGTCCAAGTACACCTACCAATGACGATATTGCCGGCTGTTGATCAGCAGTTAGTATGGTAGTGATAATCCTTAATACGAATTGTAGGCAAAAATAGGTGAAGACAATTATGGCTAATATAGATACCTCTGGTCGCATACTTTCTGAAATATTTAGAATATGCGCCCAGTTAAGAAATTGATTTGCAAATAAAAAGATTAACCAAAGCAAACTACAAATTATGCCGAGGATTGCATAAGTAGTACTTATATATATTTGTGCAAGCTCATCGTTACCTTTTGCTACCGCCTCTGCAAACTTATTACGTAATCCCTGGGTGAGTCCAATATCAAAGAAACTAAACCAAACAACAATTGAACTTACTGTAAGCCATACCCCATATTGCGAAACGTTAACGTAATTAATTGCTATTGGAACCAGAATGATACTAATTGCGATGCTAGTACCTCTCAAAAAGAAGGAAGCAATAATATTCTTCTTTGCCTTGACACTACGTTCCTGTCCTTGATTTATTTTATTGTTGACAAAAGTAAGAGCATCAGAAATTCGATCTTTTACCCTCATTTTTAAATTATATATTCCCAAAATTTATTTTTGTACTTTTTATTTAATGTAATTTCTTAATTACAATATTCTTCTTAAATAAAATACTTCTTCTCTAAATCATCTTATAAGTTTCCAGGTCACTTTCTACCATTTCTTTCACCATTTCCGCAAGAGTATATTTCGGTTGCCGCCCTAATTTTTCTTTAGCCTTCGTGGCATCGCCTATCAATAGATCAACACCGTCTTTGTCATTGTTTAATGTTCCGCAATAGTCAATATATGGATAGTTGGCTGACTTTTTTTCAATATTTTGAAACCTTTCCTATTCTACTGTAATAGGTACATGCAGAAAAGATTTTTTTATTTTTTTCAAGAGTAAAATATTCGATGATTCTTCGGGTCATAAAAAGATAACCATCGAATAAATTGTAATGAACTTTCCTGAACAGTATTCTTGAATAAAACTTTTTGTTATGTTCATAAATAAATGGCAATTCACTTTCTTATTTTAGCAATAAAATCTTTTTAATCCTTGTTATAAAAAATATAAGCAAAGCCTTTGATGTAGATGATGAAATAATAGATAATAACATCTGTTTTATCTTTCTTTTTTTCTTTCTTTTATCATTGATAAACACATATCCCAATTACTAGAGAAAATATCCAACTTTCTTCGAAAATATATTGTTGCTGAGAACTGTCCTGCCTCCATAATATTTAAACCTGAAATTGTTGATTGAACCGGTTTTTTTTTATTAAAAATCTGAGAGGATAATTCGGTTATTCTCTGAAGGATACTGTAACATCGCAACCAAGTTCGCTTAACCCTTGCGCATACGTGCCAATTCTGTTTGAAGCTGCCATACCTATGGGAAAGGATTCGGCTGTTATTATTTTTATTTTCAGAGGTTGATCCCCCACCATTTATTACTCAGTTTTGCATTCCCCATTATTAATTTTAATACTCTCCATGAAGTGTCTTCAATTTGATAATCTTCGGGAACACTTTTTGTTTTTCTATCTTTTCTTTCATTTATGGAAAGTGCGATTGAATCAAGGATTATTTCGGCATCAAAGCCTGTAAGTATGATAGAACCAGTATCCTGTGCTTCAGGACGCTCCATAGATTGCCTTAACGAAATTGCCGGAAAATCAAGAATGGATGATTCTTCACTTATGGTACCACTATCCGATAATGTACAGGCAGAGTTCATCTGAAGATTAATATAATCAATAAATCCAAAAGGCTTTAAAAATTGAATCTTTTTATTTGAACTTACTTTTTTTAATTGCTCTAGTCTTTTCTTTGTGCGGGGATGAGTACTCACAATTACCGGGTATTGGTATTTTTCCGCAAGTTTATCCAGTACAATAAGTATTTGCTTTAGGTTGGCAGCGTTATCTACATTTTCTTCTCTATGGGTTGAAACAATAAAATACTTTTCTTTTTTGAGTTTAAGTTTTGAGAGTATGGTTGATTTTTTGATTTTAGGCAGATAATAATTTAATACTTCTTTCATCGGCGACCCTGAAAGATAAATACGACGATGCGGCAATCCTTCACTTATTAAATGCCTGCGGGCATGCTCTGTATAAACTAAGTTATAATCTGCTATGTGGTCAATGATCTTTCTGTTCACTTCTTCAGGAACGTTCAGATCAAAACTCCTGTTACCGGCTTCCATGTGAAATACGGGAATATGCATTCTCTTGGCTATGTAGGCCGATAAGCATGAATTGGTATCACCCAACACCAGAAGTGCGTCAGGTTTTTCTACTTTAAGTACTTCTTCAGTTTTTCTAATAATGTCGCCTACCGCGCTTCCTAAAGAAGAAGTATTTATTTCTAAAAAATGATCGGGCTTGCGCAATTCGAGGTCCTTCCAAAAAACTTCATTTAATTCATAATCATAATTCTGCCCGGTATGAACTATTACCTGGTTTACATACTGATCCAGAAGCGCCATGGTGCGTGAAAGTCTTATTATTTCTGGCCTGGTGCCTACTACGGTAACAATTTTCAGATGATTATCTTTCATTCAGTGTAAATAATTTTATACATTTTCAAAATAGGTATCCGGATCATTGGGGTCAAAAAATTCATTAATCCAGAATAAGGTTACCAAATCCTCTTTGCCTATATTGGTAATATTGTGCGTAAACCATACGGGCATGTCAACAAAAGAAGGATTTTCTCCATCCAGATCAAATTGTAATACTTCTTTTGTTCCAATTTTTCTTAATTCAATTTTTGCTTTACCGCTGATAACTGCAAACCGTTCTATTTTTCTTGTATGAAAATGATTGCCGCGTGTAATACCCGGATGTGTAGTTGAAAAAGAGATTTGGCCACCGGTAAGTGCCTTTACCGTTTCTACAAAACTTCCCCTGTTATCGGTGTTTTTTTTGAGATGGACAGGAAAATAATTTTTATGATCAATATAAGAACGGAAAGTATTAAACAGATTTCGTTCAAATTGATTTTGGAACGAAGGAAAAATATTTTTGTTGAAATAAGTTTCTTTATAGCTTTCAAGAAGTTTTAAAATCTCCGAAACTTTTATCTCATAAGTGAAAGGAATATTGTATTCAGGATTTGATATTTTTTTATCTACGATTTTCCAGATTTTTTCAACCAATTCATTTACATAAATCAGTTTTAAATTCCCATCTACATTTATTTTTGGTGTCTCATTGTGAGTGAGTTGATAAGAAAAGGTGGCTATTACAGAATTATAATACGGGTTGCCAAAAGGGCCAAACACATTAGGAATGATAAGTCCTGTAAAAGTAGCTTTATTTTTTGCAGCCCATTTACTCAATAATTTTCTTCCTTCTTTCTTAGAATTTCCGTAAGGGTTATCCTTTTCTTCCTGCGTAGAAGATGAAAAAAGTATATGAGGGTTCACTTTTTCTTTTTCCATGGCATCTATGAGTTGCTGTACCAATAATACATTTGTATCATAAATAACTAATGGATCATTGTGCCGGTTCATAGCAGCGAGGTGAACAATCACATCACACTGCTTTACAAAATCCTGGAGTAATTTTTGGCTTTCAAAAAAGGATTTACTGAACTCAATCAGCTTTACTTCTTTATTTAATCCCCAAAAATTATATAGATGTGTACCGATAAATCCTTCCTGTCCGGTAATACCGATTTTTATCATTAATAATTTTTTGTGTTTTGTTTTATTGTTTGCCAGTCTATCCATTTATCCGGAGACAATCTAAAATCATCTTTTTTTGATTCTTCCAATGTAGCGCCAGAAAGTACGAGTAACACTGAATCAGGAGCAAAAGCCTTAATTCCGGTATAGCAACCTCCGGGAACTTTTAAAAATAAATTATCTTCTTTCTTCATGATAAAAAATTCCGGTTTTTCCAAAGGCGAAGGATTTTTAAAATTCAACGGCTGCACTACAGCAATCATAAAACAACCTTTCACAACGAAGAAAGATTTTTCTTCAATTTTATGTCCTTGCCACGCTCTCACAATGTCAGTATCAGGATGTGTAATAATATAAAATCTTCTGTATTTCCCAGGATGTTCATCATTTACAAATTGTAGAATGCCACGTTCATCTTTATAAACACCTCCTCTTACGCATTCAGGTCTATTTTGCATTTAGTTGTAAGTCGTTGCGGATCATGTCCAGCTTTAGTAACAGTTTTTTTGTTTCTTCCAAATCTAACCTGTGGGTGTTGTGCGAATGATAATCTTCTACCTTTGAAATGTCTTTTCCTTCGGAAAAAAATTGTTCGTAATTGAGATTACGGGTATCTGCCGGTATTCTGTAAAAATCTCCCATGTCTTTCGCCTTCACCATATCTTCCCTGTTTACCAATACTTCATATACTTTTTCTCCATGCCTTGTGCCAATTTCTTTGATTGGATTAGTAGCCTTATAAAGTTCTTTAAGAGCCTGGACCAATGTTCCAATAGTAGTTGCAGGCGCTTTCTGAACAAAAATATCTCCCTGTTGCCCGTTTTCAAAAGCGAAAATCACCAATTCAACAGCATCTTCAAGCGTCATCATAAAACGGGTCATATTTGGGTCCGTAATCGTTAGTGGCAATCTTTTTTTAATCTGGTCAATAAATAATGGAATTACGGAACCTCTTGAGGCCATTACATTTCCATAGCGTGTACCGCAAAAGGTAGTACCTGTTCCGTTTAAGTTACGGCTTTTGGCTACCATTACTTTTTCACTTAAAGCCTTAGACATGCCCATGGCATTGATAGGATAAACCGCTTTATCGGTGCTTAATACAATTACGTTTTTTACATGATGTTCTACGGCGCTATCCAATACATTTTCGCAACCCATGATATTGGTTCTTACGGCTTCAATAGGAAAAAATTCGCACGAAGGCACCTGCTTTAATGCAGCAGCCTGAAATACATAGTCCACATCGTGCATAGCCGCATCCACACTTCTTTTATCGCGGGTATCGCCAATATAATATTTTATCTTATCATTGCGATACAATTGCCGCATATCATCCTGTTTTTTTTCATCACGGCTGAAAATTCGTATCTCTTTAATATTTGTAGGTAGGAAACGTGTTAACACAGCATTTCCAAAAGATCCGGTGCCGCCCGTTATCAATAATGTTTTATTGTCAAAGCTTTCTTTCATTTTGTTTCTTCTGTTTTTTGAAATGAATTAAATAGGAATATCAATTAAAACTCTTTTTACTGTAATCAAAATAAATTTTTTGAGATTTTCGTTTAATTACATGAAATATTTTCTTTCCAGGCTCATCTTATAGGTTTCCAGATCGCTGGTAACCATTTCTTTCACCATTTCTTTAAGAGTATATTCCGGTTGCCATCCTAATTTTTCTCTCGCTTTAGTAGCATCTCCAATTAACAAATCCACTTCCGTAGGTCGAAAATAATTAGAGTCAATGGCTACCACTTCTTTCCCAATAGGTAATTGATATTTTTCATTGTTACATGACTTAATAATTCCCTTTTCGTCCTTTCCTTCACCTTGAAATACTATTTCAATTCCAGCTTCTGCAAAAGCCATTTCAGTAAAATCCCTTACTGTTGTAGTGATGCCTGTGGCAATTACAAAGTCTTCAGGTTCATCTTGCTGTAAGATCCTCCACATAGCATCTACATAATCTTTTGCATGCCCCCAATCCCTTTGTGCATTTAAGTTTCCGAGGAATAAAGTATCCTGTAATCCCTGGGCTATAGCTGCCACAGCACGCGTAATCTTGCGGGTCACAAAAGTTTCACCGCGCAATGGACTTTCATGGTTAAAAAGTATGCCATTGCAGGCAAACATATTATACGCTTCCCTGTAATTTACCATGATCCAATAAGCGTATAGTTTTGCCACACCATAAGGACTTCTCGGGTAAAACGGTGTGGTTTCTTTTTGTGGAACTTCATGTACTAAGCCGAATAATTCAGAAGTAGATGCCTGGTAAATCCTGGTTTTGCGCTCTAATTTTAAGATTCTTATTGCTTCCAGCAATCGTAAAGCCCCAATGCCATCTGCATTAGCGGTATATTCAGGATTATCAAAACTCACTTTTACATGACTCATTGCTGCAAGATTGTATATTTCATCAGGACGCGTTTCCTGAACGATACGAATCAGATTAGTGCTATCTGTTATGTCACCATAATGCAATTTAAAATTTGCATGATTTTCATGAGGATCTACATACAAATGATCAATACGGTAAGTATTGATCAGAGATGACCTTCTCTTAACACCATGTACTAAATATCCTTTGGATAAAAGGAGCTCGGCAAGATATGCCCCATCCTGCCCGGTTATACCGGTGATCAGTGCTGTCTTCATTATTAGAAATTATTATGATTTGGAAAGACTATTTAAGATAAAAAACTGGGGGTAATAGTGGGTTCTTAAATAATTGGTGTAAGCTTAGTCTATTCCTTTTGCGAGAGTATATTTAAATGCAGATATAATAAAATTTATTTATTGTAACCCAAGTTAAGTGACTTATAAAATTAAAAAATAACTTTTTAAGACTGTAAAATCATATCTCTGTTTCCAAATGACACTTCCGGGCCTAATACGTTTTCAGGAATTACCTCGGCAATCATAGTAAATCCAATAGACGGCAAATTCACTTTAATTGTTGTATTTTTAACAGTTAATAAATTTCCTTCCATTGCATATTTCGGTCCCTCTGTTACTCTTGCCACATCAGCCAGATTAACCAAGGTTTTTTCTAATTTGATATCCTGGTGATTTGTAGTGAATTCTTTCATTACTTCTATTTCATCCTTACCAATAGTGGCCGGTTTTCCTTTCCAATATACCAGATTTACAACACCATCTACCATTTTAATTTTGGGGATGTCAGTTTCTGGAATATTTGCAAATACATAAGAATCAAATAAAGGTTCCTGATGCAATTTCCTTCTTCTTAAAATGGTTATTTGCTTACAGTTTACAGGATAAAAATTCTCGATTTTCTTCTTTGTAAATGAAGCGGCGACTTTTTTTTCGCATTTCGGCTTTGTATAAATGATATACCAATTCTTCTGCATAATTTTTATTTTAAAATTTAAAATTTGCAGTCATCCAAAGGATTGATATTAGCAACACAATAAGAAGAACATGGCTTCGCCACCCTCAGTTACATCTTAATGTATTGAGATTGAAAATTTTTCATCATATTAGGATTTTAATATTTTGCTATTGGCTTTTTGCTCTCTTTCTTTCTGTCTTTATTTCCATATACATAATCATAACCGTAACCATAATTATTTTTGAAAAAGCCTCTCATCTTCACGCCGTTAAAAATAATGGCAGGGTTATTTATAGGATTTATATTGCTGTTTTCATCTAATCTTTTAATAAGCATTTTTGGCGTGTATTTATGTCGCACCACATAAAGAGTTGCATCACACAATCCGGTAAGTAAATACCCATCTGTAACCAATACCATTGGTGAGGTATCAATAATTACAATATCAAAGATATTCTCTAAATAATTAATTAAGTCATCTACTCTTCCATTTGATAATAATTCTGATGGATTTTCCGGAAGGACAGCTCCTGCTGAAATAAAGAACAAATTTTCATGAGCTTCTACATGCTTTATGATTTCTTCCGGATCTTTTTCTCCTTCCAAATATTCTGTAATTCCTTCTTCTCTGTTTATATTTAGCATTTTATCGATAGAAGGATTATTAAGATCCATATCAACTAAAACTATTTTTTTCCCTGTTAAAGAAAGGCTTACTGCTAAGTTTGTTGATATAAAACTCTTCCCTTCTCCAGAAATACTAGAAGTGATCAATATTTTTTTATGTGCGGAATCAATTCCCAGGAAAGACAGGGATATTCTTAATTTTCTAAATTCTTCAGCTATAAAACTTCTTCTTCCTTTTTCTATTACAATTTCTTCCTTTGATTTATCAAAAGCTATTTCACCTAATATGGGGATAGAAGTGAGGGATTCTATTTCACGTCTGTATAAAACTTTCCCTGTCAAAAATTCTTTTATAAAAATAAATGCACCACACAGCCCCAAAAGCAAAATGATTGAAGCAAGATAGATAATCATTTTCTTCGGGCTTACAGGATCGGGGCTTGATTGCGCATAATCCACAACTCTGCTGTTTGAGGCCGCTGATCCTGCAGCTATTTCGCTCTCTTCTCTTTTTTGAAGAAGGAAGGCATACAGATTTGTTATTGTTTGCTGCTCCCTGGTTATATCAAGCAATTGACGCTCTTTTAAAGGTATTGCCTGTAGCATGGAATTATATGAACCGTTTGTCTCATTAATATTTTGTCGGGCAGCATTAAGGCTTTGTCGTTGACTGCTAATATTGCTTAAAATACTGGGCTTTATTTTATTAATCCTATCTGCAATAGCAACTAAACTTGGATTATTTTCACCTACTGTTTTCTTTAAATTATCATATTCAAGTTCAGAAGTGTATAATTTATCTATTAGCTGATTAAGCATAGGATCGGTTACACCCAAAGTGGAAGGAACAATTCCTCCATTACTGTTGTTTTTTGACTTTACAAAGCTTTCAACTTGATCCAATACTGCAATCTGAGTACCCACGTCGCCCAATTTCTGATCATTAGCACTTACATTCTGTAAAAACGATTGCCCCTGTACACCTATATCTACAGCCTGGTTTCCTGATTTATATTGTTCAACCTTTTTTTCAATTGAATCAAGATCATGTGATACAATTGCCAACCTATCGTTTACGAATGTTAAAGTATTGTTTGCTAGCGAATCTTTTTCCTCATTTGCAGATTGCTGGTAAGCAGTTATTAACTGGTTTAAAATATTTTCAGCCCTTAGCGGATCTACATCTCTGTAACTTAGATCCACAATTGAAGATAATTTGCTTGCTGATTCTGCTTTGAGCCCACCTAAAAATGAGGGCACAATACTTTTAGGATCTGATAAAGTAAAATATAGTTGTTTTGTCGGTTTATCAGGTTTAAAATAATATTGGTTGGGAATAAATTTTAATTTCCCAAAAGGAGTAGAGACTATTGTATCAATGGCATATTTGTAAAAGTGATTTAAAGTCACCAAATGGCTGTTAAAATCATAATTAAGTTCAATTTCGTTTGAGGGACTCAAAGAATCGGGATATAAAGCAATAATGGAGACTGGAGAACTGGTGTATGCTAAAACACTATGAACGTCTCCTGTTTCATAGATTTGTGCATAGAGGCCAAGTGACCTAACTACATTTTCCATCAATTTACGGGACTGTATAATTTCTACTTCATTTTCAACTATTTTTTTAGATGAGATCAGGTCAAGGGATTCTACTAATTTAGACTCTTCATTTCCCTTCTTATCATCTTTTATTAGTAAAGTAGCTGTAGCCTCATAAACCGGGACTGTATAACGAAGATAGGTGTATGCAAGTCCAATAGCAATAATTGTTGCTAATAAAAAAAGAGGCCAGTAAGGAAGATACTTTGATGCAAATTGATGCATCATATTATCCTCTTTTTCATCTGTGATTCTATTTTGCCTACTTTGTTGCATGTTTAAAAAACTTATTTAAATTACCTACAAATTTGGTAATCGATCAATAATTATTGCAATTACAGACAAGGCACTAAATATTATCGGTAATATGTTTGGATTTCTCACGGCTGTTACTGCTTTTTGTCTGTTAGGTTCAACATAAATTACATCATTCGGCTGTAAGTAATAATATGGAGAATTAAAAAAATCACTTGAATTCAAATCAATATGCCGGGTAATTTTTTCGCCATTTTCTTCCCTGATCAATAATACATTATCCCGTTTTCCGTAAATCGTCAAATCACCGGCAAGGCCGATTGCTTTTAGCAATGAGATTTTCTCATTTGGAACTGTAATAACGGTAGGTTTGGCAACTTCCCCAAGCACGGTTACCTCAAAATTCAGGTATCGAATATCTACTATGGGATCTACAAGGAGTTTTTTTGATAAAATTAAATTGACGATATTTTCTTTTAATTGACTTTTAGTAAACCCCGCAGCTTTTATAGCTCCCAACATAGGCATATCTATGTTACCATCTGCATTTACAAGGTAGCCTCCAGATTCTGTGTTACTACCTGTTACAGTAGTAGCTCTACTTATATTGTTGTTTTGTAAATTAAAAGGGACTGAGGCCTCTGCATTAGCGCTGCTAATAACTATACTTAAAATATCGTTAGGTCTGATAGGAGTTTGCTTTTCTGTATTTCCTGAAGTAAAAGTTTTGTCGGGAACATTGTTGAAATAAACAACTTTTTTAGTATTGGCACACGAAGTAAATAAGAATACTATAAATAAAATACAGCATAACGATAAAAAAAATCTGACCATAATAAAATTTCATTGAACTGTATAAACAATAATACAGCTGATTTATTGTAATAGAACGATTTTTTTAGGAATGGGATCAGAGAAATAGAATAATCTATTTTAAAGGTCTTTATTTGGGTTGGATTCTTTGTTTAAAAATATCAGGCAAACTTAAATGTTTATAATTGGATATCCAAATTTTTTAAGAGGAAATTAAAAGAAAAAACCAGAATTAAAATCAATTTTCTAAAACTCAACCATCCAATTTTATTCTATTTGATATAACCTCGGATTTATTAATTCATTTTTTTTAGACTATTGAAGGATAATTACTGTATTGTGAGTGGTTTTACTTTTAATTGGAGCGTATTCAATAAAATGCCTCGATTTTCGTTAGAATTAAAGAAAAACCCTTTGAGAAAATGGATTTTCAATCTTTTAACGAAAATATGCCCTATGAAAAAAAATTACTATCTTATTCAGATCTTATTTTTTATAGGCTTACTTTGTTCTAATAGAGCATCTGCCCAACTAACAGCTACAAACATAGGTTATGAATCGCGATGTGAGGCAACAGGGGCTATAAAAATAGTTGCTACCGGCGGTTCGGGTTCTTATCAATATAAAGTACAAGGCCCTGTTAATACTAATTTTACTGTCCTTGATTCGATTACAGGATTATCTTCCGGCATCTATACTGTAATTGTAAATGACATTGTTACCAATGCTACTTTTACCCAATCCGGTGTTGTAGTGACTGGATCTTATGCTGCTCCGATTTTTTCGCTTAATCATACAGATGTTAGTTGCGATAATGGATTTAATGGAAGTGTTAGTGTTGGAGCTTTACTTTTGAATGGAAGAGCTCCCTTTGTTTTCTCGATTGTTGCTCCATCACCTATGAATGTTGGCACTTCCAATTCATCTGGAGTTTTTACAGGATTAGGAGCTGGTACTTATTACATTCAAATGACAGATTCATGCGGCGCTATTCAGACTAGAAATGTAACTCTTCTTAATTATACCTGGAACATAAATTCATATAATTTTGCAAAAACAGATTGTGATCACGCTACAGGATATATAGGAATTACAGATAGTAAAGGAAATAATAGCCAGGTCGCGCCTATACCCGGTTTTAGTTATGGTGTAGTAACCTCACCAGGTGATACCACCTGGTCTGCTACTGGTAATTTTAATAATATTATTGTTACAGGAGTTCATTCCATTGATCTTTTTGCCAAAGATGCCTGCGGGAACATAAAAAAGGTAACAATTTCACTTTTTTTAGTTCCTTCGATAGATGCTAATGTGAACATTTCTAACAAAACATGTAATAATTTCACTGCTACTGTAACTGGAATCACCAATTTTTTTGGAGCTCAGTTTTGTTTATATGATGTCAATAATGTTCAGGTTGGGGCTTGTAATTCTACAGGTATTTTCACAAATGTTCCGTATGGATCTTATTCTATTAAAGCTAATGATGCCTGCACTGATACTACGATTGTAAGATTTTTTACTGTAACCGCGCCAGTTTTATCAGTTGGGAACAATGTGTTGATTAGTAATAAGACATGTACCACTTTTTCTGCATCAATAACGGGCCAGCAAAATCTAACTAACCCCAATTACTGTCTGGTTGATTCAATGGGTGTTAATATTTCCTGCAATACTTCAGGTGTTTTTAATAATGTACCAACTAATGCTAATTATTGTATTGTTACTAAAGACGGCTGTGTTGATACAACTATTACAAGATGTTTCTCTGTAAGTAAACCAATACCTAAAGTTAATCCGGTAATTACTCCTTCTTATGTTACTTGTACCAATTTTGGACTTAATATAAATAACAATAGCGACAGTCTTACAAATCCTACATTTTGTCTTTATGATGTAAATCACATATTGGTTGGAGCATGCAATACAACAGGCATTTTTGACAGTATTCCTCTTGGAAGTTACTGTGTTACTATTTATGATGCTTGCTCAGATACAACTATAACACGATGCTTTAATGTAGGCCCCCCAATCATTGTAAATGATATCAATATTAATTTGTCGAATAAGCTCTGTACCACTTTTACAGCTACTGCAACAACACACAATTTAACCAATCCGGAATTTTGTTTATATAATGCTACTGATTCTTCTTTAATTATATGCAATACGAGTGGAGTTTTCTCCAACATTAATTATGGTAATTATTATATTAAATCTACAAATGCCTGTCCTGATACCACAATGATAAATAGTTTTTCTGCAAGCAGGCCATTACCTTCAGTAAATCCTAATGTGACAATAAGTAATAAAACCTGCACCACGTTTACTGCGCAAATTACAGGACAGCAGAATTTGATCACCCCAACTTATTGCCTTATTAATACAAATACTAATGACACATTGGGCTGTAGTAGTATTGCACAGGCTAATAATATTCCTTATGGATCATACTTAGCCCTGATTGTATCCGGTTGTAATGATACTTTAAAAGTTCCTTTTAGTGTATCGCCTGCTGCGCTTTCCCTTACAGCCACAGCTTCCACATCATGTAATTTAGGTTTTTCAAAATTTAATATAAATGTGAATGGTATCTTACCTGTTAATATCCAAATTTATACTCCTGGTGATTCATTGGTAAAAGATTCAGTTTATAATACTTCCACCTTTTCGATAGATAACTTACCCGCACTTGATTCTACCGATAAATATACAATCATTGGTACAGATGGATGTGGAAGTAAAGACACGATTTATCTTGCCCCTATAATAAGTTATTTAATACATACGCCATCAGTGAATCCCAGATGTCCGGGATCGGTGTGGCTTAATGGTTCAGGTGATATAAATACTACTATATCAACAAACATGTCGCCTGTTAGTGTAAATATTATCGTTAAAAACGGAACATCGGTTTCTATTAGCCCTGATTTTGTCTCAGGATCCACTTATTCTTTTTATAATCTTGGGCCTGGTACTTATGTCGTAAATTATAAATCATTAGGGGCTTGTCCTATAAGTGTTTATGATACCGTAACCATTTCACCTTACCAATATCCGGATCTAAGCAGTTCTACCGCCTATCAATGTGATATAAACGGATTTAGTGTTGGAGCGGTAGCTTCTCTTGGCGTAGGCCCTTTTACTTATGAGATAATCGAGAGCACCCCGGCAATACCTTCACTAATAACACCCCCTCAGGCGAGTCCTGTTTTTACTATAAATAACGGTACTACCTATTCGCTCATCAGGTTAAGAGCTTTAGACGCCTGCGGTAATGCTGCTTTAGATGATGTACCTATTTTACCTCTGGCTGATAATGGAATACAATCAACGGAAAATTGTTTTCTAAATCCTGCTACTTTAAGTGTAGATACCATTTATAATGCTACCTATTCCTGGTTTCTGAAACCAAGTGAAGACGCAACGGACAGTGTAGCAGTCAGTAACGGATTCAATTACTATATACCAAATGTGCTGCCATCCGATACTGGGGTGTATGTATGCCATATTTCAGTTGATAGTGGCTGTATCAATAGGACTTATTATTTTGATCTTAATGGAAGTTGCTATACTACATTGGATTTTTCTCTGATAGATTTTACAGGTAAATTTATAGATGAAAAAGCTCAATTAAACTGGTCAATCAACAATACCAATAACCTCGATCAAATTGTTATTGAAAGAAAAACAAATACTGGTTTTGCAGAGATTGGTAATATGAGTCCTCATCTTCCGTCCGAAAACAATCAATACCAATTCTTAGATCCGAGCCCGGGACCACAGGATTTTTATAGACTTAAATTGATTAAAAAGGATAATACTTTTAGTTACAGCAATATTATTTTCCTTCAAAAACAAGTCACATCAGGGATTACTATTTACCCGAATCCGGTAAATGATATTTTAAATATTAATTTTTACCAATCCAATGATCATAACTATAAAATAACCTTAATAAATATTCTTAATCAAAAATTAAAGGAAATTATTTTCAATACCGCAAATGGGAATAAGCTTCAGATAAAAAGGACCGGGAATATTTCCCCAGGAATTTATATCCTTCAATTTATTGATATGGATACACACGAAGAATTTTCGCAGAAAGTAATCTTCGGTCAACAATAATTTATAGTTAAAGAACAATTAATTAGAAAATCAAAAAATATGTCTTAATTCTGAAAAGGGAATTCTTTAATATTTATTGTTTTACTGTGCATAACACATTATTCTCAGAAGAAGAATTTTATCTTTCATGATAAAACAAATCGAAAGCGCTTTTTATTTTTATTGTTTGTATCAATATTTTATATAAAGAATTTTTCCCTTAAAGAACAGGCCTCACATTTTCTGTGCTCCACTCTGTAGTATAATTTAATTTTGTACAGAAATAGAAACAAAAATGCACATTTGTTAAATGTGAATAAATAATTCCCAAAATACTTGCAAACGAACTTAACATACTATAATTTTACACTGTTTTTATAACACTATCCCACATTTCTCTTCATCCTCTGAAATACTCATTTAAACCTGACTCTTATCACTTTAGTTATTTATTGTAACCTCCATCCTCTGAATTACTCCGGATAATTCCCTTAAGTTATTTCTCAACAAAGGCTATTCCCGATCACTAATCCCTTAAAACGATTTGTGTAGATTTTTTTCAACAATGATTGTAAAAAATTATACTTCTTAAAAAATATACACAATTTAAAAATAATAACGCATTTAGCTTGTAGAAGCAGTATTTCATGTAAAAAACCAATGATTCGTACCTGTGAAATATCATTCTAAAAATGAATGGCACTAAATTTTATTGAAACGATTGGATGGTATTTATCGTAAATTCTAAAAACAGGAATCATGGAAAATATTTACAAGGCTTATACAAAAGAGATTAATGGCGTAAATTTTTATTTTGTAAAAAAATATACTGCCTTCCCGGAATATGAAGATTTTCCCAACGTATTAGATGCGATGGGCATGCACCGTAATTTCTATAAAGCCTGTGATATAGCAAATGTATTTGACGAATCAGTTATTTCCAGGTTAATGAATGAATTGCATATTATTCCGGAATCTGCCAGAATCATTCATATGCACAGGGTTAAGTCTATGACTCATTCGCTCCTTAAAAATACCCAACACGCAATTTTAAAATTAAGATTGGCATCTATCAATTAATTCCATAGATACTTCATAGCAAAGGCATAGATAAAGCATGGATAAAGCATAGATAGTGCATGAAACAAAAATCATTTTCTGATAGATGAAATAGAAGTTACTTTCATAGAGAAATCTTAATCAATACAATTTATTCTTTTTAGAATGCATAAATAATTTAAATTGAGTTTAAGTTTGCAGTTTATGTATTCATTCAATAAACCAAGCCGCATTTTTATTACCTGTAGCAAAAGATTAGCTCCTTTTCTCCATCAGGAAATAACAGAATTAGGATTTAGAATTTCAAAAAATTTTACAACAGGAATTGAATTGAACGGAACTTTAAATGATTGTATCCGTCTCAATTTGAATCTTCGTTGCGCCAGCCAGGTGTTATATTCCCTGAAATCTTTTTTTTGTAATAATCCTGATGAGTTATATCAAACGGTTTCTCAGATTCAATGGGATTCAATCATTGAAAAGAATGGTTATTTTTCTATCACGAGTAAAGTTGATAATCCCACCATTAATAATTCATTATTTGCCAATGTAAAAGTGAAAGATTCGATTGTGGATCGTTTCAGAAATAAATTTAATGAACGTCCCGATTCAGGATCTGAATTAGATAAAATCGTAATCAATTTATTTTGGAAAAATGATCAGGCCGAAATATTTATTGATACTTCGGGAGAAACTTTATCCAAACATGGATACAGAAAAATTCCGGGGAAAGCGCCGATGATGGAATCGCTGGCAGCTGCTACTTTACTGGCTACAAAATGGGATCGCAAATCTCCTTTTATAAATCCGATGTGCGGTTCGGCCACATTAGCAATTGAAGCAATAATGCTGGCTACTAATCGACGGCCCGGTTTGTTTAGAGAAAATTATGGGTTTATGCATATTGCAGGATTTGATAAGGAATTTTTTGAAAAAGAAAAACAAAAATTACACGATCAGATTAAGTTACTTCCTGGCTTGAAAATAGTGGCAACCGATATAAGTGAAGATGCTGTCAACATTTCTAAAATAAACGCCGGGGTAGCTGGAGTTGCAGATTTGATAGAATTCAAAGTTTGCGAATTTGAAGAAACTACTATTCCTGAAAATGAAAATGGAATCATTTTTTTTAATCCGGAATATGGAGAACGAATGGGCGACGAAATTGAATTAGAAAAAACTTATGCGCGGATAGGAGATTTTATGAAACAAAAATGTAAAGGATACATTGGCTATGTTTTTACAGGAAATCTAAATCTCGCAAAAAAAATTGGCCTGAAACCAAAACGTAAAATAGAATTTTATACAGGAAAAATTGATTGCCGTCTTATGGAATATGAACTTTATTCGGGAAGTAGATAAGTGAATAGGGAAATAAAAAATGAGTAATAAGAAATAAAAAATAAGAAATAAGAAAGTATTTCCATTCCAGTAAACAAACAAATATTGAGGATTTTGAAACAGATATGAGAAACCCCAACGGGGTTGAATGTGAGTAACTATGGATGCAATCCGTAGGAAAGAAATAGGAATCATGGATATTATTTCTTTGTTTACTGTGAACAATAATTTTACCTTCCTTTGATTATCTTTGATTGTAAAATAATGAATTATGACCTACATTACTATTGATACAAAAACCAGGCAAGCAAAAAAGTTTGTAGAATTAATAGAAACGTTGCCATTTGCTAAAATACTGAAGGAACCAAACGCTACTACAAAAAAAGCTATTGATGATTCACGAAAAGGCAAAACCAACAAAGCAAAATCTGTAGAGCAATTGTTTACCGATCTTAGAAAGTAATGTATAATATACAATACACAAATAGATTTAAAAAGGATTATAGGTTTATTGCGAAGAGGGTATAAAGAAGCAATAATTGAGTCAGTTATTTTAATGATTGCCAATAAGCAAACTCTTCCGGCAAAATTTAAACAACACAAACTTAGTGGAGATTATAGCGATTGTTGGAAATGTCCTCTTAATCCCGATTGGCTATTAATATGGCAGACTGATGATGATAAGAATATATTGATATTTGTCAGAACTGGCACACATTCAGGCTTGTTTTAAAAGTCAATCTTCTAATTTTAAAAAGCGGCAATATTAGCTAATCACTTTATCAATGCAAGAAACTCCTGTTTTGTTTCCTCATTTATAAATTTTCCGAAATATTGCGCAGTGATGGTACTGCTTCCTGTATCTTTTATTCCGCGCGATGCTACACAAAGATGCACTGCATCTATTACCACTGCCACATCTTCTGTGCCTATTGCTTTTTTTAAAGCATCAGCTATCTGGTTGGTAAGGCGTTCCTGCACCTGCGGCCTTTTTGCATAGTATTGTACAATGCGGTTTATTTTTGATAATCCTATTACTTTTCCTTTTGAAATATAAGCTACATGCACCTTTCCAATGATTGGTACAAAATGATGCTCACAATAAGAATAAAGCGTAATGTCTTTTTCAACCAGCATTTTATTATACTGGTATTTATTTTCAAACAAAGTTATCTCAGGTTCATTAGTTGGATTTAATCCGCTGAAAATCTCTTTTACATACATCTTTGCTACTCTTTTGGGAGTTCCTTTCAGGCTATCATCATTCAAATCAAGCTCCAGTATATGCATAATTCTTTCAAAATGATTTGCAATTAGTTTAATCTTTTCATCATCATTCATTAAAAACTTTTCGCTGCTGCAAGGTATTTTTGTTGAAAGATTGGTGTAATCTGCCTCAATTTCATCAAGGCATATTTCATCAAAATTTGAATACAAAGCGTTTTCATTTTTCATCTTCTATCTTTTTTAATTCATTTATTTGTGTCATTACTCTGTTTACCATTCCATCACAATACACCAGGTTGAATTCAAAAATTTCCTGCGGAGAATACATTTTTTTTATCTCTGTGCGAAGCATTGTCTTTGCCCTGTTCAGCCGCACTTTTACATTACTTTCGCTAATGTCCAATGCTTCAGCAGTTTCAGCAACACTTAATCCGTTCAACTCCCTCAAAGAAAACACTATCCGGTAGTCTTCGGGAATTTCATGAATGGCATTTTCCAATACACGTCCAAGTTCTTTATTCACGGTGATTTTTTCGTTGTTGGTTGAATGATGAAACATGATATTTGATTTTTCATTTTGAATATCATCGCCGGTTATTTCGTTTTTGAAACTTAGCTTTTGTTTTTTTTGATAGCAAAGGTTGAGCATGATTCTTGTAAACCATGTTTTGAAAGATGACCTGTTTTCAAATTTTTTCAGGTTGAGGTATGCATTTATATATGCTTCCTGCATCAGGTCCTCCGTATCCTGGTGATTATATCTGTAAGTTCTGCCGATCCTGTAAAGAAAAGAGTTGTATCTCCTGATCAATATTTCATACAGCTTTACATCACCGTCGTTTATTTTATGGATAATTTCCAAATCAGAATATTGTTCAAATCGCGTGTCCAATTTTATTAATTTTTTAAATATTTTTCCAATAAAAACTCTGCTCAAGTTAGCTCTATTTTAACACTAATCTTCCTTGCATGGTTGGATGAATACTGCAATGATAACCTGCACTGTCTTTTACTGCCATCTTCCACGTTTTCCCGACGTGAAGCGTATCGGAATAAAAAGAATTATTTTTATCTGAAGTAATATCATGGTCAACCATACCTTTATTGATCCAGATAATAGTATCTCCAACTTTTACATGAAGTATAGCAGGATTAAACTGCATTTGTTTGATGACAACTGTATCCACTGCGTGTGAGGGTTTTTGGGTAACAGCTTCCGTTTTATTTTTATTGTTCTCATTTGACGAACATCCATTTAAAAGAAACAACGTGCATAAAAAGAACACGCTGCTTCTAAATAATTTTAATGAATTTTTCATTTTTAAAATTCTTTTTGAATCATTTCAGCGTGAGCGAGATGTTCTTTAAAAAGAGGTAATGCAGATTGCAACAAACTTTTTAATTCACTATTAGTTGCATCCGGGATTAATACATTCTCCACTTCGTTGATTGCTGCTTTGTGATAGGCTACTTCATTGTCAATATAAGCCTTATTGAAAGCGTTTCCCTTTTTTGAATTAAGCATTGCTTTTGTCTTGACAGAGCCAGCAAGAAATGCTTTGGTAGTAGCATTATCTTTTGGAGTAACTCCCAGTTTGGTAGCCAAAGCTACTGCCTGGTCAATAACAGATTGGTGATCTTTCGCCATTGTTTCTGCAAATTTTAAAACATCGGCATTCTTAGATTTTTTCTGCGCAATTTTTGCATACTCAATATCAATCTGATTCGCTGTTACTGCTACCGAAGCGATTTCAGGGTCTGTAAGTTTCTGGCTTTTTTGTGCGCTTACTGGCAAATAAAGCAAACCTGTACTAATAACAAAACAAATAGCTGTTTTAGTAAGGGTGTTAATTATTTTCATTTTATTTTAAGTTTGTTTGATAGATTAGAGTGAGTGAGTTAAGAAAGGTTACAAATTCATTTGTTTAGATATTTGCTGCCCTATTCATCTATTAGTTAACTGTTTCCTAAATCAAAAAGGATTATTTATGTAACCATTCGTTTTTTTTATCTTGCCAACCTAAATTTATATGGATGAAAAATATTTTACTTGTTATTAATGCTATTTTATTAGTGTTGGTTGGCTATCTATATTATTTACAATTTCATCATAAAAAAAATGTCACAGTTCAGGAACCAGTAGCTTCTTCTATAGATAATTTGAGCGACAAATCCAAAGTCGCATATATTGATCTTGATTCTCTTCAAAATAATTATTCTTATTATCAAAAAATAAAAGAAGATTTTGAACGCAAGCAATCATCTGCTAATGATGAGATTACTGCCATGCAGAAAAAATACCAGAACCGCGCTATGCAATTACAGCAAAAAGCTTCAACGATGAATCAAAAGGAACAGGAATCTGCCATGCAGGAAATCAATAAAATGCAGCAGGATCTCCAGGCCCGCAAGCAAACAATAGATAACGAACTTTATAATTACAATTCAAAAATGAAAGAAGATATTTTGACCCGTATTCAAAATTTTTTGAAACAATATAATAAGGATGGCAGGTATTCTTATATATTTTCTTATGAACCCGGTTTTATGTTTTATAAAGATTCTACTTTGAATATTACGCCAGACGTTATTGCAGGATTAAATGAATTGGATTCTACAAATAAAAAATGATTCAACCTTCAATCTGAAATAAATATTTATCTTCAACCCCGTTTTAATAAACGGGTTTTTTTATGAACGAACAAGCAACAGGTTTTAAGCCAAGTCTTCGCCTATTTGATGCTACCATGATTGTAGCAGGTTCAATGATAGGCTCGGGTATTTTTATTGTAAGCACTGATATAGTAAGAAATGTAGGGAGCGCCGGATGGCTGATTATTGTTTGGTTAATCACCGGCCTTATGACTGTGATGGCAGCAGTAAGTTATGGCGAAATGAGCGGTATGTTTCCAAGAGCCGGTGGCCAGTATGTTTTTCTGAAAGAAGCTTTTAATCCTTTAGCTGGTTTTTTATACGGTTGGAGTTCCTTTACTGTCATTCAAACTGCGACTATTGCTGCCGTAGGCGTGGCTTTCAGCAGGTTTACAGCTTACCTTATTCCTGAAGTAGGAGAAAATGTTTATTTACTTTCCCTTGGAAATTTTCATATTTCTGCAGCTCAATTACTGTCAATTGCTTTAATAATTTTTCTTACTTATACCAATACAAAAGGTATCAAAGGAGGAAAAATTATTCAAACAAGTTTTACCACCATTAAGCTTTTATCTTTATTTGGATTGATCATTCTTGGATTTCTTTTGGTGAAACATAGTTTCTGGCATGAGAACTGGCAAACAGGATTTCATGCGACTCAACTTGAGAAAGCAAACGGCCAATTTATAAAACATGGCAACTGGTTTCCAATAAGTGGCGCCATTCTGATAGGCGCTATAGCTGCCTCAATGGTGGGCTCACTCTTCAGCAGCGATGCATGGAATAATGTAACTTTTATCGCTGCAGAAATTAAAAATCCTAAAAGAAACATCGGTCTCAGCCTTTTCCTGGGTACGTTTATTGTTTCGCTTATTTATATTGCTACCAATTTGATGTATCTTAATGCTTTGCCATTAGATCAAATTGCATTTCCGGGAGGAGACCGCGTTGCTGTTGCTGCATCAAATGCAATTTTTGGGCATAATGGAGCTGTTGTAATCGCGGTAATGATAATGATCTCTACATTCGGATGCAATAATGGATTGATACTTGCAGGCGCCAGGGTGTATTATACCATGGCAAAAGATGGTTTGTTCTTTAAAAAAGCAGGAACACTCAATAAAAAAGCGGTTCCTGAATGGGCGCTCTGGGCACAGGCAGTTGTAGCTTCTATTTTATGTTTAAGTGGTGGTTACAATGATCTTCTGGATATGATTGCATTTGTAGTGGTTATTTTTTATGTGCTTACCATTATTGGCATTTTTGTGCTTCGGAAAACGCGGCCCAATATTGAAAGGCCCTATAAGGCTTTTGCGTATCCTTTTTTGCCCGCACTTTATATTATTTTAGGATCTGTGTTTTGTGTGTTCCTGGTATTTTTCAAGCCTCTTTATACTTTATGGGGTTTGGGTATTGTTTTGGTAGGAATACCAGTTTACTACATTACTATCAGCAATCAAAAAAATAAAATCAAAAGCTAAATGAGTGTTGACATTGATAAATTATTCTCAGGCTTTTCAAAAATGAAAGTCGCTGTTCTTGGCGATGCGATGCTTGATACTTATTGGTGGGGAGATGTGGAAAGAATTTCGCCGGAAGCACCGGTTCCTGTTGTAGCGGTAAGCAAAAGAGAACAAAGGATCGGAGGTGCTGCTAATGTTGCTTTGAATGTTCAGGCCCTTGGAGCATCGGTTGCATTGCTCACCATTTTGGGCGATGATGAAGATGGGATGCAAGTAAAACAATTATTGCAGAAAAAAAATATTGATTCCCGCTTTATACTTGAAAGCAGAAAAAGACTTACTACCAATAAAATAAGGATCATCAGCCGCAACCAGCAGATGATGCGGCTTGACACAGAAAATATTCATGATATAGATAATATTGATGAGGAAAAATTGCAAAACCAAATTGAAAAATATATTACTACCGAAAAGCCAGATATTTTAATTTTTGAAGATTATAATAAGGGGATTCTTACAAAAACCATTATTGAAAATACCATCGGATTGTGTAAAAAAAATAAAATACCGACGGCCGTTGATCCTAAAAGAAAAAATTTCTTTTCTTATAGAAATGCTACTTTATTTAAACCTAATCTTAATGAGGTTTTTACTAATTTGAATTTACTGCCTGAAGATATTTCGGTGGAATTACTAACAGGTATTCATGCGCAGTTAAAGGAAAAAATGGATCATGATATTTCATTAATTACCTTATCAGAAAAAGGAATTTTTTACCAGGGAAATAATAGTAAAGAAATAATTCCTTCACACAGGAGAAATATTGCAGATGTAAGCGGAGCAGGCGATACAGTTATTGCTGTTGCTTCTTTAATCTATGCAGCCACAACAAATATTCACCTCGCTGCGGTGATAGCCAATATTGCCGGCGGAATTGTATGTGAAGAAGTAGGAACTGTTGCTATTAACAAAGAAAAATTACAGGCAGAATGTAAAAGGTTGCTCGCAGATTTGTAATTTTGGATTTGTAATTTTCGTTTACTAAAAGTAAATTCTTTGACAGGATTTTAATAGTTATATTATTTAAAAATTTTTGCTCTGTATGAGTCAATCGGACAGTAAACAAACAAATAAACAATAATTCAATTCGCTTTTATCAATGCAAAAAATTTCAATAGCCATACATGGTGGCGCGGGTACCATCTTAAAAGAAGATATGACTCCGGAGCTTGAAGAGGCTTACAGGGTTGGGCTTTCTGACGCCCTGAATGCGGGATATGCCGTTTTAGAAATAGGAGGCACATCGCTTCATGCAGTAAAAGCTGCTGTTGTAATACTTGAAGACAATCCGCTTTTCAATGCGGGGAAAGGATCTGTATTTACAAAAAAAGGACTCAATGAAATGGATGCGGCTATTATGGATGGTAGTACGCTTGAAGCGGGAGCCATTGCAGGTGTAAGAAATATCCGTAATCCGGTAGAGCTTGCTGAGGAAGTGATGCTTCACAGCGGTCATGTTTTTTTGAGTGGAAAAGGGGCCAATGATTTTGCTATTAAACAGGGAATAAAATTAGAGCCCGACGATTATTTTTATTCCCAATACCGCTACGATCAATGGCGCGAAATAAGAGATAGTGATTTATATAAGCTCGATCACAAAAATGATAAATTGGTTGGTCTGATGAAAGATAAAAAGTTTGGAACAGTAGGCGCAGTAGCTTGTGACGGCGATAGAAATATTGCTGCAGCTACCTCTACAGGTGGGATGACCAACAAAAGATACGGCAGGATAGGAGACAGCCCCATGATAGGAATTGGCACTTATGCCAACAATAAAACCTGTGCTATTTCATGTACGGGACACGGAGAAATTTTTATTAGATCAGTAGCTGCTTATGATGTAAGCTGCCTGATGGAATATAAAAATCTGACTTTGCAAGAAGCTGCCGAAGAAGTGGTGTTGAAAAAATTAGTAGCGCTTAACGGCGAAGGAGGATTAATAGGAATGGATGCCAAAGGCAATGCTGTTTTGGTTTTCAATAGTGCAGGAATGTATCGAGGATTAAAAAACAGTGATGGAGAAAACATGATTGCTATTTATGGAAATTGATTTTCATAAGAGAAATTTCTAAATCAAAATAAAAACAAGGAAAATGATCCTCTTACTTTGGAGCTGATTTTTTATAAAGAAATGAAGTATGAAGAAGATTGCAATTATAGTTGCCGGTGGAAATGGCTCCAGGATGAACAATAATATCCCAAAACAGTTTTTACTTTTAAAAAATAAACCCGTTTTATATTATAGTATCAAAACATTTTTTGATTCTTTTGATGATATCGAGATCATTTTGGTTTTGCCTGCAGAACATATTGCCAAAGGCAAGGAAATTATTGACGGATACTTTGATGCTTCTAAATTTAAAATAATCTCAGGCGGCAGAACAAGATTTCATTCTGTAAAAAACGGGCTTTCTATGGTAGCGAATGAAGAAGCCATTATTTTTGTTCACGATGGCGTACGATGTTTATTCACAAAGAGTTTGGTTAAGAGATGTTATGAATTTGCTTTGGAAAGCGGGACCGCTATTCCTGCTGTCAGCTGCAGAGACAGTGTAAGGATGATAACTAATAATGGGAATAAAATACTGGACAGAAATAAAATAAAATTGGTACAAACACCCCAAACTTTTCACAGTAAAATTTTATTACCGGCCTATTCTATTGATTATAAAGAAGCGTTTACTGATGAAGCAACTGTTGTTGAAGCCTTTGGGATAAAGGTAAATTTGATAGAAGGCGAAATAAATAATATTAAAATAACCACAATTCCCGATTTAATTTTTGCTGAATATATTCTGAATGCCAAACCTCTGGCAATATGAAAGTCCTGAAGCGGATAAAAGAAGCAGGTAACAAATTGATTTTCTGTTACACTGCTACAAAAAACCTTTCATCTTTTCTTTCGCTTATTTGGTTTACTAAAATATATAGGTTCAGTAAAAGGACCCCGCCTGCCTGCGTCCCCGTCCGACCGGGTCATCCGGGCGTCATTCGGGCAGGAAATAAGGCTAAAAGTTATTCAAACAAATTTTTCTCAATTTCCTTAACTGCATTTCCGGACAGGAATATTTTTTTAAGAACCTATGTTGGTGATATAGATATTTTCTATGAAATTTTCCTCAGAAGAATTTATGAATTGCCGTATATTTCAAATAAGCAGGTGATAATTGATGCAGGGGCAAATGTTGGTTTTGCAGCTTTATATTTTTTACATCTGATGCCGGACGCAATCATATATTGTGTTGAACCCGATCCGGATAATTTTATCTTTTTACAAAGAAATTTACAGGCAGAAATTACCAGTGGCAAAGTAATACCAGTGCAGGCAGCACTTTCTGATAAAGACGGATCTGTGAATCTGAAAAAAAGCCCTCTAAAATATAATACCGGTATTACAGAGGAAAGTGTTGAAAATCCGGTACAGGTTATTACTTATAGTGTAACCACTTTTTTAGAAAAGTTTAATATTGAGAAAGTAGATTTATTTAAAATAGATATTGAAGGTGCAGAACAAGGCATTTTTAAAGCCGATACTTCATGGTTGCGCAATGTTGGTGAAGTGATTATTGAATTTCATTCGGAGAAAATTAAAAGAATGTGTTTTGAAAAATTAATTTCGAAAAAATTCAATTTCCAGCCCCACGTTAGTCGCATGAATACGGATGTTTTTCATTTCAATTCACAGGAAAAATTTAAGCCTGATTCCTTTTAGAAAATTTATATTGATCGTTTAAATTTTTAAATAAACGTTGCCAGGATTTGAGTTTATTTATTCTGACAAAAGGATATTGTTGTTCAATTGCCCCAAATTTTTTATAAAAAGAATGAATAGACGGAATTTCTGATCCTTCAAAGTCGAGAATTAAATTTTGCCCTGAGAATTCTTTTATCAATTCGTGCAATAAGAAATGGTTAGCTTCCAGTTTACGACCTTCGGAGAAAGTGGTTGACATGATGTTGTAGATTCTTTTTTTATCCTTTAAGAAGATAGCTATTGCAAGTAAATGCCCCTCTTTTGAATTTACTTTCCTAACAAAAATTTGTTCTTTTGTCTTTAACAGAAGACACAATTGCTGAAAATCTTCAAAATCTTTTTTTGAAGAATGAAACTTTGCAGAATAGGTTTTTTTGTATGATTGGATAGCTGTTTCAATATCTTCTGATGAGGTATAAATTAAATTGTTTCTGTTTGCTTTTTTAATATTTTTTATTAAATCATTATTAAAACTATTTTTAATTTCGACGAAAGAATTATTTAATGGAAGAATGAGATTACACTTTTTCATCGTAGCATATTCATTGCCAAAGTTTAAATTTATTTCTGCAAATGGAAACAATTCCATCGCCTTATCTATAAATTTTTCAGTTATGTTATTTTCAAAAAGAGAATTTCCAAATATCCCTAATTGCTGTGTGAATGCAGGCTGGCGTAGATATGAAATTCCAAATTTTTTATTCCAGGTTAACGGCATTATCATTTCATAATCTTTCCATATCAGGGCATCCCAGTTTTTACTCATTACGTCTAAATAATAAGAATAGGCATATATTAATTCATTCTTTGAATCAGCAATGCATTGATCCCATTTTTTTTTATCAATATCCGCATGCTGTATGTAGGAAATTTTCAAAGGAATTAATTTTTAAATTTTGCAAACAGAATTAAAGTTCGGGTAAATCGAAATACTTATTAAAACGGAAATTTTGAATATCAATACTGAAAGAAATATTTTCCAAAAATCTTTTATTTTTCGGAATGGTAGATTTAAAATAATCAGCATACACCTTGCTATAAAGAAGTGGAATATAAATATTCACAATATTTTTAAACAATGATACCTGCAATCCTGCATCATAAATAAATTTTCCGGTAGGCGGATTATTTTCCCAAGCATCGGCGTAGGTGCCTATATCTAAAAATACTTTTAAAGGAATTTTTACAGGTAATACCTGAAGAGGATTTACTTCTTTGGGTAAATCAGTATTTAAATTTAGGGCTGTAAGCCAATTATCAGTTTTTCCAATCTTACTGTTCAGCAGGTCAGTCCTTACTTTAAAGGCGCCATCTCTTATCATTATTTGCTGGGAAGGTAGATTTTGAAATTCATTTCTTCCTATAAAATAATTACTGTAAGTGTAATCTTCATTGCCATTTGGTCCCGTCATATCCAAATGGTAACGGTCAGTCCCTAAAAAATCTTCAGTGCCTAAATACATAAATTTCCCGGCAAAGAGGCGTGCATTAAGTCCTCCGCCTTTTGGGTAATTGAAAAAATATTTTCCCTCAAATGTAATGCGTGCAAATCCTTTACCTTGTTCCGCAACGATATTTGCTGAATAAGGATATAATGCGCGATCATTTTCCGTAGCTAATGTTAGTTGATTGAGGTATCTTTTTGTTTTAGGATAAGTGATGGAACCCTGGAGTGTCGCGGTATCTATGTTAAATGATAATTGGGTTTCATTTATAAAATAAGTTTTCCATTGTATCCAGTTCTTAACAGAACTTGTGGCATTTTTATTTTTGAAAATCAGTTTTACGGAAGGCACAATTTTAGTGAATCCCATGTAATTTTTTTTGCCTGTGGAATCTGTATATTCATCCATATTAAATTTCTCGCCACTTAAAGAAATTTCTGCTTTTCTTATGGCTCCATAACTCATAATATGATATCCAATCCTTCCAATTCCTGTAAAAGTTTTACTTCCGGTAGCATACAGTGGAGCAACTAAAAACTGAAATTTCTCTTCAGGTAAAGTATAATTGTGTATCAATCCTCCGATCATTAAATTATCATAATAATTATAGCCGAAAGCAGGTGACAGAAAAATATAATTGTATTTATTTGTATTATTAAAATTGAATAAAGCAGAGACTTTCAACTCTTTCTTTTTCTGTGGTTCGAGACTTCCTTTTTTTGTTAATAGCGAAAAAATGGTATCCACATTTTTGCCACTTACATCTTCCACTACTTTTTTAAAATCGTCAGGATAAGGATGCTTAAATTTCCAAAGGTTGTAATATTCATGAAGGCAACTATCAAATACTTTTTCCCCAACAAAATCCTGTAATTTTTTCATCCACAAACCTGTTTTATAATATGGGATTACATCATAATTGGTTTCAGAAAAATCCCGGGAAGTGGTTTCAATGGGTTGATCTCTTTTGGTAGCCAATTGATTTCTGTATGCGAGGTCTGTAAAATCAACGGGAATTTTTTTATCAATGAAATCTTTTTTATTTTCCACTGAATATTTTTCAGGGTATTTTAATTCTTCATACCTGTTGTCAAAGTAGGTATTCATACCTTCGTCCATCCAGGGATAATCTCTTTCATTGGTTGCTAATATTCCGTAAACCCAGTTGTGGCCTACTTCATGATCAATCGTCATATCCAATGATTTCTCATCTGGCATTGGAGAAATACTGGTGATGGTAGGATATTCCATTCCTCCGCTAAAACCTAATTTGGCTTCCACAGCAGTCACAATATTATATGGATATTCGCCAAGCCATTTACTTCTTGTTTTTATCGCGTCTTTTATAAATTGAATACTGTTTTTCCAAACGGACAATCCTGATGGAGTAAAAAAAGACCATGCGTCAATTATTCTGCCTGACGCTAATTGTAAGGTATCATGCAGTACTAAAAAATTCTTATCAGCAAAACATGCAAAATCGTGGACGTTATTTTGAACGTACGTGAGTGTTTTACTTTTTTGAGGTAAAGGGTTAGGCGGCAGATTTTGTAAGATGATTTTTTTCTTTTCGTAGGTGGGCTGGTACTTCTTTTTTGTTTTAGTTTGTTTTTTCTTTTCCGATTGCTGATTGTTGATGGCTGATTGCTGATGGCTGATAGCTGGTGGCTGACCGCTTACTTCCGCTTTCTCTTTCAACCATTTCACTTCATCGGCATTTTGCATTTCCCCGGTTGCCGCTACTATATAGTCTTTGGGTAAAGTAATTGTAACATCAAAGTTCCCAAATTCACTGAAAAATTCTCCCTGGTCAAGATAAGGCATCGGGTGCCAGCCTTCATTATCATACACTGCCGGTTTTGGATACCATTGCGTAATTTGATAAGTATGACCTACATGACCACCCCGGGAAAAATTGAATGGGATTTTTTCATGAAAAGGAGTTGTTATTTTTATGGTTTGACCTGGTGGGAGAGGGGCAGGTAAAATTAATTTTGCCACATCAATATATTGCGGATGATCCTCCAAATTAGAAGTAATCCCATTCACTTTAAAATCCAAACGATTGATATATCCGCGTTTATCCTCATCACTAAAATAAAAATCGGTTCTTCCTAATTGTAACAATTGGTCACTGAAGTCGGTACGATCATTTTTATAGGCATTAGGCCATAGATTGAACCAAATAAAATAAAGTGTATCTGGTGAATTGTTGGTATAATTTATTGTTTCAAATCCATCCAGCGTATTTTCTACGTCGTTGAGAGTAACATCAATTTTATAATTTGCCTGTTGTTGAAAATATTTTTTTTGTGAAAATGAAACAGGTAGCTGGCAATAATAAAGGAAGCAGATTAAAAAAAGTTTTTTCAAAAGAATTATTTCATCAAATATAAAAAAATAATGGCAACAGGTTAACGGGTATTTATTTTTAAAAATTGCAATATGTTAAGGGCTTATGGTCCAAAATGACCTATTTGGTAAAATCCGGCCTTCATATTACTATCAATCTAAAAAGGGTATGGAAAAATATTTTTTTTAAAAATAATGGAATTTCAAATAAAAGGTTATCTTTATACCTTGTTAATGGTTTAGTGTGTTTTCCTTTTGGCTGATGTTTCTCTTATAAGGTTCTTCAGTTCATTGTAGCTACTGATTCATTAATTGGTTATTTTTTTATTTATTAAACAAAAGTTTTTACAATGAACATTTATGTAGGTAATCTCAGTTGGTCAATGACCGACGACGATTTGAGTAATTTATTTACTCAGTATGGCGCTGTAACAAGTGCAAAAATTCTTAAAGAAAAAAACACCGGCCGTAGTAAAGGTTTCGGTTTTGTTGAAATGGAAGACGAAGATGCAGCAAAGACTGCTATCGCCACATTAAACGAGAGCGAAGTACAAGGTCGTAAATTAATCGTTAACGAATCACAACCTCGTCCCGAAGGCAGTGGCTACAAGAAAAGTGGCGGCGGCGGCGGATACGGCGGCGGCGGTAGAAGCAGCGGCGGTGGATATGGCGGCGGCAGAAGCAGCGGCGGCGGATATGGCGGTGGCAGAAGCAGCGGCGGCGGCGGCGGCAGAAGCGGTGGTTATAACAAAGATTATTAAGATTTTTTGATATCAGATTTTTAAATCCTTTTCATGTGTTTGTGAAAAGGATTTTTTTTGCCTATTCCAGTAGATATTGTTTTCTCCCAGGAAGCCAGTAATCAAACAAATATTCCAGATTCTGTTTTTCTACAATTCTTTTGACAGAAGATAATTACAAATTGACCTTTATTTTACTATATTGGTTTCTCCTATATATCTTTTAAAATTTTTTCCTTCCCCTTCCCTTCCTTTGAATTAACTTTCTGCCATAGTGTCGCAATTTTTTTTATTTGTTATCTTTGCACCCCTAAGTTTTAAAACTGGAAAATGGCAGAACTGATTTTAGATAAAAAACATGATGAAAGCAGGCAGGGAGAAGCTTTTGCGCCAAAAAATGGAATTCATAATACTTTAAGTAAAAAGTTTTATATAGAAAGCTATGGATGCGCTATGAACTTTGCTGACAGCGAGGTAATTGCTTCTATTTTACAACAAGAAGGTTTTGGAATTACGCCTCACTTTGAGGAGGCCGATATGATCTTCATCAACACCTGCTCAATCCGCGAAAAAGCAGAAATTACCGTAAGGAAAAGATTAACTGAATTCAGGAAATTGAAAAAACACAATCCGGGTTTACTTGTTGGTGTATTGGGTTGTATGGCTGAAAGATTGAAATCAAAATTTCTGGAAGAAGAAAAATTAGTAGATATCGTGGTGGGGCCTGATGCTTATCGTTTTTTGCCGGCATTGATAGAAGAAGCAGAAAGTGGACAAAAGGGAGTGAATGTTTTATTAAGCCGCGAAGAAACTTATGGCGATATTTCCCCAATAAGATTGAACAGCAACGGAGTAACTGCATTTGTAAGTATCATGCGTGGCTGTAATAATATGTGTTCTTTTTGTGTGGTTCCTTTTACAAGAGGCCGCGAACGCAGCCGTGATGCGGATTCTGTGATTAAAGAATGCACTGATCTTTTTAATGAAGGCTACCGCGAAGTAACTTTGCTGGGGCAAAATGTGGATAGTTATCAATGGGCAAATGCTTCTGATAATTCAATAGTTTCTTTTGCCAACTTGTTAGAAAAAGTAGCACAAATATCTCCGTTACTTCGTGTAAGATTTTCTACTTCGCATCCCAAAGATATTACGGATGAAGTTTTATTTACGATGAAGAAATACGGTAATATTTGTAAATATATTCATCTGCCTGTACAAAGCGGTAGTTCAAGGATTTTGCAAATGATGAACCGCACTTATACCCGTGAGTGGTATATTTCTAAAGTAAACAGGATACGGGAAATACTTCCCGGTTGCGGGCTTTCTACCGATTCTATTACAGGCTTTTGCACAGAAACGGAAGAAGACCACAAAGAAACTTTAAGTCTTTTTGAATATTGTAAATATGACCTGGCCTATATGTATTTTTATTCAGAGCGACCTGGAACCCTTGCTGAAAGAAGATTCGAAGATGATGTGCCTCTGGAAGTAAAGAAAAGAAGGTTGCAGGAACTAGTTGCTTTGCATCGGATTCATTCTCTTGAAAGTATGGAACGGGATTTGGGAAAAACATTTTCAGTTTTAATAGAAGGGGATTCCAGGAAAAGCAATGCACATTGGGCAGGCAGAACGGATCACAATAAAATGGTAGTATTTCCTAAAGCCGGAAATTGGAATAAAGGAGATTATGTGGATGTGTTTATAGAAAGATGTACAGCAGGAACATTGATGGGAATTATAAAATAAAATGAAATAAAATAATGCGATGAATACTTTAATAAAAAATTCATTAGAAGAAATAATCATTTCTTGTAAAAAGCATAAAGTAAAATCATTGGAGCTATTTGGCTCAGCAGTAAGAAATGATTTCAATGAGAATAGCGATATTGACTTTTTATATGAATTTCAAAAAGAGAAAATTGCTGAACTGGATTATGCAGATAATTATTTTGAATTTCTTTTTTCATTACAAAATATTTTAAAAAGAAATATTGATTTAGTACCTAATGAAAAATTGAAAAATCCATATTTGTTAACCCGGATTAAGAAGGAAAAAATAAGGATATATGGTTAAAGATGCCAATGCTTTTTTATCGGATATTCTTACGTCAATAAAACTCATTGAAGAATATTTGATTAATGTTAAAAGCAGGGAAGAGTATCAAAATAATTTAGCGGTTACTGATGCAGTCGCAAGAAGATTATCCATTATTGGTGAGGCTCTTTCAAAGGCAACTAAACTAAATTCAGCGATAAATGTTTCTCATCAAAAGAAAATTATTGCTTTGAGACATATAATTGTGCATGATTATGATATGGTGGATGATAATACAATTTGGGCAATCATTAAAAATTATTTACCTCTTTTGAGAACAGAAATTGAAAAATTACTAAAAGAAAAGGATTAAATGGATCAACAAGCAATAAAAAACAGGTTTGGAATTATTGGCAACTCGCCCGCATTGGTGTATGCATTAGATGTGGCTATACAAGTGGCTAACACCGATTTGAGTGTCTTGATAAACGGAGAAAGCGGCGTGGGAAAAGAAGTTTTTTCTCATATTATTCATTCGCTTTCTGCACGCAAACACAATCCATTCATTGCGGTTAATTGCGGCGCTATCCCGGAAGGAACCATTGATTCCGAACTTTTTGGCCATGAGAAAGGTTCTTTCACAGGTGCTGTTGATAGCCGCAAAGGATATTTTGAAACGGTGAACAGTGGTACTATTTTTTTAGATGAAATTGGAGAACTTCCTCTTGGTACACAAGCCCGTTTGTTGCGCGTTCTCGAAGCAGGCGAATACATCAGGGTTGGTTCTTCCAAAGTACAAAAGACGGACGTGAGAGTGATAGCGGCTTCTAATAGAGATTTGTTGGAATACACCCACTCCGGAAGATTTCGTGAAGACTTATATTATCGTTTAAATACAGTGCCAATAAGAGTGCCGGCATTGCGCGATCGCAAAGAAGACATTCCATTATTGTTCAGAAAATTTTCTGTTGATTTCGCGGAAAAATATAAATCTTCTCCGGTTCAATTAAGCGAAGATGCAAAAAACGCGCTGGTAAATTATCCGTGGCCAGGAAACGTGCGTGAATTAAAAAATATAGCCGAACAAGTGTCTGTACTTTCAAAAGATAAGCAGGTGAGCGCAGATGAATTAAGAAAATTTTTACCTGATACAAATTTCACTCGTCTGCCTGTTTTGGCTTCTCACCAGCAAGGAAATAACCAAAAGGAATTTGCCAATGAAAGAGAAATCTTATATAAACTATTTTTTGACGTAAAGAAGGACGTGACCGAATTGAAAAGAATGTTTTTTGATGTAATGCAAAATCCTTCTTCTATAAATGAAAGACATTTCAGAAATGAAACTATGATGAATAATTTTCATGAAGAACCCCGTACTCCGGCTATTTCTTCGGGGCAACCATTAGTTCTTAACAACAATAATATAGATGAACACCAGGAAGTGGAAGAATCCTTAAGCATTATGGACGCAGAGAAAGACCTTATCATTAAAGCATTAAAAAAACATCGTGGAAAAAGGAGGGACGCTTCCGGCGACTTGGGAATTAGCGAAAGAACACTATACAGAAAATTGAAAGAATATAATATTAATGAGTAGTTTGGATGGCTATCTGTAGAATTATTAAGATTATTGAATTAAAAGAATATTGCTAAATTGTTTATTATAAATGTTGATGAATAACTTTAATATTAAAAATTCGTGAAATTAGTGTAGAAAATTCGTGTTCTTCTTTTTTATAACGTACCTCGTGTAATAAATAACAAAATGAAATCTGGAAAATATATAAAACTCACTTCAATACTTTGCTTCCTGTTATTTATATTCAGCTTTGCTACTTGCAAATATTCTTTTAGAGATAGCTCCCCCATACCTGCGAATATTAAAACATTCAGGGTAAATTTATTTGAGAACAAAGCGCGCTATGTAAATCCAACTTTAGCACCTCAACTGACTGAAAAACTCAAGGAACAAATAATCAGTGAAACAAGATTGAGAGAAACAAATAATGATGATGCCAATTATGATATCAGCGGGTATGTATCCGATTATAGCGTTAGCACAAGTGGCGTAGCCAACCAGGCCGCAGGAACCAACAGGATAAATGTTTCATTTCATTTGATATTTAAAAACACCGTAGATCCTGATCCTGATAAAAGTTTTGAGACTGACTTAACAAGTAATTACGATTTCCCTGCGAGCCAGACATTACAACAGGCAGAAACCGGATTAATGGATAATATTATTAAAACTGTAACTCAAGGTATCTTTAATAAAATATTTTCAAACTGGTAATACCTATTTTTAATGAATGCAGATACCAATTACGCTGATCTTTTTTATTCAAATATTGTCAATGATATTGACACGCTTGAAAAAAATGTAAACGAATTTCCGTGCAGTTCGCTGGCAAGGTTTTTACTTTTATATCATTATAAAAAAAATAATAATCCCAGGTTTGAGGAATTAGCAAAGCAAACCGGTATCTATATTAATAACCCTCTTTGGATTCAATATCAACTTTCAAAAATTGATACTGATCATTTATCAAAAGAAAATAATAAATCCTCTTTTGAGATAGAAAATAAAAACCAACAACCTCTCGAAAATATTTCCTCTGCAGTCGAAGAACCTCGCCTGACTGAGTCTTTCGGGCAGGAAATAATGCCAATTCCTGTTTCGGAAAATGAAGTTGCAGAAGAAGAAAAGAAAGAGGATTTTTATGAAGGTGAAAATCAAAATCATATTCCTGAAGAAAATATTCCTGCAGCAACAGAAGAACAAATAATGTCAATTCCTGTTTCGGAAAATGAGGTTGCACAAGAGGAAAGGAAAGAAGATTTTTATGAAGGTGAAAAACAAAATGAAACAATAGAAGAAAGTATTCCACCTTCAGCAGAAGAATCCCGCCTGACTGAGTCTTTCGGGCAGGAAATAATGCCAATTTCTGTTTCGGATAATGAAGTTTTAGAAGAAGAAAAGAAAGAGGATTTTTATGAAGGTGAAAATCAAAATCATATTCCTGAAGAAAATATTCCTGCAGCAACAGAAGAACAAATAATGTCAATTCCTGTTTCGGAAAATGAGGTTGCAGAAGAAGAAAGGAAAGAAGATTTTTATGAAGGCGAAAAACAAAATGAAATAGCAGAAGAGAATATTTCCCCTGCAGCAGAAGAACAAATAGATCAGATTCCTGTTTCAGAAAATCAAGTTGCACAAGAGGAAAAGAAGGAAGATTTTTATGAAGGTGAA
>DATCFT010000040.1:0-110861 GCA_036509335.1 Hanamia sp.
GGCTTTTTTTATATATGTATTTCATTTACATTATCTATTCAACAACTTCTGATAAATATTATGTAGGTTATTCTGATAACCCCATCCGGCGATTATTGGAACACAACACCAAACCTTACACAACCTATACTTCAAAACACAAACCCAGGGAATTGAGAGCCGGGCCTAAATGTTTTTTTGAAGATATATTTGAATATCGCAAATACAATCCTGATAATTAGTTCGCAGTTTTTACCTTTCTTTCAACGCATCCTTATAAACTTCGAGCGCCCGCTTTCTGGCGAATTCATGTTCTACCATTTCCGGTAAATACCCTGGCTTGAAATTCTTTATCCACTTTTTTACATAAATCAACTTGGCATCAAATTTTTTTAGTTGTTCATGTAGATTGAAAATCCTAAAATAAGGAGCAGCATCGCAACCAGTACCGGCTGCCCATTGCCAGTTTCCATTATTGGAAGACAATTCATAATCCAGTAATTTTTCTGCGAGATAAGCTTCGCCCCATTGCCAGTCATCAAAAGATGTTTGCAAAGAAATCCTGCAACAACCATACGTACACGATTATGCATCCATCCGGTTTCATTTAATTGATGCATTCCTGCATCTACTATTGGGTAGCCGGTTTCTCCTTTGCACCAAAGTTCAAATTCCTTTTCATTGTTTCTCCATTTGATGCTGTCATATTTTCTCTTAAAATTATTATGAACCACATATGGAAAATGAAAAAGAATCATCATAAAAAATTCTCTCCATATCAGTTCATTCAGCCATTGTTCATTTAACTTATCAGCATGAATAGCAAATTGTCGGATGCTTACTGTCCCAAATCTTAAATGAACACTGGCAAAGCTCGTGCCCTCAATAGCAGGATTATTGCGGGTTTCGGCGTAATACTTATGAGTTGTCCGGAAATATTTAATTTCGGTACATGAAGTTCCACTTTTTCAAACTCGATTTCATTTAAAGAAGGAAAATGAAAAGGTTTTGTTTTAAAAAAATGAGAAAGTAATTTTTCAGACGGGAATAATTTTATTTTTTCTTCATAAAATTTCTGCTTCCATATTTTGGAATAGGGAGGAAAAATAGTGTACGGATCACCGCCAGGTTTCATTACTTCTGATTTTTCGAAAATAACCTGGTCTTTAAAAGTATGAAAGGGAATATCTTTTTCATTCAGGAATTGTTCGATTTTCAGATCTCTTTCAATGGCGTATGGCTCATAGTCATGGTTGGTGAAAACTTCTTTTACATTAAAATTGGTGCAAATATTTTCAAAAGCCTCCTGAGGCGTATCATTCAAAACGTACAAAGAAGAGTGGTGTTTTTGTAAATCTAAATTTATTTGCGCAAGAGTGAGATGGATAAAAGCAACCCGTTTATCTTTTTTACAGGAAAGACGATTTAAGATTTTAGTGTCGAAAATAAAAACAAGCAACACAGGCAAACCTGCCATGAGTGAATGATACAAAGCATTATTATCTTCTAATCTTAAATCTCTTCTCAGCCAGCAAATATTTATTTCTGAATTATTTATATCCATCTGAATTATTTTATTTTAGTGAAGTTTTATTAATCCTCCGGATCTCAATTGTTTTTAATCCACAAAAATAATTCGGCCATACGAAGGTTTATCCTTCTTAAAATTGGATATATTTTAAAGGGATTTCGAATTTATTTTCTCTGTAAGTAAGTCTTCCAGGGATTGGTTTTGCGGTTTATATAACCATGAATTGCGATATTTATAAATAAGATAATTGCTACTACCAAAGGCGCTATCACCAAAGATTCCGCAACATTCCAGTTAGCCACAGCAATGGCCACTAAAGCCCAAACACCTACAATCGCAAATTCCCGCATGTTGCGTTTCCAGGTTATAAATAAATTTAAAATTCCTGCCACACAAATCATTAGGATGGTCCAGCCAATTTGAGTGATGCCAAATCCGTTCCAATTTATTTTGGTTAAATATGCGGCTACGTCTGCTATAAGCGCCACACTGATCCACCCCGAATAAATACAAAACGGCCACCACACAAAAGCAATTTTCTTAAGAGGAAGATCATCTAATTCCATTCGGGTATTTAAAATTATTTTCACCAAAGAAATCAACATTATAACCATTATGATCACGGTAAGTCCTGTATAATCGTAAAGCCATGCTATTACCCAACATGAATTGGCGATACATGAAATAACGAACCACCATCCGATTTCTAAAACCGGCCACTCATCTTCTATTTTTTTAAAAAGACTGCGCCCTGTATAAATCACAAAGGCTAATAATCCAAGATAGATCAATCCCCATATTGAAAATGCATATCCTGCAGGTGTAAAGTAATTTTGGTATTTGTCTGATATTTGCGCTACCGTTTTACCATTAAAAACACCTGTATTGGAAAGATAATTAATAATAATAGTGGATACGAGAGCGAAGCCGTTGGCTATTTGTAATGTCTTTTTCATGTTAGATATTTTAAACGGGTTAATAATTTATTTGAGATTATTCTACATCGAATTTTAAAGTTTCAATTAACAATCCTGGCAGTAAAACAACAAATAATTTCAATTTCTGTTTTATTAAAATTCTTTTAAAAATGATGAAGGGGTTTTAGGGATAGATTGTATAATTCTTTCTCTGAATTCCTTTTTACGCAACAATTGTAAATAGATAAATAAATTCAAAATAATTAATTCAAATCCATAAAAAATATCTTCGACAGGTATAGTAAACAAACGAATATTGAGGTTTTCAACATTATTATATCTCACTACAGGTTCTTCTAACCCTGAGCCTGTAAGGATTCCATTCACTATCAAAAATGGTATTATTAAAATTAAATACACGCTTATTGCTTTACCAAACCAATTGATCTTTAAAACAAATTTCAAAAAGAGACAGACAAAAGCCGTGCTAATAAATGTAACAGAAGTATAAAGTTTGTCGAGAAAAATAAAACCGGTTACCAATAACGATATAGAAAGTACAATACAAAAAATATTCTCAGCCTGGGGTTTCCAGGATAGATTATAAAATTTATCGAGACAGTAATAAGTAAAGACGCAGGAAAATGGAACACAAATAAAAAATAAAATTTCTTCTATAGGCAATTTTAAAAAATAAATGCCTGTTATATACCGTGGATTAAAATTCCAAATGCCAATATTTGTAAAAATAGCATCCCACAGCAGGAAAAGTATAGCTACAGGAATTGTAGCAATGAAAAATTCTTTCCAGGTTTTATAAAAATTTATTTTAGGATGAAAAGAAAATAACAAAGGAATAATAATGGTAAAAAAATCAACAAGAAGGTATAGCGATTTCATGTGTTCACCCTTGTTTTTTGCAAAGTGGTATTTTTAATTCTCAAATTGCGGAAATATTTAAAAGGTACCCACAGCATGCCGAAGCATTCACCATCTTCTTTGGTTAAATGTTTATGATGCATTTTGTGTGCCCGGCGTATTGCTACAAAATAGGCATTGTTAGAATTCC
Source organism: Hanamia sp. (assembly GCA_036509335.1). Lineage (GTDB taxonomy): Bacteria > Bacteroidota > Bacteroidia > Chitinophagales > Chitinophagaceae > Ginsengibacter. The sequence goes on from DATCFT010000040.1 coordinate 3,497, forward strand.
GAAAGATTTTGAATCGCTGATGAATAAAAATATCATGTACCAGAAAATAGCATAAGCCATATAAAGTAATGCCAACCCCAATCCAGAATAGAAAATTATAATCATTTCTCACGCCAAAGAATAAACTTGCGATACCTGGTAAGGCAAAAATCAAAAAGAAAAAATCATTATGTTCTATAAATCCTTCAGCCTCTTTTTTATGATGATCTTTATGCAATTTCCATAGTACGCCGTGCATAATATATTTATGCGCCAGCCACGCTCCTGCTTCCATTCCTACGAAAGCTGCCAGCACGAATAAGGCATCAATTAATATTATTTCCATTGTTATTAAATATTTTATTCAAAATGTTTTTTCTGTAAATAAATATGTTTTCAATCTTTTTACGAACCAAAATTGAGTGAGTTATTTTACCAATTATCCCAAAAGGTAATTGATATTTTACATCATCTTTCATAAGGATACCATCATCTTTTCTTATAAATGTGTGTGTGTGTTCCCACATTTTATAAGGGCCTTTTAATTGCCGGTCTGCAAACATATTAGGCTTATCTATTCTAAAAATTTCAGTTTGCCAATGTAATGGAATGCCAAACAATGGCTTTACTGTATAATCAATAAGCATACCTTCATAAACCGCTGCACCATTTAATTTAGTTAAAATTTCGAAATCCATTTCTGGTGGAGTTATTACACTCAAATTTTTTGCATCAGAAAAAAAATCCCATGCTGCACGGATGTCAACCTGTAAAAACTGTTCAGTATGATAATTGAATACGCTCATTTTAATGATTGAGAATTTTGCTCAAGAAATAATTCTACTTTAGGCAAGCAAATTTTCAGCCACTCTGAATAGTTTTCCGGCCGTGAAATAATTTCCTGTTTTAATTTTTGGAGTTTCATATATTTCCAGTCTTTTACTTCTTTTTTATCAGGAACAGGTATATCATCGCTTTTCCCAAAATATACATGGTCCAGTTCATGTTCAGTCAAGCCATTTTCAAATACAGTTTTGTAAATAAAACTAAACTGAAACTCAGTATTACATTCAATACCCATCTCTTCTTTTAACCGCCTTGAAACTGCCATATTTGTTTGCTCTCCTTCCTGCGGATGACTGCAACACGTATTACTCCATAAACCTCCTGAATGATATTTCTCATCTGCTCTTTGCTGCAATAATATTTCATCATACTGGTTAAAAATAAAAATCGAAAATGCCCGATGAAGCGCACCTGCCTGGTGTGCGGCTAGTTTGCCCATAGCACCAATCTCATTATCTTTTTCATCCACCAATATTAGCAATTCATTCATTTTATTATTTTTCAAAATGGGTTTCCTTTATAAAAAACCATAAAAAAATTTATCTAAATCTTTCTTTTTCTGAATTAGTAAAAGATTTTGATTTTTGCAAAACAGGCAAAACATATTCTCTAAGGCTTACATCTTTTATTTGAGAAAAAGTATTTAAAATAAACTGCTTATCAATATCAATGCTTTTATCATATCCCAGAAAAGAAGGCATATTTGTTTGGGCAATAAATCTTAAATACCTTAGCTCGAAATTTTTTTCATCTTCTTTAATTGCATTTTCAAGAATATCCCTTCCTTTTCTAAAGTAAGATATTTTTGAAAATGGGTTAAAAACATGTTTTGCCATCATCATTGTAGCGCATCCCCTGTAACCTGAATACAACGGGCTTGTTTTATCAGAATCTAAAATTTGAATCAATTCTTTACATACGTCTTCATCACTTACTGATTTTTCGTAAAGAACTCTTACTTCTTCAATTGTTGGCGTTTTAGCAAAAGAGGTCGTTGCAATAAATAATAATCCAAAAAAAAATATTTTTTTCATATCCAATTCAGTTTATTTATTATAAGGCTATTGACCATTAATCCAATCTTTTGACCATTATTAATTCTAACCCGTTCATTGAGGATTTTATGGGGCGGCAATTTTTTTATTTTATTAAATAATGATTGATAATATACATAAGCTAAATATACACCACCTTTGGAAGATGCAGGCAGCTTTTTAATTCCTGCTAATGCAAGTTTAAAATCGTTTTCAATATCGTTTTCGATCTGCTTTTTTGAATGGCCGCAAAAACCGGTCATATCTACATTAGGAAAATAGGTTCTTCCGAGCAATTGGTAATCATCTTTCATGTCGCGCAGGAAATTTACCTTCTGAAATGCTGCACCCAACTTCATTGCATAAGGTTTTAATTCTTCATACATTTTCATATCGTCTTCAGTAAATACATGCAGGCACATCAATCCTACTACTTCTGCGGAGCCTAAAATATATTGTTGGTAATTTTCTTCTGTATAATTTATCTTTCCAAGATCCATTTCCATACTTTTTAAAAATGTATCAATATGTTCCAGGTTGATATTATATTGACGTACCGCCCGTTGAAAAGAATTTAAAATAGGATTTAATGAAATACCACTTTTAAGAGCATCGAAGGTGTCTTCTTTAAATCTTTTGAGAAGAAATTCCTGGTTATACCCTTCAAAACTGTCAACAATTTCATCGGCCAGGCGCACAAATCCATAGATAGAATAGATTGCATTTCTCAGTCGGTTATTGAGAAAATAAATACCAAGGGAAAAGCTGGTGCTGTATGCCTGGGTGGTTGATTTGCTCACCTTAATGGACAGATCATCAAATAATGACTTCATGCTTTGTATTTTTTAAATATTTTAATAATTGCCCTGCAACGATTTTTCCGGAAATCAATGATGGCGGTACTCCCGGCCCGGGAACCGTAAGTTGGCCTGCATAAAAAAGATTCCTTATTTTTCTATTCCTGATCTTTGGTTTTAAAATGGCTGTTTGCATCAAGGTATTAGCAAGGCCATAAGCATTTCCTTTATAAGAATTATAATCTTCAATAAAATCATTAATGCAATAGCTTTTTTTATAGTCAATAAAATTGCCTATTTCTTCACCTATATGATTTTGAAAACGCTCCATTATAATTTTAAAATATTTTTCACGAAGCTCATCTGTGTCTTCCAGACCAGATGCCAAAGGCATAAGCAGAAATAAATTTTCATGGTCTTCCGGAGCAATAGTATTGTCTGTTTTAGATGGGCAACACACATAAAACAAAGGCCTGGAAGGCCATTGCGGGTCTTTATAAATTTCTTTGGAATGTTGAAAAAGATCTTCTTCAAAAAACAAAGTATGATGTTGTAAATGTTTTATTTTTTTGGAAAGGCCTATATAAAAAATAAGACAGGAAGGTGCGAAAGTTTTCTTTTCCCAATAGTCTTCATTGTAATTCCTGGCTGTTTCAGGCAATAAATCTTTTTCGATATGGTGATAATCAGCAGATGCAATTATGGCATCAAAATAAAATTCTTCTCCATTTACAATTATACTTTTTGCCTTATTATCTTCAACGATTATTTTTTCAACAGGGGAATTAAAATGAAAAATCGTTTCCTGTTTTTCACATACTTCTTTTATGGCTCCAACTACTTTTCCAAAGCCACCCATCGGATACCAGGTTCCCAGTTTTAATCCTGCGTAATTCATCAAACTATATAGTGCCGGCGTATCCTGTGGCATGGCGCCCAAAAATAAAACCGGGAATTCCATCAGCGCAATGAGCTTTGGATTTGAAAAATATTTGCGGACATGTCTGCTGAAAGATGAAAAAATCTGCAAACGCATTGCGCCTTTTATCAAATCTATATCAGCAAATTCTGCGAAAGAAATTCCCGGCATTTTCGACAGCTTTTTCATGCCCGTTTCATATTTGTATTGCGCTTCTTTCATAAATTTATCAAGCTGAAATGCGCGTCCTTTTTCAAGCGATTCAAACATATTGCGCAACGCTGTATAATCAGCAGGAATACTCAATGCCCGATCAGCAAATATTAAATCGAATGAAGGATCAAGTAATTTTAATTCATAAAAATCGGAAACTTTATATCCAAAATCATTAAAAAACTGTTCAAATATATCCGGCATCCAATACCAGCTCGGCCCCATATCAAACACATAATCGTTTTCTGTTTTCAATTGCCTCGCCCGGCCACCGGCAGTTTCATTTTTTTCAAAAACGTGTACATCATGCCCGGCAGCGGATAAGTAAGCCGCTGCGCTTAATCCGGAAAACCCGGAGCCGATAATGGCAATTTTTGACATGGAGTAGTTGCAGATATTTTTTATAAAGGTGCATGTTAGTTTTTAAATGTTGAAAAAGCCGGTTAATTTTATTTTAAGTTTAACCCTGTCAACAAATCAAAGACATTTAAAAGCCTAAACTAATTTTCAGAATCAAAATAAAAAATCAATACCTTTCTATTTCTACCAGCAATGCTATGAGACAAATCTATACTTCATATTTCACAATTTCTTTAGCAATAATACTTCTATTATCCTCCTGCGCTACCCTTTTAAATCAACCAATACAAAGAATTTTTATATCAACCGATAAAAATATAAAAGCAGTCTCAATCAGTAAAAGTCTTTCGGCTGATTGTTCCTTGCTAAGAATTGATGCTCCCACGATTTATTACATTGCAAGAAGCACCAAACCTCTTGAAGTTGACCTCCAGCTTGACAGCACAAAAAAAACAATTTTTCTTAAGGCAAGAAACTCATTTGCATTTTGGGCCAACATAGAAAACTACGGTATTGGAATGTTGGTGGACAAGGATAATATAAAACGCTACGCTTATCCAAAGAGAAATTACTTTAACATTAAAGACACTACAATTAAGAGATACGCTTTTGCACCGATCAGAAAGGGAACTATTAATCTTTCTTTGTCATGGCCTTTTCCATCCTTTTTTAGCCTTCAATCAGAGACAGGAAATTACAATTCTGTAGGGGTTTTGGGGCTTCAAACGGGTATAGACTATTTTTATAAAAACAATCAGTATGTTTCATTAAATTTTGGAGCGGCAACTGATGTGTTCGGGGACTATTTCGGGCCTTATTTTGAAAGCGGGAATACAGTATTTACAAGTATAATGAACAATAATGTTGTTGGAAGTTTCGATTTGGGGTACGGAATTAGTTTATCAAAATTCCAATGGAAAAGAACCACCATTGGAGATACTATTAATTTAGATCAATCCATAAAAAGCACAGCATTAGGTTTCAGTCTTTCTGCACAATACCGGTTCGGCAATTATTTCAGATTTGGATTTTTATATCAGCCGGATTTTGTGAGATTAAACCGCCAGCCGGCATTAAAATATCAACATTATTTTTCATTCAACTTTATCTGGAAATTGCCCATAAAAAATGCAACTGAAAATAAGGACAAAGTCAAATGAATTCTTAATCCATTCTTCAAAAAACCCAATCTCCCATTTTACAATTAAATTTGCGTGATGTCGGAGAATAAACAGCGAAAAAAGTTTTTAGATCTTAGTGCTCTGAGAAAAGTTTTTGCCTTTGCTTTGCCTTATAAGAATAAAATTTACATTTCGATTTTTCTCTCAATCATTCTTGCAGTTCTTTCCCCACTGAGGCCCTTCCTGATACAGTATACGGTAAACCATTTTATAGCCGATAAGAATATGTACTGGCTGATCCTTATTACCATTATTCAAATTGGAATGCTGCTTGTAGAGACTGCGCTTCGTTTTTATTTTGGCTTTATCACATCATGGCTGGGGCAAACAGTGGTGAAGGATTTGAGAGTAACCGTATATAAAAAGATATTGGGCTTGAATCTTTCTCAATTTGATAAGACGCCCATTGGCACTTTAACTACCAGGACTATTAATGATATAGAATCCATCAATGATATTTTTTCAAATGGATTGATTCCGATTATCTCAGATTTGCTTTCTATAATCTCTATTCTTCTGTTTATGTTTTTTACGGATTGGCGATTGTCTTTAATTAGTCTTGCGCCTTTTCCTATTTTGATTGTTGCTACCTATTATTTTAAAGAAAGTGTAAACAAATCTTTTATTAAGGTAAGAAACGCGGTGGCCGCGTTAAATGCCTTTGTGCAGGAACACATTACAGGAATGAGTGTGGTACAGGCTTTCGCTGTGGAGGACAAAGAGTTCAATAAATTCAACGAGATCAATAAACAACATCGCAATGCCAATATCAAAGCTATTTTTGCTTACTCTGTTTTTTTTCCGGTAGTCGAAATTGTACTTGCTTTTTCTATCGGATTATTAGTTTGGTGGGGGGGAAATTATTCCGCCAATGCGGGTGTGATCATTTCTTTTATTATGTACCTGAATTTATTATTCAGGCCCGTGCGTATGATGGCAGATAAATTTAACGTGCTGCAAATGGGTATGGTGGCGAGTGAGCGGGTTTTTAAAGTGTTGGAAAATGAAAATGTTACTCCCAATACTCCAGACGGCATTCATTCCGGTTTTGTAAAGGGAGAGGTGGAATTTAAAAACGTATGGTTTGCCTACAATAAAGAAGAATATGTTTTGAGGGATATTAATTTTTTTATTGAAGCAGGAGAAACGCTTGCGATTGTTGGCCATACAGGAAGCGGTAAAACTTCTATTATCAGTATATTGAACAGGCTTTATAGCATCAATAAAGGAGAAATAAAAATAGACCACCATAATATAAAAGATTACGATATTGATTTCCTGAGAAGTAGGATAGCTGTGGTTTTGCAGGATGTTTTTTTATTCAGCGGATCTGTGTTGGACAATATTACCTTAAGAAATCCTGAAATAGAAAGATCACAGGCGATAGAAGCTGCAAAGCTGATAGGGGTACATGATTTTATTATGAAATTACCTGGAGGTTATGATTTTAATGTTATGGAAAGGGGTTCCACTCTTTCACTTGGGCAACGGCAGTTATTATCGTTTATAAGAGCTCTCTTATATAATCCTTCTATATTAATTTTAGATGAAGCTACTTCTTCCATTGACAGCGAAAGTGAAATGTTGATACAACATGCGATCGATAAATTAATTAAAGGGCGCACCTCAATTGTAATAGCACACCGGTTATCTACTATACGTAAAGCAAATAAAATAATAGTGCTTGATAAAGGTGTTATCAAAGAAATGGGTACTCACAGTGAACTGATGAATCTGCGTGGACATTATTACACATTGCATAAAATGCAATTTGAAATGCAGGAAAATGAAGTAGGATCATTGCTCTCTTCCAAGGGTTCATAGAACTTCTTTGGATAGCCCTTTCGAACAAAGGAGAGTTCTAAAAATTCATTTCGGCAAACGACTTCTAAACGATTATTCAGTCAATGAACAAATATCCCGAATTCCTATTTTGAGTTTTGCGATTCCTTTGTATTTACATTTTCATCTCCAAGGTTTTTCTCAGGCCGCATTTGTGGAAAAAATAAAACATCTTGTATGGATGGCTGATTGGTGAGCAGCATACACAAACGATCAATGCCAATACCAATACCTGATGTAGGCGGCATTCCATATTCTAACGCCCGTAAAAAGTCATAATCAATAAACATGGCTTCTTCATCGCCCCGTTCCATTAATTTTGTTTGTTCTTCAAAACGCTCTCTTTGTTCTAATGGGTCATTAAGTTCACTATATGCATTGGCAATTTCTTTCCCGTTAACTATTAACTCAAAACGCTCTACCAGCCCTTGTTTACTGCGGTGCTTTTTAGTAAGCGGGCTCATTTCTACAGGATAATCAATAATAAAAGCAGGCTGAACAAATTGATGCTCACATTTTGCTGAAAAAATCTCATCAATCAGTTTTCCTTTTCCCATTGTTTTATCTGCGTGTATGCCTAACTGTTGACACACCTCTCTCAGGTCATCTTCATTCTTATCACTCACATCAATTCCGGTATATTCTTTAATAGCATCATACATCGTTATACGCTTATACGGCGCTTTGAAATCAATTTCCATTTCGCCCGAAAGTACTTTGGCAGAACCGTTCACAGCAATTGCAGTTTTTTCCAATAATTGCTCAGTGGTTTCCATCATCCACAAATAATCTTTGTATGCCACATAGAATTCAAGTATTGTAAATTCGGGATTGTGCGTGCGGTCCATTCCTTCATTTCTGAAATTGCGGCTGAATTCATAAACCCATTCGAAACCCCCGACAATCAATCTTTTCAAAAAAAGTTCGTTGGCAATACGAAGATAAAAAGGAATGTCTAAAGCATTATGATGAGTAATAAAAGGCTTTGCTGCTGCGCCTCCGGGAATATTTTGCAATACGGGAGTATCCACTTCAAGCGCTCCGCGTTCATTTAAGAACTCACGCATGGCATTTATCATTTTTGTTCTTTTGATAAAAGTTTCTTTCACATGCGGATTCACGATAAGATCTGCATAACGCTGGCGATACCTGAATTCTGCATCGGTAACTTCATCAAAAGTTTCGCCGTCTTTTTCTTTTACGACCGGCAACGGACGCAATGATTTCGACAGTAATTTTAATTCGGTAACATGAATAGATGTTTCTCCTGTTTTTGTTGTAAAAACAAATCCTTTTACTCCAATGATATCACCAATATCTATTAATTTTTTCCAAACAATATTATAAAGTGATTGGTCTTCACCATTAGTAATGTCATCTCTGCGTACATACAATTGAATCTTCCCACTGCTGTCCTGCAATACAGCAAATGAGGCTTTTCCCATATCTCGAATGCCGAGGATTCTCCCGGCAACACATACATCTGAAAAGTCTGCTTTATTTTCTTCACCCTTATAATTTGATTTAATAAAAGCAGCGCTGGTATTTACCGGAAATAATTCAGCCGGATACGCATTGATACCGAGCTTTGTAAGTTCTTTTAGCTTTTCTCTACGGATAATTTCCTGTTCTGAAAGTTGTTGGTTGTTCATAAAACACAATAATATTTTGCATGTTTAAACCGTAAAATCAATAATTTTTTGCGAAGGTAAACTTTTGCGATGGAGATAAGAAAGATGCAGGCTGATTGATCGCGGAGAAATCATTAAAAAATTTTTGAGCAGCTTCTTTTCCATTTTGATATAAAATATTTCTTTCTGATTTGGGAACTTTTCTGGGCCTGCCGGAAATATCGCCATAACTAATATAAATAGTTCTTCCTCTTTCATTGGCAAGATCCGGTGACTCGCGGTTTACGCTTTCCATCATCAGGTTCATCACTGCAGAGGAATATTGTTTCATATTTTTAATTGTATAAGGAGCAATAGCTGTTTTACCTTCATTAAATTCTTTTATTTGAGCACCTCTTTCCAACTTAAGACCAAGGGTTTCCCGGTTATAAATTAAATTTTTGCAGTTAAAAGGATTTCCCCCCTCGGAGCATGAATCAAAAATATTGATAGGATAGTTACAAAGCATTCCGCCATCCACAAAAAGGTCGTAGCGTGAAGTAGAATCTTTTGTAAGCACTTCGTTACCCAAACTATCTATGGCTACAGGAACAAAATAAAATGGAATACAACTGCTGATATGGACTGCAGTCCTCAATTTCATATCAGGGCGGCTTTTCCATGAAAATACTTCAAGCCTTTGCTCAGTAATATTGGTGCCTGTGCAATAAAAATCTTTAAATTTTTTATCGCTCTGATGCATTTGATGAAGCTCGGAAAAAGTAAGATCTGCGTTGCCGGTTTTATATTCAATCAAATTTGACAGCCACGTTTCAAATTTCTCTCCTTTATACATTCCATAATCATCCCTGATTCGCTCGATCTTTCCAAAGAAAAACTTGCCGTCATTAAATTCTCCTATTTGTAAATTTTGCAGAACAGAATCAATTTCATGCGAAGTATAATTCAAAGCAACCATGAGACCTGCAATAGAACCCGCGGAGGAACCGGCAACATTGTCAATATTTTGCAGAATACCTTTTTGTTCCAATACCTGCAAAGCACCAGGATAGGCAAGCCCACGAACACCTCCGCCTTCCATTACTAAATTTTTGTAATTATAATTATTTTGAGAGAATGTAATTACCGGAATAAGTAAAACAAGTAAAAAAGAGTACTTCATTTGGTGAAATTACAAATGTTTACAGTGTTTGAAAGAAATGAAGGTTTGAAAAAAGTTAAAAATTATTCCCAGATATTTTTAAGAATTACTTCTATTTTACAATCATCATCGAGCGAGAAAGTAAAAGGCTTTTCAGGAGAAATTTTTTGAAGGATATATTTTGAATCTTTGAGCAAGTAGATTTCTATAGATTCTTTTTCCGGATCAACTATAAGATAATACTTTATTCCAAAATTCTCATAAATATAAAATTTTGAAATTCGGTCTTTTAATGCTGTTGCCTCTGATAATATTTCTACAACTAATGCAGGAGGGAAATCAAGAAAATTCCTTTTTGTTGGCTTGCAAATAATGGAGCAATCCGGTTGAAGAATGGTATCTTCTTCAATTTTTAAGTCAACGAAATCATATACTTTACAATGCTTGCATTTTGATTCTTTCAATTCTTTCTTTAGCTCAAAGATAATGTTAGCCACCAGCCATTGATGTTTCATATTCGGTGCGGGGCTCATCGCATAAGGAATGCCCTCAATAAGTTCCCATCGGCCTTCCCAAAGACAATAATCTTTGTAGGTATAATTAGGTAAAATTTTTACTGCATTCATGGAATAAAGGTATTAATTTTTTATGCTAATGCCAACAACACTTGCCAAGCCTCAGCAACTCTATTTTGATTTAGCAATTCTACAGCATATAGGTGCAATTCCTTTTCCATTTCCGCAGGATCGGTTGAAAAATATTGAAAAATATTTTTCAATTTTTCATCCTCGAATGCTGGGTCAATCAAAGGCATTTCATGCACATTGGCTAATTGGCCAAGATGATTGCAGGTGAGTATTTTACTGGCTTTTACTGATGGGGGAAGATTATCAAAACCTATTCCCAATTCCACATTTGGCTTTTCTACTTCAAATAAATTTTCTGCGCTGATCTTTGCATAAAAGTTGCCGCCAAGACGTGCTACGTGATTTATTTTAAGCTGGTCTATTTCCCCGTTTTCATCTAAAATGTTTTCATTAATATGCATCAACATTATTTCACAAATAATAAGGTTTCCGGCTCCTCCTTCTGTGCCGAGATGTTTTACTTCAAGAACCTTGCATTCCAACTGCACAGGGCTTTCTTTTACGCGCGGAGGTTTTATTAATAGTGAAGGCTCTTTTGTAAAACCTGATTTTAAAAATTCATCGGTTTCTTTTGGAAATTCGCAACTGCATAAACTTACCTGCTGCACCATTTCATAATCCACAATATTGATGCATACTTCCGGCACTTCAAGAATGTTTTGCAAAGTATGCTTGATGGTATTATTCCTCACTCTTCGCGCCGGAGAAAAAATGACAACTGGTGGGTTGGTACTAAATAAATTGAAAAAGCTAAATGGGCTTAGATTCACATTTCCATTCGTATCAATAGTAGAAGCAAAACAAATAGGCCGGGGTGCAATAGCGTGATTCAAAAAATTTTGCGCTTCGGAGGTTTTAATATCCTTTAAATTGATGGTTTTAAACATACACTTCTCAAAAAAATATAGCGGTTTGGAAATCTGCGTTATTTGTTTGTTTGCTGTAAATTAACATAACGATCATGAAGAGAGCGTTGAATTATCTTCACAAAGAATTCATTTTAGAATCAAATATTTTTCTTCAATTCTAAAATAGAAAAATCACTTTCATCTTTTACGATGGTATTTTTCAATATTCCCAATCCTTCGATTTCCATTTCCACTTCATCATCTTCCTGTAACCATTGTTCTTTATAATCGGGATCTTTCAATTTTCCTGTTCCGTTTAGTTCGAGAAAACAGCCGGTGCCAACGGTTCCACTCCCAATCACATCACCGGGAAATAATTGTACGCCATAGCTTGACCGTTCAATTATTTCTGCGAATGTCCAATCCATATCACCAAAATTTCCTTCACTCACCTGCACTCCGTTTACACTGCATGTCATTTTCAGATTATAGGCATTCCCTGTGTGATTTTCTTTTGCGGGAACTTTATATTCTTCCAATTCATCGGGAGTAACCAGCCACGGCCCTATTGCGGTAGCAAAATCTTTTCCTTTGGCCGGCCCCAGGTTTAATTTCATTTCTTCCATTTGTAAAGTTCTTGCACTCAAATCATTCATGATCATGTATCCTCCAATATATTCATCAGCTTCTGATGCCTTAATATTTTTCCCTGGCTTGCAAATAACAATTGCAACTTCCAGTTCAAAATCAAGTTTTTGAAAATGATCCGGCATACAAATTATTTCACCCGGACCAGTAATATTATTATGGTTGGTATAATAAAAAACAGGATATTGATCAAATTCAGGTATCATTTCTACATTCCGGTTTCTCCTTGAAGTGGCTACATGCTGACGAAAAGCGTAAGCATCGCGGCAACTGGTAGGGCTGGGAACCGGAGCAAGTAATTCTGCATCTTTGAGCGGGATAGCTTTGTACCTGTTCGTGCCTTCAATTAATGTTCGATTAATAGAATGAGTAATAGGAAATACATCATCCCAATAATTCAGAAACATGGTCATTGTTACAGGCAAATTAGAGTTTAAATTGTCAGTATCAAATAGTAAGTCATTTACCAAAAGCGCAAGTTGTGCATGATCTTCTTTAATGTAAGAAACTAATTTCATTAAATTAATATTTAAATAGGGCTGCAAGTTAAATTATTTAAGCAGTATCAATAAAGTTATTGATTAAAAAAAAAGAGAAAACAATGCACTGTTTTTTTAATGCTGATTAAAGGATAATGTTGCCAAATTTCCACATTATGAAGTATTTATTTCCTATTTGTTCTAAGAAAAAATAATTACTATGCAATCTGTAGAGGAAATAAACTGGAACAATTTTAGCTTAATTTTGCAAAGAAATGAAAGCGTATGAAATTCGAGAAAATTCATAACAAAGGCCAGGCGCAATTATTCAAAAATCAATACCTGGAATATCTTACAAAGACCCATCCACTCGTAATCTGGGGAATGTATCTGCCTCTAATTGTTCTTTTACCATATTATGTTTTTCATCATTTGGACTTTTCCGGTTTAAGGATATTATTCCTTTTTTTAGCAGGTATGTTTTTCTGGACATTCTTTGAATACCTGATGCATCGTTTTGTATTTCATTGGGCAAGCGATAATCCACGCACGCAAAAAATTATTTATTTAATGCATGGCAATCATCACGAGTTTCCCCGTGATAAACAAAGGTTGTTTATGCCACCTGTTCCCAGCCTTTTTATTGCCTTCTTAATTTTTTTATTGATGTATGCTTTAATGAATGTAAATGTGATGTCGTTCTTCCCGGGATTTATGCTGGGTTATTTAATTTATGGAAGTATGCATTATGCTATCCATGCCTGGAATCCGCCTTTCAAATGGATGAAACCTGTTTGGCGCAATCATCACCTTCATCATTATAAAAGCGATGATATGGGCTTTGGCGTGAGCACACACATTTGGGATGTGATATTTGGAACCTCTTTCGATTTAAAAAATGAAAAGGAAAATAAAGAAGCGGTACAAAAACTGATGTATAGTAAAAAGGCTTCCTGATTTTTCAAAGGCATTTTTTATTCTAAGTAATTTTAATTACCATTTTTCTTCTTCTCTTTGATGATTATTTCTATTGCTAAAATATTTCCGGCTTTGCATTTTTTGTAGTTGTCTTTCGATGATGAGATCAGCAATAAGGGGAGCCGAATCTTTATTTATGTTTTGATTCAAATAGACTTTTATTTTTTTTTCATCCACATCTATCCGGTAAAGTAATTGAACTAATGCATGAAAATCTTTATTGATTAATTCGTTGATCAAAGGAATTAATTGTTCACGTATCATGGCAATAGTTGTTTCCTGAACTAAATTGGATACAGAGATTATTTCATCAGGAATTGAAAGTCGGTCTTCCGGTTGCATTAAATCAAATTTAATAGAAAAGTAATAAAATAATCCTTTAATCTTTATACCTAAAAAGAAAACAGAAATCTTAAATGAAAGTTTATTTACTGGAATCAATATTTTTCTAAAACACCTAATCCAAATAACGCAAAATCATATTTCACCGGATCTCTTTTGTCAAATTTTTTTAAAGCTTCTGTTAATTCCAAAGCCGCCAACCAATCTACCTGTTTTCTTTGTAATAAATTAAAATGCTTTGCAACCCTTGCTACATGCACATCCACAGGAATAATTAATTGAGATGGAGATATCTTTTCCCAGATCCCAAAATCAACTCCCTTATTATCATTGCGCACCATCCATCTTAAATACATATTTAGTCTTTTGCAACTTGAATTTTTTTGTGGCGACGCAATATGCTTTTTGGTTCTTGAAGGCACATCTTCCAAAGAAAAAAAATAGTGATAGAAGTGGTTTAATGACTTTTCGACTATTCCAGAATTGTTATATTGCTGTATTGTTGAATTGTTGGAAAATGCAGATTCCAGTGATCTGTTTTTTGAATAATGAAATTTTAAAAAAGAAATAAAATATAAAAGATCGGTATCATTAAAAGTGCGATGTGAAAACTTTTCTAATTTTTTTAAATCAATTTCATTATGATTCACACAAAAATCATAAGGTGCATTATCCATTAATTGCAAAAGCAATTTGCATTTGTTGATAATGGTTTTGCGGATTCCCCATGCAAATATCGCGGCAAAAAATCCTGCAATTTCTATATCCTGTTTTTTAGAAAATAAATGAGGGATGCAAACAGGATCGTCTTTAATAAACTCCGGATTATTGAATTGAATTACTTTTTTGTCGAGAAATTTTTTAAGGTTGTTTATATTCTTCTTTTCCACTCTTTGGGATTTCTTGAGTGATGAAATACAGCGATAACCTGGATGTTTAAATTTGAAATCCTGTAGACGATGTTATAGGGAAATATTTTCATTCTGGACTTCTTACGTTTTTATAAATAAATGAAGAAGATTTCGGATTTTGTTTTATTGATTCAATTTTAATACGTAAGTGCTCCTGAAAGTTTTTTTCTAATCCTGGTTGTTCTACTTGATACCATAAATAGGCTTTCATGGTTTCGCTTCTGGCCTCGGGAGAAAATGAAACACTATATTTTTCCATTAATCCCTCATTTGTTTTAAAACTTCCTCCCATGGTATAAGGGTCTCGGGATTCTTTTCAATTCTCTCAATCCTTTTATCAATCTCTTGTTCAAAACCTTGTCTCGTCATTTCTTTTCCTAAAAAGTCATTATCAATACTCTCCCACAAGTCCATCACAAGTTCATATTTTTCCTCTACCGGTAAATTGAAAAGTTCTTCTTTATTGTAAGGCATAAATTTTATTTTTAAGATTATGAAACAACTTTAAACACGTTTAAAATTACAAATTAAAATCCGAAAAAATTATCCAAAACCTTACCCAATCGCTTTCTTCAAGTCCTCAATTAGATCATCCGCATCTTCAATTCCAACACTCAGCCTCATTAAAGAATCTACCAATCCATTTTTCAATCTTTCTTCACGCGGAATACTTGCATGAGTCATAGTGGCGGGATGCCCGATAAGGCTTTCAACACCGCCGAGGCTTTCGGCCAGTGAAAACAATTTGGTTGAAGAAAGAACTTTCTTCGCAGCTTCCACACTATCATCTTTCAAAGTAAAACTCATCATTCCGCCATAACCCCGCATTTGTTTTTTTGCGATTTCATGATTAGGATGATCTTCAAATCCGCACCAATATACTTTATTCACTTTCGGATTGTTTCTAAGCCAGTTGGCGATTTTTTCTCCATTCTCGCAATGGCGCTGCATACGCACATGAAGCGTTTTCAATCCTCTCAAAATTAAAAAACAATCCTGCGGACCAGGAACCGCGCCGCAACTATTTTGAATAAACGCCAATTTATTTTTAAGTTCTTCATCTTTTACAATCAAACATCCGTGGACAGAATCGCTATGGCCACCGATATATTTTGTAGCAGAATGTAATACGATATCTGCACCATGGTCCAAAGGGTTTTGCAGATAAGGCGAAGCAAAAGTATTGTCCACACAAAGCAGTACATGATTCTTTTTAGCGATAGCTGCCACTGCAGCAATATCTGTAATATTCATCATCGGATTGGTGGGTGTTTCTGTCCAGATAAGTTTGGTATTTTTATTAATAAATTTTGAAACTTCATTGGCATCCTGCATGTTGATGAAGTGAAATTTCAATCCATATTTTTCAAAAATTTTTGTAAAAAGACGATAAGTACCTCCATACATATCGTTGGCAGCAATCACTTCATCGCCTGGATTTAAAAGTTTGATTACTGCATCTGCTGCTGCAGAACCACTGGCAAAGCATAAACCAAATTTTCCATTTTCAACGATGGCCAGGGCATTCTGTAATGCGTGCCTGGTAGGATTTTGCGTTCTTGCATATTCATATCCTTTGTGTACTCCGGGACTTTCCTGTACAAAGGTTGAAGTTTGATAAATAGGAGTCATGATGGCTCCGGTCGTAGGATCCGGCTCCGAGCCGGCGTGTATCATTTTTGTCTCGAGTTTCAAAATATTTTTATTTAAAAGTTTACTTATCAGGTATCAGAACAACATAAAGTTTTAGAAGAACAATAGAGCAACAGCCGCCCGGCAATATCTTTCAGGAATGAATAATCACAAATCTCAATCACCAATAAACGAATTAACCATTAAACTAAAATACAATCGGCAACATAACTTTCGCATCATCCCAATACATATTCATGTTGACTCCAGTGGAGGTTTTTTCAAAAACAATAGTCATGTCTTCTGTTGTCGCATTTTTCAACACAGGAAGATCCATCCGTACTATATCCATTGAAGAATCATAATTAAAACTCCCCCAGGTATCCGTTTCTTTATTTACAATTAAAATCCATTTATCCGGATAAGGAATGGCGTATAATGTATAACGCCCTTTCTTAATTTTTGTATTATTAATCTTTACATCTTTAAAAAAATCAATTTCAGTGGCCTCATTGGCACCCAACCTCCATACGTCTCCAAATTTCTGCAATCCGCCAAATATTTTGCGGCCATTTAATTGGGGTCTGCTGTAGATTACCCTCATCACCGGTAGTCCGGAAATTTTATTTTGTATTTTAAGTAAGGTATAATTTACGGGATAATAACTCATATCCATTGGAGATTTATCAAGCGGAGGAATTTCAGGAATACTCATTTGAGCAGATGCGGCGAGGGAAAATGAAATTAAAAAAATACCCATAAAATACTTCATACAATTTTTTTTATTTGCAAATATAAATGGATTCATTCAGCTAAAATGGATTCTAATATTTTAAAAGTATAAGATTTAAGTTCAGGAAAAAACACGGCATAACAATTTTGCAATTCTTTATAATGATCATTAAAAATTGAAAATGCAATTTCTGACTCATGTAAATAGGCTGCCCTGCGAACGAGGCCACTAAAGCTCTTATGGATTCCTTCTTTCAATCGGTAATTATATAACCAGTTCTGTGCTTTCATGTAAGGATACATTTTTTCAAAAGGTAAAGGAAAATAAAAAACCTTTTGATCAAGTTGGCGATAGGAAATAAAAGTAAAATTTTCCAGGCCTTTATATTCTTCAAATTGATTCTGATCCAGGGCCAGGAAATGATCATAAACAATATCTATAAAAGCGCCTGAATACAAACGGTATTGTGGCCTGAAAAATTCTTTTGCCTTAGCAGTAGCCGGATGATTATCAGTAAATTCATCTATAAAACGATGCAACTGAATTCCCTTTTGAATAGTAAGTGGATAATCAAACTTCTTTTTCCCTTTTACAAAATCACTTATCATATTACCCGTTAAAATATCCGGATAATTAAAAGATAAAAAAGCATGAGCCAGGTAATTCATCTGTAAAATAACATCATAATATGCTAAAGAAATGTCATTATAATTTTATTGGCATATATTTTTCTGGAATAATAAATTATAAACCTAAAATTAAATAATCATGGCAGAAAAAGAAATCATTACGAATCCTTCAATGGGAAGTAATAAGTTGGGAACAGAAACTAATGAAGAAAGAAGTTCTGGTGTTTCTGCAGGCTCAGATACTCAACTCAAACTTACCGCATTAGGCGGCAGGAAGCATAAAAAAGAAAAACATAAAAATAATGATGAAAAGTCAGGAAGAAACGTAAGTAATGATCTAAAATTTTTAGAAGCAGACCAGACAGATGAATAAAGAGAAATCATTATTAATCTTTGAGGCAGGAATAAAAACCTGCCTTTTTAAAAAATTGTAGAATAAATTACTCAGCATTTAAAATGAGACACCCTTATTATTTTTATTTAAATATTTAAGGAAGATTCAGGTTATGTGATTGTGCAACTATTTAAGCTAATGGTGATTGATAATGCGTATAAAAAAATTAAAAAAACTTTCATGAGTGATGTCGCAGAAGGACTTCCGAAAATTTCAAAAAGAAAATTAAGAAGTATTGTAAAAGATGAAGAGAAAACTGCTATAGCTGCCCACCTATTATATGTAACGGATAAAGAGCCGGGAATTGAAAGAAGAAAGAAAGGAAATAAATTTGAATACTATTTTAAAGATGAATTAATAAAAGATGATGAAGAATTGCTGCGAATAAACCACCTTGTAATTCCTCCTGCATGGGAAAAGGTATGGATTTGCAGAAAAGAAAATGGTCATTTACAGGCAACGGGATATGATACTAAAAATAGAAAGCAATATAAATATCATCGCAACTGGAACTCATTAAGAAATGATACTAAATTTTATCATCTTATTGACTTTGGGAAAGCGTTGCCTGATATACGTTTGCAATTAGAAAAAGATCTGGGTATTCCTGAATTATCAGAAAAAAAAGTTTTAGCAGCAGTTGTAAGTTTAATGGAGCGCACGAATATAAGGATTGGAAATTCTTATTATGAAAAAGCTTATGGGTCATTTGGCCTTACTACTTTAAAAGACAGGCATGTAACATTCAAAGGAAACGGCGTTACTTTTTCTTTTAAAGGGAAAAAAGGAGTAGCACATAAAATTACTTTAAAAAGTAAAAAACTTGCAGGGATTATTAAAAAATGCAGGGATGTCCCGGGCAAAGAATTATTTCAGTTTTATGATGATGAAGAAAATCATCATTCGATAGATTCAGGAGTGGTAAATAATTATATACGCGAAATAAGCCATGCTGATTTTACGGCAAAAGACTTCAGAACATGGGCTGGAACTGTACAGGCTTTTCTTGCTTTAAAAGCAATAGGATGTTGCGACACGAAAACAGAAACCAAAAGGAAAATGGTAGAAGCGCTGGATATTGTTTCTGAACATTTGGGAAATACAAGAACGGTTTGTAAAAAATATTATGTTCATCCCTTGATACTTTCTCTTTATGAAAGTAAAAAGCTGGAAAAATATATTGAAGGATTAAATAAGATTGAAAAAGACGACGGGAAATCAGGCCTTTCGCCGGAAGAAAAGATGGTGATGAAAATTTTAGAATCTAATTAAAAAAAGATTTGTGTACATTCGGGTCTATGTTTTCAATCAATAAAAAATCAGAAGCGGGTTTTGAAAAAATCATTTTGAAAAATGATATTACTAATAATTATGCAAGCATTCTGCCTGCCTGCTGCGCCATGTTACATGAATTTGTGGTAGAAGAAAATAACCAACATTTCAATGTAATAGACAGTTATCAATCTTTCGATGAATTCAAAAATGATCTTATTGAAAAGGGATTTAAAGGCTGTAAACTTTCTCCGTTTGTATGCAGGATGAATAATGGAAAATATACTTTTGGCGAAAAAGAATATTCTATTCAAAAATCATTACCCGCCAAACATTCTTTGCATGGCTTGTTGTACGATAAAGCATTTAAAATAGTTTCTGAAACAGCTAATGAATTGAATGCCTCTGTAACAATAAAATATGAATACAGGGCAGAAGACCCTGGTTATCCTTTTAATTATGATTGCATAGTAACGTGGCAACTTGAAGCTGAAAATAAATTGACTGTTATTACCGAATGTATTAATAAAGATGAAGGTTTAATTCCGATGCAGGATGGATGGCATCCTTATTTTAGCTTAGGCGATTCTATTAATGATTTGCAACTGGAATTTCAGGTTAAAAATAAGGTTGAATTTAACAGTGAATTGATCCCTACAAAAGAATTAAGTACATACACAAAATTTTCTACCATTGAAAAACTGGGCGATACATTTTTAGATAATTGTTTTGCTTTGGATTTGCAGGAATGCCAGCCACTTTGTGTTTTAAGAAATGCTGAAAAAAATATTGAAGTTCAGTTTTCCCCTGATGAATCTTATCCATACCTGCAAATATATACACCCCCTCACCGCAGAAGTATAGCAATAGAAAATATCAGTGGCACACCCGATGCCTTTAATAACGGAATGGGAGTTACGACACTTGAACCAGGGCAATCTGCATTGTTTAAAACATCTTATAAAATTCTTCTTTTAAATAAAATTTCGTAGTTCACTTTACATCTAACGTACCTTATCACAAATATTTTAAGTTAGCTTCAATTTTATTCCCTGGTTAAAAGCAATTTGATTTATATTTAGAATAAAATTCCTTTATGAATTACAAAAATAAAACAGTATTTATAACAGGCGCTTCCCGGGGAATAGGAAAAGCAATAGCAATAAGGCTTGCAAAGGAAGGTGCCAACATTGTGGTGGTTGCCAAATCAACAGTAGAAAACCCAAAATTGGGCGGGACTATTTTTAGCGCAGCAAAAGAAATAGAAAATGCCGGCGGTCAGGCATTGGCCGTGCAATGTGATATTCGTTTTGAAGATCAAATAAATACTGCTGTAGAAAAAGCGGTTGAAACTTTTGGTGGAATTGATATTCTCATAAATAATGCCTCGGCAATTTCATTAACCCAAGTGGAACAAACAGAACAAAAAGCTTTTGGACTGATGTACGATATTAACGTGAAAGGAACTTTTTTTGTAAGTAAAGCCTGTATTCCATATTTGAAAAAAGGCTCTAATGCTCATATTCTAAACCTATCTCCGCCAATAAACCTGCATCAAAAATGGCTTACCGGGCATGTTGCTTACACGATGAGCAAATACAATATGACTATGATTGCTTTGGGACTATCAGGAGAATTAAAAAAATATCATGTCGCAGCGAATACTTTGTGGCCGAGAACCACTATTGCTACTGCCGCTGTTCGAAATCTATTAGGCGGAGAAGCGTTGATCAACATGAGTCGCACTCCGGAAATCATTGCAGATGCTGCTTATTATATTTTGCAGAAACCATCAGAAGAATGTACAGGAAACTCTTTTATTGATGAAAAAGTATTGGCACAGGAGGGAATTACCGATCTTGATAAATATGCTGTGGTGCCTGGTGGTAAACTTTATACTGATTTGTTTTTATGAAAAATCACTCAATCAGTAATCAAACAAATAATTGAGATTCTTATTTTAATTCAAAGATCTTTTCAATCCTTTTTAATGCGTTCCCCATTTTATCAAATACATCTTCATACTTCGGCAATTCATTTCCGGTATAAATAAAAAACACGGCCAGGTTTTTATGATTCTCTTCTAAAATATTTTTCAAATTATTTTTTTGTAACCGGTATGATTCACGCATCAATCTTTTTATCTGGTTTCTGTCAACAGCTTTTTTAAAATTGCGCGCGCTGACGGTAAAACCTGCCTGGAGGGAGGATATTTTATTTTCATTTTCTATAAATAACACCCTGAAAGGAAAATGCGAAAATGATTTCCCTTCTTTAAAAAGCTTTTGGATAGTCTTCCTGCTTTTTAATCTGTCATGCGCTTTTAAAGTAAATCTTTCTGAAATAAAATTTGAATTGAAAATGAAAATAATATTAAAGATAAAATAAAAAAATAGCCCCGGTAAAAGAGGCTATTTTAAAATATTTTCAAAGCAAAATTATTTATTTTTTACTTCCGTGTTCATCAGAAACAGTCAATTTATGACGGCCCTTTCTTCTGCGGCTTGACAAAACCTTGCGGCCATTGGCTGTTGACATGCGCTCTCTGAAACCGTGGACACTTTTGCGACGCCTCTTATGTGGCTGGTAAGTACGTTTTTTTCCTGGCATTATTTTATGTTTTTCCTTTTAATAAAAATTATTTCAGTTTCCTCAGCCGGGCACCATCCCCGCTGATTGTGAAAGGGCAGCAAAAGTAAGAAAAGATTTAGATTTTTTACTGTGAATTATTTTTGGCCGCTAATCCACCTGATTCGGATAGTTGATAGCCGGCTTTCCCTCAAAATGTCCGACTATAAATCCACATGATCTGAACTTAACTTTTCGCCAAAAAATAATTCAGAATGTTTATCGAAATCATCAGTAGAATCAGTGGTAAAAAATTGCAACATGCTGTTTTTGCTGCATTGAATTTCGAGCTCGGGATGGCGT
The DNA here is from genome assembly GCA_036509335.1 of Hanamia sp. Lineage (GTDB taxonomy): Bacteria > Bacteroidota > Bacteroidia > Chitinophagales > Chitinophagaceae > Ginsengibacter. The sequence continues at coordinate 25,884 of DATCFT010000040.1, forward strand.
TTTAAATAATCTGCCAGGCTTTTAGCAACAATCGGCCCTTGCGAAACAATTTTTATATTCCCAGGCAAATATTTTTTTATTTTATTTGACAATAAAGGATAATGCGTACAAGCCAGCAACACTGTATCAATTTCAGGAGATTTGCTTAATAAACTATTGATGTCTTTTTTTATAAAATAATCAGCGCCTTCAGAATTGTATTCATTGTTTTCAACTATCGGAACCCATATGGGACAGGCTTGCTGGAAGACTTTTATTTCAGGGAAAAAATTTCCAATTTCTATTAGGTAGGATTCCGATTGTACTGTTCCTTTAGTTCCCAAAATACCAATGTATTTTGAAGCAGAATAATTCCCGATTATCTCGGCGGTGGGCCTTATCACACCCAGCACTCTTTTCTCAGCATCATACTCAGGAAGATATCTTTGTTGGATAGTTCTCAATGCCTTTGCTGAAGCTGTATTGCAGGCAAGTATTATTAAAGGGCAACTTTGTGAAAAAAGCCATTTTACAGATTGCAAAGTATATTGATATACTGTTTCATAGGATCGAGTGCCATAAGGTGTTCTGGCATTGTCGCCCAGATATATAAAATCGTATTGGGGTAGAAGATTTTTGATTTCTTTTAAAACAGTAAGGCCTCCGTAGCCGGAATCAAAAACACCGATGGGAGTAGAGTGTATCATTTGTCAAAAATAAACAAGCCATCCCGATTGAGGATGGCTTGTTTAAATTATTTTATGATATATTATTTATCAGTTCCTGCATTAGGAGTAGGAGCACCATCTGCCGGTTCTTTTAAACCTAGCTTTTTTATTACTAATGGCCCTATGTCATTTGCAGGGGGCATTACGATAAGCGCTTCTTTTGGCATTACATAAGTATAGCCATTTTCTTTAGCTACTGCTTCAATAGCTACCTGTAATTTTTTTTGTATCGGTACAGAAAGCTCCTGTCTCTTCTGTTCAAATTCGTTTTGGATTCTTTGCTGTGCTCCCTGGAGATCCGAACTTCTCTTCGTAAGATCGTTTCTTTTTATCTCTTTGAGGCTTGGGCTCATAGTTGAAGAATCCTTTATAAATTTTTGTATGTCAGCATTCAAAGCTGTTTGTTCATCCTGTGCATTTTGATATAATGATTGCTGATACTGGTCGAGTTGTTTCTGAACAGCAGCAGCTTCCGGCATTAGCTGAATAATTTCATCAGCGCTTATGTAGCCGATCTTTTGAGCAGAGGTTGATTTAGAAGATCCAAGTATTCCTGCAGAAATAAAAAGGATGATAAGAAATTGTTTCATTTTTGTTTTAAGGTTTATTTTTATAAAGTGTTTAAAAATATGTTTTAGGCTGCACTTGTTTTTCTCTTTGGCAATTATTTAACACCCAATTCTTTCAATACGTCATCACTCTTATCCAGTTTTGGGTCGGCAAATATAACGGTAATTCCTGCACTTTTATCCAAAATAAAATCATATAATTTTGCGACGGCCAATTTTTGTATTGCATTATAAACCCTGTCTTGAATTGGTTTTATAAGCTCTTCACGTTTTTTGAAAAGATCACCCTGGTATCCGAATCTTTGCCTTTGAAGGTCACTGATTTGTTTTCCCATATTATATAGCTGATCTTCTCTTTTTTTCTTCAGATCATCGCTAAGCATTACCTTTTCAGCATCGTACTCTTTGTACATACTATCAAGAGCCGCAGATTTCCTGTCAATTTCCTGTTGCCACATTTTGCTGAACTGATCTAATTTTAACTGAGCATCTTTATATTCCGGCAATTTGCTAAGAATATATTTGGAATCAATCACTGCATACCGCTGGGCAAAACTACTGACTGCTAAAACAAAACATGCCGATAAAGTGAAAAGTAATTTTTTCATATAATTAGATTTAATCCATCATTTAATTATTTAACTACTTTATTATTTTATAAGTTTCATTCTATTTCATAAGGCTCTTTCTCAGTAAAGCAATAAATAACCATGAATCTAAATTCGCCAAAACAAATAAATTAATGAACCATTTAACTATATACTATTCAGGTTCCTGACCAAGCATAAACGTGAATTTGCCTGCGCTTTTCAATCCACCACCCGGGGTAAGTCTATCTATACCAATACCGTAATCAAATCCAAGTAAACCAAACATCGGCAGGAAGAAACGCATCCCCAGACCAACTGACCTGCGTAATTGAAATGGATTATAATTTTGAAAACTATACCACCCGTTGGCAGCTTCAAAAAATGCCAGTCCATAAATAGTACTGCTGGCGCTAGTGCTTAACGGATACCGCATTTCCAAAGTATATTTATTAAATATAGTAAAAAACTCTGTTGCCTGACTGAGGTCGGGATTGACTTTAGGATCAGAACTTTGATAAACCGGGTATCCTCGCTGGGAAATAATATCATATCCCAGTAAGCCATAATTATTACTTAATCCGGCGTCACCCAACTGGAAACGGCCAAAAGGAGACTCAGGCGCTGATGCGGAGTATTTCCCTATAAATCCATACTTTGCTGCACCATACAATACGAATTGTTTATCTTTATCTGTGCCCCGAGCTTGACCAATAGGGACGTAGAATTGAGCAGTAAAACGTTCTTTATGATATTCTATCCATTTATATTGTTCAGTAGCTGCTAACGGTCTTTGGTCCCTTAAAAGCGAATAGGGGGGGGTTAACTCTGTGCTAAAAATAAAATTAGAGCCATAGGTAGGGAAGATTGGATTGGATCCGGCAGAACTGCGGGCAAAGGTAATTTTCAAGTTAATATTATTTGAAGTCCCATTTTCGAGTCCCGGAAAAATATTATATTTTTTAAGATTATACTGTTGATAACTTAGTTGATAAACTAATGAGAAGTAATCATCGGGCCACTTCAATTGTTTACCGAGAGAAACGCTGAATCCAATAGTTTTAATATAAGAGGTATCCGCAAAATCCTTGTCATAAACACCGGTAGTTGGGTTATATGCGTTAGCATATTTTGTATTATAATAACTGATGGTAAAAGGATCTCTTTTTTTGCCTCCAAGCCATGGTTCGGTAAAAGAAAAATTATAAGAACGGAATGATTTTCCATTACTTTGACCTCTTAGGCTTAATCTTTGTCCATCACCCACTGGTAAAGGATCCCAGGCCTTTTTCTTAAAAATATTATAGATAGAAAAGTTATTAAAAGTTACACCCAGCGTACCTGTAAGTCCAATACCTCCCCCAAATCCGGCTGAAAGTTCCAGTTGATCTGAAGATTTTTCTACCAGATTCCAGGTAATATCCACTGTTCCGTCTGACTGGTTAGGTACCAGGCCCGGGGAAATTTTTTCAGCATCAAAATATCCTAATGTGCCAAGTTCACGCTGGGTGCGAATGATTTTTTGCCGGCTAAATTTTTCACCGGGGATTGTACGTAATTCCCGGCGTATTACATATTCTTTGGTCTTATCATTTCCCGCTATTTCTACTTTACCAATGGTAGCCTGCGGACCTTCAATAATTCTTATTTCATGGTCAATTGTATCATTATAAACGGCTGTTTCTACCGGGTGAATCTGAAAAAATAAATAGCCATCATCCTCGTAAAGGCTGGAGATATCTCCGCCATCAGGAGATGGGGTAACTCCCAGTCTGTTATTTAATGTTTGGGCATTATATATATCCCCTTTCTTGATCCGCAATATCAAATTCAAAATTGAATCAGGATATTTGGTATTTCCTTTCCAGGTAATTTTACCAAAATAATAGCGATGGCCTTCAGATACTTTGATAGCTACGTTCAGATCTCCTTTAGCATCATTATAGGTGGTATCTGCTACAATAGAAGCATCACGATAACCAAGTGAATTGTAATAATCCAGAATTTTATTCTTGTCGTCGAGATATTTCTTTTCGTTGAATTTTGCAGAGTTCAGTAATTTAAAACGGAAATAAGGATCAACGAGTTCCAATGTTTTGGATGGAAACAGGTAGCCATTATCATGCAGGTATTCGTTAAATGAAATGCTATTGTTTTTGGATGAATCATACACATTATAATCAGGTGTAGGATATAAAGTTAACCTGCTTTTTTCTTTGGTTCCCTTCATTTGCTTTCTCAATTTGGAATCTGATACCTCTTCATTTCCTGCGAAATAAATATTATCAATCCGCACCTTAGCATTTTTATTAATGGTAAAAATAAGATTGACCGCATTTTCAGCTTTAGTATCCTTTATTTCATTAATATCTACCGTTACATTTCTAAAGCCTTTGTCCACAAAATACTTATCAATTGTAGATGTCGCTGATACTTTAAAACCTTGAGTAACCCGGGTAAGCTTTCCCTTCTTAATGTCCAGCTTTTTGGTAATATCATCAGCTTCACTTTTACTGACACCTTTAAACTTGAAAGAAGAAAGGACAGGCCTGTCCGTAATATGAATTTCTATAGAAAGATCATCGCCGGAAAGTTGTGTTAAATAAATTTCTACATTAGAAACGAGATTTTGTTTCCAAAGGTTAGTTATTGCATTGGAAAAATCATCGCTGCCAGGCAATGTGATTTTGTCACCAATAGCAAGCCCTGTAATGGAAATGATGAGGTTGGGATCAAATGTAGTACCAGTAACTGTGATATGAGATAAAGTATATTTTTTTGGAGCTTTTGAATTTAAAATATTCTCCAGTGCTACATTTACAGAACTGGGAACTGAATCTGTTTTTAAAGATACCGTAGGTACAGAATCCTTAACAAGCTGTGCAGATGCAATAGTTGTGGTAGTAATAGCAATAGCTATCAAGAGTAGGATCTTGTAGATCTTAGGCATTCAAACGTTTTTAATAAGGGCGGCAAGTTAATTTCAATAATTAAAAGTTTTTGTTAAATCACCCACAAAACTGGTTGCTGATTGGTATTTGCTGTTTGCCGGTTTTATTTTTCAGAGTTGTTCGCTGGTTTTCCCAAATCTTCTTTCGCGGTTTTGATAATCCAAAAGCGCCTCGTATAAGTTTTCTTTCCTGAAATCCGGCCACAAGGTCTCTGTGAAATATAATTCAGAATAGGCAAGCTGGTATAATAAAAAATTACTAACCCTGTATTCGCCACTGGTTCTTATCATCAGTTCGGGATCGGGAAAACCCACAGTGCACAGATACTGATTAAAAACATCCCCTGTAATTTCCTCCGGGATCAGTTTCCCTTTTTTAATTTCGGCACCTATATTTTTTACAGCATTTATAATTTCCCAACGGCTGCTATAGCTAAGCGCCATGATAAGATTGAGGCCAGTATTGCTTTGGGTATCTTTGCAGGCCTCTTCTAATTCGCGGCGTGCATTAGAAGGAAGCATATTTATATTTCCGATCACATGCAAACGGATATTATTTTTATTGAGAGTTACTACTTCTTCCCTAATGGTTTGTACCAACAATTCCATTAGCCCTGTTACTTCATCTTTGGGGCGGTCCCAGTTTTCTGTACTAAAAGCATATAGGGTAAGATACCCGATTTTTAATTCTGCGCAGCCTTCTACTATATTTCTTACGCTTTCAACTCCATTGTAATGTCCATAAAGACGGTTCTGACCTTTTTCTTTTGCCCATCGGCCATTACCATCCATTATGATAGCAATATGCACGGGAAGTTTTTCGGCTATTAATTTATCTTTTAAACTCATTTTAATGAAAAAAGGAAGTCTTGCATCTGGCAGCCCGACGAAAACAAAAATAAGAAAATAGATTTACCTGATTCAGATAAAATTTTTATTGTTTCGCAGAAGGACAACGATAAGAGGTAATATTAAATGAAATCCCAAATACAGCAGTAGCATATTGGTCGTTTTGCTTGCTGAAACCTCTTTGCCTTCCTTCAATACCAATTGGAGTACCGGTTTCATAAGATCGGTCTTGCATAATTCCGGCAATAGATTTACCTCCGGCAGTGGAAGGAAAGTTATTAATCCCGATATATGTGGTGCTTACATCATCTATATAATCAGTCGTTGTAAAACGTTGCGTTACTTCAAAGGAAAGATTGACATTATCATTAATAGCATATTTCACTCCGAAGCCAATTGGGAAACACATTGCAATGGTTCCATATTCTTTTCTTCCTTCATAAAATGTTTCGCCTTCGGTATGTAGCGGGCGTAAATACACTTTTTTATCCTGATAAAAAGCATACGGGTTGTAACTGAAAAAACCGATACCTAAAGTGGCATACGGCGTAAAGCAATGTGCCCGGTCTGTAGGATTAAATTTAAAAAAATTAAAATCGCCCTGCAGTGCAATTTCAAAAATATTAGTATTGAAACTCAGGTTTTGCCTCCGCTGAAAGGCGTTGTCACTATACTTATCACTGTAGGCCAAAAATGCATAATTACCACTAAGTCTAACTGCAACATAATTCCCAAATTGCTTTCTGAAATAAGCGCCGAAAGCGACTTTAGGTCTGTTAAGATCGCCTCGCGGATCAAGATCACCAAAATAATGGGATAACCCTCCCGTAATTCCAAATTCACCTTCCTGCACATATTCTTCCATTTGAGAATAGCCCTTCATATTAAAGGATAAGAAAATGAGGAACAGAAAAATGATTTTTTTCATAACAAGAGGTAAAAATAACTGAAAGTTAAAAGAACGAACAGAAAAGATGAATATTTTTAACAAAAAAAATATTTAGTTTCTTTTATCAAGCCCCCAGGACAGTTTATTTCTGAGCGTTTGCAAAAAATTATTTTCATTTAGCCTTACCAGGTTGATGTTAAAAACTTCTTTGCGGATAGCAAGTAAAACTTCTTTGGAAGCAATTTCCCTTCTACTATCGAGGGTACATAAAAATCCATCTGTACGACCTTCTATTTCAAATGAAATAATAGAATCATCCGGAATTACCAGTGGTCTTATATTCAGATTATGTGGCGATACCGGTGTAATAACAAAACTCGATGAATCAGGAAAAACTATGGGACCGTTACAACTTAATGAATATCCTGTGGATCCAGTAGGAGTAGCTACTATAAGTCCATCGGCCCAATAAGTATTCAGAAATTCGCCATTGAGATAAGTATGTATTTTTATCATTGGCGAAGTATCTTTTTTGTGAATGGTAAATTCATTAAGAGCATAGCAAGATCCGCTGAACAATGGCATATTGGCATCAAGATGCACAAGTGATCTTTTATCTATCTTAAAAGTTCGTTTTACCAACGCTTCCATCGCTAAATGAATTTCACCCTTGCCGATACTCGCCAAAAAACCAAGTCTTCCATAATTGACTCCTAAAATGGGAATTCCTTTATCTCCTACAAAAGTAATAGCATCGAGGAGAGTGCCATCGCCTCCAAGGCTTATCATAAAGTCAATATCTTCCAGATCTGCTGAACAATTGAAAGAGGAATATTTATTTATAATATCAATAGAAGAATAAAACTGGTTAAAAAAATCCTGGTAGATTACAGGTTCTATATTATAATGAGAAAATTCGGTTAGCAAAACTTTTAATCCCTCAGATTGTTCCGACTCTAATCCCCGGCTATAAATTGCAATTCGCATCATTGTTTCGCTTAAAATTTAATATATAAAACAAAGGAATATTATACTAATCATGTAAAAATAAACCCTTTTGGCGAATTGGTGAATGTTGAATGGTAAGAGTTGAATGGATTTCCTGATTATTTGTTGCTTTACTGGATGTTAATTGGTTTATTGGTTTATTTTAACCGGTTGATTAAAAATCTCTGTAATTTATTCTTTTACTGGAATGCTGAAAGCTGAAAGCTGTTTGCTGATTCAAATATCCAGATAGTTCATTAAATTTTGATAATTGGTACTCACTTCATTTTCGAATAATTCTTCGCCGGAATAATAAGATACCCTGTATTCGTATCTTTCAAAAGTAGCAATGATTGTTGCAATTTCTTTTTTATTTAACTGCAAAGTAATTTCCAATAACTCTGGTGCAGGATGAGGTGATACATTAAGATGAAGAATAGTAGCTCCATCACTTTCTACTATGCTGTTGATTTCTGAAATAGCAAAATGTGAGCGTTCTATTTCTAAAACAATCAATGCCCCATATTCAGAAGATCCACAAAAATTACCTAATGCAGTTATAAGCGCACCCGATGAAATGGTACCCAGCAATTCGTTGTTTTCATTGATGACAGGAACCACATTGGTGTTATATAAACTATGTAATGAGGCCGCTTTTAAAAAATGATTATTTGCATTCACGGCAGCCATTACAAAACTTGCCTGAAATATTTCAAGCGTAACAATCTCTTTATTTTCTTCATCAATAAGGTCTGATTCGCTGATGAGGCCCAAAAATCTTTCTTCGGAAATTACAGGGAGGTAAGTAGTTTTAGAATCATTCATTAACTGTAATGCTTTTGATACCGTATCCCGTAATTGTAAGGTTGGATATAAATTATCAGCAAGTTGCAATGTTGTCATTTTCTTTCATTTTTTAATTCAATAAATGTGCTATTATAAGAAAGACAATAAAAATCAGCTAATTGTTGCAGCACGCACTTTTAATTTTGAAAGAAAACCCCCAAGGATCTTATTAAATTCATCCGGAACTTCCATCATTGGCGCATGACCGCATTTATCAATAAAATGCAACTCACTGTTGGGAATTAGTTTATTAAATTCTCTTGCGACAAAAGGCGGAGTAATGGTATCGTTATTCCCCCAGATAAGGCATGTTGGCTGTTTTATCTGGTTCAGTTCGTCTCCAAGATTATTTCTTATGGCAGATTTGGCTAATGAAATAATCTTGATAACCTTTATCCGGTTATTGGTTATTTCAAAACATTCATCTACCAGTTCATCGGTAGCCATTGCGGGATCATAAAAGGTAAGTTGGGTTTTTTTCCGAATATATTCCTTATCACCCCGTTTAGGATAACTATCTCCCATTCCATTTTCAAACAATCCTGAACTGCCTGTAAGTATTAATGATTTTATTCTTTCAGGATTTTTTAAAACATACACAAGAGCCACATGGCCCCCCAAAGAATTTCCAAGTAAATTTATATTATCATAACCGCGTGCCTCAACAAATTTTTTCACAAATTTTTGTAATCCACCTACAGTGGTATGCAAAAGATCAAGATCAAAAAGAGGAAGCATGGGCACAATTACTTTATTTGTCTTCCTGAAATATTCAATAAGATGAGTAAAATTACTTAGTGCTCCAAATAGCCCATGCAGCAATAACAGAGGTTCTCCCTCTCCTTCTTCAATAAATCTGAATTTTCCTTCTTGTAGTAATTGATATTCCATCGTTTGTAATACAGCAATTTTTAATGCCTTTAATTATTGCTAAAATAAATGTTTCTAATCAAAAAATCCGCTAAATAATATATTTAGCATTCTTCATGCTGCTAAATTATGTCCTAAATTTTCAAAAAAACTTTGAAGTTGTGAAAATAAATCTTTAAATACAGGTATCACTTTCCCAAGGTTATCAATCACTTTAGGCCCCCATGGCTTCACAAAACCGTACACAGAAGAATTCGCAATAGTTTCAGGTTTTATAAGAAACGTTTTTTCTGCAAAAAATAATATAACACTGAAAATAATTGTGTAAATAATAAAATAAAACACAATACCACCAATTCTATCAAGCCACCCAAGCATCGCAATACTAACTGTTTTTTTAATAATACGTGCACATATATTTACCAAAATAACAACCACAATAAAAACTAAAGCAAATGAAATTACAGGTAACCACTTTACAGAAAATCCTGAATGAGATCCAAAATAATGAGCAACTAATACTGACAGCTTCAAAGCCGCTGCCAGCCCAATGATAAAAGCAAGAAATGAAAAAATGCCAACGATCAATCCCTTACTGAATCCCTTAAATATCGCAACGATTATTGTAATAATATAGGCAATATCTATTATCATTTGGTTACCTGAATATTGATTATTGAATTATTTCATCATTGTATTATTAATAAACCTAACCGGAGCTATGGGTATAACCATCCAGTTAAGCAACAAATAACAAAGATTGAGTCCCCTTCGAAAAGTCAGAATTGATAAATATATAAAAATAGCACTTTTTGTATCTTGTGTTTTTGTAATCAATTATGATTTGTCAAAAAAAATATTTACTCTCTTTCCCCTTATAAATTGACTTTTCGGAGGGGACTCAAGATTCCTTCAGATAGCTTTCATGATCTCAATAAACTAATTATTTATTCAATAATTCTTTCACAATTCCTGAAATGGTTTTTCCATCTGCTTTTCCCGCTAATTGTTTATTTGCCATTCCCATTACTTTACCCATATCTGCTGAAGACGAAGCGCCGGTTTGGGTGATAATTTTTTCGATTATTTCTTTTAATTCTTTTTCGCTAAGTTGTTCAGGTAAAAATTTTTCAATTACTTCTATTTCTTCTCTTTCTTTTTCAGCAAGGTCCTCACGATTTTGCTTTTCATAAATTTCCAAAGAATCTTTTCTTTGCTTTACTAATTTTTGAAGTAATTTAATCTCCCCTTCTTCCTTTACATTACCTCCTGCGCCTTCTGCGGTTTTTGCTACAATGATGGCAGCTTTGATAGCACGCAAAGAGCGTAAAGATTTTTCATCTTTGGCCAGCATAGCTGTTTTTAAAGCGGCCATTACATTTTGTTCTAAAGACATAATATAAATAATAAATAATGATTAAATAATAAGGAACCCGAAAGTATCACGACTTCAAATTTATTGTTCCTTCTTTTCAGTTTCTACAAATTTTTTATGAAAACTGGTAGCAAAATTTTTAATTTCACCGGCTAAATCTTCCTGTCTTGTAGCCCTTTGAAAAGTATCGGCCATAGTTACAAAAACCTGGTAATAAAAATCAGCCATTTCATCTGTCATCATATTTTTGGTCCAAAGGTCAATCCGCAATGCAGTTTTTTCGACCCCATCCCAAAATGCCAAAATCATAGCTTTCGCAATTTGTGGTGAGTCAGCACTACTTTCAGAGGCACTCCATTTTATTTGTTGAGGCACCTTTTCAGCATCAAGTTTTACATTGATGTTTATATTTGATTCTATCATAATTGGATGCAAATTTAATACTATTGAGCATTACTAAACTACACTTGTATTTAACCTTTCTTTAACCCTGTAACAAATACATTTGCCAACTTAATTATCTTTATGAAGAAAATTGTTTTTGTAGCTATTAGTTGTTTGTTTTTTTCAATGGCTTTTTCCCAGGATACCACGCATTCATCTGCTACAAATACCAAAAGTATTAAGCTTACACAGAAGCCCGCGGATCATCTTATGATCCAGCTTTCCTCAGACCATTGGGCTGCAATGCCTGATAGTATAGGGAGTCACCAAAAGGGATTATCAAGAGGCTTTAATATTTATTTTATGTACAACAAGCCTTTTAAAACTTCTCCAAAATATAGCCTGGGCATTGGTGTGGGAATCAGTTCGAGCAATATGGTTTTCAAAAAAATGAACGTGGGCCTTAATGCAACTTCAGCAACACTTCCATTTACTCATTTGGATTCTTCCAACTATTTTAAAAAATATAAATTGTCTACTACCTTTCTTCAAATTCCACTGGAGATTAGATATACTGACAAACCGGATGAACCTAATAAAAGCCTGAAAGCTGCAGTAGGCCTAAAAATAGGAACATTGATAAATGCCCATACAAAAGGTAAAAACCTGGAGAACAAAAATGGGCAAACTTTAAATACTTATACAGAGAAAGAGAAAAGTAGTCGCTATATAGACGGGACTCAAATTATGGGAACAGCAAGGGTAGGATATGGCATATTTTCACTCTTTGGATCCATCCAGCTTAATACTGTTTTAAAATCGGGTTACGGACCTAACATGAGACTATACCAGGTAGGTATCACCGTTAGCGGATTATAATTTCCTCCATTTTTTGTTATCACAACTTTTTTTTGAGAATGGCAATTTAATTTCCATTTCAAAAAACAGGATGAATTATTTTTGTCATCTAAAGATTTTCTATTGATCGAAAAAAAAATTAACCCCAATGAAACGGTAAATGCTGTTTTGGTAGGTGTCATTCAGAATGGACAAACAGTGCAACTTGTAAATGAATATCTTGAAGAATTGAAATTCTTAGCAGAAACAGCCGGCGCAGTTACCATTAATATATATACCCAGAAATTGGATCATCCCGACAGCCGCACATTTGTTGGTAAAGGAAAATTAGAAGAAATTAAAAATTTTATCCAAAGAAAAAATGTAGAGCTTATCATCTTTGATGATGAACTTACCGGCTCGCAAATCACAAATATTGAAAAAGAATTAAAAGCAACTGTCATAGACAGAAGCGATTTGATTCTCGATATTTTTGCATCAAGGGCCAAGACCGCCCAGGCAAAAGTGCAGGTAGAACTGGCACAATATCAATATATACTTCCACGACTGAAAGGAATGTGGAAACACCTTGAAAGACAGGGTGGTGGCATTGGAAGCCGCGGCCCCGGCGAAACGGAAATAGAAACCGACCGGCGAATTGTAAAAGATAAAATCAGCCTGCTGCGTAAACGATTATCCGAAATAGACAAACAATCTTTTACTCAACGAAAAGAACGGGGTGAATTTATAAGAGTAGCCTTAGTAGGTTATACTAATGTAGGAAAATCTACCATTATGAACCTGCTGAGCAAGAGTGATGTTTTTGCAGAAAATAAATTGTTTGCCACATTAGATACCACTACACGCAAAGTGGTAATTGGACATACTCCATTCCTTTTGAGCGATACAGTCGGGTTTATCCGAAAACTTCCTCACCATCTTATTGAAAGTTTTAAAAGTACTCTTGATGAAGTACGTGAAGCAGATATTTTATTGCACGTGGTAGATATTTCTCATCCCAAATATGAAGAGCAACTGGCGGTAGTAAATAAAACTTTACAGGATTTAAAAAGCTTTGAAAAGCCTGTCATTACTATATTTAATAAAATGGATCAGTATGAAAAAAATACTTTTGACCAATGGCTGGAGCCGGCAGTAAAGCAACAATTATTGGAAGAACTGAAACAGAGATGGGAGCAACATACACATGGAAATTGTGTTTTTATTTCGGCAACTGCTAAAACAAATATTACTCAATTAAGGCAAGTAGTGCTCAATATGGTAAGAAATTTATATCAATTAAAATACCCGTATAAAGCAGAATTTTTTTATTGATTTTATTACTATGGATGCTAAATATCAATGGATAAAGATTGCCGAAAATATTCATGAAATTGTTTTTGAAAAAAATAATATTGCTCAAATAAACATTGGTGAAAAATCAATTTGCCTTATCCGAACATCGATTGGGTTAAAGGCCTGCGCTTCCAAATGTCCTCATGCAGGTGGTGATCTGTCAATAGCATATCTTGATAGCAAGGAAAATATTATTTGCCCCGTTCATAATTATCATTTCAACCTCAATAATGGAAGAGATACAATTGGTGATGGATATTTTTTGAAAATTTATAAAGTAATAGCAAATGAATCAGGCATATTTGTAGGGTTAGAAAAATGGTAAATATATTCAGTTGTAATCTTAATAAAAGCCACAATTTAGTAACTTTGCAACCCTGTCATTTTGGCTACGAGAATTTTCCGCACAAAATTTGACAATATTGTTATTATCTTATATTTTTTAAATAAAATCTTTATATGGCCGGGCTTCTCTCAATAATATTTGGTGGCAATAAAAGTGAAAAAGACGTAAAGGCTATCTGGCCGCTTGTTGGAAAAATAAATTCATTTTATGACCAATATCAATCTATTTCAAACGATGAATTGCGCCACAAAACGGTAATTTTTAAAGAACGAATAAATACCTATCTCAGTGAAATAGACAATCAGATTGAAACACAAAAAGCAGAAGCTGACAAACTTCACTCTGCTGATATAGCAGGTCGCGATGCCATATACCGGCATATAGACGAAATGCGCAAAGACAGAGATAAAAAACTGGAAGAAGTCCTTCTTGAAATTTTACCCGAGGCTTTTGCAGTAGTAAAGGAAACAGCCAGCCGTTTTAAAAACAATGAAGAACTGGAATCTACCGCTACAGAACTGGATAAAAATTTTGCACTTACCAAAAATTATATCAGAATAGTTCCGGGAACTCCCGAAGGAGAAGGTGATAAAGTCATTTATAAAAACAAATGGACTGCAGGCGGCACCGAGATTACATGGAATATGGTTCATTATGATGTGCAATTGATTGGAGGTATTGTTTTGCACCAGGGTAAAATTGCCGAAATGGCCACCGGGGAAGGAAAAACATTGGTTTCTACCTTACCTGCATACCTGAATGCACTTGCGGGACATGGAGTACACATCGTAACTGTAAATGATTACCTCGCACGACGCGACAGTGAATGGAACGGAACTTTGTTTGAATGGCTTGGCCTCACAGTAGATTGTATAGATAAACATCAACCTAATAGTGAAGAGCGCAGAAAAGCATACAGCAGTGATATCATTTATGGAACTAATAATGAATTTGGTTTCGATTATCTGCGTGATAATATGGTACACACTCCCGAAGAAATGGTACAAGGGAAACATCATTTCGCCATGGTGGATGAAGTAGATAGCGTATTGATAGATGATGCCAGAACACCTTTAATTATTTCCGGCCCTATTCCGCGTGGTGATCAACAGGAATTTGATCAATTGAAACCACGTATAGAAAAAATTGTAGAAGCTCAAAAAAAAGTTACCAGTCAATTTTTGATCGAAGCCAAAAAGAAAATTGCTGAAGGAAACGATGATCCCAAAGACGGGGGACTTGCTCTTTACCGCTCGCATCGCGGCTTGCCAAAAAATAATGCATTAATAAAATATTTGAGCGAACCGGGTATGAAGGTAAAACTTCAAAAATCAGAAAACTATTACCTGGGTGAGCAGGAAAAAAATATGCACATTGTAGATGATGAACTTTATTTTGTTATTGACGAAAAGAACAACCAGGTGCAGCTTACCGATAAAGGGATATCGCTTATTACAAAATCAGGCGAAGATCCGGAATTCTTTATACTGCCTGATATAGGCGTAAAACTGGCCGATATTGAAAAAGGTAACGCCACACCGGAAGAAAAATTAGAACAAAAAGAAACATTATTAAATGATTATTCAATAAAGGCGGAAAGGATTCATACCGTTCAGCAACTATTAAAAGCTTATACCCTTTTTGAAAATGATGTAGAATATGTGGTAATTGAAGGCCAGGTAAAGATTGTAGATGAACAAACCGGGCGTATTATGGAAGGGCGCCGCTACTCTGATGGATTGCACCAGGCCATTGAAGCCAAGGAAAATGTGAAGATAGAAAGCGCCACCCAAACTTACGCTACCATTACGTTACAGAATTATTTCAGAATGTACCACAAACTGGCAGGCATGACCGGTACTGCGGAAACAGAAGCTGCCGAATTCTGGGATATTTATAAATTGGATGTGGTTTCTATTCCTACCAATGTACCGGTAATCAGAGGAGATGAACAAGATCTGGTTTTCAAAACCAAACGTGAAAAATATAAAGCGGTTATAGAAGAAGTAGAAAAAATGAGCGCAGAAGGAAGACCAATTCTTGTAGGAACTACTTCTGTTGAGGTAAGTGAATTACTCAGTAGAATGATGAAACAAAAGGGAATGTCTCATAATGTGTTGAATGCAAAACAACATGCCAGAGAAGCCCAGGTAGTAGCCGAAGCAGGGTTAGCCGGCGCAGTTACAATTGCTACCAACATGGCGGGACGTGGTACCGATATCAAACTTGGGCCAGGTGTAACGGAAGCTGGTGGATTAGCCATATTGGGAACAGAAAGACATGAAAGCCGGCGTGTGGACAGGCAGTTGCGCGGACGTGCCGGAAGACAAGGAGACCCCGGTTCTTCTAAATTCTTTGTATCTCTCGAAGATGATTTGATGCGCATGTTTGGTAGCGAAAGAATCGCTTCATTAATGGATAGAATGGGATATAAAGAAGGTGAGGTAATTCAGCATAAAATGATCTCAAAAAGTATTGAGCGTGCGCAAAAGAAAGTGGAAGAAAACAACTTTGGTATTCGAAAAAGATTGCTGGAGTATGATGATGTAATGAATAAACAACGGACCGTGATTTATGGAAAAAGAAATCACGCCTTGTTTGGAGAAAGGCTCGCGCTCGATCTGGATAATGCGTTTTATTCTGTTGCGGAAGGCATCATCAATTCATTTAAAGAAATCAATAATCATGATGAGTTTAAGCTTGCGATAATCATGAATTTTGGAATAGATACTTCCATTACGCCCCAGGAATTGGAAAAAGAAGATTTGAACATTCTGGCCAACAAACTATATTATGAAGCAAAGGATCATTATAATCACAAAAATGAATTAATGAATCAGCAAACGCTTCCTGTAATTAAAAATATCCGAAAAGAACAGGGCGCTCACATAATGAACGTGGCAGTTCCTTTTACTGATGGTAAAAAAGCAATGCAGGCAATTGCAAACCTTGATAAAACAATAGAAACCAATGGCGCTGAACTTACCAACGCCTTAGAACGTAATATTACCCTTGCTTTGATTGACGATGCATGGAAAGAACATTTGCGGGCGATGGATGATTTAAGACAGAGTGTACAAACAGCCGGCTATGAACAAAAAGATCCATTGGTAATTTATAAAATTGAAGCCTTCGGCGCATTTAAACAAATGGATGACCAGGTAAATAAAGATATTGTAAGCTTCCTTGCCCATTGCAGTATTCCGGTTGAGCAAAACCAGGACACCAGAATAACTGAGGAAAGAAGAAGAAGGACAGATATGAGTAAAATGCGCCAGCGCAAAGAAGAATTTGCTGGTGCTGGTGGCAGCCCTGAATATGTTTCACAGGAAAACGACTATAATGATCCTTCAGAAAATGTAAAGCAGGAACCAGTAAGGGTAGGACCCAAAGTGGGACGAAACGATCCTTGCCCATGTGGAAGCGGAAAGAAATATAAGAATTGCCACGGCCGCGGCGAGATTTAGATGGTTTGAATTCTGGATTATTTTTTTTAATTTTTTCAGTTGGTCTTATTTACCAGCGGGAAAATAGGAATTAAGGATATTTGTTTCCAAACTGAAAACCAGGAGGTCATAACTTCTTGCAAGAATGCATTTTTTGATTCTATTCAATCATGAATTTTCAAAGGAGATTACTTCTGAAAAATTCAAAGAATTGGTATTACCAATCGTATACGTTAACAATTCCTGGTTTTTATTATTCCAAAATTTCTTTTGCCGGCAACTTATAATTTAAAAAAAACTATCTAACGGTTATGGCTAAATTCGTTATATAGTTTTATCAAAAAGTAAAACTTCCTTTTACTCCCGACCCTGCAATATTTAAATTTTTAACATCCCTGAATTACTACCTGGGTCCCTTTCATGCACAGAGAGTTTTTAAGAATTCTGGCCGCCATTTGGCGCCGGATTCTGGTTATTATTATTATCGGGATTTTGGTTATTATTACCCTGGTTCTGGTTATTGTTACCCTGATTCTGGTTATTGTTTATACCCGGATTAGAATTATTATTCAATCCCTGTCTATAATTCATCCTCCTTTGACGATAGTTTTGTTCTGCATTGGAAATATCCTTTTCCCTTTCTGATTTTAACGCCAGTATATTTTGTTTTCTTTGAACCTTTGAAACGCTTTTATCCTTCCTGGCAGCTTTAATTTTATAGCTGTATTCATTTCTGATGTATGCTATTTGCCTGTTCAAACTATAAGATGACATTGGCATATAGTTGTAAGGGAAAAATCCATATCCATAAGGATATCCAAAGATGGGATACCCAAAATAAGGATACCCGAAGCCTAAGCCAACACTATAATTAAATGGAGCAACAATAATACGGGTGCGTGGTGCATAAAAGCCTTTGCGTTGTGCAAGTGCTCCCATTGACAATGTCAGGGAGATCATTATAATTATTATCTTTTTCATAAAATGTTTTTTAAGTTTTTCAAACAACAATTAGACGATGAAACAAATCAAAAGTGAACTGCGATCTCGATCAATATTTATACTATAACAATCCATTTTTTATAAATCGTTAAAGGCCGTAATATTTTCTGTGAGAAGATAGGATCAAATTGGCATCCCGGTATTTGTGCGGGTATAAAAAAAGGCTGGCTCAATTTAGAGCCAACCTTTATATCTATTTTTATGAAAAAAATTACACGCTGAAGCTTTCGCCACAAGCGCAACTGCGGCTTGCATTTGGATTATTAAAATAAAAGCCTTTACCATTTAGTCCATCGCTGAATTCAAGAGTGGTATTCACCAGGTATAAAAAACTTTTTAGATCGGTAACTACTTTTATTCCATTGTCTTCAAACTCCTGGTCCATAGGTTTTTTATCTTTATCGAAATCCATTTTGTAGGTAAGTCCGGAGCAGCCACCACTTTCTACACTTACTCTTAAAAAATAATCCTGTGGAGAAAATTGTTTTTCTTCCATTAATTTTATAACCCGTGTTTTTGCTTTTTCGCTTACGTAAATCATAAATTAATTTGTTGAAATACTAATGCAAAAATAGGATAAGATTTTAGCATTTGATTCAATCTTCCTTTGATTCAGACAGATATTTAACAAACGAAAATTTTTGGTTTTAATTTTCTCATTTACCAATCTATTTAAAAATAAGAATTTGAATTATAAGTTTGTTCACTGAAGTAGTACATTATTTATTTAGCAAATTAGCTATCTGATCAATTGTATAATCTATTTCTTCCTCTGTAGTAAACCTTCCTAATCCAAAGCGTAATGAGGATAAAGCCATTTCATCGCTTAATCCCAATTCTTTTAAAACAAACGAAGGACTAAGTGTGGCAGAGGTGCATGCTGAACCAGAACTTAAAGCGATACTTTTACTCAGTTTGCCCATCATATCTGCGCTATTCATATTTTTAAAACTCATGTTGCTTACATTGGGCAGGCGTTGTTTTGTATTTCCGTTTATAAAAACATCTTTTATTTTTAATAATTCCCTTTCTAATTTATCACGAAGATGGATCAATCTTTCTCCATCTTTTTGCATTTCAATCCGGCACAATTCACACGCTTTTCCAAAACCCACAATACCCGGAACATTCAATGTGCCGCTGCGCATTCCTCTTTCGTGGCCACCGCCATCTATCTGGGCTGTAATTCTTACTCTGGGGTTTTTGCGTCTTACATACAATGCGCCTACGCCCTTTGGGCCGTATATTTTATGCCCAGAAAACGACATTACATCAATACCATCTTTTATCACATCTACAGGAATTTTTCCTACCGCCTGGGTGGCATCTGTAAAAAATAATATCCCATGTTTTTTTGCAATTGCACTTATTGCTTTTATTGGCTGGATGACACCAATCTCGTTATTGGCATACATTACAGCAATTACAATCGTATTTGGCTTTATAGCATTTTCCAATTCTTTTTGATCAATTAATCCATCTTTTTTTACATCAAGCCAGGTAACATCTGCACCCAGATTTTCAAGATGTTTACAAGTATCCAATACTGCTTTATGCTCCGTTTTTAGAGTAATTATATGATTTCCTTTTGTCGCATACGTTTCAAAAATACCTTTCAAAGCAAGGTTATCCGATTCTGTAGCGCCGGAAGTAAAAATAATTTCCTTTGGTTCTGCATTGATCAAATGTGCTACCTGCTCACGCGCATATTCTACTGCTTCTTCTGCCTCCCATCCTAATGCGTGGCTATGGCTGGCTGCATTTCCAAAATGTTTGGTAAAAAATGGCATCATACTTTCCAATACGCGCGGATCCATCGGCGTAGTAGCATTATTATCTAAGTATATCGGGAAGTGAAGCATTTATTTTTTAGTACAAATTTAGTACAAAGTAGATGGCTCAGTTGCCTCTATATTAAATGGCTGAGAGCCTTTGCTAACCCTCACCACTCTCCGTTCACCATTTCAATTAAATTTGTCTAAATTCATTTTATGAAAAAAATAGATCACATCGGGATTGCGGTGAAACAATTATCAGTCTCCATTCCACTTTTTGAAAAGTTATTAAATACACATTGTTATAAAACAGAAGAGGTACACAGTGAACAAACAAATACGGCATTTTTTAAAACAGGCGGAAGTAAGATCGAGTTATTAGAATCTCTTTCTCCTTCAGGTGTAATAAATAAATTCATAGAAAAAAAAGGCGAAGGCATGCACCATATTGCTTTTGAAGTAGATGACATTGAAAAAGAAATGAAACGACTGGTAAAAGAAGGATTTTCATTGATCAATGAAAACCCTAAAGCCGGAGCAGATAATAAAATGGTTTGTTTCCTTCATCCAAAAAATACGAATGGTGTTTTGATTGAATTGGTAATGGAGAAAAAATAATTTTATTTAATTAGAATATTTTTTCTCAATAAATGAAAATGGAAATTTCAATTATTAGTTCGTTTACTGTATAGAGTTCATTGAATATTGAATATTAAAACCGGGATATTTGTTCGTTTGCTGTCTCTTATATTCACAACTCACGCCGTCGGTTAACATTCGGGCAGGCATTCGCAACTCACGACTCACTCTTTCAACTATTCAGCATCAAATCTTTCGACACTTTCTATACCCGGCAACTCTTTTAAATTAGTTACCAGTTCGTCCAATTCATCTTTATCATGCACATATACTTTTACATTTCCTTCAAACAATCCTTCCTTGGCTTCAATGGTGAGCGCATTGATATTTATTTTTAAAGTGCCGCTTATAAGGTTAGTGATTTTGTTGATAACGCCTACATCATCAAGCCCGATAATTTTAATGCCGGTAAGAAAAGAAATTTCTTTATTCTTTACCCATTTGGTTTTTACTACTCTATGTCCGTAATTGGCTAAAAGGCGCGCTGCATTTGGACAATTCGTTCTATGAATTTTTAATCCTTCTCCCTGCGTTACAAATCCGAAAACATCATCGCCGGGTATGGGCTTACAGCAATTCGCCAGTGAATACATAATCTTATCGCTGCTTTCACCAAAGATGATTAGTTCATTATCTTTTTTATTGTCTTTTTTAGATGCTGTTTCTGGTTTTTCATCTATATGAGGTTTTACAATTTTTGGTTGAAAAATTTTATCGCCTAATACATGAAATTCTTTTAATTCTTTGAGGTCTATTTTTTTTATAGCAATATCATAAAGCAAATCCAGCGTAGAATTTTCTTTATAAAATGCGGCAATTTCTTCCTGGTTCGATTGATTCATAGGAACTCCCATTCCATCTAATTTGCGAAGCAAAATATTTTTCCCTTCTTCAGCAATCGTTCTTTTTTCTTCTTTTAACGAATCTTTTATTTTGGATTTTGCTTTGGTAGTTACTACCATTTTCAGCCATTCGATTTTCGGTTTTTGTTTGGTAGAAGTAATAATTTCTATCTGGTCGCCGCTGCGCAGTTTGTGGCCAATCGGAACGAGTTTATGATTCACTTTTGCCCCGATACATTTTTCTCCAATTGCTGTATGCACGGCAAAAGCAAAGTCAAGAGCCGATGCGCCGCTCGGCAACATTTTTATATCACCTTTCGGAGAATACACATAAATTTCTTCGGCTAAAAAGGATAGTTTAAAATCCTGCAGAAAATCTATGGAGTTGGTATCCTGGTTGGCGAGCATATCGCGTATTTGCTGAAACCATTTATCAAAGCGGTTTTCCTCTGTTGTGCCTTCTTTATATTTCCAATGTGCAGCCAATCCTTTTTCAGCAATATCATTCATGCGTTTGGTACGTATCTGCACTTCTACCCACTTTCCATGCGGCCCCATTACCGTGGTATGCAAAGCTTCATAACCGTTACTTTTCGGATTGCTCAGCCAATCGCGAAGCCGCTCCGGTGAAGGATTGTATTCATCTGTAACAAGGCTATACACTTTCCAGCAATCTTCTTTTTCATGCTCTGGCGGCGAATTCAAAATAATTCTGATAGCAAAAAGATCGTACACTTCATCAAATGAAACTCCCTTCTTTTTCATTTTAGTCCAGATGGAATGAATACTTTTTGGGCGACCGTAAATTTCAAAATCAAATTTCTCCTGCGTTAGTTTTTCTTTTACAGGCCTGATGAAATCATTGATGTACCTCGTGCGCTCCCTCTTTGTATCGGCCAGTTTATCTGCGATATAACGATAACTATCCGGCTCCATATATTTCATGGACAAGTCTTCCAGTTCAGTTTTTATATTGTAAAGTCCCATACGATGTGCAAGTGGCGCATACACATAAACCGTTTCTGAAGCGATCTTTAATTGCTTTTCGCGCTTCATGCTATCAAGTGTGCGCATGTTGTGAAGGCGGTCGGCAAGTTTTATCAATATTACCCGCGGATCGTCTGTGAGCGTAAGTAAGATCTTTTTAAAATTTTCGGCCTGCTGCGATGAATTAGCATCAAGTACATTGGAAATTTTTGTAAGGCCATCCACAATCTTTGCAATCTCAGCCCCAAATTCCCGCTCTACCATTTCAAGCGTGATATCCGTATCTTCTACGGTATCATGTAGTAAAGCGCATATGGTACTACGCACGCCAAGCCCTATTTCTTCCACACAAATCATGGCGACAGCCAAAGGATGCAAAATATATGGCTCCCCACTTTTGCGTCGTGTAGTTTTATGCGCTTCTGCGGCTATTTCAAAGGCAACCCGTACCTGCTCTTTGCTTCCTGGTTTTAATTTCGGTTTTAAAGCTCTGAGTAACGCACGGTATTTACGAAGAATCTCTTTTTTTTCTTCTTCTTCGTTCATTGTATATTTTGGGATGTCAAGCGTGTTTTCCATTAACTACGAATTTACATAAGAATTAAATTGAAAAATAAAAATTAAAAATGTAAAATTTATTTCAGTAAACGGATAACTGCTTTATTGGATTTGAAATATTGATCCGATTTTCGAAAATGAATGCGATTACCCAATTTTGAATGGAAATAAAAGTTAGATTATTTTCTGCTCATTATGCTTTTCCAATAAAACATTCAACAATTTTATAGAATAATACCTATTGTTTTTTAACAACATAATAAAGGAAGGCCGCAACTCATTTATAAGGCCTTTCGTTTTTGCAGTTGAAAGCAAACCTAAAGTTCCAATACAGTAAATGTTGAATCTTATTTCAATTTTTCAATATCATTCAGAATATCATCTTCTGTCAAATTCGAAATTGAAATTTTATTTTTAGAAAGTTCAGTTTCAAATTCTAAGCGTGAACATCCTGAAAGTTGAGCAGCCTTCCCAATAGTTAATTTTTGGAGAACATATAATTGAATGGCCAAGGCTAATTTGATTCGTTTTTTTAAATCGCCTTCTGATTCGTTCAAAGCTAAAAGTATGTCGCCCGGAAAATCAATTGTTATGGTTTGGTTATTCATAAATTTCTTGTTTGATGTAAATTAGATTTTTTTTGACCGATATAGGTGATGTTCATAACAACCTCACCTGATATTTCCGGGAATTCTTCCTGGATACTTTTTGCTTCAAATCTATTATCCCGCAATAATTTTATACTTGGAAACGGCAAAGCAAGACATCAACAAAGGGATATCTATTTCTTTAATTTTGGCAGTCCTGTTTTAGCCAAAATTTTGTTGGCTTTTTCAAGCTTTTTAGGAAATAATACTTTCCCCCGGAATTGTTCTAATTTTTTGTCAAAGACAATAATTGGAACTTTCGATTTATTTAGTTGTTCTATTGTCATAATGCAAATTTATTATCTTTTTTTGTCAATAAAAATGCTTCATAGTCCTCGCCAACAATAAATTCTTCCCAAATTCCCTCACTGTTATAGCCAAAAACAATAAAGTCTTCTGAAATTTCTACTAAATTGTTCGTAATCCCCATTCGGTATAACCTTGTTCTTACTGAAGTGCTTCCAGTTGCTAAAACCCAGGCTTTGGGATATTTTTCTGTAAACGCGTAAACGGTTGATGCTACTGTTGCCAATACTTTCAAGCTGTCACCATTGTTAGTTACTGAAAGGTCATTAATGCCTTTTGATGCTTCGTCATAGTCACCAAACCCCAAATTGTAAACATTTTTAGTGCTTGTTTCGGTATATTCTACAATTTTTTTGATTAACCCTTTCGGACCTTCGCTGGTAAATTCATAAAACAGCAATAACTCTTCCGAACGGTATTGATATTTTGGATACTTCATTATTGCGTTTTGTTAAAGTTAAAAAAATCACCTGTATAGCATAATTAAAATGTATAACTGAAGATATGGTTTTTCCATCTGCGAATGTTTAAATGCCCTGATAATGATATAACTCGAAAAATAAAAAAACGGTTAAACAATGCTGGATTTTGCTATATAACAGGAAAGGATAAACGCAATTTAAAATAAATGATTTTTTATCATAGAATGCGCCAACGAAGATGAAGATAACTACTTACTATTGCCGATAAAAGTAGGTCAGCCCGGAATAAAAATAAAGAGACATAAAAATCTGCCTAATATTCCAAAAAATAAAGAAAGAATAATTTGTGCTATGCCGTGTCCAACTTCATTTTTTGTAATGTTTGTAACACCGAAAACAATTCCGAAGCCCATAAAAAGAAGCGGAAAAACGAATAAAGATAAAATTGCCATAGCATATCCTGACCAAATCATAGAACTACTCTTTTTTAAAACTTCGATATCCAATTTAGTTTTTGCTAAAGGTTTAATTGGATAAGAACATTTAGGGCATTTTTCAGCCATGTCTGATACTGATGTACCGCAATCTGGACAGACTACTAATGCCATATTTTTAGTTTAGAGTGGCATGAACGTGTTTTAAAACCTTATTTGCGATTTTTTGAGCTTCTCCCCAATCAGTTATTTGAAATCCAGCCATTACACCACTTATAATCACGTCGGTTTTATAATCACTTATTTCAATAATTGTACATGTTAATTTTTGACCTTTCCATGTGAACAATGAACGTCCTGTTTCAAACGCAATAATTCCACTATCTTTTTGGCTATTAGAAACGCTATAACCTAAAGTAGCAATAGAAGTTAAGCAAGTCTTGAATGTTTTATCTGCCGAATGGTTGAAAGAAGCTTTAACTGATGTTGCCATTTTATTTTGTTTTATTATTGTTGTGCTTATTTAATTTAAGTGGGTTCTGGTCTCCACATTTTTGTTTCATTTTTACAATTTTTTTTAGGTAATATCAAAGCCAAACCTTTGAGATCCCTTTGCTCTCTAGCATAGACGAAATGGTTTGTCCCTATCCTATGTTAGGCATTCGTTTGTTTCTTTTCTCACGCGTCAATGTTTTTGATCGCATGTTTTGAGTTTCTAATAGGTTTTAATTTGTCTATTAAAAATATTTCTAAAGCGGCTGCTAAACAATAATGTTCGTCCTCAAAACCAATTGTCCTGATATCTTTCATTCCTTTTTCTTCCCATTTCGAAGAAGGTGTGTATTTATTCTCTTTTTCAGGCCTTTTGTCTACTTGCCAATATGCTTTTAACCTTGCCCCTAAACCTCCACCGTAATTTCCTTTAATTTGTTTATACTTTCCAAAGTTTTTCCCTATTGCAACTCCAATGTAAATAATTTCGTTTTCTTTATTAATTAGCGCATAACAACCTTTTTTTTCATGATTTAGAATTGAATTTTTAAAATCCCAACGTTTGCTCCAATGTGGTGTTTGACCAAATGTATCTTTCCAATATAGCATAAAGAAATTTTCTGTTTCAACAATTAATTCTGTTTCTGTTTTCATTTTCGTAAAGTTAAGGGTTAAACGTATTTAAAAGAAGAATGATTTTTTAACTTTTTTAGTAAAAATCGCACAAGAGAAATGCTAAAGACCGAAAAAAGAAATAAGAATAGAATCTTCAATATTTGTTAGTTTACTGTAATAGTAAAAATTATTTTAAATTCTGGCGCATTGGCCAACACACAAAGGCAATTCTACAATGCTTGCGCCACGGATAAAATAAATTATTTCATCCTTTAATTTTCCCCTATTCATTTTATCAAAAAATCCATTACTTTTGCCGCCCCAAAAGCGCATGTGGTGAAATTGGTAGACACGTCAGACTTAGGATCTGATGCCGCAAGGTATGGGGGTTCGAGTCCCTCCATGCGCACTTTCTTCAACAATTTTCTAAAAAAGAAAATAAGAAACCGTACTAAAACGGTTATTAAAATTTAATTAATGGCAAGTGTAATTAAAGAAAATCTGGGTAACCTCCACGATAAATTGACAGTCAAAGTTTCTAAAGAAGATTATCTCCCTTCATTTGAAAAAGCAATAAAAGACTATAGCAAAAAAGCCAATATTCCCGGTTTCAGAAAAGGAATGGTGCCAGCCGGCATGGTTAAAAAAATGTACGGCGCTTCCATTTTTTATGATGAAGTAATTAAATCTGTAGAAAAAGAATTGCAGGCGTATTTGGTAAAAGAAAAACCTGAAATTTTTGCGCAGCCTTTGCCTATGGAAAATGATTTGCGCAAACTGGACATGAACAAGCCTGACGAATATGATTTTCCTTTTGAAATAGGATTGAAGCCTGCAGTTGGTTTAGACGCTCTTGCCACAGCCAAACCGGTTTTTTACAAAGTAAAGACTACCCCGGAAATGGTGAATGAAGAAGTAGAAAAACTCGTTACCAAAAACGGCGATTTGAAAGATGTAGAAACAATTTCTTCACCTGAAAATATATTGAATGTTTTGTTTGATGAATCCGATGCTGAAGGAAATGTTGTTCCCGAATATATTTCAAAAGACAATTCCATTTTATTAAATTATTTTTCAGACGATTATCAGCAAAAATTACAGGATAAAAAAGTGGGCGATTCAATTGTTTTGCAATTAAAGGAAGCCTTTCCTGAAAAAAGAAGAGAGTTAATTTTATCCGATTTAGGATTAGATAAAGAAGATGCTTCTTCTATAGAAAAATATTTTAAAATGTCTGTTACCAAAATTGGTTTGGTAGAGAAAAAAGAATTGAATGAAGAATTCTTTAACCAGGTTTTCCCGGGCAAAGATTTAAAAACAGAAGAAGATTTTCGCAAAGCATTGGAAGAAGAAATTCAGAAACAATGGGATGCTGCCGGCCACAACCAGGTGCAGGACCAGCTTTACCATACTTTAATAGATACTCCGTTACAATTTCCTGATGCATTTTTAAAACGCTGGATAGAGATTGGCGGCGAAAAACAAAAAACAAAAGAAGAAGTAGAATCGGAATATCCTCAATTTGCCAATCAATTAAAATGGACACTTATCAGCGATAAAATAATTAAGGAAAACAACCTCGATGTAACCGATGAGGAACTAAGAAACAGCATGAAAGAAGAAATCATGCGCTATTTCGGACAGATGAAACTGGGCGATGATACTCAGTGGATTGAAAGCTATGTTGACAGAATGTTGAAAGACGAAAAACAGGTTGACGGTTCTTACAGAAGATTAATAACTGAGAAATTATTTAACTGGTTAGAATCACAGGTAACTCCGAAAGAAAAAGAAACTACTTCGGAGGAATTTTTAGCAATGCAGCATCACCACCATCATTAAGTTGGTGGTTGAGAGTTTAGATAGTTTAGAGAAAACAAGAATCTTGCATGTTTGTTCTTTTACTGGTTTAGAAAGTTTAATGGGAAACCAACATCGTACATCATACATCCAACATCATACATTTCCTCGCCTGTCCTTTTGTCTTATTTTTTTTGTTAGCATAATATTTGGAACTTCACCGCCGTAAATTGTTTTACACTAAATTTAATTTATGAATATCGGAAATGAATTTGAAAAATACGCTGTAAAGCACAGAGGTATCAGCAGCAATACCCTGGATAGTTATATAAAGCATAATGTTACTAATCTTACTCCCAACATCATCGAGGAGAGACCGATGAATGTAGCCGTCATGGACGTTTACAGCCGTTTGATGATGGACAGGATTATCTTTTTGGGATATCCTGTCAATGATGAAGTTGCCAATATCATTATCGCACAATTACTTTTTTTAGAAAGTACAGACAGGACAAGAGATGTGCAACTTTATATTAATTCTCCCGGAGGAGGCGTTTATGCAGGATTGGGACTATACGATACTATGCAGTTTGTAAATCCGGATATCGCTACCATTTGTACAGGTATAGCCGCAAGTATGGCAGCCGTATTAATGGCAGCCGGCGCACCGGGCAAAAGAAGCGCTTTACAACATTCCAGGATTATGGTACATCAGCCGAGTGCAGGCGCAGCAGGCCAGGCATCGGATGTAGCGATCACGGTAAATGAGGTGCGAAAATTAAAGCAGGAACTATATGAGATCCTGAGTAATCATACAGGACAAACTATTGAAAAAGTGACTAAAGACAGCAGCCGTGATTTTTGGATGAACGCAATGGAAGCTAAAGATTATGGTTTGGTAGATGAAGTATTGATCACAAATACAAGAAAACAAAAAAAATAGACTTTCAAAATAAATAATTATGAATTTTTATAAAAATAATGCAACACGTTTTGACCAGGAAGATGAACCTGAAGTGCCAGTTCCTGAAAACCCAATGGAGAAGATTATGGGCGGAATGATATTTGATAAAAAATTTATTGAACAGCGCAAAATATTTCTCTGGGGAGAGGTAAATGATAAGAGTGCCAAAGATATTACCAACAGGCTTTTGTATCTCGAAGCTACCGATCCTGGAAAAGAAATTACCTTCTATATCAACAGCCCCGGTGGCTCTATCACCAGTGGCATGGTCATTTATGATACCATGAAAATGATCTCCTCTCCGGTGAGTACAGTTTGTATGGGAATGGCTGCCAGTATGGGAAGCATTTTATTGAGCGGGGGAGCCAAAGGGAAACGTCTTATCTTTCCTCATGGTGAAGTAATGATACATCAACCAAGTGGTGGTGGACAGGGAACGAGCGCCGACCTTGAAATTATTGCAATCCAAATATTAAAAGCAAAAGAACTGGGTGCAAAAATACTCGCCGAAAATTGCGGGCAGGATTATGAAAAAGTAATGGAGGATTTTGATCGCGATTATTGGATGGATGCCGAAGAAAGCAAGAAATATGGCATTATAGACGGAGTTCTTAAAAAACTTTAAAGCATCGTTTTTACCTTTTTTGTTGTCTTTATCATAAATAGCTTTTATTTTAAGAAAATTGGCTATAATTTAGAAGAAATATTTATCTGTAACAAATGGCTAAACAACAAACCTTACATTGTTCGTTTTGCGGTAGAAACCGCGATGAAGTAAAAATTCTTATAGCCGGGCAGGAAGGGCATATCTGCGAAAACTGCATAGAACATGCGCAGGAAATTATAGCACAGGAAATCCTTCCTTCGCTGGACAATAGTTCATCCCATTCCAATTATAAACTTTCGGTAAAAAAACCTGTTGACCTGAAAAAATATTTAGATGAATATGTAATCGGACAGGATGATGCCAAAAAAATCTTAGCTGTTGCCGTTTATAATCATTACAAACGCCTGAATCAAAAAATAGACAATGATGTTGAAATTGAGAAAAGCAATATCGTTATGGTGGGCGAAACGGGTACCGGCAAAACATTGTTGGCCAAAACGATTGCCCGTATTTTAAATGTACCCTTTGCTATTGTAGATGCAACTGTGTTTACAGAGGCGGGCTATGTGGGCGAGGATGTGGAAAGCATTTTAAGCCGGCTTTTGCAGGTTTGTAATTTTGATGTAAATGCTGCCCAAAAAGGAATTGTATATATTGATGAAATAGATAAGATAGCCCGTAAAAGCGATAACCCAAGTATTACAAGAGATGTAAGCGGCGAAGGAGTTCAACAAGGCTTATTGAAGCTTCTGGAAGGCACCGAAGTATTGGTACCACCACAAGGAGGACGTAAGCACCCTGAACAAAAATTAATCAAGGTGAACACTAGTAATATTTTATTTATTTGTGGCGGTGCATTCGATGGTGTTGATAGAATTATTGGCCGCAGAATAAATACAAATGCCATTGGTTTCAATGTAAATAAAGACCTTCAGGATTATCAACGCAAGAATCTTTTGCAATTTGTAAACGCACAGGATCTGAAAACTTTTGGGTTAATACCGGAATTATTAGGACGTCTTCCCGTAGTTACTTACCTCAATCCTCTTGATGCCATTACTTTAAGAAATATCCTTACTGAGCCTAAAAATTCATTAATAAAACAATACAAAAAATTATTTGAAATTGAAGGAATTGATCTTGTTATTGAAAATGATGTTTATGATTTTATGGTTGAAAAAGCTATGGAATATAAATTAGGCGCGCGGGGATTAAGAAGTATTTGCGAAAGTATATTGACAGATGCTATGTATGAACTTCCTTCTCAAAAGGTAAAAACCTTTACTCTCACAAACGAATATGCCCGGCACAAATTTAAAGTAAGCAAATTGAGCATGCTTAAAGTAGCATAGTTTCCTTAACAAGAGAACTCAGGGATAAGATTTCAAACCTGTTATTAATGCTTCCACACGGAAAGTCCTTCGCTGCAATTGGCGCAGATGTCAATATTCTTTCGGCTTGTAGTAATATCTTTTCTGAATTTTCTGTATTTTTCGTTCTTCCAAATTTCCTTAAAAGATTGTTTTTTTAAATCACCCAGCCGATGCGTGGCATCTTTATCAAAACAACAGGGAACCACCATTCCGTCCCACGTAATCACATTGGCCTGCCATAGTTTCCAGCAATGATTTTGTAAATTATTTTTCGCAACCTGTTTCCCGGCTTTATCTTTTTTATAGCGGCTGAATTTTTCATTTTTAGGAATTAAATGGTTGGGGTCATTTTTATAATCATAAATCTGCGCGGTTTTAAAACGCACTTCATCAACACCTACTTCTTTACCTAATTTTTTTACGTCTTCTATCTGGTGTTCATTGGGGCGTACCACCAAAAATTGAAAGAACACAAATGGCGTTTTACTTTTCAATTCTTTTTTCCATTTCATAATATTTCTTGCGCCTTCAATTACCTTTTCAATATTTCCTTCACGACGATATTGTTCATAAACTTCCTGAGTAGTACCATCAAGAGATATGATCAATCTGTCCAGGCCGCTTTCTACGGTCTTCTTCGCTATTTCATCTGTCAGAAAATGCCCGTTGGTAGAAGTTGCAGTATATAACCCTTTGGATGATGCATATGAAACCATTTCCAAAAAGTTTTTATTAAGGTAGGGTTCTCCCTGGAAGTAAAGGATAAGATAAAGAACATCTTTATAAATATCATCAATAGTTTGAGTAAAAAAATCCTTTTTAAGCATTCCGCGTGGGCGTGTAAATTCCCTTAATCCGCTCGGACATTCAGGGCATTTGAGATTGCAGGAAGTAGTAGGTTCAAAAGAAATAGAAATGGGCAAACCCCATTGCACATGTTTTTTTAATAAACGTGTAATATAATAACTGGATAAAACTTTGGAAGCATTCCAAACCCTTCTAACGGTAAGTTTTTTTAAAAAATTTATACTATCATTATAATTCACCTTTGGCATTTGTCAAAGATAATACGTAAAAATGCATAATAAATTATAAAGAGTTTCGGGTAGCGAAAATATTTACTTTGTAATAAGGCGTGCATCTTACGCAGTTTCTTTTAGTAGTTTTGAAAGTAACAGTTTTAATTGCTGTTGCAGTTTTTTCTGGTTTACTTCTACATCATGAAGTAATTTCTTATTTTCTGCAAATTGATCGAGCAAATGGGTAATCATATTTTTTAAAGATTTTGCTCCTCCAGTTTCTTCATCAAATATTTCTTCTTTTGCTACTTCCAAAATTTTACATAGTTGTTCAATTTCATCATCGGAAAGATGAGTATTACCATTTTCAATCTTGCTAATTAAAGGCTGGCTTTTCCCTAAACGTTTGGCAATATACTTCTGGGAATATCCTTTAAATTCTCTGATGTGTCTGATGTTATTATTTTTCATCGGTTATAAATTATTCATCTAAAGTAATAAATTATAACCGGAAATATTTTCTTTTTAAAATACTTATATTGAAATTTGTCCACTGGAAACATTCTTTTATAAACTTAAAATTTATTTTATGAAAAATTTTCTATTTGCTTTATTTATTATTTTTTTGAGCAGCACATTAATTATTTCATGTACAAAGTCGAATTTAAACAATCCCCAAACCACTCAAAATCTTAATTCAACTAAGAAGGTAATTCCTGATGTGCCATATTGCGGTATAGGATACCATTGGGATTTTTATCTTGGAAAGTGTGTACAAAACTGTCCTACTGGATATCATAATGATTCTATTACAGGGGCATGTGTAGTAAATGCCCAAAGCAAAATAATTGTAATTAATAATCCCAATAATCCCTATGATAATGCAGGAAGTCAGCATAATAATGCCGTGAGTAATATTTTTCCTACTATAGACCCTTCAAGTAATAATTTAGATTCCGTTATACTCGCAAAAGATATTTTCTATATGTCAGGTTTAGGGTATAATGCTGACTCAATCCAAAACTACTATAACCAGGAAGTTCAAATGGGATATCTTCCTTTTTCACAATTAGAAGAATTAGACTCCCTAGGTAATACATTGTATTCACAAGGGCTCCTAAGTTCTTATGGAAATAACTATGTACAACAAATTTATGGATATGCGGAACAATATTTAAATACCGATACGGTTACAACAAATGGATATAACTCCTTTGCAAACAATTTGGTTTCACTTGAAGTAACAATACAAAATGACTCTCGAATTTCTTCTTGGGAAAAAGAGGTGCTATTATCCAGTTGTTCAATTGGTAGATATAGTGGAGCTTATTGGGGTAATTATATTAATGGTCAAGGAAATTATTCTATGCACCCTTTATTTCTAAAAAAATTAAGAAATTGGATGAGGTTTGTAATTGCTGACATTGGAGGTGGCATTACGGCTATTGCCAGTAAGGTGCATTCCTTTTGGGGTATATTCGGAATGTCTGTTGGTACATCAATTGCTGCTGCGGCAGGATTTAACTTTTAATCTGCTAACAAAATTTAATCCATGATGATAAAAGTAATAATTCTTCTTCTAATTTTTTTCCCATCTTCAAATTTGGTGGGCCAACCATTTGTGAATGTTCGTGACCAATATTATCAAAAGCATATCGGCGATATTGTATTAAATAATGGAAAAAAAATAAAAGGACATTTTGAATATGCCTTTTGGGAATTTCCTACTTACAATCTAAGATCATATTCTTCCAGTGATAAAATGGTAAAGAGATATTACATCTCAAAAATTAAGAAAGTTGTACTGGCAGGCAGTGATGGATGGTTATCAATTATGGATTCCACTTATTTTATTGTTCATGATAAAAGCAGGCATTTTTACAGGCAACTGACTTTTGAAAAGGATTTTCAATTGTACGATGGTTTCTTTAATGTTGATGAATATGTAGGTTTAGTGACAGATTATTTTTTGGTAAAAGCAAAAGGGAAATTTATAAAATTAAATTCTGCAAAAAAATTAATAAAATGGTTACAGGAAAATGAAGGCGATAAAATAAAATGGAAAAAGGATATAACCGTACAACAAATAATCCGTCAGCTAAATGGGTTAAATGTGGATAAATAAGATGTGTTTTAATAATCGTTTTTATGCAAAATTTTAAAAATACCTTTTCAATCTGTTTACTACTGTTAAAAATATCTTTTGCCGTAGCAGCAACTGATACTTCAGGAGTATATCTTACTAAAACAGATTTTCTTTCAAATACTCTTCATTATAAAACAGTTAAGAATATTCATACTCCATGTTTTCCGCTCTTTGCCAGATTTGTTATAGCACGAGACGCATTTCCTATTCATGTAAAAATGGATAAAGAAAATATAAAGAATTTTCCACCCGGCTCTTTTTTTGCATTCAATAATAATGGTGTAAAATATCTTTATTTAAAAGAATCTAATGATTACGTAGCGGTAATAAATGATGCGGCGCCTCTTTTCATGATAGTTCAAAAGCGATCTCATTTTTCTGGCACTATTGCTTTTGCCGATGATATATACTTATATACAACGGATCTGAGTAAAAAATTTAAAGAATTTACTACAGAAAATATTACAACCGACTTTGGAAATAACAAAAGAGAAATGGATATTTTACTTGAATTACGAAGCAAAATAACTAAAGAAGGTTATGATGCAGAAATTCATAAACGTGCGTTTTTCAAATGCAGGAAATTGGTTGGCTCTTACATGGAAAAACTAAAGAAAAGTACTTGATGATTAATAAGATTAAGTTCGCTTATGAAATCCTTTATTTATTTTATTATAACAATTCTGTTAACATACTTTAATGGATATGGACAATCTATAAAAGATAGCACTGGTGTCTATCTTACAAAACAGGACTTTGCTGCAAATAAATTAAGTTATATAACTTCCTATCGCATAAAAGAAAGATTTGCGGAATTACATTCTGACTTTGATTATGAAGCCCAAGGGATAATTCTTTTAAAAAAGGCGGATAAAAAAATTGTAAGTTTTGATCCTGGAAAAATTTATGGTTTTTACAGTGAAGGAAAGAAGTTTTTATATGTACCCGCTATAAAAAGATACTTGTTCGTTTTAAATGAAGAGCCTGTTACAATATTAATGGGTGAGGAAACGACATTTTATCGCTATAATACTCATACTGATTTGCTGCTATTCTATCTGAATCGAAAAAATGAATTAAAACGAATGAATTCAGAAAATCTAAATAAGGATTTTAATAAAGAAAATGATATACTGCAGCCTCTTTTGGATATTCAAAAAAGATTCAAAGAAAGAAAAAATAAAAAGTTCAATACGGCAGAATTTTCAAAATATATTAAAAAAAGGTTCATCAAACCCTAATTGATTCCGACAACTAAAAAGATTGTAGCTATTATGAACCTATGTTTTTTCCGCCCAAACTTTTTTTGCAAACTGGCAATGATAATGATGTTGCAATTTATTATTTCATCTATTGTTTTTGCAGAAATTTGTCCGGATACCGTTGGAATATATTTTACAAAAGAGCAGTTTACAAAAAGCGATCTTCAATTAAAATCGTTTTATTGGATCAAGGCGAAGGGGCCAATATTTTGGTCTGATTTTTCTTTTGAAGCAAAAGGTGCTATAAAAATAAAGATTAATAAAAAAAATAAAAGAACATTTGAGCTCCAAACTATTTATGGATTTAAAAAAGAAGGTATAAAATTTATGTTTGTTAACCCTTTGAATGAATACCTTGCCATATTATATGAAAGTCCTTTCATCAATATTTTTGTGAAAGAAAATGTTTATTTACTTTATCACAAATCAAAGCGGGTCACTTTTTTATATGAAAAAAACATAGGTGATTCTTTAAAGAAATTTAATAAACAGAATATACTTGCTGATTTTTCAAACGATTTAATCCTCCAAAAAAAATTATTTGATTTATCTGCACAGTTAAAAAGGGAAGAAACGTATTTCCCTTATAAGCATTTCTTTAAATGGCAAAAGAAAACTGAAGATTATTTGAAATAGAACTAATAGTAAATGAATAAAAAATCGGTTATTGCAATTTTTGTTTTTGTGCCATTATATACCTGATATTACAAAGAATTTCCCGTTAAGGAATTATTGAGGTTGGAAGAATCAATAGATGCGAATTGTACCAGTGGCGGCTCATTGAAATTCAACTTTCTTTTCAGAAATTTATCGTAATTGGCCGAGATCACATTTAGCGAAATAAATCTCATAACAAAAAGCCGGGTTTCTGCAGGCAGATACTTCTTAATATCCCAGAAATCCGCGTTTGATCTCCCGTATTTTTTAATATCAGATATCACACGGCCCGGCCCGCAATTGTAAGCAGCGACTGTAAGTAAGAGGTCACCATTGAAATAATCAAGCTGGTCACGGAAAAATTTTGCTGCGGCAATAGTAGATTTTGTAAAGTTCTTTCTTTCATCATATTTCCCTCTCGTATTCAATCCATATTCGTCTGCAAGCTCGCTCATAAATTGCCAATAGCCTACTGCACCGGCAATCGATACCGCATTTGCATTAAAATTAGATTCCAGCGCAGGAAGCATCTGTAGTTCCTCAGGAACATCATATTTATCAAAAATTTTCACAGCTACTGGGAAAAAGTCTTTCCCTTTGTTGAACATGTGTATGATGTAATCGCGCTCATTTCGTGAATAATGTTTCACATAATCTTTACTTTCATCACGATGATCCGCCAGATTAGATGGATACACTACCCATTGAGGGTTTCTTACAAGAGTCCTTTCAATATGGACATTTGGTGAAATTGCGGCAATTGGTGAAATAGAATCTTTCAGATTCATTTCACTGCTCAGGCCGAATAGGTTTTTTGCTGAAGTGCTAAAGCCAATTATAAATAAAATTATAATCAACGATAATAAGCTCTTTGATTGAATACTTTTCATTTAGAAATTTTTTCGAGTCAAATAAATTATTACACGTTATTTAAAACGCCGGTTCTCAATAGTTGCCGGTTTCCAAAGAATTGGGATTGATGAATTATGAGAATTTTTATAAAAAAAAAGAATGAACTTTAGTTTTATTGTGCTATGTATTGCAAAAACTATGCAAATTTACCCATCCAAAAAGTAAGATGCAAGTTTTGGGACGAGTTATTTCCTTAAAAACGACAAATGAAAAAAATAATATTTTGTATAATCTTCTTATATTCAAATGCTTACGCTCAGCAGGAGGCCTTAAATATTAATATCATAAAAAAAACAAAAGAAATTGCTTTTGCCGAAGGTCTGGCCTTTTCCAGGATGAAAAAAATGGTAAAAAGGACCGGTGCCTCCTCCAATTTTGATGTAAAATATTACAGATGCCAATGGAAAACCGACCCTGAAGTGAGGTATTTAAATGGGATCGTGACATCTTATTTTGTGATAACTTCAGCAACCGATTATATTACTTACGATTTATCAGACTCCTTACATGTGGATAGTATTAAAGAAAAAAATAATTTGCTTTCCTTTTCCCGCCAGGATAATACGGTAAAAATAAATTTCACTTCTATAAAAGCCGAAGGTTCCTTTGATTCAATAAGCATCTATTACCAGGGCATGCCCCCAAACACTGGTTATGGTTCTTTTGTAAATTCTGTTCACGACAGTATTCCTATATTATGGACTTTGAGCGAGCCCTATGGGAGCCGCGATTGGTGGCCTTGTAAAAACGGGCTGGATGATAAAGCAGATTCAATTGATGTTTACATAACCGCGCCTTTACAATATACTGCTGTATCTAATGGTTTGCGCGAAAGTGAAATAATTTCGGGGAGTAATAAAATTACGCATTGGAAGCATCGCTATCCCATTGCATCTTACCTGGTGTGCATGGCGGTTACTAATTATTCGGAATTTACAAATTATGTGTTGATAGGAAACACCAATTTGCTGATGCAAACTTTTTGCTATCCTGAAAGCCTTGCTTCCTTCCAAAATAATACGCCGCTGGTTTTGGGCGAATTACAATTTTACAGTAACATTTTTGGACCATATCCTTTTATAAAAGAAAAATATGGCCAGGTGCAGTTTGGTTGGGGTGGTGGCGAAGAGCATCAAACTTCTACGTTTATAGTAAGGCCTGAAGAAAGCCTGATGGCGCATGAACTGGGACACCAATGGTTTGGGGATAAAGTTACCTGCGGCTCCTGGCAGGATATATGGCTTAATGAAGGATTTGCCACACATCTTGCCAGCATGTATATGGAAAATAAATACCCGCTAACGGTTATGGTCACACGTAAAAATGAAATCGCTGATATTACTTCCGTTACCGGCGGTTCTGTTTTTGTAAATGATACTACGGATGTTAGCCGCATTTTTGATTCACGGCTCACCTATACCAAAGGATCACACCTTTTATACATGCTAAGGTGGATTTTGGGAGATAGTGTTTTTTTTAAAGGAATGAGAAGTTATTTAAATGATTCCTCAATAAGTTTTGGTTTTGCCAGAACCACAGATTTTCAGAGAAATTTAGAGAAGGTTAGCGGAGTTGATCTCAATTATTTTTTTAATGAATGGTTTTACGGCCAAGGCTATCCATCATACAATGTACAATGGTCTCAGATAGGAAATGATTATGTAAAAATAGAAATGAATCAAACCGCTTCAGATCCTTCTGTTCAATTTTTTGAATTACCCGTAGCATTACAATTTAAAAATGCAACCCAGCAAAAAACCATTATTGTAAATAATACCTTTAACGGAGAAATTTATTTTAAAGACATAGGATTTGTTGCCGATTCTGTAATCGTAGATCCTGACTATTGGCTGATCACAAAAAATAATACCACCCAAAAAGTAAATGATAATGGGAACATAGAAAATATGGTACAGGTTTTTCCGAGCCCTTTTATCAATAGTTTCAATGTGTATCTGAAGAATTTTAATTCACCAGTTGCACATCTTAAACTTTATGACAGCAAAGGAAGATTGATGCTGAGCAAAGAATTGCCTGTAGAAGGTTCACTGTTTTACGAAATAAATATGCAAAATTATGCGCGTGGAATTTATTTTATTAAAATACAAACAGATAATGGTGTTAAGTTTGTAAAGAAAATTTTAAAGCAATAAAATAAGAGAACCTGCTGTGGCACGAAAAAGAAAGAAAAGAAAATCCCAATCATTTTTTAAAATATTTTTTTGGCTTTGCCTGATAATAATCAGCATTTACTACGCTGTAAATTTTTTTATCATACAGCCTCATGTTTTTTATCCCGCTTTTCAAATAGAAATTCCAAACGGTTATGAGATTCACGGTATAGACGTAAGCCGTTATCAAAGTGTGGTAAATTGGAAGGAAGTGAAAAATATGGAAGTAAAAGGAATTAAGATAGGCTTTGCCTTTATAAAAGCTACCGAAGGTACCAGTATTGTAGATGAACAATTCAGGCGAAATTGGATACAGGCTGAAGAGCAGAATATTCCAAAAGGGGCGTACCATTTTTTTATTCCCGGAAGAAATGTGCAAAGGCAAGCCAATAATTTTATTCAAATAGTAAACCTGAAACCTGGCGATATGCCGCCGGTGCTTGACGTAGAAAAAAGCCGTGGTATTTCTGTAACCGAGATGCAAAAAGAAGTCAGGATATGGCTCGATGCGGTAGAAAACCACTATGGTGTAAAACCCGTTATCTATACCAATGTTGATTTTTACCAAAGATATTTTCAAACAGGCTTCGAAGAATATCCACTCTGGATAGCACATTACCTGCAGCCTGAAAAGCCAAGAATTCAAAATAAATGGATGTTTTGGCAGCACAGCGAAAGTGGACGTGTAGATGGAATTAATGCGCCGGTTGACTTTAATGTTTTTTATGGCGACAGTGCAGATTTTAATAATTTCTTAATTCAGTAAATAGAAATCAGTGATATTTCTTTCCTGGCTGAATTCCTGCCCGAAAGATTCGTTCTGGCAGGGACTTGGCCACGCGGGATTTACTGTATTCAACTGCTGTGATCTGCGATTATACACCATTGGCCGTTTATTTTTTTAAATAATAAAGTGAAAACCCCTCCCACGTTTCCTATACTTCTTTGCAGATACCATTTACCAACAACAAAATAATATTCAAACGAAAGAGATTTCATTTGTAGGAGTGTAAATTTCAATTTACCCATTGCCGTTGTATCTGGGTATCTCTTTTTATAATTATTTAAAGTTTTCTGCCAGCCATAAGTAATGCCCGATTTACCAATAAACATGAGCGAATCATTTTGCCAATATCCCTGCATAAAATCGTTAAGCTGCCCCGCATTCCATGCATTTTGCTGAGTTTGCAAAATGGAGCGAATTGAAATCTCATCTTTTGATTGAGCAAATGAAAAAGAAGAAATAAGCGTGAACAGTAAACAAAGAAATAAACGGGATTTTGTATTTTTTAAAATAAATGAAAATTGTTTTGTCATATTGATTTACTATTTAAAATCTTATTAAGAAAACTTACTTTTAAAAAATTAATTATATCGTCTCGCTAACACAACTGAGTTTTTGAAAATCTTTTTCTTTCCTTCCACATTGAAAATTTCTGTATAAATAATATAAATCCCTTGTGCCAGTTTCTTGTTTTTATCGTCTAAACCATCCCAACGATAATAGCCATTAATACCACTTAAAGAATTTTTTTGAAGATACCGCACAGGCCTGCCCGAAGCATCAAAAACAGTAATGCTGGTAACGTAACCTACAGATGGAAAACTATAATTGATAGTGACAAAATCATCTATGCCATCATTGTCGGGAGAGAATATTCCGGGTGTAACAGTAATGTCCCCACGCAATTCTTCATTTAGTTTATATTGGGAGTTTTTATAACCCGGCGTGCCATAACCAATAGATGTGGCGGCGGAATGGAAATTACTTTGAATAGAAGGGCCGTCGTAATCAATTCTTTCTAGCGAAACACCTTGAACATTTTTTATCAAAGGGAAATGCCATTTTTCAGAATATTTCACTTCGTCCAGGATAGTTCCCTGGTTATTTAATACGATTACATTTCCGCTGGTATTTGGATAAGAAGGAAAACTGTTCATTTTCAAAAATGCATCGGGATTAGTGGTAATGTACTGGCTTTGTACCGCATCAACATCTGTGGTTAACAAAACAAATTCAGCAGGGAATAATAAATTATTTTCTGCTGAAGCCTGCTGAATACTGTTTATCATATTACTGCTGTTGCGATTAGCAATAAATATTTTTTTAAGATCAATAATTTTTTTAGAACGATTGTAAAGCTCAACATAATCTACACCCATTGGTGATGGATTAAACAATATTTCATTGACTATTAAATCAAGACTGTCTGCATCCTGTGCTATTCCAAACTTCGCGTTATTCTTGATACCGATCGTATTGCCTGCACAATCTGAAATATTATTCACAGTAACCGTATATATAATTCCCGGAACTACCGGGTTATTGAGAGTGATATGCACTTCATTAAAAAATGGAGGCGCAACAAGAACACTTTTCGCCGTTACATTTTTATCTATTTTATAATTATTTGTAGCCGCAGATTTAAAGCTATCAACGGGTTCGTCAAATACTAATGAAAGAGTACTATCATTTAAACTAAATGCCCGCAATAATGTTGGAGAAATTTCATCTTTATTGATTCCGTCTATGGAATTTTTTCTACCGGGAGTACCGCCGCTTGCGTCAATACTTACTTTCCAGTTGGAAGCTCCGGAACATGGATTTTTAGTATCTATCATTTCTAAAGTCCAGCCACCATCTTTTTTTAAATCATTTTTATAAGTTGAAATGTCATACTGAACTGCATGTATGGTTTTATTCGTTGAAGATTTTAAAATAATAGTAGCTCCTCCAATATTCATAGATGGAAAGTTGGCTACACCTAATGCAGGACCATAAGGTAAATAAGACGTTGCAGAATTATTAGCGCAAACTATCACAAAACTATCCGTGCGTAAATTGTAAGATGGTAAAGTAGCAGTCGAATTGCCGTCTGTCAATTTCCAAGCTTGCAGATTAACAGGAAAGGAAGAAACATTTTTCAATTCCAAAAACTTTAAAAGCGGCAAACCAACCTGTGGATTTGGGTCGGGGAAAAGCTCGTCAATAATCACATCGTATTGTTGTGGTGTATAAAAACTGAAAGTAGCTGTTACATTATTCACAGCATTGCCGGCTATATCTTTTACAGCATTTATATTAAGCGTATATGCCACGCCGTTAGCAAACGAATTCTCAAATGTAAGATGTATCAAAGCCGGATTTGCTGCATCCAAAATTACATTTAACGGCATTCCTATTTCATTATTTACCCAATAATTGGAAAACAACTGGCTGCTTGTAATATCCAGTGCTTCACTAAACAATACATCAATTTGTGTATTTGAAATAGTAATGGCAGACTGTATATCGGGCGGAGTAATATCAGGTATATAATTTGTAATTTCAATATCATCAAAAAAATGTTTTTTAAAAAAACTTTCTGTGCTTTGTTTTATTAAAAATCCAAAAAAAGAAGATGTTTTATAAGTTGAATCAACAATGTTACCCTCGCTGATAAAATTAGTTCCGATCCCGCTTAAATCACGAAAAAGGCTCCATTGATTCGCTTCATTACGAACCACTCTTATCTTCATCATATTATTGCTTTTATTGAGAATGCCATTTGTGCCATCAATAAGTTTTACAATTACACCACCAATATCTTTTCTGTAAAGGCTGATTTCATCATCTGTATTTCCTATTCGTACAAAATAGCCTTGATTGGACATAGCAAGTAAATCATTTGAAGAAGATGTTAAATAGGCGTCAATATAATTCTGAGAGGAAGGATTGAAATTAACTTGCACAAAAAATTCCCATTGGGCAGCCATTGCAAGTGTATTGGCAGTAGAAAGATAATAACTACTATTAGCCACTGTATTATTACTCTGTAATTGAAGCGAAGAGTTTATTATAAAATCGGAGGAGTTACCGAACCATGAAGGATTATCATCAAAATCACCATCATTAAAATTTTCGAATACCTGGCCATACGAGCCGCCAGAGAGTAGTAAATAAAAAAGAGTTTTAAATATTTTTCTCATATATAGTTTGTATTAAAGATAAGTACTTTATTTTATGATAAAATCAGAATGAATTAAATTGCAACCTCAAAAAAATGAAAAAATGAAAATTGCAGTGGTGGGCGCTACTGGGCTTGTAGGCAGCAAAATGTTGCAAGTGCTCGAAGAAAGAAATTTCCCGGTGACAGAATTAATTCCTGTGGCTTCTGAAAAATCAATTGGAAAAGAAGTTACCTTCAAAAATAAAAAATATAAAGTAGTATCCGCTGATGATGCCATCAAGGCAAAACCTGACATAGCGTTATTTTCAGCAGGTGGAAATACATCCCTTTTATTGGCACCCAAATTTGCCGAAGCAGGTATTACCGTTATTGATAATTCTTCTGCATGGAGAATGGACCCTTCCAAAAAATTAGTGGTTCCCGAGGTCAATGCCAATGTATTAACAAAAGAAGATAAAATAATTGCCAATCCCAATTGTTCTACCATTCAAATGGTATTGATATTAAACCCACTTCATAAAAAATATGGCATTAAAAGAGTCGTGGTTTCTACTTACCAAAGTGTAACCGGAACCGGTGTAAAAGCGGTACAGCAAATGGAAAATGAAAGAAATAATATTGAAGGTGAAATGGCCTACAAATATCGCATTGATAAAAATGCGCTTCCACATATTGACGTTTTTCTTGATAATGGCTACACCAAAGAAGAAATGAAAATGGTAAATGAAACAAGGAAAATTATAGGTGATAATTCTATTCAACTAACGGCAACCTGTGTACGCATACCGGTAGTTGGCGGCCATAGCGAAAGTCTGAATATCGAATTTAAAAATGATTTTGATATTAATGAGGTAAAAGAAATTTTATCCCAATCAGCAGGTGTTGTCGTTCAGGATGATTTGGATAATTTCGTATATCCAATGCCGTTAACTGCACATGAAAAAGATGAAGCTTTTGTTGGAAGAATACGCAGAGACGAATCGCAGGCAAATACTTTGAATTGCTGGGTGGTAAGTGATAATCTTCGTAAAGGTGCGGCTACCAATGCAGTTCAGATTGCGGAGTGGCTTTTGAAAGGAGGGTTAATTGGTTAATGGCCGCCCGGCTGAATGGCGTTCGGACGGGGTTATTAGTTTATTGTTATTGGGATTCCCGGTAAGGTGTACTCAATCTGCTTTAGGATAATTCGTAGCTAAAAATAGATATTCACATTATTTGTTTGTTTGCTGAAACGCAATTTTTCTTCTTTCGCGAGAGTTTTTGTGTCATTCATGGAAAAAATAATCAGGATAAATTTTTCAACGCTTCTCTCAGTTTTTCCAGCATTTCAGGAATTTCTTTTTTCCTGCAAGTACCTACACTCAACCTGTACCAGTCAGAATTTTTTGGTGCGCCGAAAGCGTAGAAAGGAACCACAGCCAGTTTTGCTTCGTTTAAAATATAGGAAGTAACATCAGCCTGGGTAGCAAGTAAACATCCGTTATTTGTTGTTTTACTGATAAGACTTAATTGTATCGTAAGATAAATAGCTGCCTGTGGAGCACATGCATCTACAGAAAAACCCTCTTTTCTTAGTTGGTGAAAGCCTGCATAAATAAGTTGCAATCTTTCCTCTAATTCTTTTTTATAATTAGAAAGATATTTATCAATGGC
Source organism: Hanamia sp. (assembly GCA_036509335.1). Lineage (GTDB taxonomy): Bacteria > Bacteroidota > Bacteroidia > Chitinophagales > Chitinophagaceae > Ginsengibacter. Next base: position 70,115 of record DATCFT010000040.1, read on the forward strand.
ATTATCCATCAACAAAAATTTTGCAGTAGCATGTTGCTCTGCCATTGGGCTCCATGCGCCTATATGGCTATTGATGGCTTTCATTTTTGTCAAAACATGTTCGGGGCCCAAAGCCCAGCCTACACGGACTCCCGTTGCTGCAAATGCCTTACTGATGCCATCTATAAAAATAGTATAGTCTTTCATTCCCGGGCGAATACTCACAGGATTATAATGAACCGTATCGCCAAAAGTAAGTGTCCAATACATTTGGTCATACATCAAATACAATTTTTTTTCACCATTACTGCGACGCTTATTTTCTTCCAGCACCATGTCGCATATTTTCTCTAATTCTTCTTTTTTAAAAACAGTACCGGTTGGGTTTAACGGAGAGCATAAAGCGATAAGTACCGCATCCTTAATATGAGGTTTTATATCTTCTGCCAAAGGCATAAAATTATTTTCGCGGGTAGCCTCTATTACAATATGCAGACCTTCTGTAAAATGCACATAATGATTATTATTCCAGCTTGGTACTGAATAAATTACTTTATCACCTTTATCAATTATTGCCCGGTATAACGTATAAATCAATGGGCGCCCTCCTGCTGCAATGAGAATTTCATCGGCATTAAAATCAAGCCCTTCGCGCTCTTTAATAAATTTAGAAACAGATTCCCTTAATGCAGGAATTCCATCCGCCGGCGGATAAGTAGTAAATTTATTTTGATAAGCATCAATGATTTCCTGTTCTAATTTTTTGGGAATTGGAAAAATGGAAGAATCAAAATCACCAATAGTGAAATTATAGATTTTATTTCCGCTTTTTATTTTTGCTTTGATATCACCACCGAGTTTTACAATTTCACTACCGATTAAGGTTTGGGCGAGGCGGCTAAGTTTTGCGGAAGTTTTTTTTATTGCTGGTTGATTATTGACGATGTTTTCTTTCATGGTATTGCATAAAATTACTAATAAATTCCCAATTTAAAAATGGCACATTACTGGAAAGTATGAAAAATAATTCGTGTTAATTCGGGGAATTCGTCGCCGAATTCTTCAAAAAGTTTTCGATTCCCAAAATTATTTTCGCTGCCACTTGTTGTCTGAATTTTGCATTGAGAATCTTTTTCTCATCTGCTTTATTACTTAAAAATGCTACTTCCACAAGGCAATTTGGATAATCTGTCGGGCCATTTAAAGAAAAATTAAAACTGCCCACATTTCCAAATTCATTCAAACCTAGTTGCAGCATACTTTTTAAAATGGCCTGACTTAACGGGCGAAATCCAATATAACGATAATAAGTGCTTACGCCTCTTACAGAATCTATATCCGATGAGTTCAAATGAATGCTGATCAATAAATCAGGATTTTGCTGATCCAGGAATTGTATTCTTTCATACATGCTGAGGGTTGTATCTTTTACTCTTGTCATTATCACATTTACTTTCTTCTTTATCAATTGTCTTTTAATTTCTTTTGCTATTAAGAGAGTATAATCCTTTTCCATTATGTGGCTGGTAATACCTGTAGCGCCAATGTTATCTCCTCCATGGCCGGCATCTATAGCAATTTTTAAATGCGATAAATCTAAAATAGCAGGCTGCCGTTTTACCCTGATTGTTAGTTTGTTGTTGTCTGCATAAAAAATTTTGTACCCCCAGATTTGAGGATGTTTTAGTTCAATGATAACACGCATTACATCATCTTCGGGTTGCTCGTACCAGGCATTCTTAATTTCTTTTGTTGTAGAAAGCTGTGTGATCCAGTTAGTATTACTAACGGCTCCAAAAATATCCACAACAATCCGTGAAGGATGAATTTTCATTTCACTTCTGTAAGGAAGTTTTTCATCGAGTTGTATGGTTACATAATCAAAAAGTGAGTCGCCATACACTTTCCAGCTGTCTGTAAGATGCTGATGATTATTTTCAATTTCTATTCTGTGCACTTTTTCTTTTTCAATATATGCAGAATGCAATCCGGAAAGCTGGACCCTGTAATTATCGTTGGAACTATCTACTACTTTCAATATAATGTTACTATCAAGAAATGTCATTTTTGCACCGCCGAGCCTGTCTGCTCCAAGACCATATTTTAGAAAAGGAAGTGAATCATTTGTTCTTACATAGAAATAATCCGGCCCATATTGCAATTGGGAATTTTGAGAAAACGAATTAAGAAAACAAAATAAGAATAAAGCAGTCAGGGTTTTTTTCATGATAGCGAAGGTAAAAAAATGGAAGTTGTGAATTAGCAGAAGTTTTCTACTTATCCCTTTTTTACACTGTAATTATTATCTATAATTTGATTTAAAAAAAGGTGAGTGCAGATCATGGACAAGAGATAAAGATTTTTGAATTATAAACATAACATCAGTAAACGAACAAATTTCAAAGATTCCTATTTCATATAGGCCAATGATTTCAAGAAAAAAACATCCGCAAAATCCAGAAGTCATTCACAACCTAACTGCAAACAAACCGAAAGTTTGTAAATAAGTGTTTTGCCTAAATTTATTGTTGTGCAGGCACAGCTGCTTTCTTTTGATCAAGCAGTGCTTTTTGTTTGGCAATTTCCTCAGTTTGTGCATCCTGGCTTTTTTTATTTGTTTCCAGGTCGGATTGATAATCCGATATTTTCTTTTCTAATTTGACCTGGGCATCCTGAAGGCTTTTTAATTTCTTTTCTGCTTTTGACACTTCGTCTTCCTGGGCGGCCACGGCGAGATTATAGGTTTGCAAATCTATGCCGCTTTGAAAACTGTTAATAAAGGAAGTACTATTTTCAGAAGGCTCAATGTCTGCAACCATTTTAGCGCCTTTTACTTTATCCTCAGGAATCAACCCGGCTTTAGCGGTTATCATAGTCACAAGGGTTTTATCTTTTTCTTTACGACTCTTTCTTTCTAATTTAAACAGTACATCCTGGGCCTCATCAGGGTTTAAATCTTTCAACTTTACATTTCTATAAACTGAATAACCTTTTGATTTATCAGGATTATAGCCTTCGGCCCTTAATTTATTTTTTATTACATTTTCTGTTTCATCTGGAGGAAGATTGTATTCCGTAATATAGCAGGGATAATTTTGGCCATTATATTCAGCAGTTGTTTTCATAGGTGTCTGGGCGAAAACAAATCCGGTGACCAGTAAAGAAACAATTAAGCTGAAAATGTATTTCATAATTTTTGTTTTTTTATAAGGATACAAACTTATTCAATTTTTTGTTTGGTTGTCTTAAGTTTATTGCCCGTTCCAGATGTTATTATTTCTGTTACTATCTGGTAATTTGTGTTGCGGATCAATAATTACAGATTGAACGGATTGTGTAGTTTGAAAATGAACAGTATGAACGTTCTCTTGCATCCAGGTTTCTACAAGTAATTGAAGATCCTTCTTACTTCCATCTTTCAAAACTACTTCGAGCGTGCAAGGCATCGCCATTTTTTGCAGATTTGCAATGGTAATATCCACGCCACTTTTAAAATCATTATTAGTGTAAGACACCGATTGAACGGCCAAATCCAATTGCCAGTTATGATAAAACCATTCTTTCCAAAACCACGAAAGATCTTCTCCCGCTTCGTTATCTATTGTTCGGAAAAAATCATCCGGGGAAGGATGTTTATAGGCCCACCTCTGAATATATTTTTTAAATGCATAATCAAACCTGTCATGGCCTAAAACAACTTCACGAAGCAACACCAGGCCAAAAGCAGGTTTAAAATATTCAATGGGATGACGGTATTTTTCGATAAACTGATCTGCGCGTGTCATAATTGTGGGAGCATCTGTGTCTTTAAGCCATGGCACAATCTCATCTGCAGGATTTCCTTTTCCCGGCGCATATTCTCCATCGCGTTTGGGGGCATATTCCCCGTTATTAAATTCATCGGCCGCATACACATCAATAAAGGTATTGAAACCCTCATCCATAAAAGCATATCGCCTTTCATCGCTTCCTACAATCATCGGGAACCAGTTGTGCCCTATCTCATGTGCGGTTACCCAATAAAGTTCATCGGCTTTATCATTGATACCATCAAAAACAATTCCCGGGTATTCCATTCCTCCCGCCATTCCGGCCTCATTGACTGCTACCGGGTATGGATAGACGAACCATTTTGAAGAGAAATATTCTATTGATTTTTTTAAATATTCTGTGGCTCTTCCCCACGCATCCTGCCCTGCACTTTCAACCGGGTAAACCGACATTGCCAAAGCTTTTTTGCCTTCGGGTAAATTTACTCTTGCAGCATCCCACATATATGCTTTGGATGCACCAAAAGCCACGTCGCGCGTGTTATTCATTTTAAAATGCCAACTTACTAATTTTTGATTTAATTTTTTCCCGGCACCATTATTTACTTCTTCTTCAGTCCGGATCATTATTGTTTTATCGCTTTTTCTTGCGGCATCCAATCTTTCAATTTGTGCGGGAGTTAGTACCTCATTTGCATTTTGTAATTCACCGCTTCCTGCAACGATCATTCCTGCGGGAACAGAAACAGTATAATCGAAATCGCCATATTCGCAATAAAATTCACCACTTCCGAGAAATGGCAAAGTGTTCCAACCAAGCAGATCGTCATACACGCACATTTGAGGATACCACTGTGCTATTTCATAAATCTTTCCATTTTTTGTTGGAAAAAAATCGGTTCTTCCGCCAAAGTTTCCCGGAATGGAATAGTGATACTGAATATGAATATTAATTTTTTCTTTTGATGGTATTGCATTCGGCAAACGAATCTGCATCCTGGTATCATTGATAATATAATCCGCTTTAAAAGTTTTTCCTTTATACTCAATTGTTACCGTTTCAAATTGATATCCATCTGTGTGGCCTCTTTCCCTCCATTTAGTCCTGGCAGATGTTGCTGCATAAAAGTTGGACCGCGCATCTTCACGATAGGTATTTTGATCCAATTGAAGCCAGAGAGATGTCAAGACATCGGGGCTGTTGTTGGTATAATAAATGGTTTCGACTCCTGTTAAAGTATTTTCAACAGTATCTATGGTAGCATGAATCGTATAGTCAGCGCGGTTTTGCCAATATTTAGCTCCCGGGGCACCATTTGCAGAACGGAATTCATTGCCGTTTTTTGTAAAAAAATTTTGGGAGAATAATTCAAGTGGGTTAAAAATAGATTCAGGATCTTTTTGTGCAGATATTGAATTGATACAGCAACAAAAAATTATTAAAAGCCGGGTACTTTTAAAATTCATTTTAAATAAAAATTTGAGATGAGAGAAATGATAATTTAAAATGAAGGTCTGATAAAAGAATTATTTGCAGAAAAAAAATTATAGCGGCACTTTTTAGGATTTATAAATCCCTGGCAGGCACTTTTTTTATATTTCCTTTTTTGTCGGAGATTACAAGATAGCCATTTCGGGATTTTTCTTCAGCAATGAGCTTTCGGGAAGTCATTTTAAGTCCTTTTTCTATCTCTGTAAATTCATTTTCTGCTAATTGAGAAAATCCTATTTTATTTTTAATCTTTCCCATATATCAAAATTAATAATTTTTATTTGATTGCTCAATTCGCCTCTGGCTATTATCTCTGCCGGAGATTTTGAATTATCATAAATATACCATCTATCAACAATTTCTATAAATCTTTTCAAGTTCTGTATTCCCAATTGAAATCTTCTTTCTATTACATGCGGAGGAATATTATGTCCACCTTTACTTACCCGCAAAGCAACTCTTTCTTTCGCCATTTCAGCAGCAGGCAAATGAAAAAACAACAAAACGACTTCATAATTTAAGAGTTGGGTCTTTCTTACAAGATTCATGTAACTCCTGGTTGCTAAAGTAGTTTCAATGCAAAACGTTTCTTTTAAAGTAATGTGCAATTCAATTTGTTCAAGCATAATTCGTCCGGCTTGCATCGCCACTGCTTCCACATTTTTGGGATTCAATTTAGCAGCAATTTCATCAGCATTTAAAAAAATGTCGCAATGAAATATTCCAGGTAATAATGTTTTAGAAGCCGTTGTCTTGCCCGCGCCATTAGGTCCTGCTAATATATAAAGAGTCGGCATTAATAATGAATTAACTTCTGAATCATTTCATCCAACCTCGATTTTGCCAAAAAGTTTTTTTCGAGTTCCGCATTAAACGGAACCGGCGTATCAAGCGAAGCGCAACGCATTACCGGCGCGTCTAAAAACTCAAAACAATTTTGTGCAATCCATGCTGCTACTTCACCTCCAATGCCTCCTGTGAATGTGTCTTCATGTAACACTAAAACTTTACCTGTATTATTTACAGAAGTTCTTATTGCTTTATAATCTAATGGAAGCAGAGTTCTCAGGTCAAGAATATCAATGGAGATTTCAGGATGTGCTTCCGCATATTCTGTTGCCCAGATAACACCCATTCCATAAGTAATGATACTAACGTCAATGCCTGTACGAACCTGATGTGCTTTGCCGATTTCTACTTCATAATATTCCTCCGGAAAATCAGCACTGATGCTTCTGTACAAAGTTTTGTGTTCAAAAAATAGTACAGGATTCGGATCATTGATTGCAGAAATTAATAGCCCTTTAGCGTCTTCCGGAGAAGAAGGATATACCACTTTTAACCCGGGTGTATGCGTAAACCATGCTTCATTACTTTGGCTATGAAACGGTCCCGCGCCAACTCCTGCGCCGGTTGGCATGCGAATGACCACATCTGCATTTTGTCCCCAGCGATAATGAATTTTTGCAAGATTGTTAATGATTTGATTAAAACCTACTGAAACAAAATCTGCAAATTGCATTTCCATTACGCTTTTGAATCCTTCGAGTGAAAGACCAAGCGCAGCCCCAACTATTGCACTTTCGCACAAAGGGGTATTTCTAACTCTTTCTTTCCCGAATTCATTTAATAAGCCTTCGGTTATTTTAAAAGCGCCACCATATTCCGCAATATCCTGTCCCATTAAAATTAAGTTAGGGTGCGCTATCATTGACTGATAGATGGCTTCTCTGATAGCATCAACAAAACGGCTTCCTCTTTCAAGAGGGTTTGAAAAGCTGTTTTTATTTTCGTCAAATTTGCTTTTAACTGTATCAAAAGAAACAGTCCTTTTCGCATAGACATCTTCTGTTTCTTTTTTTGAAATTTCAGAATTGGATTGCGAAAATTTATTAGATGCAGGTTGCGGATTATTTAAAGCTGTTGTATTTTTATCAATATAATCCCTCACCTGGCCGCGTATTCCGGAAAGATCAGGGTTGGTCAAAATATTCTCATCCACTAAAAAACGTTCATAGTTTTTTATCGGATCTTTTTCTACCCATTGCTCAAACATTTCTTTAGGAACATATTTTACACCACTGGCTTCTTCATGGCCTCGCATTCTGAAAGTCATACATTCTATCAGGTAAGGTTTTTGATTTTTTATACAATATTCGCGAACACCTTTCATCGTTTCATAAACCGTAAGAATATTATTCCCATCAATCTGAACGCCTTCCATTCCATAACCTTTCGCCCGATCCACCAGGTTTTCGCAACGATATTGTTCGCTAACGGGCGTACTTAAAGCATAGCCATTATTTTCTATTATAAAAATCACGGGTAAATCCCAAACAGCAGCCAAATTTAGGGCTTCATGAAATTCACCTTCACTTGTACCGCCTTCGCCGGTAAAAGCGAGCGAAACTTTCTCTTCATTTTTCAATTTATAAGCCAGGGCTACACCATCAGCTATTGAAAGTTGCGGGCCAAGATGAGAGATCATTCCGCAAATAAAATATTCTTTATTTCCAAAATGAAAACTTCTTTCTCTTCCTTTGGAATAACCGTCCAACGACCCCTGCCATTGTTTTATCAAATCTGGTAAAGGCATTTTTCTTGAAGTAAAAACACCGAGGTTCCGGTGCAATGGCATGATCCATTCATCAGGTTGCAATGCATAAGCAGCGCCAACCGAAATAGCTTCCTGGCCAATGCCGCTAAACCATTTTGAAACTTTTCCCTGGCGAAGTAACAGAAGCATTTTTTCTTCTATCATACGGGGAAGTAACAATTCTTTGTAAAGTTGGATGAGTATTTCGTCGGATAAATTATTTCTATTGAATTGCATAATGCAAATTTCACCATTTCAGATGTAAATAAAAAGATTAAGAAAATGGATTTTGAAATTACAGATAGACTGAAAGATGAGCGAAAAAAAAGAAAGTTTCAATTTAATATTTTCCTCTTTGAAAACCGGCAAGTGTGGAAGAAAGGAATGACAGTAAAATCCCAAAAATAAATGCCCATAAAAAACCATCTATATGGATACCCGATACAAACTTACCAGCAAGGATTACCATCAGAACATTAATAACTAAAAGAAATATTCCGAGAGTAAGAATAGTTATTGGCAAAGTGAGTAAAATAAGAATGGGCCTTATTATAGCATTTAAAATTCCGAGAACCAATACGAATATTAATGCTGTCCAATAGGAATCTATCATGATGTGTGGCTTCAATATCATTGATAGGCCGTAAGCTACAACAGCTGTAACGAGAAGTCTTATAATGAATTTCATACCTTGATTTTTTCTAAAAATAATTTAAATAACTACCAATTCAAAAAATTCTTCGGACTGTAAATATTTGTTAGAAATTTCCTGCAATTCTTTAGAAGAAATAGTCTTAACGGTTTGAATTGAATCGTTAAAATAATTTTCATCAAGACCGTTCAAAATCAGGCTTTTCCACCGCGATATGATATGAAAAGGCCCGTCAATATATCCAAGATTAAGACCCATCATATAATTTTTTACCAATAATAATTCCTCAGCATCAACAGGTTGCTCTCTGAGTAATTTCATTTCTTTATAAATTTCTTCGATGGTGACTTCACATACCTCTTTCCCGGCTTCAGTGCTTATTAACCATGAACTGGTCTGAATATGATTTTGCAAAAAGCTGTGAATACCGTAAGTGTAGCCTTTCTCTTCCCTGATATTACTCATCAGCCTTGAGCCGAAATAACCACCAAATAATGTATTCAGCACGATTGCCTTTTGGAAGTCAGGATGGCGACGATCGGGAAAAGGACGTCCCAGGCGGATAGCGCCCTGTACTCCGTTTTTATCATTATTAATACGATATTTTTTCTGCAAAGCCAATTCCCTTTCCGGTATCTCATTTATTATTTTCTCATTAAAAGGAAGATCTCCAAAATTGTTTTCCATTAATTGTTCAAAGTCAGCAGGCAACCTTCCGGCCGAGAAAATACTGCATTTTGCCTGTACATAATATTGCTGAAAGAAATTGTTGAGATCTTCGCTGGTAAGGGCTTTAATATCTTCTTTGTTACTTACTCTTCCATAAGGATGACTTGCACCGTAAAGATATTCGTCAATCAATCTATTGGCTACAAAATCACATTTTAGTAAATTCACGGTAAGGCGCTGAATACTGTTTTGTTGAAATATTTCCAACTCATTTTGTGGAAATATGGATTGGGTAATAAGTTCCCTGAGTACCGGGAGCAACTCTTTTAAATGCCTTGAAAGGCAATGCAGCGTGATGGATGCCGTTTCGTTATAGCAGGTGCGGTTTAGGTAAGACCCGTAATATTCAAAATATTCAGTTATTTCATAAGCATTCCTTTTCTTAGTTCCGTTTTTGATCAGGTAGTTGGCTGCAGACGCTACTCCATTTTTATTTTCAAAATTATTTCCGGCATTAAACACAAATTCAATCATGGTTACTTCTTCTGCGCCATCATTTATATAATATAACGGTGTCCCATTCGAAAGTTTAAGAAAAGTATAAGGGCTTAATTTTATATCAAAATTGATAGCATCTTTTATAGGCGGGGCAATCGTTCTGTCGGGCATTTATTATTATTATATAAAGGTTAAATCAAAATCGGTTCCTAATTCTTTGGATTGATGTTGAACAGAAAGAATAAAAATTGTATCAGAATGAAATACATAAATTACACGATAATTTTTTATCAATATTCTTCTCACCAAATATTTCTCTGAACGATAGATAACCTTACCAATTTCGGGATAAGAAGTAAGTTTTTGAACAGAAAAATAAATAAGTTTAATAATTCTTTCTGACTGGAATAATGAATCGCCAGCTATATATTCTTTAATTTTTGAAAGATCATTCTTAGATTGTTCTGTCCATTCTATTTTTTGAACCATGCTTCAATTATTTGGTTCATTTCTTCATTAGTATGTGTATTCCCATTTTCAACATCTTTTAATCCTGTCTCTATTTTTTCAAGCAAAACAATGCGCTCCAGCAATATATCTATATTTTCAAATTTTTCTTCCGGCATTGCCTTAATACTTTCAATTATTTTTTCTTTTGTGATCATTATATATAATTTTTGATATTTTGATTTGGCATTTCGCGAAGTATTTCTTTCAAATTTACTCTTTAATTGTTGAACGATAGAAAAGTGTACAACAGTTATTATCTGTAAAAATCAAACGACATTCTTCAAGGATTTCTTCACTTGTCACTGCCTGGTAGCTCTGTAATTCTGTATTCATTAAATTGGCATCACCCAGTAATTCATAATTAGCAAGACTATTGGCCCTGTTCATTAGGCTGATATCTTCAAATGCCAGCATACTCTCTGTTTTATTTTTTATTTTTTGTAATTCGTCTTCACTGATCAGTTGGGTTTTCAGTTTTTCCAATTCTGCGATCACTGCATTTTCTGCCTTCTCCAGACCAACACCTTTCAATAATTTTCCATCAATACAAAGAAGACCCGGATCAATACTTCCTGAAGTGGAACATTCTATACTACTAAATAATTGTTGCTCTTTTACCAGGCTTTGAAACAAACGGGATGAAGTGCCGCCACCAAGTAATTCTGAAATTACTTCTATCGTATAATATCTTTTATCGAGCCTTGCTGAAATATGCCAGCATTTATAAAGTGCATCGAGAGGAACAGATTCCGCCACTTCCATTATTCGTGGTTCCTTTTGCACAGGTTCCTGTTTAATTTTTCGAACATATTTTTTCCCTGCAGGAATATCCCCAAACCATTTTTGAGCCAATTCTTTTACCTGTGTTACTGTTACGTTTCCTGCCACGGTAAGAATGGCGTTGCAAGGGGTATAGTGTTCAAAAAAGAAATCTTTTACCTCCTGTAATTTTGCATTTTCAATATGGCTTAATTCCTGGCCAATCGTCATCCACTTATAGGGATGCTCTTTATAAGCAAGTGCACGCAGCTTGTGCCATACATCGCCATAAGGTTTATTGATATAATGTTCTTTAAATTCTTCAGATACCACTTTCCGTTGCACCTCCAGTGAGTTTTCATTAAACGCAAGAGAATACATCCGGTCACTTTCGAGCCAGAAAGCAGTTTCTATATTTTCTGCGGGTAACTGGCAAAAATAATTAGTAAGGTCGTTCGTCGTGTAGGCGTTGTTTTCGCCACCGGCCATTTGCAAAGGCTCATCATAAGATTCTATGTGAATACTGCCACCAAACATGAGGTGTTCAAATAAATGAGCAAAGCCCGTATGCCGAGGATCTTCATCACGTGCTCCCACATCATACATCACATCAAGAACCGCCATAGGTGTGGTTTTGTCTTCATGCACAATCACCCTTAGGCCGTTATCTAAAACAAATTTTTCAAAATGTACCATAGCTGCAAAATTGCGCTAAACAATTTCATTTTCCCAAAAAGAATTGAAAAATAAAAAATGAAAAATATTAGAAATAAATAAATGAAGAAAATGATGCTTCAAATGGTATAGAATTCCTGAAGAATCCTTTATACAGTAAAAGAACCAGTTTTGCGGCGGTCAGGCAAATAATACAGATTCTTTTTTCGGTAAAATTATAATTAATGGATGTGCCCGATACGAAGCGAAAGAATAACCGGGGTTCTGTCTCTTATTACCAAAATAGTCACTTTAATTCCTGTTTTTTGCAAAAGGTTCTTATAAGTTTCTATATTATTAGTAAAATTATTATCAACAGACATAATAATATCTCCATTTTTTAATCCGGCCTTATATGCGGGTGATCCCTTTATGATGTCACCGACAATAATCTGACCATCTACATAATACATGGTCATCCCGGTATAGGAATAATCGAACAAATCATTGAAATGCGAGTTTGGTGTTAAATGAATTTCTCTTTGAGGGTAATTTAATATAAGATTGAATCTACGCAGAATATCATCCCCAATCAAACCGCCCTGGGTAGGATACGCAAGAATATTAAAATCATCTTCGAGAATATAGGTCGGAACTTTTCTGAATTTATATGGGCCTATCCGAAGTTCTTTAATTAAAGTAAGTTGCATTTGTCTTTTGCCTCCAAGCCCCTGCACTTCTATTTCCACAGGCCTCCTTTTTTTTATCAATACAGAACTATCTTCATCAAATTGTTTGCTTAACAAAAAACACAATCCTGCACCTGTGTCAAAATAATATTGCGAAGCAATGGTCCTTGAATCTTTAATAATTAAAGGGATAATAGGTAAGCCACGGAAGCGCGGATGTAATAATAATCCATGTGGCGGATACCTTAAAAACCCGGGTTGAAAAACGCTGATGCTTAAACTATCAAAATTAATTTTTACAATGTATCTGCTAAAGAAACTGTATCCGATAATTCCATCTATCTGGATACCATACACGTTTCCCAATATTTCATAATTATTAATATAAAAATCAAGGCTATCCACCTTTAGCCCCGGAAATGAAAGTGAATTATGCTGTGAAAAATCAACTTTACGAACACCGGCAATTCCGTAAATATATCTCCCTGAGGGTGCATGTGGAATTTTATATTTTTCAGTTGTTGACGAATCAAGTGAGATGCCTCCACTTCCAGTATCTAAGATAAAATTTAAAGAATCGGGAAGGTTATCAAATTTTGCTTTTATCAATATAACTCCGCCGCTTAATTGTCTAAATGGAAACTTAGTGATGAATTTAGCAGGTTTTTGCCAATACATTTCCTGTCCGAATAAAGACGTTGTTGAAAAGAAAAAAAGAATATAAAAAAGAAATCTCATAATTGATAAAACTGAAATTTAAGATTAATCATTGTATTTTTGTTTAAAATATTTAAGAAAATTCCCCGGAAAATTGAATCAATGAATACATCTCAATTATTACAAAAAGCATTGAGTTTTGAATTTCTATCTGTAGAAGAAGGCACATTTTTATTTAAAAACGCTGCTTTAGGAGAAGTGATGGCTGTGGCTGATGAGCTCAGAAAAATACAGGTGCCCCATGGAAAAGTAACCTGGATCATTGACAGAAATGTAAATACCACCAATGTTTGTATTGCCAATTGTAAGTTTTGTAATTTTTACAGGATCCCCGGCCACAAAGAGGCCTACGTTACTGACATAGAAACTTACAAAAGAAAGATTGAAGAAACCTTCAAATATGGGGGAGAGCAATTATTGCTGCAGGGTGGTCATCATCCTGATCTGGATTTGAATTATTATGTCAATCTTTTTAAGGAATTAAAAAAACTATTTCCTAAACTAAAACTTCATGCGCTGGGGCCTCCGGAAGTAGCGCATATTACAAAGATTTCAAAATCCACTCATCGGGAAGTGTTAATGGCATTAAAAGAAGCTGGATTGGATTCTATGCCCGGCCCAGGAGCAGAAATATTAACGGATAGGGTTAGACGATTAATAAGTAAAGGAAAATGTGGCTCACAGGAGTGGCTTGATATTATGGTGGAAGCGCACAAGTTAGGTCTTACCACTTCGGCTACAATGATGTTTGGACATGTGGAAACGATTGAAGAAAGATTCGAACATTTAGTAAAACTAAGAGAGGTGCAGGCAAGGAAACCTAAAGGAGCTGTAGGTTTTTTGAATTTTATTCCCTGGACATTCCAGGATGTAGATACTTTGCTTACAAGAATTCGCGGTGTTCACAATCTTACCACGCCGGAAGAATATATCAGGATGATAGCCATGAGCCGCATCATGTTGCCGAATGTGAAAAACATACAGGCGAGCTGGCTTACAGTGGGCAAACAAATAGCACAGATTTGCTTACATGCCGGTGCCAATGATTTTGGAAGCATTATGATAGAAGAAAATGTAGTGAGCGCCGCAGGCGCGCCACATCGCTTTACTGCCAACGGAATTCAGGAAGCCATAAAAGAAGCTGGTTTTGAACCGCAATTAAGAAATCAGCAATATGAGTTCAGGAAAATGCCTGAATTGATGGAAGAGCAGGTGATTGATTATTAAAGATTGCATAAATAAAAAACCGCAAATTTCAACTTTAAATTGAAAGTGCAATTTTTTTCAGAATGAAGCTTTTTATTTTTATGGTTTAAATCCTATTCTTGGTCTTGGTTCCTGTGGAGGTGTTAATAACTTCTTTAAATATTCAAAAATCAACTTTATATCTTCATCATGTTCAGTAAGTTTCCTTTCAATCTTTTCCATTTTCAATAAAATATCTTTATTCGTGAGTAACATTTCCTTCATTTTTGTAAAGATTCTTATTATTTGGATATTCACATCTATAGCTCTGTCGCTGCTCAAAATACAGGATAACATTGTAACACCTTGCTCTGTAAAACAAAATGGAGCATAGCGTAACCCTTTCTTATCTTCTTTGGAGGACGCAAAATGCGACCTCCAATTTTCAAACTCTTTCTTGCTCATTTCAAACATAAAATCTTTGGGAAATCTATTTGGATTCCTTCTAACTGCTTCTTTTAATCTTTTTGTTTCTACTTCATATAACTCTGCAAGATCTCTATCTATCATTACTTTCTGACTTCTGATCACATAAATTTTATTCATGATTATTTCATCAGCTACTGATATTGGTTTCATCGCTTTTCCCATGTTAGTTTTTTTAAAGATTTGTAAATATAATTTTTAAAAGTAAAAATAGAAGTACTAAAAACTCAAGATACTTTTAAAATAAATATTTTTACAGAATGGCATTTCAACATTTTACTCCTCAGCAATCTGTTCCCAAAATAAAACAATACTGCGCTTACCAGGAAAGATGCCATGCGGAAGTGCGGGATAAATTATTTTCTTTTGGATTAACCAAACCTGAAGTAGAAGAAATTATTTCGGAATTAATCACTGAAAATTACCTGAACGAAGAACGCTTTGCCATTCATTATGCCGGTGGAAAATTCCGAATGAAACAATGGGGCAAAAATAAAATAAAACAGGCTTTAAAATTCAAACAGGTAAGTGATTATTGTATCAAAAAAGCCATAAAAGAAATTGACGAAAAAGAATATGAAAAAACTTTTTTAAAACTAACGGAGATGAAATTAAAAACACTGAAAAGTGAAAAAAATTTTTTTATTAAGAAAAAAAAATTGCAGGATTTCTTATTGATGAAAGGATATGAAAGTGAGAGGGTGAGGGAGGTGGTGAATATGATATAACAATCAGATAACTTTGCTTTATTCAATAAATATTATGTCCTCACTCACCATCACACTCATTCAAACCAATCTTCATTGGGAAGACAAAAAAGCCAATCTCGAAATGCTTCAACAAAAAATTGAAAGTATCAAAAAGAAAACTGAAGTGGTAATTCTTCCGGAAATGTTCTCTACGGGTTTCAGCATGAAACCTGAAATACTGGCAGAAAAAATGGATGGAGAAACAGTGCAATGGATGAGAAAAATGGCTGCTGAAAAAAAAATAATCCTTACCGGAAGCATGATCATTGAAGAACCTTCTGCAAGTGCTCCCGATAGTAAAAGATATTTTAACAGGTTAATATGGATGTTGCCCAATGGTGAGTATGGAATTTATGATAAAAGGCATTTGTTTGCTTTTAGTGATGAACATACACATTATTCACCTGGAAATAAAAAACTAATTGCCTCTGTAAAAGGATGGAAAATTAATCTACAGGTTTGTTATGACCTGCGTTTCCCCGTATGGTCAAGACAATCTCCGGGAGAACCGGAAAACCAATACGATATCCTTATCAATATTGCCAATTGGCCTGATAAAAGAAGGCTTGCCTGGAAAACTTTGTTGCGTGCAAGAGCTATCGAAAATCAATGTTTTGTAATCGGTGTAAACCGGGTAGGAGAAGATGGCAATAAAATCTTTTACAATGGAGACAGCGCCATTATAGACCCTTTGGGAGAAATTATTTATCATAAAAATATTCTTGAAGATATTTTCACTTTCACTTTACAAAAAGAAAAAATATCTGAAATCAGAGATCAATTTCCTTTTTGGCGGGACGCCGATGGATTCTCGATCAATGAATAATATTCCAGGAAATAAAAGAAACGATAGTTTTTTGAAACTAAGTATAAGAAAACCTTACAGAAGGTCAAAAGTGATTACCCATTTTTCAAAAAATAGTGAAAAGATTGACCACAATTAAATATCTAAGATCAAACCTCTCTTTTTTTAAGCACTTCTATTTCTCTTTCCAACCTGTCAATAGTGGCTTCGATATTACTTAACCGTTTACCATTTTTAGATATTTTGAAAGTTGGGTGTACTGTTTTTAATTCCGCTTTATAATCAACTAATTGCTCTTTTAATGTCTTTAGCTTTCCTGCCACTTCATTATTTCTTACGGGGCGTGCCATAACTATAAATTTTTGTTATAAAGCATGAAATTAAATACAAAAAATCATCTTGGGCAAAAAAAATTTTACTTAATTTCTCATTTTCCTACTAATCGCACGTCCAGTCTTGCTTTGCAGATTTTTAAATTATCTAAAATTTACCATGAAATTCAACCAATTTATAACAAAATAAAGACACGTCCTAAACCAAAATCCGACTTATAATTTGTAATTTTGCGTCCTTTCTAATATGAGCGACGAAATAAAACATGAATGCGGCCTTGCTTTTATAAGATTGCGTAAGCCTTTTTCATACTACAGGCAGAAATATGGCACCGTTCTATACGGCTTAAACAAGCTGTATCTCCTCATGGAAAAACAGCACAATCGTGGCCAGGATGGTGCGGGGATTGCAACCATAAAATTAAATACAGAACCCGGCTATCCTTTTCTTCACAGGATGCGGAGTGTGGCCCACCAGGCCATTGCCGATCTTTTTTCACAAATTGGAAACCAGGTAAACGAAATAAAAAAATACCATCCGGACATAGAGCAACATGCCGGCCTGATGAAAGGTCATATTGATTTTTTGGGCGAATTGATGCTTGGACATTTAAGGTATGGCACGCAAGGGAAAAATAATATACTTTTTTGTCACCCCTTTATCAAAAGAAATACTATCCCCGCACGCAACCTCGCTTTGGCGGGCAATTTTAACCTGATCAATAAGGATGAATTATATTCAATTATTAATAGCCCGCGCGACGAACAGGATCGTGAAAGCGACCTTGGTGCCATGATGGATGTAATTCATCATTTTTTAGTAAAGGCAGACGAGGCCAACCCGGAAAATGTGGATATCGCACATGTACTTAAAAAATCGGTCCCTTTTTTTGATGGCGGTTTTACTTTTGGAGGGCTTACCGGTGATGGTACTGGTTTTGTGGTAAGAGACGCACACGGAATCAGGCCATGTTATTATTATGTAGATGACGAGGTAATAGTTGCAGCCAGCGAACGTCCCGCAATTCGTACTGTTTTTAATGTGGGAGAACATGAAGTAAAAGAATTGATGCCCGGAAATGCGCTTATTGTAAAACCCGACGGGCAATATTCATTAGAACAAATTCTGGAACCTAAAGAAAGAAAAGCATGCAGCTTTGAACGCATTTATTTTTCCAGGGGAAGTGATGAAAAAATTTATAGGGAAAGAATCGCTTTAGGGTATCATCTCAGCGAACGTGTACTTAAAACAATTGACTACGATCTTAAAAACACGATTTTTTCTTTTATTCCCAACACCGCCGAAACTGCTTTTTATGGATTGATAAAAGGCGCGGAAGATTATCTGAATAAAATAAAAGTAGAAAGAATATTAAGCTGGGGGAAGGATTATGATGAAGAGAAACTAACGGGTATGATTAATCGAAAGATCCGAATGGAGAAAATTGCTATAAAAGATGTAAAGCTCCGCACCTTTATTACCGAAGACGACAATCGCAATGAAATGGTACAGCACGTTTACGATATTACTTATGGCACTGTAAGAAAAGGCATAGATACGCTCGTTGTTATTGACGATTCTATCGTAAGAGGAACTACATTACGCGAAAGTATTATTCGAATGCTGGCGAGGCTTGAACCTAAAAAAATCATCATTGTTTCTTCTGCTCCGCAAATAAGATATCCTGATTGCTATGGTATTGATATGAGTAAACTGGGTGAATTTGTTGCTTTCAAAGCGGCTATGGCATTGATAAAAGAAAGAGGAATGGAATCAATGCTGAATTGCCTGGTTGATAAATGCAAAGAGCTAAACAGAAACAATCAATTGCATTCTCAAAACTTAGTAAGAGAGATTTATAAACCCTTTTCTCTGAAAGAAATTGATGACGAAATTGCTCAATTAATAACACCTCCTGAAATAAATATTCCGGTGGAAGTTATATACCAAACCATAGAAGACCTGCATGAAAGTTGCCCAACTAATCTCGGCGATTGGTATTTTACAGGCAATTACCCTACTCCTGGCGGAAACCGCGTGGTGAATAAAGCCTTTTTAAATTATATGGAAGGTAAGAATGTGAGGGGTTATTAAATTATTGCATTATTAAATTATTCAATTATTTTAGTTAGTTATTTAGAAGAAATAAAATCTTTTACTGGTAAAATATTTGATTATGATTATAGAAAGTTTTCAGCAATATATTATCGGGATTGATATTGGCACCGGCAGTACCAAAGCCATTGCGATGGACAGTAAAGGAACAATTATCGCCGATTCTCAAATTTATTACGCTACGCAAAATCCACATGTTGGATATTCAGAACAGGATCTGGAAATGATCTGGAAAGCATTTATAAGTTGTGTCAAAAATATAATTGATACTATTAAATATCCGCCTGTTTCTATCAGTTTCAGCAGCGCAATGCATGGCCTGATCGCAGTAAACAAACAAAATAAGCCGATTTCTAATTTGATCACCTGGGCCGATACAAGAAGTGAAAAAATAGCGGAGCAAATCAGGAAGTCCAAAGAAGCAGAAAGTATTTATAAAGCTACGGGCACCCCTATTCATCCAATGATTCCTTTATGCAAAATTATTTGGCTTCGCAAAAATCAACCTTCTGTTTTTAAGGAAACGTTTAAATTTATTTCTATCAAAGAATTTATCTGGAACCAATTATTTGGGGTGTATGAGATTGATCATTCCATCGCTTCTGCTACGGGTTTATTTAATATTAAAACATTAAAATGGAATAAGGCTTCTTTGGAATTATGTAAGATAAATACCCAACAACTTTCAATTCCTACGCCAACTGATTTTATAAGAAAAAATGCCAATCCTTCAATTCTAAGTTCATTGTCACTTTCCGGCGAAACTTCATTTTGTATTGGCGCAAGTGATGGTTGTCTTGCTAACCTGGGAAGTTATGCAATTGACGAAGGCACGGCAGCTTTGACAATTGGAACAAGCGGCGCCGTAAGAATTGCCAGTCCAAAACCGGTTTTTAATTTCCGTGAAATGACATTTAATTATTTGCTGGATGATAAAACCTTTATCTGTGGCGGCCCGGTAAATAATGGTGGAAATGTGGTGCAATGGCTGTTTGAAGCTTTTTTAAATATAGAGAAGCCTTCGGAAAAAGATTATGAAAATCTTTTTCAACAAATTGATTCAATACCCGCGGGAAGTAAAGGTTTGATTTTTTTGCCCTATCTGTATGGCGAAAGAGCGCCTGTTTGGGATGGAAGAGCGAGCGGTGTTTTTTTTGGGATAAAGCCTTTTCATACACAAGCTTATTTTTTACGTGCGGCTTTGGAAGGCATTTGTTACTCCATGAACCAGGTTTTACAAATTGTGGAATCATCAACTTCAAAAATTGAAAAGCTGATTGTTGGCGGAGGTTTTATTCATTCTAAAACGTGGATGAAAATTTTAGCAGATATAACCGGTAAGCAACTTTTGGTAATTGAAACCCAGGATTCATCAGCAGTTGGCGCAGCGCTGTTAAATATGAAAGCGATGAAAATGATCAAAAATTATTCTTCCTTAAAACCAAACATAAGCCAAACAGTGAAGCCTGATTTAAAGAACAATTTTGTTTATAATAAATATTATTCTGTTTTTAAAAATCTTTATGAGCCGATGAGAGAATCGATGCATAAAGTTTATGATATTAATCTATGAAAGGGATTTCTTTTCCGGAATACTATTTATTCGCAGTAAACGCACCCCGCCTGATTGAGAGATTCCTATTTTTAAAAAGATGCCATCTTGGGCTCAGCAATAATGTGATTCCATCCGGTGTTATATTTGAATATTCATCTGAATATTTCTAATTGTCCGGCATTGGTTTTGTATGGCCGATGAAGTCCAAACCGAATTACTATATGTTCAGGAACAGGAAGTCTGTTCAAACTGCGTGGTTCAACTTTAATGGCACCGGAACCATAGCTCTTGCCAACAAGTTTTAAATTTTTTAAGGTATCGGGATGATTAAGTACCTGCCAAAGTTTGTCAATAAATTCTTCATCGTTGTAAATAGGATACACACAAAGAAAACCGGTCAAGGGTAAAACTCCGGCTTCGTTTTTTATGAATCTTGTATTTCTTCTTCCGAGATAGGCAAACAATAATGGAGGCACTTGTCTTTTCTCCATTTTGTACCAGGGTTTCCGTTGTTTAATTAGAGATCTGTTTGGAAGTCCCATTTCTTCGCCCAGTTTTAAGTAATTGGAAATTGCCTCTGGCAACTTTTCATGCCCATTTATCGAAAGTAGATATGTTGGACGATTTTCTTTTTCCAATTCTTCAACATCTTTTAAGGTCAAAACGCTTTCGCTAACATCCTTTGTTCTGCCAACTGCTCTCTTCAAAAACTCTTTAGGAATTTGTAATTCCTTTACTTGCTGTGCTGTCAAAAAGAAAAACTCATTTGAACCTGTTGCTATGCCTCTCATCACATTGGCAAAGTCATTCAAATGAAATTTAAATCCGTTGTGATTTTGTTGCGGTCTTGAAAATCCAGTAGCAACTCCTTCTTTGAGTTTCCGATCAATTACTTCAATGGTCTTAAACTGCTGTTGTCTAAAGTTTGATGAAATTAAATTGAAAAGATCTGTAGAATATGCCTCTTTCGCTTTTATCCAATAAAGGTTTTCTTTTGGTTTTGAATTCTTGATTAAAAATACAATAGCATTCGTATCAACTTTTGGAAATGGTGTAGCTGCTTCATCAAATGTAATCACAGCTTCAATGTAGAATTTTCCCGAAATCCATTTCCATAAATTTTTTGCAAATTTTCCTTCACATGTATCAGCGGGCATAATGAAAGCAAGTTTTCCTTCGTTTTCAAGAAGGTTTAATGCTTGAATGAAGAAATAAATATGGTAACCAGCTCTTCCATCAATTACGTTTCCTGTTATTTTTGCTGAAAGGTGTTTAAGTAAAACCTTCGTTTTTTCATCAATTCGGTGGTGCCTGATGTAGGGTGGATTTGCAACTATCGATTTGAATTTTATCTGAGGTGGATCTTTAATAAAATCTCTTTCTTCAACAAAACAATTTTTGTGATTGTAAATTTCATCTTTTAAAACTTCGGTGTCAACATCGGTTCCAAAAAATAAAATATTAGGTTTTAATTTCAATAGCGCTTCATAAAATGCTCCTCTGCCTGTCGCAGGGTCAAAAACTAAATCGGAGTTTTCTGATACATACGCAATCATTGCATCTGCAACCCAACTGGGTGTCCAGAATTGCCCTTTATCTCGAAGAATTTCTCTTTCGTTCCATTCTGTCGGCAATTTTTGATGTGATTTTATTTTTCCCATCAGAGTTGATTTAATAGGTTTACAGCATCAGAAGTAATTTCAAATGAGCCTCCTTCAAATTTTAAATAAGGTAAAATATGAAATAATTTAAAGGAATCTATCTTCTTGCCAAAACAATTCATATAAAGCAATATTTCAAATTGCTTTTCAATAACTTTCCTTTCAATAATTCTAAATAACTTCTTATTAATCTGGTCATTCAGATTTCAAATTTTTCACAGGGCTTTCCCTTATAGTTTTATAAGATTGCAGCGTAACTGTAATTATTGTAAGAAATAAAATAATAAAAAGTACCACCACAAATATTCCAATATTAATATTTGCCTGATAAGCATAATTGGTAAGCCAGTTTTTTATAAAAAGATAACTGAGCGTGAAAGCGAATAAAGTGGAAAGCAAAATGAGTTTTACAAAGTTTTTATTTACCAATAAAAATATATCAATTACAGATGCCCCAATAACTTTGCGAATACTCAATTCTTTTTTTCTCTGGCTGAGAATGTAACTCGAAAGTCCAAAAAGCCCCATAAGAGAAATCAATAAAGACAGATACGAAACTATTTTTAATACGCGGCTTAATCTTTCACTTTGAACAAACAGTTTTTGATAATCTTCATCAAGAAAAGAAAAGCGAAGCTGCGGATCCATTGGCGAAACTGATGTCCATAATATTTTCAATTTTTCTACCGTTGCCATTATATTTCCTGTACCAACTTTTAATAAAATATTCGGGCGTTCTGTTTTCCCAATTGGATTAGTCATGGTGTAAGCTACCGGTGGAATATTTTCTGAAAATCCATTATTAAAATAATCTTTACAAACGCCGATAATTGTATAGTACGCGCTGTCATTTAATTGTACGCTTTTCCCTACCGGTGATTTTAAATGTATTTGCTGAAGGGCAGACTGGTTCAATATTACAGAACGAGTACTATCACCTACATACGCTTTTGAGAAATCTCTTCCTTCTGCCAAAGGAATGTCAAGGGTTTTAAAATAATCATAATCAACCGTCATGGATTTTAAATGATATTGATTCCCATTAGCATTAATGCTGACAGAACTTTGCAGTTTTTCTCCGGGCACATCGCTTGTAACAGTTGCGTTTTCTACATTGGGAACTTCAAGCAGCCTGATTTTATCATGGCCAAAAACATCAGGCGTAGCATAAAAATTCATGGTGGAAATGGAAAGTACTTTATAAGGGTCAAATCCAAGTTCTTTGTTTTGCATGTAATGAATCTGCTTATTGATAAATACCAAAGAAATAATAAAGCTAATGGCTATGGTGAATTGAATTACCAGCAAAACGCTTCTGAATGCGCTTTTTCCTTTTTCGCCGGAAGAACTTCCTTTTAAAAAGGTAGAAACTTTTTTTCCGGAAATAATCAATGCAGGATAAAGCCCGGTAATTATGGATATAATCAAAACTGAAGCGATTAATTCAATAATTAGTTTTGGAGTTGCGAGTGAAGAAAGTAAATTATCCTGAATGCCAACTATATTTTTTAAGTAAGGCATAAGCAGAAACAGCAAGCCCGATGCAATCAAAAATGAAATGAATGTTTGCAAGAAAGTTTCACTTAAAAACTGTTTAATTAAAGATATTCTGCCGGTTCCTAAAACTTTTTTTATGGCAATTTCTTTATTTCTTGTTGATGATTTCGCAATAACTAAATTAATAAAATTAAGACAGGATATGGCTAATAATAAACCTGCCAATAATACGATTGCAATTAAAAGTTTTAAATTTCCATCACCTGATATCAAAGAATCCAGGTGAATTTTATTAATCGGCTCGAGCTTAACATTTAATCCGCTTTTATTTTGTTTTAAATTCCTTCTGTAAAGATTTTCAATTTTTTTATCCAAAGCATCAACAGACACATTCTTCTTTACTTCTACATAGGTAGTGTATGGCATCGTATTACCTGTATTCCATGCCGACACTGAACTTTGCGGGTACCAACTGATTGCTTCCAAATCCAAATGAGTAGGCGCAGGATTTTCAAGAACTCCGGCAATTGTAAAATCCATTCCTAAATTATATCCCATTGAAATTGTTTTGCCAACAGGATTGGTGTTGCCAAAAAATTTTTCACTTACTTTCTCAGAAAGAATAATCGTTTGAGGAGAATAGAAATCTTTGAAAGAACCGTATTTTAATTTGAGTGGAAAGATTTTTAAAAAGGAAGAATCAACGCCATAAAGGTTTTTAAACGTATAAGAATTATTGATGCCTGAATAAAATGGCATACTAACATTAAACTTCTGAAGCCCTGTAGCATATTCTATTTCGGGTAATTCATTTTGAACAGCGTTCGCCAATGGCCCGGGCGTATTTGCATTTAAAGGATTTACATCTTGCTTTTGGTCTATCCGGTAAATAGCAGAATTATCGGGTATCCATTTTTCATAGCTGTTTTCATAATTCGTATAAAGCAACATGAAGATAAATCCAATGAATCCCATTACGAGGCTGGTAATACTTAAAAAAGTATAAGTCCTGGAACGTAAAAGGCTTCTTAATGCAATTTTTAAGTTGATAAAAAACATGAAAATTTATTTTAAGTTTCTGAAAATCTTTTAAATAGTTTTTTATTAATAAGCATCTGCTTATAGCAAACGAACAAATAATCAGGATTCTTATTTCCATGCATTTTCCAAAAACCTAACCCAATTTTTACACATTACATTCTCAATATCATTTTCAGAATAACCGCGCTGGCGCAGCAATTCAGGAATTTTTTGCAAATCTGCAATGGTGTCTAAATCAGCAGGGCTTTGCTCTGTACCAAAAGCTCCATCGAGATCGGTTCCTATTCCTGAATGCAAAGAATTACCTGCCAGTTGGCAAACATGGTCAATATGATCAATACCAGTTGATATGAAAACGCCTTCTTCTTTCGGTGTTGATTTTCCCCGGACCCAGTTTGGTTTCAGCATCCATGCGTCAAAAGCGCCGCCAATGACCGCTCCGCGTTCTATCAAAACTTTTATTTGTTCATCAGAAAATTGCCGGTTATGCGGAACCAATGAGCGGCAATTATTATGACTTGCCCAAACATGTCCATTGAAATTTTTTAGCGCTTCCCAAAAGCTTTCATCGCAAAGATGAGTGGCATCCAAAATAATATTCAGCCGCTCCATTTCCTTTAATAATTCACGGCCTTTGTTTCCAATTCCGCCTTCAGAATCGGTTCCATACGCATACACGCCAGGGCCATAATGCGCAGGGCCAATCGCGCGCAACCCGTTTTCATAGTTCTTTTCGAGATATTTCATATTCACAATAGAATCGGCTCCTTCGAGACTAAGAATATATCCGACAGGTAAATTCTCAACGTTTTTATTTTCCCATTTTGAAAGATGATCATGCAATGATTGTGCATCTTTTATTTGTTGCATTTCTCCTTTATCTTCCATCGCTTTATACCATGTTAATTGTCCCTGGGTTTGTGCCCACGCTTGTTCCTGTGAATTCCAACCATGCAATTTGCTTCCTGGTTTTACATACCTGGCTATCATCGTTGCTACACAAATACCAATTTTTCCTTTTCGCATTTCTGGTAAAGAAACCGTTCCGTTACAGCGGTCGGGTTTATCATTCATTCCTTTTTCTCTTTCACGAATTTCATGAACTGATTTTGTAAAATCACGATTCCATTCCATGGCATTCATGCTCAGATCGAGATGCGCATCAAAAATTAAATGGGACATTTTCTTTTTATTAAATAGTAATTTTTTTCTTCCTTGCGATAACATTCCATTTATCTACAAGATTTCCATTTTCAATTATATTCGCTTCATCATACAAGGCAACCGTAGGACAAATGTGATATGGAATGCCATACAACACATCTCCTACATGAATATGATCCCAGTTTTTTACTTCCACTACAAGATGCTCTTCGCTCTGTGAGCGAACATTATAATCTGAAAGATTCAGGAAAAATATTCTTTTTGAAATCGGATTTTCAGCTGCTACAGATTTATGCCCAAGATCGGTGGTGATCAATCCTGGTGCAGGTTTTGAAATTACTCTTGTCAATAAAACCGCTGCGAATTCAAAAGGTTGTTCCTGCAATAAAGCATCATATCCGTAATCCCAAAGCAAACAAGTTCCGGGGCTGCAATACTCTTCTTTGTTTAATGCATGAACAGTAAATGTTGGCGTTCCTCCCGCGATTATTTTTACATTCTGCAAATTAGAATTCCCAATTATTTGTTGCTTTACTGCATTCACTTTTTCAAATGCTTCTTTCACTTTTTGTTTTCGTAATTCGAGATCTTCATCACGAATATGGCCATCATAAATATGTAAGCCCTGGAAAAGGATATTGGGCAATTTTTGTAATTCTAAAAAAAGATTAAAAAGTTTTTCACCGGGTTCAATTCCGGTCCGGTGCATTCCTGCATCCACATCAATAAAAACATTGGCAATTATTTCTTCTTTTGCAAATAAATCATTCAACATTTTTGAAGACTCAATATTGTCAACCAGAGATGCAAATTCAATTTTTGGATATTTTTTTATTAAAAAAAGGAAGCGTTTGGCTTTTGAAAAGTTAAGCTGGTACGCGATCAAAATATTTTTTGCACCTGCATCAGCAAGCATTTCTGCTTCAGCAATGGTTGCACATTTGAATTGAGAAATGCCGGCCTCTAATTGCATCTTCACTATCTCCGCCATCTTATGTGTTTTTACATGAGGTACTAATCTTTTCGGATTGCCAGCAATGTTTAGCATGGTTTTAATATTAAATGCCACACGATCTTTATAAACCAGTAAAGCCGGAGAATCAATTTCCCGCGGAAGATTTAATTCATACCATGTTTGTTCTTTCATTTTTGGATATTTCTTTTGTATAAAATTTCATCCTTGAAACCTCATGCCCGATACCTGAAACCTGATACCTCACACCTTCCTACGCCAATTCAAAAACTGCTTCAATTTCTACAGGAATATTTTCGGGCAACGATCCCATTCCTACCGCGCTTCTTACACCGATGCCATTTTCATCTCCCCAAATTTCAGCAAACAATTCGCTACAGCCATTGATCACAAAAGGATGTACCTCAAAATCTGTTGTGCAATTTACCATACCGAATACTTTTATGACACGTTTAATTTTATTCAGGCTGCCAAGATTTGAAAGCAGTGTGCTTAATATGGTCAAGCCGGTTTGTCGTGCTGCAAGTTTTGCTGCGTCTGCATTTATATCAAGCCCGGCTTTCCCCTTTATTAAAATCCCATCTTCCAAAACAGGTCCATGGCCTGAAACATAAATTAAATTTCCAACTTGCAAAAATGGCTTGTAAACACCTTTTGGCTTGGGAGCAGGCGGCAAAGTGATTTGAGAAAGTTTGAGAATTTCGTCCGGAGTTTGAGGCATGAAAATTATTTTAAAAGGTTTAAGAATTAAATGTGGATAAAGGTAGAGAGTTTTTGAGAGAAGAAAGCTGCTATACCGGAAGAGGTGTCAACAATTGTTTCTCAAAGTTTTTCTTCGTTTAAGGTTAATGATTGTGGCAGCATCCGCAGGAAGGGCATAGCCTTTGAATAATCAAGCCTTTCGTATTCCATACCTAATAACCTTATATTTTTATAGTAGGTTTTATGATTCAGATAATAATTCTTTTCTGACTGTATCAGCCATGTCTGACTACCCAGTTTTTCGGCTAAGAACCATTTTTCAATCAGTCTTGCGGTTCGTCCATTCCCATCATCATAAGGATGAATTTTTACAAATACCAGGTGCAAAAAAGAGGCATAATAAAACACTTTCTGCAATGATAACTTTTGCTTTAATAAAGTTTCTAAATCGTTATAAAACTTTTCCATTTCTGATTTTACCGTATAGGGAGATGTTGCCACATATTCAATTCTTCCGTCTTCGGTGGTAATGTACATGTTACCTGTTCTTATTTTACCCAGCTTTTTTTCACTTAGAATGTGCAGGGTAAGCATTTTATGCACTAATTCAATATTTTTTCTGTTACATTTATTTCTTTTGGCTAATTGATAGGTATTGTATAAATCATCAATTTTTAGGGTATAATCAGGTAAAAATTTAATGCCAAAACGTTTATGTTTCACATAAGAATCCAGTTCAATATTTTCCCCTTCTATTTTAGAAGAGAACACTGCAGATACCGAAGTATAAAAGCTGAAAGTGTCTATGGATAATTGGCTTTCTTTTAATTCTTTATATTTTTTTAAATATGTATCATTAATGCTTTTGCAATATTCTTCCAAAAGGCCGGCTGATAATATCTTAAGTTCATTTTTTTTCATATTTTTCCAATCGGGATAAGGAAAGAATAAGTAATTCGTTTTATGAATTATGATACCAAAGTTAAATTTGTTTTGCCAACTATTTTCTGACTATTGATTTTGACTACAACCGGTCTGACCTGCGGTGCCGACCTCTTATACAAAATGATTTAAAATCAAAACTCCTATCAATCCTACTACAGAAACAATGGTTTCCATCACCGTCCAGGTGAGAAAAGTTTCTTTGATGGTTAAATTAAAATATTCTTTGAACAACCAGAATCCTCCATCATTTACATGAGAAAACATGAGGCTTCCTGCGCCGATCGACAATACCATTAATTCCGGATGAATATGTTGATTGATTCCCAAAATTGGCAACATAATTCCAACTGTAGTGAGACCGGCAACTGTTGCAGAGCCAATACACACACGAATTATAGCTGCTATCAACCAGCCTAATATTAAAGGCGACAATTGCATGTCTTTTAATAATTGTCCGATATATACACTTACCCCGCCATCGCTCATCACCTGCATGAAAATTCCTGACCCTGCGATAATTAAAAGTATCACGGAAATATTTTTAAATGCTTCTTCCAGTTGTTTCATTATTGCCGGAATTTTATTCCCTCTTTTCATTCCTAAAAAATAGACCGCTATCAATACGGATAATAGCATGGCGATATTCGGGTCGCCGAGAAATTGCATTGCTTTTCCCAAAAACCCTGATGGAGAAACACAATATAAAATGATAGCAGTAAAAGCTAATAAAATGACAGGCATCAAAGCGGTTACCAAACTGATCCCTATTCCCGGCAATTCATTTTCGGGCAATGATTTAATTTGAAAAATAGTATTGGAAGGAGATGGATTATATTTTCTTAAAGTTTTTGCAAATAAAGGGCCCGCAAGGGTTATAGTAGGAATCGCAATGATAATTCCATAAATCAAAGTCTTACTTATTGAGGCGTGCAATTGTTCGGCAATAGCAGTAGGCGAAGGATGCGGCGGTAAAAAACCATGCGCTACCGAAAGTGCTGCCAGCATTGGAATTCCTACATATAACAGGGGCAATTTAGTAGATGAAGCAATCGCAAAGATCAAAGGGATTACCACAATAAAACCTGCTGTATAAAATAAAGGAATCCCAATAATTAATCCCGCTAAAGCCATTCCCCATTGAATATTTTTGGTACCAAAAATCCTGGTGAGCGAAGCCGTAATCTGTTGCGCAGCCCCACTATCAGCAACTAATTTCCCAAGCATGGCACCAAAACCGAGAATGATAACGAGTGGTCCCAAAGTATTTCCAATTCCTTTTGTGATGGCAGCAGAAATTCGTTGAATATCCATCCCACAGGCAATCCCAAGTCCTATGCTTACCAGGAGGAAGGAAATAAAAGTATCCAGTTTAAAATAAACCACCAGCAAAATCAGCAATAGTATAGCAACTACGCAAAGCAGTAAAAGCATAAAAAAGATTAATTCATAATTGGAATTTGTTACTTACCGGATTTTAAAGATAACTGAAAAGTGGAAAGTGAATAATAAAATTATGGGTTCCCAAAAATAATTAGATATAACAGAGAAGAAATTTGTCCCAATGGAATATGGAATTATTATTTGTGTTTGCTTTCCAGATATTTGGCATGGATAATTTCTTCCATTGGTTTGTTATAAACCTTGCTTTCGACCCAGGAAATTATATCCAGGTATGCAAATGATCTTGTTTCAAACCGGTTTTTTTCCAGGTGCTTTATTTTAGAAAGAAAAAGTTCGAGTTCCGGCTTTAATTTCCTGGCATTTACTTTTGAAGAATGGCGTAAAAAATTAAAGATAGCTTCCTCAACTACTGTAAGATTTTTCATTCTTGCCATAAAACGATAAACAGATTTTATAAGAGAATCTAATATTTCGTCATTGCCAATTTCATAATGGCAAAGCAAATGCATCAGTCGAGCATAGCATTGAAGATCATTGCGCAGGCCTTGCTGGTTGTCATTTATGATATTGTTCAGGTAGTCAATGGTTATTGAATATTCGCCTGCTCCAAAAAAAAGTGAAGCAAATTTATAATTGAATACGAGTATGCGATGGCTATCAACAAAGAGAGCGTATTCTTTTAATTTAGTTTCTATTTCAGGTACAATCTCCAGCCCTTTTCTGAAATTTCCTTCCATCAAATATTGATTAATTTTAGCGCCATTTATATAAATAGATGTATGAGTGCGAAAATTATCATGACGGTTAGCTGCATCCGTTTTTGCAAATTCTTCAAATTCACGAAGTGTGGCTTTAAATTTCTTAAAATTTCTTAGGTCAAAATGCGCGTTCAATAAATTGTGCATTCCTTTTATGTAATGCCCCGTTTCCACCGCCAGCATTATTTTGTCTTCGTTAAACAAGTCTATCCATTTTTGGCTATATCGGTAATACATAAAAAAATCCTGTCTTATAAATGCATACCAGGAATAACTTTGATACAGATACAATTTCTCATAAAAATCATTTATAGCATTTACGTTACCAGGTAATGAACTTTTGAAAAATTTTTTTATATCTTTTTCGTCTTCTTCATTTCGGGCATGGCCATTTTTTACGTACCATCTGTAAAGTAAAAGAGCCAGGTTAGAGAGTTTGGTAACACGGTCTATATGTTCGCTGGTGGCAATAGCTTCCTGTGCCAGTTTTTCTGTTTTCTCAAGTGTACTCCTGGTAATATGAAGTGTTTCAATTTTTTTTTCAAGTGAAATTACCTGCACCAGGAAGTTCATTTTCCGATTTGCCTTTGCCATCTCTTTGGCTCTTTCCAGTATTTGCAAGCTTTGTATCTTTAATCCCTTGTTGTAAAGTAAACGTGCATTATCAAGATGTTCACTTAGTTTGAGATCGATATTGTCATTCGTTTTTAATAGTCGAAGGCTTGCTAATAATTGCTTATTAAGGTGTGTCTTTAAATTGGCCAATTGTGGTTTGGTAAATGCTTTTAAAGTTTTCATCATTTGCTTTTCATCATATTCTGTAAGTTTATCCAAGGCATCAAATAAACGCACAATCTTCAGATCTTCTTTGGAAGAACTTCTTTTAATATAAAGCTTAAAATGTCTTTTCTCCGATTTTTCAATCGAATGAATTAATTGAAACAAGGTATCGGAATTATGGTTGGGCATCATTTAAAAATTTCCACTAAATATTTGCTTATAAAGGACTTATGAAAAAATAATCATCTCTGCGATAATATGTCATAGTTTAATTTGATTATTTTGAATTACTGGCTCAGCATACATTTGCGAAACAATGGGAATGTGAAGATTGACGGCTAATCTGAAGACATGCACTTTTTTAGAATCTTCTCATTGTAAACTGTCAGCAGCGCAAAAGTAACAATTAAAGATTTCTCATATCAAGCAATCGAAAAGGGTCGCTCTGTTTCTACAGAGGGACCCATTTTTTTATACAGTGAAAATAAACACTTTTTTTTATTTAAAGTGGAAAAATTACACGATCACAGTTACTTTTTTGAATCAGGATTGATACAAAAAAACATGCCGGTTTTTTACCGGCATGTCCATGAATTAAAATTTATTGGGAATTACTTTTCCTTAGAGTTTAGCTACTATAATGCTATTAGAAACATGTGTTTCAGAGCTCACCTTATATTCCTGTGTTTGATGAGTATCTAAATTAGTAACTTCAAATTTTAATCCGAATGATGGAGATTCATAATCATCAGAATCAATATCCATACGATAAGTTCTGACAATATCTATCCCTTTTAACTTTTCAGAAAATAATACATTTTGAGATGGATCCTTAATGGATACAAGATAAAGACCATTTTCAGAATTGTTCAGTTTGAGTTGAAAAATGGGTTGGCTGTTTTGTTTGCCAATAAATTTCAATTCAATTGGGTCGCCGGTTTTTACACCTGCAAATGTAGGGATTGATAAACCCATTGTGCAAAGAGCAAATAATGCTAATGCAATGTTTCTTGTTTTGTTGTTTGCTTGTTTCATAAAATGAAATTTAAGATTAAAGTTTAATTTTACTTTTACCCAATCAAGCAATGAAGACACAAAAATAATCACCGGAGGAAGAGGAAGCAAACAAGATTAGCCTGGGTTTTTGCATCTTAAAGGAAATAAACTTTTATTGAAAACCTTATTGACAAAGGGTTATATAATAAAAAAGAGTTGATGTCCAAACCTGAAGGTTAAGAAATTGTGAAGGATACTTCGGCTAATAAAATCAATTTAATTTAACACTTTAATCTTGTGTAAAAGGTATGTTTTAACCAGAAATAATAGAATGAGTTTCCGTTAAAAGAATTTCTTTAATGTTTAAAATGCCTCATTCCTGTTATTATCATCACCAGTTTATTTTGTTTACAATATTCAATAGAATCTTTATCCCTGATAGAACCACCGGGTTGTATAAATGAAGTGACGCCTGCTTCGTGTGCTATTTTCACACAATCATCAAAAGGGAAAAAGGCATCGCTGGCCACCACGGCATTTTGCAGATTAAATTCAAACTGATTCGCTTTTGTAATGGCTTGTTTCATTGCATCTACCCGCGATGTTTGTCCGCATCCTTTTCCCAGGAGTTGTTTGTTTTTTAAAATTGCAATGGCATTACTTTTTAAATGCTTACAAATAAGATTGGCAAAAATCAAATCTTCCTTTTCTTCTTCAGTTGCATTTCTTCCGCCTTCTTCTTTCCATTCAGTAAAATCTCCTTTATCATTATCCTGAACCAACAAACCATTCAATAAAGTTTTTGTTTGCTGATCTTCTTCCGGATACTTTTTTAATTTTAAAATGATTCTATTTTTTTTGACTTGTAAAATTGAAAGGGCATCGTCATCAAAACCAGGCGCGATAAGTAATTCAAAAAATAAATCTTTCATTGCTTCTGCTGTTTTTTTATCAATTGTTGCGTTACTGGTCAGCACGCCGCCAAAAGCGCTTTCCGGATCTCCTGCAAGTGCAGCAGAAAAAGCTTCTGAAACACTTTTCCTTTGTGCCACTCCACATGCATTGGTGTGTTTAAAAATAGCAAAAGTTATATTGTTAAAATTGTCATTCTTAAACTCATTCATCAATTGCAAAGCGGCATCTACGTCAACCAGGTTATTATAAGAAATTTCTTTACCATGTAATTGTTCAAAAGTTTCATTCACATCTCCGATAAAAAAAGCCTTTTGGTGTGGGTTTTCACCATAGCGAAGCGTTTTCTTTTCAGTAGAAAATGGATTGGCAAAATTGGTCTTATTGAAATAGTTTGAGATAGCGATATCATACCGGCTGCATACATCAAAAGCTTTTCTTGCAAAATCTTTTCGATCTTCCAAAGAGGTTTCTGCATTTTTTTCTGCTAAAATATTTTCAAGTTGCTTGTAATCATTTTTATCAGCAATTACTACCACGTTTTTGAAATTTTTTGCTGCGGCGCGAATCATTGACGGACCGCCAATATCAATTTTTTCGATAATAGCCGCCTCATCATTGGCTGACTTCGCGGTTTCTTCAAACGGATACAAATCAACCATGACCAAATCAATTTCAGGAATGTTATATTGCTTCATTTCCTTCAAATCATTTTCAACATCTCTTCTTCCCAAAAAACCTCCAAACACAACAGGGTGAAGTGTTTTTACTCTTCCTCCTAAAATAGACGGATAGCCGGTAAGCGATTCTACCGCTATACATTTACCACCATTTTCTTCAATGAATTTTTGTGTGCCACCTGTGCTGTAAATGGTTATATTTTGTCGGGTAAGTAAAGAAATAATGGGTTGCAGCCCTTCTTTGTTAAAAACAGAGATGAGGGCAGATTTTATTTTTTGTTGCATAATTAATGGAGAAATATTTCTTTTTAAAGGTCTGTTACGTAAGCGCCCTGCTCAGAAACAGAATGAAAATGCAAATGTAATTCTTCGCATTCTTTTTTCCATTGGTCAATTTTCCACAAAGAGTTAGATGCATCAAAAATGTATTTCTCACATTCAAACGTTTGTGCCAGTTCTGCAATTTTAATTTTGGCATTTTTAGAAATAATTATATAATCCAGCTTAATTTTTTGGGATAATGGTAAATAAGAAATTGAAGTATCTACTATCAATATCCTTTTATCATAAAAATTATAAAAATTATTCTGATTAAAAACTGCGTTGGTACTGTTCGCTTTATTATTCGCCATAAAGGAGATTCGTGCAGGTTTTAAATTAAAATTCTGAAGTAATTTATCTTCTAACAAGCTATTATCGCCGATTAAATGATATTTATTCCCATTCACAAAATCAATCGCACTGTGCATAGGCACATTGTAAACAATCATTTTCTTTTGCCGGGAAGAATTCCACCTGTCAGCAAAAATTATAAAGGAGAATACGAGCGCACTTACTAATCCGAATTTAAATGCAAATACATTTTTTTTCATTAGCCAACAGATGAAAGAAATGAAAATAATGTATAGCAAAATAGCGCCCAAAACTGAAATAAAAACGTCATTCCACAAGACAAAAGGCAACGCATTAATTAGCAGAACTGAATGATTCATCAGCCAAAGAAAAACAGTAACCGCTTTCCCAAAATAAACAGATAAAATAGCAACAGGCGATACAGCGATCAAAGCGATACAACCCCAGAGAGCAACGGTTGCCAATGGAATAGCGATTAAATTAGCGACTAAAAAAAGCAAAGGCAACTGATGAAAATAATAGAAACAAACCGGTATTGTAAAAACCTGCGCGGCAATAGAAACCGATGCCATACTCCAGGTATAATTCAAAATTTTATTTTTGAAATAAAACCAATTATAGATTGGTTTTTGCAAAACCACTATTCCCAGAACCGCCAAATATGAAAGCTGAAAACCTACATTCCAAAGCACAAAAGGATCGAAACAAAGCAACACAAAAGCTGAGCCACTTAATGAATTATATATAGAAGATCTTTTGCTAAAAACAGCACCCACACAAGTAAAGCTAAACATAACTGCGGCACGCATTACAGAAGGCGGCGCACCGGTTAAAAAAGCAAAAAACCATAAGCACAAAAGTATTACAATGAGCCGCGGAACTTTTGCTTTTTTCAGATATGGAATTCTTAAAGTGATCCATAATAATAATCCATAAATGAGTGCCAGATGCAAACCTGAAATAGCAATCAAATGAACCACGCCGGCATTACTGTATGCCTGTACCAGGTCTTTATCTAAATCAACTCTGTAACCTATCAGCAATGCTTTTGCTAATGCAGATTCGTTTTCACCAACAATATATTTATCAATTGTTTTTACCACATAATCACGGGTATTAAAAAGCGCACTGCTGAAAGCCGTTGCATTATTGCCCTTTAATAAAACCCAGTCTTGCTTTTTTAAATAACATTGATGAAAGATTTGCTGATATGACAGGTACCGTGCATAATTAAAACCACCCGGATTCCCGGAGTTTTTTATCGGTTGTAATTTGTTTTTTATTATAATTCTATCTCCATATTTTAATTTTTGTGAAAAAGAATCTTTGGCAAAATAGATCAGTAAATTTCCTTCAGCAGTTCTCAGGGAATCATTAGTGATGCAGGATTCAACAACAGCGAGGACTTTATAGGATTTCGCTTTTTCTACCGGAGGCTCTTTAATGGTAAGTATTAGAAAACTACTGTCGGTAAAAGATTTTCCATACCAGTTTTTGTGATTCCTGATGTCCTTTTGCCAGGTAATAAATAATCCGAAAATCATAAGGAATAATGAAATACAAATTCCCTGTAACCACCTGAATCTATAGCGCATAGCCTCCCGAAGAAATGGGAAAAGTATAAATCCGGCAAAAAAGACAATGCCATAGTATATAATTACAGAAATCTTTATTTTGAAATAATATTGAATAACAATACCTGTTATAACAGGAATGATTAGACGCAAAAAAGGTGCTTTTTTCCAAATAAAGATATGGTGCAATTTTGCCATTAAACTAAAAATGTTATTTTATTGTTTTATCAATACAGTTTGCAATTTATATGGTAGTTATTCAGACAGATTATTAAAAATTTGATTTTGAAGATACATTTTTTAATTATTTTATTTTGGTATTGTTTAGATTTGTAAACAATATTTTTTCAGGTTAAAAAATTAGCAACAGATTTTAAAACCAAAACAAATTCATTATTATTTTAAATATTAAAAATTACTCTTGAACCAGCCACCGCAAATGCAATTTGAAAATGCTTTTTCATTTTTAATAGAAAAATTAAAAACAGGCCTACCTACTTATCTGCATTATCATAATGAAGATCATACTAAAGATGTAGTGGCAGCTACTGAAAACCTTGCCATTTCAGAAAATGTTTCAGAGCGGGATTTAATCATCTTAAAGACAGCAGCATTATTTCACGATTGTGGTTTTTTAGAAACCTATACGGATCATGAAGAAATATCCTGCAAGATGGCAGAGAAATGGCTGCCTCAGTTTGGATATACAAGGGATGAGATAGAAGAGATACGCGAACTTATCCTGGCAACCAAACTACCGCAGCAACCTAAAAATAAACTTGCTGAAATTATTTGCGATGCAGATCTGTACTACCTGGGTACAGATAAATATTTTGTGGGCGCTAATAAGCTTTATAAAGAATTGCACGAAGCAGGTTTTGTAAAAGACCGCGAAGAATGGAGAAAAGAAGAAATTAAATTTGTGGCAGAGCATCATTATTTTACAAAAACTGCCCAGGAAAAACTCAATTCAAGACTAATAAAAACTTTGCAACAACTCAAGATCAGGGTTGATAACCAAAAAAAACCTGAAAAGTTGTTCCAAAGAAATGAATGGGTTGGTGATGTATTGTTTATATTGGTAGGCGTAGTTTTAGCAGCTTTTTCTCTTAAAAGCTTCCTGGTACCTAATAGATTTTTTGATGGTGGCATTACAGGTATTTCACTTTTGATACATGAAATATATCATTTTAACCTGGCTTATGTAATTATGCTCGCCAATCTTCCATTTATAATAATTTGTATTTATGCCATTAATTTTAATTATGCTTTAAAAACGTTTTTTTGTATTTTATTGCTTGGAATTTGCCTGATGATTCTACCTCTTTATAACATTACATCCGATAAATTATTGGTTTCTGTTTTTGGTGGGTTCTTCCTGGGAGCCGGCGTAGGCCTTACTATGAGGGCGGGTTGTGCCATTGATGGTATTGAAATATTGGCGCTCTATACCTGGAAAAAAACAAGTTTTACCATAAGCGAAATTATTCTTGCCATTAATATTCTCATTTTTAGCATTGCCGCTTTTCGTTTTGGCATAGAGGTATCATTATATTCTATGCTTACTTATTTTACAGCTACTAAAACAGTAGATTATGTAGTAGAAGGTTTGGAGGCTTATGTAGGCGTTACTATCATTTCAGGGAAAAGCGAAATTATAAAAGACCGGCTTGTAAATGAAATGGGAAGAGGCATTACCATTTATAAAGGTGAAAGAGGATTTTTACCCGGCAAGTTTGATCTGCACAGCGATTGTGATATTATTTTTACGGTAATCACCCGCTTGGAAATAAGGAAACTTAAAAATCTTGTGAGCGAGATAGACCCGCGTTCATTTGTGTTTGCGAGTACAATTAAAGAAGCCTCAGGCGGCATTATTAAGCGTAGGCATATTCATTAAGAAATGAAAAAATAAATACTTTTGCCATTCAATTGCTATCAGTTTGTCTTTTAGAAAAGCAGAAGTTTAAACTCCATGCTTTTCACAAAAGCAAGCCCGAAAAGAAAATGACATTTTTGTGATAAATGTTCGGAAAGCAAAAATTAGCTTCATTTAATAATTGAAGCCTTGTTAAAACTCATAAGATTTTTTTAAACATGCAAACCCTCGCAAAGTTTAACTAAAATCTGATTCTGCTACCCACTGAAATTCTAATTATTCATTACAATTTTTTTTTCAAAAACAATTAAAAACAATTATGAAAAAGTTTCTTTTCGCGTCTGCTATTGCTTTCTCTTTTCTTTTTTCAAATAAATACTATTCAATTTTTTAATCAATCTTTTAAAACTAAATTTTCAAAAATGAAAAAGTACATTTTTATCTGCATTTCATTGGTTGTTGCTATTGCAGCATGCCAAAACAAACAACAAAGTACAACAAGTACCACAGCAACAACAAGTAATATCCAATTGCCTTACACGGCAACCTATGCTATCGACTTTAACAACAATGTATCCGATTCAGACTTATTAGTGGTATTGAATTCATACAAAGACTGGGAAACAGGTGATGTGAACGCTCTTCGTTCTACCATGGGGGATAGTGTGACGGTAAATGGCGCTAATGGATTTAAATTCTCCGGCCTTACTGATTCTCTGATGAATGACTGGAAAACTATGAGAGACAGTTTAAGTTCAGTAAAAATTACGATGGATGTTTGGTTGAAAAATCATTCTGTAAAAGACGGCCATGACTTTATAAATGTGTGGTATAAAGAAATTGATACTTTCAAAACCGGTAAAGTAGATTCAGCTAATTATGAAGACGATAATGGCGTAAAAGACGGGAAGATTGTGTGGTATTCATCTCATAGGCAACAATTAAAATAAGCACATTGTATAAAATAAAAATCCGCCTGTTAAAATAACAGCCGGATTTTTTTTGTTTGAAAAAATGCTGCTCAATAATAAAAATAGAAATGTGGATTATTCCTGCCCGAATGATAGTCAGGCGGGTGTTTGTTTACTATTTCAATTTTGGGACGACATTGAAAACGCCCTTACAAAAATAATTATTCTTGAAAAAAGTATCATCGAATGTAAGCGCAATCCAAAACCAAATACATGAAGAAAGTAATGGTTTGGATGAATCAAAAATTCCACTGAAAAGAAATCTTGGTTTAACAACAGGAATTTTATTAGTCGCGGGAATCATTATTGGTTCCGGCGTCTTTAAAAAAATAGCGCCGATGTCTGCGGGATTAATGGATAAAAATTATATTCTGCTCGCGTGGTTGCTCGCAGGAATTATTACTTTATTCGGTGCGTTTACTATTTCAGGTCTTGCTACTTTAACCGATGAATCGGGCGGTATTTATGAATATCTGCGTCTTGCTTTCGGTAATTTCTTTTCTTTTTTATTTGGATGGGGATCTCTTCTCATCATGGGCAGCGGTGGCATCGCAGCCATAGCTTTTATTTTTTCTGAATCAGTAAATTACCTGATACCGTTACCGAATCTTTTTACTTCATGGCAACATATTTCTATTGGGCATTTTGTATTTCCATTTGCAAGCGCGGGCATAAAACTCGTCGCTGTTCTTTCTATTATTCTTCTTACATGGCTTAATATTTTAGGGGCAAAAAAAGGCGGCAATTTAAATAATGTACTCACTGCTGCGAAAATTATTGGAATCGTTTTATTAATTGTGATAGGATTATCTTTTACACATTCTGCTTTGCCCGTTGAAAATATTATAAAACAGCCCCATTCCAATACAAATATTTTTAGCGCCATTATCGCCGCAATGCTCAGCGCTTTCTGGGCTTATGATGGCTGGTATTGTGTTGGTTTTATCAGTGGCGAAATAAAAAAACCAAAGAAAAATATTCCAATTTCTATTATTGCAGGAGTGGGCATTTCTATTATTTTATATCTTTTATTGAATGATGCGTTTATGCATGTTTTGCCTTTATCTACGCTGGCAAATATTGGTGAAGATAACATAGCTGCGCTTGAAGTAGCGCGCGTTATTTCAGGAAATGCCGGCGTTATCGCGATTGCATTGCTTATTGTTGTCAGCACGTTTGGCGCACTCAATGCGGTTATTATTACTTATCCACGGATGTATTACCGCATGGCGCAGGAAAAATTTTTTCCAAAAAGTTTTTCTTTTGTTCACCCGCGTTTCCGCACGCCTTATGTAGGATTGATCTATTCAATGATTTGGAGTTGTATCCTGGTAATATCCGGTACGTTTGATATGCTTACTGATATGATCATTTTTACTGAATTTTTCTTTTTCGCGTTGCTTGGGATTGCATTAATAAAAATGAAAAGAAACGGAAAGATTACTGCCCGGTTAATCCTTTATCCTTTATCGCCGGTTGTGCTCATTTTGTTTTCGGTTGCACTTGTGATTAATACATTTATGGTTGAGCCGGTTCAGTCTGTGGTGGGCGTATTATTTGTATTAAGCGGCGTTCCGGTTTATTTTTATTATAAAAAAAGAAAGAAAATAATAGAACCGGAGGAGAGTAAAGAAATGGATTTGGCGTGATTGGGCGAATATGTGAATGGTGAATAAGGTGGCATCAGAAAATAAGGATCTACAATTTTTGTGTGTTTACTGCTAAAGAGTGAAAATACATTCCATAACATATCAAGCATGAAAAAAATTATCACTGTTTTATTATTACTATTTGCCTTTACGAGGTTACCTGCGCAAACCTCCATCGGCGACAGCCTGCTTCATATTATTGATACTGCCAAAGAAGAAAGCGCAAAAATTGACGCGGTTAATAATATGCCCTTCGGATTTTATGATCCCGACTCGATAATATATTATTCTCAAAAAATAATCACGATTGGGTTACAG
>DATCFT010000041.1:0-68813 GCA_036509335.1 Hanamia sp.
ACAATGTAAATCCTATCCAATGGCTTACATACGTGTTTGAAAATATCAACGACCATAAGATAAATGCGATAGAGGAACTGCTACCGCAAAATTATACCGCATTATTGAATAAGTAATGAAGGGGTTAGTGGAGAGGATACAAATGAACCGCATTCCCGGGAAAATCGAAAGTGTCTCCATGCCAATGAAAAACTGTAAGAGGGCTATGTATACCTGCAAATAATTTATTCTTTTCTCCTTCTGTGCTTAGTTCTATAGGAAACCACCCGATTTCTTTACATTCATTTGCGTAAACTTTTGCTCCTGATATTTCAGCTATTAATTGGGCGCCCAGGCAAATACCGATCACTGTTTTTCCCGCTTCAACAGCGTGCTTTATAAATTGTTTTTCTGCTGTCAGCCATTTGAATTTGTTCTCATCATAAACTCCCATCGGACCACCCATAACGATCAACCAGTCAATATTTTCCAGGTCAGGCAAAATGGTGTGTTCAAAGAATTTTGTAAATGTGAGTTTATGTTTATTTGTAAAAGACCA
Source organism: Hanamia sp. (assembly GCA_036509335.1). GTDB lineage: Bacteria > Bacteroidota > Bacteroidia > Chitinophagales > Chitinophagaceae > Ginsengibacter. The sequence continues at coordinate 539 of DATCFT010000041.1, forward strand.
TTCCTCAATATTCCCTATGCTTTCAAAGGGAACATGCTGAAAATAATGTATCCTTAATTGTTGCATTCTTTGTTTTTATCAGTAATCATAAAATTACCAGGTTTGAATCCTGAAAAAATTATCCAACAATCTTTTCTGCATCTTTTAGTTTTTTAGCAATTTGTCCTGTTATAATATGCCAGAACATTACAAAATCACTTCCCAAACTATATAATGGATACACAAAAGTGGCGGGTTTGTTTTTTTCAAAAAAGAAATGACCAAACCATGCAAATCCATACCCGCACAATGGAATGATAATGAACCAAAACCATTTGCCTGTAATGATCCCCAGAATGAGACAAACAAAAATTAACAAGGTTCCCGTAAAATGCAAAGCCCGGCTTACCTCGTTTTTATGTTCCGTGAGATAGTATGGATAAAAACTCCAAAAGGTTTGATATTTCTTTTCCATAATTAAAATTAAAAAATTAATTGACAATGCGTAATTCTAAATTTTCCACTTCCTGTAATGAATCTAAAATTTTCTCTCTTTTATTTTTTGGAATGCCAATTATCATTTTACAAAATAGCAACATTTCATTTTTGTGAATAGTGCAATTAGTTTGTTTGATGATGCGCATTACGTCATTCATTTCTGTGTAATTAAATTGTAATTCATAGTTAATTTCCACTGCTTTTTGTACTATGGGAGTACATTGCAAAACCAATGATGATGCGGTTTTATAAGCATTAATGAGACCCGGGACACCTAATAAAGTTCCGCCAAAATATCGTACAACAATGATTAAAATATCTGTTAATTGTTTAGAGTCTATTTGACCAAGAATTGGTCTTCCTGCTGTACCGGAAGGCTCGCCAGCATCGCTTGTGCGGAAGTTATTACCGTCAGTTCCTATTCTGTAAGCAAAACAATGATGTACCGCTTTTGAGTGTTCTTTCTTTAAGCTTTGAAGATGTTTTTTAAAATCATTTGCATTTTTCAAAGGAAAAGAATAAGCCAGGAATTTGCTTCCCCGGTCTTTAAATTCAGCAGCAGCGCTTGTTTTTATCGTAAAGTAATAATCCATTATTTTTTTATTATGGAAAGATTGAATCATCCCGCCTGCCGGTTTCCACCAGTCTGGGACAATTTCAAATCTTTTTAATTCAGGCAAAGATTAAAAAATTATCGTTGGAAATTTTTTATAATCAAAAATCGTGTTTCAAATTGTAATATTGCTATTGCAGTAAACAAACAAAAAATACAAAAAATGATTTTTGACGATTCTCTTGAGTTTGCTAAAAAGCTGGATAAGAAAGATCCTTTAAAAAAATTTCGTGATAAATTTTTTATACCCATTCTTCATGGAAAAGAAAGTATTTATTTTAATGGAAACTCCTTAGGACTACAACCAAAAAATGCTCAGGAATATGTACTCAACGAAATGGAGAACTGGGCCAATTATGGAGTGGAAGGACATTTTCATGGAAGAAATCCATGGGTAAATTATCATGATAAGTTTCCAAAGAAATTATCGGCGATTGTTGGGGCGATGCCGGAAGAAATTGTAGTAATGAACCAATTAACGATCAACCTTCATCTGCTACTTATTACTTTTTACATACCTGATAAAAAACACTATAAAATTATTTGTGAGGAAAAGGCTTTTCCTTCTGATCAATATGCTATAGAATCACATTTAAAATTACATGGCTATAATTCTGCGGATGCCTTAATCGAATTAAAACCCAGGGAAGGTGAGCATGTATTAAGAAATGATGATATTATTTCTACGATAGAAAAATATGGAAATGAAACAGCTTTGGTAATAATGGGCGGCGTTAATTATTATTCAGGGCAGGTATTCGACATGAAGTCCATTACTGCTGTCGCGCATGAAGTGGGTACGAAATGCGGATTTGACCTGGCGCACGGAGTTGGGAATATTGAATTAAAGTTGCATGACTGGGATGTTGATTTTGCAGTATGGTGTTCTTATAAATATCTAAATTCCGGACCGGGAGGCATTGGTGGTGCGTTTATACATCAACGTTATATTGCTGATAAGTCGCTTTTTCGATTGGCAGGTTGGTGGGGAACCGATAAGCATGAACGTTTTCAAATGAAAAAGGATTTTAATCCTATTCCCACTGCTGAAGGCTGGCAAGTGAGCAATACACAGGTTTTAAGTATGGCAGCGCATCTGGCATCTCTTGATATTTTTTCAGAAGCAGGCTTTGAAAACATAATCGAAAAAGGGAAGCAATTAAGCGACTATCTTCTTTTTATTTTAAACGGAATTAATAAGGCTTACTCCAAAAAAATTGTTGAAATAATTACTCCGCAAGCGGAAAATGAACACGGCTGCCAGGTTTCGATGCTGATGCTTGAAAAAGGAAAAGAGATTTTTGACTTTCTAAATAAGAATCGCGTAATAGTCGATTGGCGCGAGCCTAATGTAATTCGGGTAGCGCCGGTGCCATTATATAATACTTTTGAAGAGGTATATCAATTTGGTGAAATCATAAAAAAATATTTGTCAACTGAAAAATAATATAATCTTATAAAATTCTGCCATGTACAAAATTTCTCATTTTACCGAAACAGATGAAGAAAAAGTTTTTGAATTCATGCAAAGAAATCCTTTTGCGATTGTTGCGGGAATTCAAAATAATTTTCCTGTGGCTACTCACATACCGCTGGAAGTGAAAAAACAAAATGAGAAAATAATTTTAACCGGCCACATTATGAAAGACAGTGATCATTACAGGGCATTTTCTCAAAATGAAAATGTGTTGGTGATTTTTACCGGCCCCCATTGTTACGTAAGCGCAAGCTGGTATGTAACAAAAAATGTAGCTTCCACCTGGAATTATTTGGATGTGCATGCCAGGGGGAAAATCAAATTCACTGATGATGACGGGACTAAACAAATAATTGAAAACATTACCAATCAATATGAAGGGACTGAGAGTGTAGCCGCGTTTCATAAAATGCCAGTGGAATATGTGGATCGGATGTTGAAGGCGATTATCGGTTTTCAAATAGAAGTGGAAAGTTTGGATAATGTTTTTAAATTGAGCCAGAATCGTGATGAAATAAGCAAGCAACAGATCATTGAAAATTTAAAAGAATCAAATGACTTTTTTGCAAGAGAAATTGCGAAAGAAATGGAGAGGAGGAATAAAAAATAAAAGAATAAGAAATGAGAAATAAGGAATGAGAAATAAAACAAATAAATGAATAGAAAATATTTAATACAACAGATCAAAGAAAAAAGATCCTATTTATGTGTAGGGCTTGATACGGATATTGAAAAAATTCCCGCACATCTACAATCGAGCCCTGATGCGGTTTTTGAATTTAATAAACAAATCATTGATGCTACAAAAGATTTGTGCGTAGCATATAAAATCAATACTGCTTTTTATGAGGCGCAGGGAGTAAAAGGTTGGGAAGCATTGGGTAAAACTGTGAATTATATTCCTTCCACCCATTTTAAAGTCGCAGATGCAAAACGGGGCGATATTGGAAATACTTCTCACCAATATGCGAAAGCTTTTTTTGAAACCATTCCTTTTGATGCCATAACTGTGGCGCCTTACATGGGAAGCGACAGTATAAAACCTTTTTTGGATTATGAAAATAAATGGACGATTGTTTTAGGGCTTACGAGTAATGAAGGAAGTAAAGATTTTCAGCAGCAGAAAATAAAGGATCACTTTTTATATGAAGAGGTCATAAAAAAAACTGCTGAATGGGGAACACAAGAAAATCTCATGTTTGTGGTGGGGGCTACCAAAGCTGCTGAGATCGCTTCTATAAGAAAAATAATTCCTAATCATTTTTTATTGATTCCCGGAGTAGGTTTTCAGGGGGGCAGCCTTGCCGAAGTTTCAAAGTATGGCCTGAATGAGGATTGCGGGCTTTTGGTAAATGTTTCCCGTGCGGTAATTTATGCAGGAAACAAAGAGAACTTTGCTGAAGAGGCGCGTGGCATTGCTTTGGAATATCAAACAGCAATGGAAAAATATTTGAAGTTATAAAATTGTGTTTACGCAATTTGCTATAAGCCTTCATCAAATCCTGGCCTGACAAAATTTTTTGCATTTGGAAATTCTTCGTCGCCTTTTTTTTGGATTTTTTGTAAAATGGAAAGCATTGGAATCAGGTTTTCCTGCTCTTTAGGCAAAAGTTCAAAAAGTTGATACCAGGCATCAAATGTTCTTTTTGTTGCTATCAATGCAATCTTGGCAGAGCCGTCAGAGTCTTTTTGAAAACCATTTTCTTCTTCCCACCCATCGTCTTCAAATTTTCCGGAGAGCGCTCTTTTAAATTTTACACTGATTAAAAATAAATACCAATTGATTACTTCCAGACATTCATTGATGGTTTGCAAATGATTCATTATTTCTTCTTCCGTGCCGAGGCCAAGTTCCGCTTTCTGCAATGCATCATCTCTTATTTCATCAAAATGTTCATGCTTTTTAAGCCACTCTCTTGCAAGCAGCATATATTGATTATTGTATTGATCCAGTTCAGATTCTTTTAATTTTATTTCCGTTTTTTCCTGGTTTTTTTGATATTCTTCTTCATTAGCTTTTATTTCCTTATCGAGGTCAATCCCATGTTTTGCTGCATCTTCATAAATCATGCGTATAGTATCAGCCATACCCGAAGATAATTTATCCCAAAATTTTTTATTGTTGATGTCGTTAGCTTCGGTGTCGCTTTCATTCAGCTTTACGTAAACCCTGCAGCGGCTTGTGAAATAACATCTTTCGCACCAGCGATCACAATAATTATGAATGCCCGGAATAAATTTTGATTCGTTCATTTGATATAAAAAATAAATTGAATTTTATAAATTTTCAGTTCTCCTAAAAATGAGAATCTTCTTTATTTGTTCTTTTACTGCAATTAATATTATCACATTATCGCATCAGCTCATTAGCCCATTAAATAATTAAACAAAACCTGTCTCCATCAAATAATCCTTTGTCACTTAATTTCAAATGAGGTATTACCAGCAAGGCCATAAAAGATAAAGTCATAAAAGGCGCCGATAATTTTGAACCAAGTTCTTTCGCACCAGCATCAATAGCGGTGTACATTTTAGCGACTTCATATCCGTCTTCATTACTCATCAGTCCTGCAACAGGAAGCGGCAATATTTTATTGACAGAGGGATTTTTATGATTTGCAACACTTACACCTCCTTTGGATTCAATGATCCTGTTTACTGCATCACAAATACTTTCATCATCGGCGCCAATGGCAATAATATTATGACTGTCGTGCGCTACAGATGATGCGATGGCTCCGTGTTTCAAACCGAAATTTTTTATAAATGCTATGGCAACTGGCGCATCTTTATAACGGTTAATGACAACCATTTTTAAAATATCATTTTCAGGATCACTTACATAAGATCCATTTTCTGATTTTGGAATTACGGAAACTTTATTGGTAATCAGTTGCCCATCCAATGCCTCAATGATCTCTCCATGAAATTGGGAAACTTTAATTTTAAAATCACCTGGAATTTTCTTTGAACAATTAAAATTGTTGATCACTGAAGATGGCTGCGTTTTAATTTGAGATACTCCGTTTTCAGCAACTAATTTTCCATCTATATAGGTAGCTTTTACTTTAAAATCTTTTAGATCTTCTACTATAATAAAATCTGCAGGATCACCATTTTTCAATAATCCTACATTCATTTTATAATGTTCGACAGGATTGATACAGGCTGCTTTTAAAGCTTTAAACACATCTATTCCTTTGGCAACGGATCTTTTACACAATTCATTGATGTGTCCACTCACCAAACTATCAGGATGTTTATCGTCGCTGCAAAACATCATTTCATTTTCATGGTCGTTGAGTAAGTCAATCAATGCTTCAAAATTTTTAGCGGCACTTCCTTCACGAATGAGAATTTTCATTCCATACTTTAATTTATCAATCGCTTCCTCCGCTGTAAAACATTCATGATCGGTACTGATGCCGGCTTCTATATATTTTTTTGCATCTTCGCCACGTAATCCTGGTGCGTGCCCATCTATAGGTTTGTTGTATTTTTTTGCTGAATTGATTTTTGCAAATACTTCTGTATCGTGATGAAGCACGCCCGGAAAATTCATCATTTCACTCAGGTAATGAATTTCTTTTTTTGTCAAAAGCTGATCCACAGTATTTGCATCAAGGGAAGCGCCTGCTGTTTCAAAAATAGTTGCAGGCACACAACTCGGAGCACCAAAATGAAATTTTAAAGGAACGGTTTTACCATTGGCAATCATATATTCCACACCTTCTATCCCACATACATTGGCTATCTCGTGCGGGTCGCTGATCGTAGCAACTGTGCCATGCACTACTGCTAATTTTGCAAACTCAGAAGGGATTAGCATTGAACTTTCGATATGCACATGCGCATCAATAAAACCAGGTAATATAAATGGGAAGTCATTTTGCGCATCACCTATTCTTTTAATGGATCCTATCAATCCGTTTTTAATATCTAATTCTCCAAAAAATATTTCTTTGGATGTTATATCAACGACATTTCCTTTCATGAGTAATTTCATAATAGATTATATAATCAGATCCACAAAAATAACCAATCTGTGAAAGGTATTAAAAGCAATATAATCCTGATTATTTATTGGGAAAATATTTTTCACCAAGCAATCCATCTGCATTATAGACATCCTTGTAAAAGGTAATTTTATCATCTTTTGCGATACATGTGAAATATTCAATAAAGAGTGGTAATCTTTTTTTCACCATTACCGTCTTTCTGTTTTTATTTGCAATCCATGTTTTTAAAGAATCAATATTATACGCAGGGTGCCCTCTTTTGGTAGCCAGGCTATCTGTTTTAGCGATAAAAAATGCCAGCGACTCCCATTTCTGTACTCTCACGCATCCGTGGCTCAAAGCCCTGTTTGAATTGGCAAATAAATATCGCTGATTGGTATCGTGTAAATACACGCTGTAGGGATTATAAAAATTAAATTTAAAAATTCCTAAAGCATTGTCATCGCCACTTCCCTGCACAATTTTCCAGGGAATACCTCTTTTATATTTCGACCAGTTAACGGTATAGGGATTCACTTCGTCGTCTTTGGAGTCAACAAGGCTAAACCCTTTCTTTACCAGGTAGCCCGGGTCTTTTTTTAAGGCCGGCAATATTTCTTTTTTGATGATACTTTCGGGAATTGTCCAATTGGGGAAAATGACCATGTTTGAAATGTCAGAACTTAGCGTCGGAGTCTGTGTAGTAGGTTTACCAACTATTACTTTCGATTCAAAAACAACGGTGTCATTATCCCATAACTGAAGATAAAACCCAGGAATGTTCACCCAAACGTAGCTTTCCGGCATTTTAGGAAGTTGCTTATAACGGTCAAGGGTAATTGCAATTCGTCTGAATTTTTCATTGTCATTATCGTTTAATAAAAAGACGGTACCATCACCGGGTTTCCCATCCACAGTAAGTTTATTTTCTCTTTGGAATTTTTTTACCTCATTACTCAACATAGCTGAATCAGGCATGGTATCATTTGTTCCAATACCTGATTGCAATAATCTTTTATGGAGCTCTTTATAAAAACCCAGAGTATCCGTATAGGGAAAATCAACATGTAAATACTTCGAGGTATCCATGCTGTCAACAAAATTTTTAAGAGCATCTCTTAGAGACAAATAATTCATATTATCTGGTTGCACACTATCAAACAAGTCGGAAATATTTGTGGTAGTAATTTTGTCAAGGTTTTTTATAAAGAAAGAGTCAGTGTAATTAGTTCTGTTGACAATGGAGAGGCTGTCAGGTACGATTCTTCCCTCTTTTAAATCCTTCAGTGTTTTCATAAAAGCATCGCTTAGCATCAGGTCGGCTTTTGTCCAGGTAATGGCATCCATTCTTACCAAAGAATCTTTTATAATTCTGGAACGCAGCGAATCCAATTGCTCAAAATGATAATCTTCAGGATATAGCCCGTAATACCTGGCGTTTTTTATAAACTTAAACATTAAATCCGCTACCGGATTCCAGGTTTCTTCTTTGCTCCAGATACTTCTGAAATTGTTTTGCTCATAGTAAGAGTTTAATAATTGAAATTCGGTCAGTGTTAATGAATCATTGATAAAACCTTTATTTTCTTTTGCAAAAAGTAAAAATGCTTTTATGTTATCAGATACCTGGTCATCCATTTTTTCGGGCGCTTTTACAATTTCCTGTTTCTTTATAACCGTTTTGTTTTTGCATCCTGCCCAGCAGAAGATTAATAACAGTCCCCAACAAAATTTGATTACATTCACTTTCCGAGGCATAGATTGCTATTGAATTTTAGTTTAAATATTTTACAAGGCTTATGAACAGAATTTTTAAAATTAGTTATTGGTTGCAAATATCTGTGGTAATTTTCATTTTTTACTTTACCACTTTCAATTATGCTTTTGCACAGTCAAAAATATTCAATAAGTATGGATTAGTTGTAATTAAAGATGCCAAAATTTTGAAAAAAGAAATCGCGATAGACTCAAATATGCGGATGGTTGATTTAAGAAAATTCATACCTGGTATAAAACTGGATTTAAGGTACGCTACCCTTCATAATTTTATGCATCAGAAATTATATCCGCCAATATATACTACTTTTCTCAGAAAACCTGCGGCGGACTCATTAAAGAAAATAGTAGCCTGGTTGCGCTCGCAAAATCTAACTATTAAAATTTTTGATGCTTACCGACCCTATTCTATTACAGAAAAAATGTGGGAGAAAATAAAAGACAACCGATATGCAGCCGATCCTTCCAAAGGAAGTGGCCACAATAGAGGAGTGGCAGTGGATCTTACTTTAATTGACCCGTTAACCAACAAAGAATTGCCCATGGGAACCGGCTTTGATAATTTCAGTGATACCGCACATTCGGATTTTGAAAACCTTCCGCCTCAAATTTTAAAAAACAGGAATATTTTAAAAAATGCTATGGAAAAATATGGATTTCTTCAACTTACCACGGAGTGGTGGCATTATTATCTTCCTAATTCTTCATCTTATGAATTATTGGATATTTCGTTTACAGATTTGAAGAAGATGGAAGGAGAAAACAAGAAGGGGAATTAAGTATTTAAAGTTTTTTTTAGTTTCTCAATCATTAACATGCTCGCAGGGCAATATTCAATATTCTGTTTGTGAATGTATAAATAATCTTTTTGTGGTTTTTTAAGAAAATGAGGAAACTCCGCGCAATCGGTAGGCCTTACTTTATAGATAGTACACATATTGGTTTTCAAATCAAGGAACTGGCATGGTCGCGAGCGGTTCATCCATTCATTGTCTCTTTTATCGAGGTAAAGCCATTTTTCTTTAAAGTCTTTTGGCCTCATTCCGAGGTACCCTGAAATTCTTTTTATATCCTGAAAAGTATAGGTCGGGCTCATTACTTTGCAACAATTAGCACAGCTTAGACAATTCACTTTAGCCCAAACTTCTTTATCAATTTTCTTCATAATTATATCCAGGTTCGGGGGTGGATTCTTTTCAGTGCGCGTAATAAAAAAGCGAAATGATTTTTTGTTAAGATCAAATTTCTTTTTTAGTTTTTTTAAATAAATCGTTTGCATGAAATAAGAAATGACGGGTAGGGAATAGAAAAGAATTAATTTTAAAAGATAAAAGTAGCGTTATTTTATTTTAATTTCACACCTTTCTCTTTCCCTCTAATTATCGGGAGAGAGGAAGAAAGGGTGAAGTTCCATAATAAAAACCAAATAAGTCCTGCACCCACAACAAAGTAACTTATAATTCAGATTCTCTGTTAACCATGTTCGTATGTGGGAAGTTTATAAAAAAGGTTTCAAAGCCTATTTGCAATTAGAAAAATCTTTATCGGAAAATTCGGTGGAAGCGTATGTACATGATATTGAAAAATTCACGCAATTTCTTGTTCAAAATAATATTGAAAAAAATCCAAAAGAGGTTGAGTTAAATCATCTTGAAGCTTTTTTACAATGGATCAATGAATTAGGAATGACTACAACATCGCAGGCAAGGATTGTTTCGGGATTGCGAAGTTTTTATAAATTTTGCCTGCAGGAACAAATTTCAATAACCGATCCTACAGCTTTGCTTGAAGCGCCCAAACTTGCCAAACATCTTCCTGATACTTTGAGTTTTGATGAAATAGAAAAAATTATTGAAGCCAATGATGTAAGTACCCCGGAAGGAGCCAGGAACAAGACTATTATTGAAACTCTTTACAGTTGTGGGCTTCGTGTGTCAGAATTGGTTAATTTAAAACGCTCATGCCTTTATTTAGATGTGGGATATGTGCGTATTATTGGGAAGGGCGATAAAGAAAGGCTGGTGCCAATAGGCGATTCGGCAATAAAAAATATTAAAATATATCTTGAAAATATTCGTGTACATATACCTGTTATAGCAGGGAATGAAGACATTGTTTTTTTAAACAGGCGGGGACGAAAACTTACCCGTGTAATGATATTTACCATCGTTAAAAGCCTGGCAAAAAAAGCGGACATCACTAAAAATATTTCACCGCATACTTTCCGGCATTCTTTTGCAACACATCTGGTAGAAGGAGGCGCCGATCTGCGCGCCGTGCAGGAAATGCTAGGCCATGAAAGCATTACCACTACTGAAATTTATACTCATCTCGACAGGGAATATTTGCGTGACACTTTACAACAGTTTCATCCTTCATTTAAAGGGAAATAGAAATGGGAAAATGGGAAAATGCAGTAAACAAATAAATAAAGGAGATTCTGCTTTTATACAGTACTGCTTTTTTGCCCTATGGGTATTTGCCTGCTTTGATACAAATTATCAATATTCTTAACCCTTCTGTGGTAGTTCTTAAACATACTCAGCCATTTCAATTTTAACACGCCGAATATTCCTTCTTTCACAATTCCTTTATTCATTTTTGAATTTCCGAATTGACGGTCTATAAAGGTGATGGGCACTTCTTTTATTTTAAATCCTAATTTCCATGAAGCAAATTTCATCTCAATCTGAAAAGCATATCCAACAAAACTTATTTTGTCAAAATTGATCGCTTCCAGAACATAGTTTCTATAACATACAAACCCCGCTGTAGGATCTTTTACCGGCATAAAAGTAAACAACCGCGTATATACAGAAGCTCCCTTGGAAATAATCACTCTCAGTGCAGGCCAGTTTTCAACCTTTCCTCCCTTTACATATCGTGAACCTACTGCAACATCTGCACCGCCTTTTTTGCAAGCGATATATAATTTATCGAGTTCGTGTGGATTATGCGAGAAGTCGCAATCCATTTCAAAAATATAGCGGTATCCCTTGTCCAGCGCCCATTTGAAACCATGAATATATGCGGTTCCCAACCCTAATTTTCCCTCCCTTTCTTCTAAGAATAATTTCCCCGGGTAGGTAACAAAAAGATTTTTTACAATTTCTGCAGTACCATCCGGCGACCCATCATCAATGATAAGAATATGAAAATCCTGTTGCATCTCAAAAACGGTTTTAAGCAAGAGAGCTACATTTTCTCTTTCATTATAAGTAGGTATAATTATTAGTTTTTCCAAAAACAAGGATGATATTTGAAAATAAATTTACAATTTTATTTGTTACAATAGTTTAAAAAAGGATTAAAGGTTTATTTCTTTAATAGGGTACGATTGAAAATTTCTGTCAGCTTTTGTTTGGTATGCAATGGAAATTCCCCACGCATCATCCAGTCATAGTATTGAGGCTCAGCTTTTAAGACTTCTGAGACACTCCTTCCTTTGTGTTTGCCAAAGTTAAAAACTTCTACATCGTTGTCCATTACAAATCTCCTGGCAAAATCTACATATTTTTCTTCACCGGTAAATTTCAGAACTGTTTCTACGGTATTGCCTAAATTCTCATATCTCTTCAATTGTGCTTGCAGGATTTCCCACGTTGCCATTGCATCAGCCTGCGCAGAATGAGCATCTGTTAAATCTTTTTCACAATAAAATTTATAAGCAGCTTCAAGAGTTCGCTTTTCCATCATGTGGAAAATCGTTTGTACATCCAGCAGGTGCCGGTTAGACATATCTATTACGATTCCTGCCCTCAGAAATTCTTCCATTAATAAAGGAATGTCAAACCTATTTGAATTATATCCTGAAAGATCTGAATTGTCAATGAATTGTTTTAATTCATTCGCTACTTCTTTAAAAGAAGGTGCTTTTTTTACTTTATCATCTGTAATGCCGTGGATATCGCTGCTACTCTTTGGTATCGGCATTTGCGGATTGATGAATTTATGCTTTTCCTGTTTTGTATTGTCGGGGTATATTTTAATAATTGCAATTTCTACAATCCTGTCGCTGGCGATATTTATTCCCGTTGTTTCCAAATCAATAAAGGCGATAGGACGGGATAATTGTAAAGTCATATTGGATTTAAAATTTAAGATTTAAAATTAAATATTCAGAGCATTTAAAATATCCATTCCGTCGAAATTTCCGCTGCTCATAAATAGATAGTTGATATTATTAAAAGTATTACTTTTAAATTTTTCTTCAAGAATTTTTTTTTCAGTGATCACTTTTAGGTTTTGTTTTTGAAATCCCAGTTTCACATTTTCCGGGTCTAAGAATTTCATTCTTTTTAATTCCAGCGCATGCCGGCTGTAAAAAACGATGGCTTCATCCGCATTTTCCATGGCCCCATTATACTCCTCCATGAAATCTTTATTGAGGCTGCTAAATGTGTGAAGTTCGAGAATAGCTATTAATTTTTTATCAGGGAATTGTTGTTTCACCGCATTGATACTTGCTTTCACTTTACTGGGTGCGTGGGCAAAATCCCGGTAAATATTACAATTTCCTTTCTTCCCTATTAATTCTAATCTTTTTGCTGCTCCTCCAAAAGTACCAATCCCCTTTGTAAAAGAAATGTCATCTATCCCCAATTCTTTACACACAAAATAGGCTGCCTGCAAATTTAAAAGATTATGATTGCCGAAAACTTCTAATTGTGTTTTTTCTTTACCAATTATTACACTTGTTTTACCATTTGTAATCGTATGCTGTGGAAGCTGATATGGGATATACCTGATATCAGTACGGCCATTCTTTTTTACCAAATTCTTTAATACTTCATCCGTTTCATTATAGATCAAAAGACCACCTTTTTCAATCTTTTGAATAAAAATAATAAATTGTTCCAGGTAAAAAGCGAAGGTAGGAAATACATTAATGTGATCCCATGCAATGCCTGTAATTACGGCAATATGTGGAAAGAGAAAATGAAATTTAGGACTTTTTTCTATGGTACTTGCAGGATATTCATCCGCTTCACACACAATGACTGGGGCTTCCGTAAGTTTCACACTTTGTTCAAAACCGTGTAATCTTGCTCCTACGAGATAATCAAAATCAATATTTGCATTTTGCAGTACATGCATTATCATGGCCGTGGTGGTGGTTTTGCCGTGGCTACCACCCACTGCTACTCTTTTTTTGAGAAGACTTTCGTGATAAATATATTCAGGGAAAGAAAATATTTTCAACCCGGTTTCAATTGCTTTTAGAAGTTCCGGATTATCCTGCTTTGCATGCATGCCTAAAATAACAGAATCAATATCCGCTGTGATATTTTCTGGAAACCACCCCATTTTTTTAGGAAAAAGACCTTCACTTTTGAGGGCTTCAGCAGCTGGTTCGAAAATTTCGTCATCGCTTCCGGTGATTTGATATTCTTTATGTTTTAAAGCTATCGCCAATTGGTGCATGACACTTCCGCCAATAGAAATAAAATGAATACGCATTACTTTTTTAAAAATTTATTACCCGTTTTTAACAATAGAAAGGAAGATAAAACGTTTTTCATAATAATTTAAAACATCCTTTAACTTTGCAAATTAATACCTAATTAAATAATTATCTATGAAAAAATTATTTATATCCCTGTTAATAGTAAGTTCCATTATTGCTTTATCTTCCTGCAGTGGAACCCGAAGGACCGGTTGTCCTATGGAACAAGGTATTTTGCATTGATATTTTTAAGTCTTAAGATTAAATAATGAACTGGATTATATTAGAAGAGGAAAAGCAGCTTGACGAAATAATAAATAATTCTGTAACAATTCCACAAGTAATTTTCAAACACAGTACCCGTTGTGCTTCAAGCGCCATGGCCAAAAACCGTCTTGATAAAAATAGCGCCCCTGATGGCATTAATTTTTATTTTCTTGACCTGATAAAACACAGGGATCTTTCTAATAAAATTGCTGATTATTTTAGTGTGGCTCATCAATCACCACAAGTATTGGTAATTCATAATGGTAAAAGTATTTACAATGAAAGCCACAGTAGTATCACTTTTGATGAAATAGAAGCGACAATTATGCAGAAATAGAGAAACGCCGTTATTAGTTTGTTTACTGGTTAAACTCCATTTAGATATTCCTGTAATTCAGCATCCGTTTTTACCATTACATCACGCACTTTACTTCCCTGGTTAGGGCCTACAATTCCCGCTGCTTCCAATTGATCCATTAATCTTCCTGCACGATTGTAACCCAATTTCATTCTGCGTTGTAACAGTGAAGTGCTTCCGCTTTGGCTTTGAACAATCAGCCTTGCTGCGTCTTCAAAAAGCGGATCACGATCATTAGCATCGAAAGTTTTATTTTCAAATTCTTTTTCATCTACATATTCGGGTAACATGAAGGCCTCGGCGTAACTCTGTTGAGCGCCAATAAAATCGGTAATCTTATCTACTTCAGGAGTATCCACAAAAGCACACTGAAGCCTGGTAAGTTCTCCGTTATAACTAATAAGCATATCTCCTTTACCTATCAATTGCTCTGCGCCTCCCATATCAAGAATAGTACGACTGTCTATTTTACTGCTAACTTTAAATGCAATACGAACCGGAAAGTTAGCTTTAATAGTACCTGTAATAATATTTACGGATGGGCGTTGTGTAGCAATGATCAAATGAATACCCACAGCTCTTGCAAGCTGGGCCAGTCTTGCTATTGGCATTTCCACTTCTTTTCCGGCAGTCATTATCAAATCTGCAAATTCATCAATTACCAGTACAATAAATGGCAAAAACTGGTGCCCTTTTTCAGGATTTAATTTCCGGCTTACAAATTTTTGATTGTATTCTTTTATATTTCTTGTTCCGGCTTCTTTCAATAAATCATAACGATTGTCCATTTCAATACACAAAGCATTTAGTGTATGAATTACTTTTTTAGTATCGGTAATAATTGCATCTTCTTCACCCGGCAATTTTGCCAAAAAATGTTTCTCAATACTTTTATAAATACTTAATTCTACTTTCTTCGGATCTATTAAAACAAGCTTTAATTGTGAGGGATGTTTTTTATACAAAAGAGAAACAAGAATTGCATTCAGCCCAACAGATTTACCTTGCCCGGTAGCGCCAGCCATCAATAGATGCGGCATAGAAGTAAGGTCAACAATAAAGTTTTCATTGTCAATTTTTTTACCAATGGCAATTGGCAAAGTGAAATTGTTATTCAGAAATTTGTCTGAGCTCAACAACGTTTTCATGCTTACCACTGTCTTCTTGAAATTAGGAACTTCGATACCAATAGTTCCTTTGCCCGGAATAGGTGCGATGATGCGGATGCCAAGTGCAGAAAGGCTTAGCGCGATATCGTCTTCCAGGTTTTTGATACGGGAAATGCGAACGCCCGGCGCTGGAATGATCTCATACAAAGTAACAGTGGGGCCTACAGTTGCAAAAATTTTCTGAATCTCAATATCGTAATTGCGGAGAGTATGAATAATTTGATTTTTATTGTCTTCCAGTTCATTAACATCCTGGACGATCTTATCGCTTCCATGATTTTCCAGCAGATCTATTGTTGGATATTTATAATTTCTAAGATCAAGTGCCGGGTCATAGGGTTCCTGCTGCAACTTTGGTTTAATCAAAGCAGGTGCTTCCTGGCTGATATCATTTAAAACATCTGCATTTTTTACTTCCAGGGGTATTCCGCTTTCGGGTGCATTATCCCTTACAATTGTTTTCTTTGGTTCTTTCAGTAAACTTATTTTAGATCCTGAATTTTCTTTTTTTTCCACGATATCAAAATCATGATCAAATGAAGTTTCCTCTTTCAGGTAGTTTTTATCCAATGGCAAAATACCTGCATTGGATTTTGATGCTACCTCTTCATCAGAAAATAGGGTATCCTTACCATCTGAGAAAAAAGTATTCACTTTCCTGATTTTTTTATGAAAATTAAATGAAGGATTAAAACGCCAGATAATAAAACTTAATAAGCCGACAAATAAAACGGCTGCAGTGCCCGTGTAGCCCAATACCTGCTGCAGCCATCCATTGATCATATCACCTGCTTTTCCACCCCAAAAAAATTCGGGGTTTGAAGAAATGATTTTATTTGCATGAGGAGAATGCATTAAAAAAGAAGCACAAACACTTATCACCAAAAGTCCTGCAATAACATACCGGATATTTCTACTGACAGAAAATATTTTTTTTGGCGAAACCAAATTTACACCAACCACAAAGAAAAAAAGACAAAATAAATAAGAGGCAATCCCAAAGCCGGAGCGAAAAAACAGATCAGAAATGTAAGCGCCAAATGTGCCTAATGCATTGGCAAAATGTTGATTTCTGTCAGGGAATAAAATTTTTGCATGGCTGATACCTGACTGATCCTGTTGCCAAGTAAATAAATAAGAAGTGAAAGCTATAAATAATAGAAAAGAAATCAGGATTAATACTGTTCCCGCAATTTTATGTGAACGTTCATCATGAATTAATTTTTTTACTTCTATTTTTTCCACTTTATCAGGATTCATTTTAGAAGGGTCTGCTTTTTTTGATTTTTTTTTCTTTTTTTGGGTAGTTGCCATAAGAAGTAAAGATAGAGAAAGGGTTAAATTGTTGAATTGCTAAATTGCTAAATTGTTATTCTGTCTTATTATTCTTTCTAAAACAGTTTTAAGATTTTACTTTGTTCGATACTCCCAGGAATAAACAAATCCATCCGGTAATAAAACATAAACCTCCAAGAGGGGTGAAAGCACCAATCCAATTATATCCCGGAAGCATGGCTGCTTTTATTGCGGATAAAATATATAATGAACCGCTAAATAAAATAATCCCTGCTATAAATAATATACCCGACCATTTTAATAACTTATTTGGGAATTCTTTATAAACTATTCCTACAGCCAGTAAGGCAAATACATGGTAGAACTGGTATTTGACGGCAGTTTCAAAGATTTCCAATGCATAATCTGAAATGTTACCTTTTAAAGTATGCGCTGCAAAAGCGCCGATAGCCACTGTTAATGCTCCTAAAATTGCGGCCGTCTTTATATATCCTTTATGCATGGTGTTCTGTACTTGTTTTGTATTTTTTTGAAGGTTCTTTTATTCCTGAAAATTTTATTTCTTTTGTTTCGCCGCTGCTTTCTTTTGCCTCATCATTTTTTTTTGAAAGAGTTTTTTCTGAAGCCTGTTCAAATAAAAACTGCAATGATTTTTTTGAAAGGGAGGTAACTTCTAAAATATGGTGCGCTTTTAAATATTCAGGTTCCCTTTCTTTTAACTTTTGTTGAATAAAAAATAATAATTCTGACGTGTTAACTTCTTTTAATAAAGGCCGCTTTTCAGTTTCATCCATCACTCTGTTCAATATATATTGTGGTGAAGCTTTTAAATAAATGACAACACCGTGTGATCGCATATATTGCATATTGTCGAAAAAACAGGGAGCGCCACCTCCGCACGCTACAAGACATTTCTTTTTATTTTCAAATTTTTGCAGATGAGTTCTTTCCATTTCACGAAACTTAAATTCCCCATGTTTTTTAAATATCTCCTCTACTTTCAGCTTACACGTTTTCTCAATTTCTATATCCAGGTCATAAAATGTATATCCATTTACAGAAGCCCAAATATGCCCCCAGTGCGATTTACCGCTTCCCATAAAACCAGTTAAAAAAATGTTTTGCTTCAAAATCTTTCTATTTTATCTTCATTAATAATGATAAAAGAACTTTCCAAAAGCATTTCTTCAATATCATTCCAAACATTTTGGACCAATTGAATGAATTGTTTCTTTTTTAAATTACCCGTTCTTATCCAGACTACTTTCGGATTCTTTTGAGAGGAAAGATATCTATTATAAAAATCTGAATCCTTTGTAATTATTATAAGCTGATTAGTAAGTGCGTATTCCCAAATATCTGTATCAAAATGAATAGAAGGGATATTAGTAACATGCACAAATCTTTCCTTATTCCAAAATGGTAAAAAAGGCATATTCTCATCAATCAGGTAAGTAATCATTAAGCAGAAATCTTGATAGAATTTATTAAAGTGGGCTTTTCAAAAAGCATTGAGGTAAATTCTTTGCAGGTTTGCAAATCCTCCTTCGTCAATCTTGGATAACTTTCCAAAACACTTTCATCAGAATCCCCTGCTAAAATAAAACTCATTACTGACTGGACAGTTATTCTTGTCCCACGGATAGTTGGTTTCCCATTGCAAATATCCGGATGTGAAATAATGTTTTTATATAATTGATATTCCATGTAGAGCAATTTACTAAAAAATTAATGAACAATTTATTTAAACGCATTTATTCCTGTGACATCCATTCCTGTTATCAAAAGATGTATATCGTGTGTACCTTCATAAGTAAGAACGCTTTCCAGGTTCATGATATGCCGCATTATAGAATATTCGCCCGTAATGCCCATCCCTCCAAGTATCTGACGTGCTTCCCGTGCTATGTTTGAAGCAATCTCACATGAATTCCTTTTGGCCATACTTACTTGCTGAGGCGTTGCTTTTCCTTCATTCATCAATACGCCGAGGCGCCAGTTAAGTAATTGCGCTTTGGTAATTTCGGTTATCATTTCGGCCAGTTTCTTTTGCTGCAGTTGAAAGCCCGCGATTGGCCTGTCAAATTGAATTCTTTCTTTTGAATAACGCAATGCCGTATCGTAACAGTCCATTGCTGCACCTACAGTTCCCCAGGCAATTCCGTAACGCGCCTTGGTAAGACAGCTAAGAGGACCTTTTAAACCTTTTATATTTGGTAAAATATTTTCTTTTGGAACCTTTACATTATCAAAAACCAGTTCGCCTGTAGCGCTTGCCCGTAAACTCCATTTGCCGTGAGTGGTGGGAGTGGTAAATCCTTCCATTCCTCTTTCTAAAATCAACCCATGAATTTCTCCGGATTCATTTTTTGCCCACACTACTGCCACATGTGAAAATGGCGCATTGCTGATCCACATTTTGCTTCCGTTTAAAATAACATGATCTCCTTCAGTCTTAAAATTACTTAACATGCCACTTGGGTCACTTCCGTGATCAGGTTCAGTAAGACCAAAACAACCAAGCCATTCTCCACTGGCTAATTTCGGTAAATATTTTTCCCTTTGCGCTTCACTTCCATATGCATAAATTGGGAACATCACCAATGATCCCTGCACGCTTGCTGTGCTACGAACCCCGCTGTCGCCACGTTCCATCTCCTGCATCATTAATCCGTAAGAAATATAATCCAATCCTCCTCCACCATATTCATGTGGAATAGTCGGACCAAAACATCCCAAGTCGCCCATTTGCTTTACGATCTGTTTTGGGAATTCTGCTCTTTGCGCATAATCTTCTATGATAGGAGAGATTTCTTTTTTTACATAATTTCTTACGCTTTCCCTGATCAGTTTATGCTCGTCTGTTAATAGCTCATCAATATTAAAATAATCGGGGCTGATAAACTGGTCTTTGCCTGCTGCCATAGAATTTTTTTTATTAGAGCAAAGTTAACGGATAAAAGAAAGATGGAATATTCTGTGTTTAGGATTGGCAGGTAAAAGCATTCCTATCTGTTCCGGTGGCCAAGTGCTGGGATAAGTTTGAAAGTAGTAAGATGGTAATTGCAGTAAAACAACAAATTTGCGGCATTTGTATTTTATAAATAGAATTTATATTACAATAACAGGAAAGCATAAACGAAAAATGGAAACGCAGCAGACTAACAAATATTGAATTTTCTATTTTAATCCTGGTTTACCCAAAAATGGTTTATTTGAAAGAACTCAGGTAGCAATAATTTTTATTTGGAACTTTCTAAAGATAGCATTACTATATTCAAAAATCATTTAAACATTCGATAAAAAGCCAGGGGAATGGAAGATCTTGTATTATAATTTTCCACCAGCAATTTCTTTTGCTATAACTTGATGCCATTTTTTATTAGCTTTATAGTTTATTGAATTAGATTTTAACGAACTTAAAACTGCAATATGCTAAAAACCAAACTAATTGTAATTCTCTCTTTTGTAACGTTGGGTCTTACTTCATGTAAGAAAGACAAAGAAGCGAAAACTGCTTGTGCATTAAATGAAACCAACCTATTAGGTACCTATAAATATGGAGCTGTAACCTATAAAGCATCCCCTACATCAGCTGCAGTAGATGCCACTTCCATGATTGACTCATGTTCACGTGATGACCTGATTACAATAGGTGCCAATAATGTGTTTACTTTTACCGATGCAGGGTTACAATGCAATCCTTCCGATAGTGGAACCAGTACCTGGTCATTGCAGGGAAATATTTTAACTCTTGATTCACAAAGTGGCATAATAGACAATTTTACATGTACCTCCTTTACTGTTGGTAATGCAAACTTTTTCACTGCCGGCGATACATTGTTGATTACTTTCCAAAGGAAATAAGTCCTGTAACTGGTTTGATTTGACCCGCGAAAGATAGAAGACATTTATGCTGCCTGAAAAATAAAAAGTAAACTAAAATTGTTTGAAACCTAAGACTATCAAAACTGCTATATGAAATTGTTTTATCTTTTAGTACCGGCATTGCTTGCCAGTTCTTTATTATCTGCTCAAAATAAATATTTCGTTAAGGGGAAAATTGTTACCAATGCCGGCGATACCATTTCCGGATTTATTGAAAGAGTGGGAGACAAGGTACTGAGCGATGGCATTACTTTCAAAAAAGACGTGAGTAGCAGGGAAACGCAGCGTTTTACTCCCGACAGTTTATCGTGTTTTATCTTAACTGATGAGAACAGGGTAATATGAACCGGTAACTTATGAGGAAACAAAGGATGGAGCTACCATTCATGAAAAAAAATTCGCCAACCTTCTTTTAAAAGGCTATTGCAGCCTTTACATACTCTACTTAAAGAATGCGGATATTCATATAATCTATGAACCTGAAAACGATCATATTTTCCTCGCCAAAAAATCAGATACTGTAACTGTATTGAAAGAGTCTGAATCAATCGTTAATAATATTTATAGACTTGACAAATCATACATTGACATGCTGGGAAATCTTTTCAGCGATTGCTCTTCGATAGACTCGGCTACGATTGCCCAAATAGGTTTTTCCAGTAAGGATATGGTAAGCATATTCACGAAATACAATCTTTGCCTCAGACCCGGCTTGGAACCCGTAACGTTTAAAACCAAAGAAAATGAAAGAATAACAAGTATCATTTATGGAGGCTACGCTTTTACTGTTTTCAGAACCACCCAACCTAATCCTGGAATTACCCTCGGGCTTTTTTTTAGCTTTATACATCCTCGCGTAAGTGAACGGCTCGCTTTCTCGGTCGGGATTAACTATAAGGATTTTACATTTGTTGAATTCGACACCTCTGAGAATACCAATAAAAACTATAATCTTAATTTACTTGGTTTCCCCATAAAGGGAACTTACTATTTCAGCAATGGTAAAATAGCGCCTTTCGTGGAGTTTGGCGTTATTCCAACAAAAATATTCGATAATGAAAAACTGGGATTTTTAAAGGATGTAGAACTCTTCGGCAGCGTGGGCCCTGGTGTGTATATTGGCCACTTTTACTTCTCTGCGCTTATAGAGCTTAGCGGGATTTTCACTATTAGGGACGGCTCCTGGAATAGTTTCAGGGCTGGATTTAGGTTCTGATAACGTTTCTACCTGTATTCGAAAATTTCATTTTTCATCCAGGGCTGTTCAATGCTAAAAAATAAAAAAGGCAGTACGCATTAAAGATGTGGATAGCTTTGTAATGAACTAAAAAACAATAGTTTATCACATTATGCTTACTACCTTTTTTGCAGACATTGAAGACTTTCACCGTCCACAGGGACAAAAATACGAATTACGCAACATAATCTCGAAGTTTTGACACTCCTTTTTGTCAAAATTTAGACGTAAATAACCTAAATTAAACTTGCAAAACGTATAATCTGTAAAATAACTAATAACGATATGAACGACTAAGTACATATTATTTTTTGTAATATATAAAATAGAATAGCTTGATATAAACAGCAGACCCTAAGTAATCTTTCTTCAGTCATATTCGTACATCTACGAAAAAAACAGTATTTACAATAATAAAAAAAAGTAGCACTATCGCTCTTGTACCAGGAGGGGTATCCTTATATCTTTGTTCCAGAAGTTAATTGATGTACAATAAACAATAATCAAACCAAAGAAAACTGTTACTCCCTAAATTTCAATTAAATATCCAATATCCTTAGATAAAGCCAAACCTGATGAAAAACCCAAATTTGAACTTTAAAATTTAAGCCTGAAAAACCACAGAAACCCCAGGATTAAATTATTAAAAAACCTCCCCGTAAAAAGGGAGGTTTTTTACTTATAATATCATTAATTGCATTTTCAAAATTCTTTCATTTCATATTTATTTCCGGATCTTTTTCTATAATTATTTTTTTGGAATCATTTGCAAACATACAGGCCTTGGAATATGAATTTCTTTCCCGGTTTTAGTAAGCAAACCCGTTTCTTTATTTATTTTAAAAATGAAAATACTTTCGGAATCCTGGTTGGCTGCTAATAAATAATTTCCGGTCGGATCAATCATAAAGAAACGCGGATGTGATCCCAGTGTGGATTGAGTTCCTTTGAAAGTTAGTTTTCCCGAATCAGGATCTATAGAAAAAATAACTATTAGGTTTATATCTCCTCTATCAGATGCATAAAGAAATTTCCCGTCAGGAGAAATCATAATTTCAGCAGCATCTTTTATACCATTAAAATCTTTAGGGAAAGTTGCCACATCCTGGATTTGCGAAAGGGTTCCATTTTCATAATCATAAGCAGTAACTGTTCCGCTTAATTCATGAATTAGATAGACAAATTTTTTATTGGGATGAAAAATAATATGGCGAGGTCCACTTCCCTTTTCGGATGCTACAGAAGATGGAGATGATAAAACAAGTGGCTGTTCTCTTGTAGGATCGAATTTATAAATCATCACTTTATCCAATCCCAAATCGGGCGTCAGCATAAATTTTTCATCAGGAGAAAAAACAGTTTCGTGTACATGAGGTGTGTCATTGCTTCCCGGATCTCTGTAAATTGAATCATGAATCAATTGTGTATATGGTTTTACAGTGCCATCTTCATTTATGGGAAATATCACAGCGCTTCCACTGGTATAATTTGCAACTGCAAGCCATTTATTATCTGAAGAAGTCGAAATGAAGCATGGGTCATCGCCTCCGGTATAGGTAGTATTCAAAAAATGTAATTTGCCTTTTCTTTTATCAAATGAATAAGAAGTAACTCTTCCCTGGTTTGCGCCATCGGTTTCGTTAACTGCATACACATATTTTTCATTTTTAGAAATAGTAAGATAAGAAGGATTAGTAACGCTGTCGGTATTGCTTACCCATTTTACCTTCCCGTTTTTAGCATTAAAATCGTAAATATAAATGCCTTTACTGCCTGTATTGGTATAGGTTCCAATAAACAAATAATATTTTTGTGCCGAACAGGAAATAAATAGAAAAAGAAAGAAAAAAGTCAGGGGAATTTTTAATGCGGCTATTTTTTTGTTCATTTTTAAGGTATTAAATTTAAAATTATCAGGTTATTATTTTCTTTTTGTTAATTGCTATTCGCCCATAGCCTAACTCCTTTTCACTTCGAACTCCTCAAAAAAAATTTCCGGTTCTTTTGATACAATTACCTCTTTCACTTTGGCTCTTTCCGGCCCGGTTTTACACCACTTAATAAAATTATTCACATCATTTTCTTCTCCCGTTATTAAGGCCTCTACTCTTTCATCATGGGTGTTTTTTATCCATCCTTTTATATTTAATTTCTCAGCAACCTTTCTGGATGTTTCTCTGAAAAAAACACCCTGAACTTTTCCACTTATTAATAAATGAACAGTTTTCATTTTATCAAAGATAGGGATGTTAGTTAAATGAAAATGATTTTCAAATGCTGCTCATAATTCTATAAAATAAACATCTGCTTTATTTGTTCTTTTACTGCAAATAAAAGATAATTATACTCCGGCAATCCTTCGTTTATATTCTGCCAATGCTTCATCCAGGCGTTCTTTTGAGTTCACAGCACCAGGGGCATTATGCGATGGATGAATAAATAATTTAACTCCCCGGTCTGCAAGAATTTCCGCAACTGTTGTAACTGTCATCCACACGCATGTAATGAAAGCCATCGTAGAAACAGGGCCTATTTTATCAACATGATTTTTTAATGGCACCGACGCATCTTCAATGGGTGCGCAGGTGTCCACAACAATATCTGCAATTTCAAAAATATTTTTTCCTGAAGAATGACGCGTTTTTTTCCCTTTAGCTTCCGATGCCGATCCAAAAACCACCACTTTCATTCCTTTCTTTTTTGCCTCAAGCGCTACGTCTATATTTACATTATTAATACCTGAATGAGAAAAAAGCCACATCGTATCACGCGGATCAAAATCATATCCTTTCATTATTTCCACCCCATAACCTTCCACCCTTTCCAAAAAAATAAATTGATGCACACCCATCTGCCCGGTGATATTGGTAAAAAAAGTAAGTGGCAATTCTACAATAGAGTGAAACCCAACAAATCCGCCTATCCGGGGATACATTTCTTCTATGGGTAAAGTGGCATGTCCACATCCAAACGTATGTACCCATCGCCCGCATTCAATCGAATCGGCCATTAGATTAGCTGCCTTCATCATATTTTCCATTTGTGTTTCTTCGATCCGGGTCATTATTTCCCTGGTGTTGGAAAGCCATTGTTTTGCTAACATGATTTTACTTGTTTAATTTTTAATATTTAATTTTTTTAAAACTGCAATGCATAAAAATGCCATTATAAAAAATTCTATAAAACCAACCGTCGTTAATTGCCTGATACCAAAGTTTTGCACAATAAATCCCATGCTATAATTTATAATCATATTCCCCAAAAGAGCTATTACAAAAGCGATACTGAAAGCCGTACCTGATAACTCTTTAAACTTATCGCCTACAAATCCAAGCATAATGGGAAAACCAGCCGCCAGTCCTGCACCTATCAAAATTAAGCCGCCCACAGCAGGATAAAATGTTTTTCCAAATGCTAAAAATATCAATCCCAATAAAAGCAGGGAAAAAGAAATGAACCATATTTTCTTTACAGGTGTGTTCCTGAAAATACTCCCAAGTAACAAGCGCATTACCGTCATTCCTACTACCGACAATGAGAGTGCGTACAAAGCCTTGTCGGCCAAAATATGAAGATAACCGGTAAGATAAGTGGTAGTCCAGTTATTGATGATTCCTTCAAAAGCACTTTGAAAAAAAAGAAAAAAAGCAATCAGTAACAATACATCGTCTTTCATCAACGAAAGGCTCTTTGCAACGGGCAACCCTCCTGCATGTTTTGGCGGTGGAAATTTTACCAGGAGAAAAAATATACCCATAATAAAAGTGGCGATACCTATAATAGAAACTATAATTTCATACTTAAATTTGTGTTCAAGAATACCGAGTATGAAAGGCATTGCCAATGCACCCAGGGCAAAAAACACTCCTAACAAACTCAGGTTAGCGCCTTTTTCTTTTTCACTTATATCAGACACAAGTGCGCTGGTAGCGCCATTGATCGCACCTCCGCCAAGGCCGAATAAAAAAACACATACTTTCAAAATAAAGTGCGATGGTGCATAGGCTATTCCTTCAAAACCAATAAACATGCTGAAACTGGTAAGTGCCAGCAAAAATCTGTAACCATATCTATCGCAAAACGGGCCGAAAAATAATGACCCCATTAAAATACCGAATGGCAAAATTGAAAATAAGGTGCCTGAAGAAATATCATCAAGGTGAAATTTTATTCTTAATTGTGGCACTACTGATCCTAAAGTGGTAATGGCCATTCCAAAAAATAATATCCCGATGCAGGCTGCCCAAAAAACCAGTTTTTTATTATACATTTTAAATCGAATAATTCCTAAGCTTTAAAATTAATTTGTCTTTCATCATAATTAAAATTTTAAAAAAGGCCATTCAATTCAGCATTTCATCTATTCTCACAAATTGATAGCCACGCGATTTCAATTCTTTTATTAATTCCGGCAAATGTTTATATAATTTATCAGTTCGCCTCGGATCGGTACCCAAATGGATCAGTAAAATGAAACCATTTAGCCCATTGGTTGATTTGATTTCATATTGCAAAATCGAATGCAGTAAGGTATCAGCGCTCAAATATTTCTTTCCCATTTCAGGATAAGTATAATCTGCATTGCTGCGTGTGCCGGGAGTAAAATCAACTAATTGCAATCCCATTTCCCGCGTCCACAAAGCAATAGAATCGTTGTACCATTCATAAGGCGGTAAAAAATAATGTGCCTGATCTTCCTTAATGCCCCAGTGCTTTAATTCTTTGTAACTATTTTGCAAATCTTTTGTAAATTCTTCATGAGTTACCAATAAACTATCTCTTTTATCCCAATCGCAATACAACAAATGTTTATCAGAATGAGAGCCTAAATAGTTCCCATCCTTTTTTAATTTTTCAATAATCCCTCTGAATTTTTTATTCCTGTAAAAATTTCCTGTAAGAAAAAAAGAGCCATGGATATGTTGTTCTTTCAAAACCTTTGCAAAGTAATTTCCTCCATCAGCAAATCCATCACCTGTAGAAACCAAAGCTATTTTTTTTAAAGTAGTATCGCCGCGGATAATTCCTCCATGAGAAATAATTTCGTTCGGTTTTGCAAAAGTTTTTCCTGATTCATTTTCTTTGGCCGCCAGTAAATATATCAATGAAGCGGTACCATCCATCGTAGGTTCATTGGTACTGTAATCACCGGCATCATCATGATAAACCGCTAAGTCAGACTGGAAGGGTGCATAAGTATCTGCATGTAATAATTTTAATCCGCGTAAACTGTGAAAAATACTTCCATACACAGGGCCATCTACCAAACCTCCATCAAGAGGATAATGATTTAAAAAAGAAAGTGATGAGTGCGGATCTACCGGTGTATCACCGTTGCCCGGCAATCCATATACAAAACTTGTTCCCCACGGATTACAACCAAAAAGCCAATCGAAACAAGCTTGTTCTAATTCAATGAATTGCCGATCGCCGCTCAATTGCCTGTAGAGGTAACATTGAATTGCAAAACAGGTAGTAAAATTATTTGAGCACCAGATAAAAGGTATTCCCCGATAAAATGCATTCTTTTTTGCTTTATTCCAAACCCTTTCTATTCCTTCTTTGTAATAAGAAATTAATTCAGCTTTTGTTTTCGCATCTGCGTTTTTTGCAATTTCATAATGGCCAAAATTTACAAACGGGTACCATTGATAATGATTTGCCGTATCTGCTCCCAGCCAGGACGTTACTTTTTCATCTGAACTAAAATTTAAAGATTGCTTTAAATATTTTTTTTCACCTGTGAGCTGATATAGAGCAGCAGCGCCTAATTCCATATCATCTACCCAATTATCTTCTTCGTAATAATAGGGTTCACGGTTAGGCGCTGTCTGGCAAACACCCGGTTTTTCTAAACCAAGCTGGTAAGCAGATTCAGATTTTTCTAAATAAAGTTTTGATAATTCAGGGTCAATTTTTTCATACATATTTGCTCCAAGTGCAAATGCGCTCGCAAACTTACCGGCAGTGGAAGCGACTCCGGTTGAATGATTTTTATATTTTCCCAATCCCTGTGGTTTGCCGGTTGCAAAATAAACAGGTCGGCCCAAACCCGGGCCTAAACCGTAATTAACTGTATCCTTATCAGGTAACCTAAAACCCGCATGATCCCGGTCATCAGCCAATTGATTAAATAGCCAGTCCTTTGTGGGATGCATTTTTACCAGCCAGTCCAATCCCCATTTTGCTTCGTCCAAAATATCTGCTTTACCATTGCTTCCATCCAATCCGTTTGCCAGGTGTTTATCTGAAAATACATTAGGAAAATCACGGTAAGCGGCCAGCATCTGGTACGTTGCCGTGGCAGAAGTGGTAACATATTGAAGGTAATCCGTAGCATCATGCCAGCCACCCCAAACATTGATTAACGTGGTATCAGGCATTGGTCCATACATTGTATATCCATCGTGGGTATGACAAGAATCTTTCAGAAAAGGATTGAAACCGCTGCGTTGCTGGCGCATATAAAAAAGACAAAAATCGGCAGTGCCTTTATATACATCATTATTAATTTTAAAAGAAGGTGAAATGGCTTCACCGGCTTTTAAATAATAAATTCCTTGTGTGCTAAAAGAAGAAAAATTCAGGCGATAAGTATTTGTAAATGGCCCATAAGCACCAAAAGGTTTTCCTGAATTTCCTGTAAAAACTATTTTTCCTGTAGCCGAATCAATCAGATCAAAAGCAGAAATATTAGTAACATCTTTACTGCACCATACAGCTACTTTTATTCCCAGAGGCGTATATCCCAACTGGTTAATTCTTATCCATTCGTTCTGGTTTTCTTTTTGTTTAAAAGAAAAAGCAAATACCATAATAATAAATAATGAAATGAATTTTATCCAATTCCTTTTTGAAAAAAGCCGATTAGAATTTATTTTTTTCATCATCAAATTTTGTTGATTTTTTTAACCTCGCCCCTACCCCTCTCCAAAAGGAGAGGGACAATATTTATTAGCATTCTTATCAGATAAATAAAAACTCTTGTTATTTGTTTGTTTGCTGATCAATTTAGCAGATTGCTATACTTCTTTTTATTGCTCATTTCATTCCTTATTTCTTATTCACTACCTCTCCATTTAGTACTGTATATTTCGGCTGATAGACTTCAGAAAAAATTGTAAGATTTGCTTTGAGTCCTGGTTCTATTTTTCCGCGATCTGATAAATTCATTACCATTGACGGATAAGTAGAAGCCATACGCAGCGCTTCGTCCAAAGGAATTTTTGCATGTTCCACACAATTTTTTATAGCTTTTAAAAGTGTCAGTTTAGAACCGGACAATGTTCCATCCGGCAACGTAAACCGGTCTTCTTTTTTTACATGAATGTAAGCGCCTTCTTTATTTTCTACTACCGCATCGGTTATCAGAAATAATCTATCCGTCATCATTTTTTTGCTGATCATTAAAGTATTGTAATCAACATGAATTCCATCAGCAATGATACTTGCATACACATTTTTAGAAAGGAAAACAGCTCCGGGCAAACCGGTATCTCTGTGATGCAATGGCGACATGGCATTGAATAAATGGGTAGTGGTGGTAATCCCGTTATTATAACCGGCAACAGCTTCACCAAAAGTAGCATTACTATGGCCTGCAGAAATGGTTACTCCATTATCTTTTAATAATTTAATAATTTCAGGATCACAAATTTCGGGAGCAAGCGTAATTATTTTCAAAACGCCATCGGCAGCTTTTAATAATTCTTCCACTTCTTTTTTAACAGGAGGCTTGATATACTGTATCAAATGAGCGCCGCGTTTTATAGGGTTAATGTAAGGTCCTTCAAAATGCAAACCTAAAACGGCAGGATGAGGATTCTCCTTAACGACCTTTATCGCTTCATAAAAAATCTCCATTGAATTGGTGGCCAGAGTAGGAAAAAAGCCTGTAGTACCGGTACTTAGCAGGCTATCTGCCATGGATTTTAAAGCGGGAGCAGATGGTTTATTTGAAAATAAATAACCCCCTGCGCCATATATTTGTAAGTCAATTAATCCTGGTGCAATAATACAATTTTCACAATTAATTTTCTTTGCACTTACCGGAATTAATTCGTCCTCAGTAATTTCTTTTATTCTATCATTCTCGATGATGAGCGCTTTCCCAGTTATCTTTTCTTTATCAGTATAAATGATCCCGTTGATAAAAGCAGTCAACATAATTCCCATTTTTAAAAAGTGAAAAATCAATACCCGGCAGATGAAAGGTTATTATTAACTACCCCGTATTCAAAATACTTTTTTTATTTTATAATATTTCACAATTCTTCTCTTTATTTAAAATCGCTGGAAATTATAATTTAAAAAAATAATTATTCAAATTTTTAAATATGGAAAGTAAGATACAAATAAAGCTGCATAAATACGCAAAATTATTTAGAGATCAATACCCTCCGCCACAAATTATTACTTAAAATACGATCTTTTTACAGATATGTGACCTAATAACTACATCAGTGATTACGCGTTTTTATTTAATTTTTAATAAAAAAGCGCATAAAAACGCAAAATACTTAAAATTTAAAATAATGTTCGAATAATCCTTTTCACAAAAAAGAGATCCTCCTGGCTGTATTTCATTTATCTTCGCTATTCATTCCTGTTGAAAAAACAGTAAATCAATTCTCATGAGCCAACAACCTTTCCAGAAATTTATTAACCCAAAAAATAACGCTGCTATAAAAGAAAAATATAAGCAGGATAAAAAAAAGGCCAAAAAACAAAGAGCCGCAGATATCGAAAAACATTTTGAAGAAAAACGGACATCTCGCATAAGAGGTTTTGAAAACAAACCTGATTCCGAAATTAAAGTTGACAAAAGGCAAAAATATCCCCGGGAGAAAACAGGAATTCCGGTTAAAAGTGGTTTTACTGTCGAAACAGTAAAAAAAAATTCAGCATTGCCGGAAATGCCTTTAAATAAATTTCTGGCACATTGCGGAATTACTTCGAGGAGAGACGCGGTTAATTTAATTATAGAAGGAAAAGTATCTGTAAATAATAAAACCATCAATCAACCGGCATTCAAAGTAAATGAGAAAGATGATGTTTTTTATAATGGCAAAAAGTTATTTGTTACGAAAAACCTTGTCTATATCTTGTTGAACAAACCTAAAGATTATATCACCACAACCGATGACCCTCAGAATAGAAAGACAGTTTTACAACTCACTAAAAATGCGACCGATCAGCGAATCTATCCTGTCGGAAGATTGGATAGAAATACCTCCGGGGTTTTGTTGCTGACTAATGATGGCGACCTTACTCAAACACTTACCCATCCAAGTTTTAATATTAAAAAAGTGTATGAGGTAAAATTAGATAAACCTTTAACCAAAGCAGATTTTGAAAAAATATTGACAGGGGTAAAGTTGGAGGATGGAGAAATTTTCGCGGATGCTTTAGCTTATGCAGATTCAAAAGATAAATCTATTATTGGAATAGAATTACATAGTGGCCGCAACCGGATCGTTCGACGCATTTTTGAACATTTAGGGTATGATGTAAAGGGTCTTGATCGAGTGATGTATGCAAATCTTACCAAAAAAAATGTAGAGCGCGGTAAGTGGAGATACCTCGGAGAAAAGGAAATTCGTCTTTTAAAATACATGAATAAACAGAAAAACATAAGTGGCGCAGGCAATAATAAAAAAACCATAAATCCAGAATCTTAAAAATAATTAACTGTGAGAGGATTTTTAATCATTTTCGAAAACGATGATTTTATCGCGGTGAATAAAGAACCAGGAATGCTTACCATACCTGACAGGCATGATGATACGCAGATGTCATTGTACAAAATCTTAAATCAGCAATATGGAAAAATATTTATCGTTCACCGCCTGGACCGGGACACCAGCGGGTTAATTCTTTTCGCAAAAAATGAATCAACTCATAAATATCTTTCTCAATTATTTGAACAAAGAAATATTGAAAAAAAATATCTTGGAATAGTTCGTGGGAGTATGCCTGATAAAAAAGGAACTGTAAACGAACCCATAGCAGAGCATCCTCTAAAAAAAGGTGTGATGACGATTAGTAAGAAAGGAAAACCATCATTAACCAATTATGAAGTGCTTGAAGATTATGGTATCTATTCTTTAATTCAGTTCGAAATTCAAAGCGGACGAACCCACCAGATACGAGTGCATACAAAATCACTTGGTCATCCTATTATATGCGATTCAGTTTATGGAGATGGCAAACCAATTCTTCTTTCTTCATTTAAGAAAAAGTATAAACTCAGTCAGAATGATTTGGAAGAGAGACCAATAATAAACAGGCTGGCGCTACATTCCTATCATTTAAATTTCACTGATATACATCAGAAAGATTTTTCTATTGAAGCGCCTTTGCCAAAAGATATGAAAGCACTTTTGCAGCAATTGAAAAAGAACAGAGGATAAAAAACAGGTTTTAAATCTTTTAATAAAACTCCCCAAATATTCAGTCAGAATTCAAGTTGATACAAAATTTTTTGTTATTACCAAAACTGGTACAATATAAAAAATAATATATTTTTGTAACACATCTAAAAAATGAAGATTTACTTTAACAATAAATATTTAGAAGAACTTGCAGAATCTGAGCCAAAAGGTAAAAAGAAGTATAGTTTGGAAGTTGTAAATATGTACCGCAAAAAATTGGTCATATTGGGAAACGTAAGAAATTCAAGCGAGCTTCGGGCGTTTAAAAGTCTTCATTTTGAACGATTGCGGGGAGATAAATCGGGGCTTTATTCTATACGTGTTAACGAAAAATATCGCCTTGAATTTTTTCTTAATAAGGAAATGGATATTATAGTTGAAGAAATTATAGTAATTGATGATTTATCAAACCATTATAAATAAAATTTTATGGATAAAATTTTGGGTAGTAACGGAAAGCAGATTAGGGTTAATATTGTTTTAGTACCTGGTGAAGTATTAAGGGAAGAACTGGAAGCCCGTAAAATAATCCAGTCGGCATTTGCTATGAAAATCGGGGTCTATCCTTCTCATTTCAGCGATGTACTTAAAGGGAAAAGAAGATTGAACGCATCACTGGCTTTGAAACTCGAGAAAGAACTGGGAATAAGTGCAGATTTTTGGGTGGGTTTACAAGCCAATTATGAATTATCTCTTGAACGTGAAAAATACAGTGAAATGCATGGTTGATTTTGAAAATGCTTTTGCAGCAACTGAAAAAAACAGGGAATAAATCAAATTGCCCAGATTTGAAATCTTTAGAATTTGTTCGTTTGCTATTACTATAATAAGCAAAGGAAGAAATCATTTGCTTACATGAAGTCCGCACTCCTTTTGAGAAGTTTCCCACCACCAGCGTCCGGCTCTCGGATCTTCGCCAGGCTCTATTGCGCGGGTACATGGAGCGCATCCAATACTTACAAAGCCTTTATCATGCAAAGGATTATAAGGCACAAAATTGACTCTTATGTAATCCATCACTTCATCGTAACTCCAGTTTAGCAGAGGATTGTATTTAAATAAATTTTTCTCCGGCAACCATTCTATAATTGGTAAATCCTGACGGTTAGTTGTTTGAGAAGACCTTAATCCTGTTATCCAAACTGAAGTTCCGGTGAGTGCCCGATTCAGAGGTTCTACTTTGCGGATATGGCAACATAATTTTCTTTCTTCCACAGAATTATAAAACAAATTAATGCCTTTGTTGTTTACCATTTCCTCCACTGCAATTGCCTGAGGAAAATAGATTTCAATTTTCTTTTTATAGCGGGCTTCTGTTTTTTCAATCAGCTCGTATGTTTCGTTAAACAGTCTTCCGGTATCAAGTGTGAAAATAGAAATATCAATAGAGTGGCGCGAAATCATATCGGTAAGTACCTGATCTTCCTGGCCTAAAGAAGAAGAAAATTTTACTTTTCCCGGATACAATTCTGCCACTTTTTTTAATCCATCTTCTACTGAAGCATCCTTTAAAAAATCGTTTATTTGCTGTAAGTTTTCCATATCGTATTTATAAAAAATAATCCTAAATTATCGGGATGATAAAATAGGATTATTTTAGGAAAAACTTTTAAGACAATTCAGGCTGTGGAGTATAACGTAAATAAGAATTTACGACTTTTATTCCTTTAGGAAATTTCTTTTCCGCATCTTCAAGGCTTAATGCCGGTGGAATAATCACATCTTCTTCATATTTCCAATCTACAGGAGTAGAAACACTGTGTTTGGCAGTAAGTTGAAGAGAATCAATAACACGCAATACCTCAGTGAAATTCCTTCCGGTAGATGCAGGATAAGTAAGCATTAATTTTACCTTTTTGTCCGGGCCGATAATAAATAAAGAACGCACAGTTGCTGTTGCAGAAGCGTTTGGATGTATCATCCCGTAAAGAGAAGCTACTACTCTATTTTCATCAGCGATGATCGGAAATTCTACATTTACATGTTGTGTAGTATTGATATCATTTTTCCAGCCAAGATGCTTATCAAGGGGATCTACACTTACAGCAATTACTTTCACACCGCGTTTGTCAAATTCTTTTTGAAGAGCTGCAGTCCTGCCTAATTCTGTTGTGCACACGGGAGTGTAATCTGCGGGGTGAGAAAAAATTACTCCCCAGTTATTTCCGAGAAATTCATAAAAATTGATTTTACCTTCAGTAGTTTCTGCAGTAAAATCGGGTGCTGTATCGCCTAATTGTAAACTCATGATTAAATTTTTTTTTGTAAATAATTATGCAAATATATATATATCCTACCAAATTAGTAGGGATTAATTAAATAAATTTGCAAAATCTTTGTAATTTCATTCCCCCAATATCAAAATAATTAAAAAATATGCTTTCTAAAAAAACACAATATGCTTTCAAAGCGCTTGAATATCTTGCCCAACAACATGGGAAAGATCCGGTAAAAATTTCCAATATCTCTATACACCAAAAAATTCCTTTAAAATTTCTTGAGAACATTCTGGTAGAATTAAAAAATGCCGGATTGCTGGAAAGTAAAAAAGGAAAAGGCGGTGGATATATGCTAAAAGTAGCGCCAAAAAATATAAACCTTGCCACTGTGATCCGTATCATAAATGGGCCCATTGCATTATTGCCATGCGTGAGTTTGAATTTTTATGAAAAATGCAAGGATTGTAACGAGGAAACCTGCGGAATGAGAAAAATGATGTTGATAGCGAGAGATGCTACCTTGAGAATTTTGGAAAAGAAAACACTTGAGGATATGATAAAAAACGAAGTGTGAATTTTGAGCAATGAGTTTTTCCTGATTGTTTTTACAGCAAACAAACAAATATTCAGGATTTCTATTTCCAGTCGCCCCTCCCTTACCGTTCTGGCTCGAATTCACGATTTTCCGGATGCTCTTACCACACTACTTTTCCCAAACCTGTTTTTTACATCATCAAGCGCTTTATATAAATCATTTTTTCTTTCAGTATCATGAAATAAATTGGCCTGGACAGAATCATCATTAAAATTGCTGAGACGTACGCCAAGCAGGCGAATAGGTTTCCCTTTTTTATATAATTTATGAAAAAGCGCTTTGGCAATTGGAATAATTTCATCATCAGCAGAAGTAAATGGAATGCTTGTCTGCCGTGAGGTAGTTTCAAAATCAGGATATCTTAATTTGATAGTGACACATCCCGTAACTTTTGCTTCTTTGCGTAAATCAAAACAAATTTTTTCAGTCATACGTACTATTTCACTCATCAGAAATTCTATGTCTGAAACATTTTCTTCAAAAGTATTTTCTTTGGAAATAGATTTTGGTTCCCTGTATAAAGCAATTGAAGACGAATGATTTCCCTGGGCTTTATTCCATAATTCATAACCCCATTTTCCTAATAATTTTTCAACGTTTTCAGGTGTTGTATTGTGAATGTCTTTAATGAATTTTATCCCATGATAATTTAAAATCTTTTCTGTTCGCTCGCCTATACCGGGGATTTTATTCACATCCAATGGAGCAAGGAATTCTTTTTCTTTTCCTAAAGGAACCTGCAAGTACCCATTTGGCTTAGCTTCATTAGTGGCCATCTTTGCAATCATTTTATTTTTTCCAATTCCAAAAGAAATGGGAAGCCCTGTTTCATCAATAATTAATTTTCTTAATTCAATTGTCCATCTTAAAGGGTCAAAAAATTTGTCCATTCCCTGCAGATCAATATAAAATTCATCAACAGAAGCTTTTTCAAAAAGCGGTGCTTTGGAAGCAATGATCTGTGTTACCCAATGAGAATATCTCGAATATTCAGAATAAGTACCGGAAACAACAATCGCCTGCGGGCAAAGGCGCATAGCGGTTTTCATGGGCATAGCAGAATGAACTCCGAATTTCCTTGCTTCATAAGTGCAGGTGGTTACGATCCCTCTTTCATTGTGGCCGCCTACAATTACCGGCTTGCCTTTTAATGAAGGATTTTTCAATATCTCTACCGAAACAAAAAATGAATCGAGATCAAAATGAGCAATAATATTTGAGGGCGCAGACATAGTAAATGTAAATTTACAAATTACATTTTATCAGGCATTTTTATAAATATCTAATAATCCGTCAGGAAGATCTACATATAGTTTCCTGTTTTTTTTATCAATTTTCTCCAATGAATTTTCGTGGATTGGGATAAGCGCTTCTTTGCCATCAATCATTATTGTGCACAATACCTGGTGCGGCTGCTCTATCACTTCTATCACTTCGCCCAATTCTATTTTATCATTAATAATCATAAATCCGAGGAAAGAAATAGGCGCGGCACCTGCGGCAAATTTTTTAAAATCATTTTCGCTCAGCCACACTTCTTTTTTAATAAGAAAATGCGCAGCTTCTTTGGATTGAATTCCTTCTAATAAAATATATATTTCTTTATCATTTTTTATTTTCGTAGCCGAAATAAAATAAGGAAGAAAAGAATCCTTTTTTTCTTCAATAAAAATTGTTTCTAATCCTTTCAGCGAAGTTTTTTTGCCAAGACCATGTTCCAAAATTAATTGCCCTTCCACTCCAAAGGTCGCTGCTAATTTGCCTATCTTAAAATATTGATTCATTAAGGGCAAAAGTAGTTTATTCGTTAATTGGTTGATTGGTTTAGAAGTTTTTGAGTTCCATATAAAATAGGAATCCGGTTTATTTCTTCATTTGCTGTTGTAGCTTATTGTCTATTGGTTCGACTGTTACTTGATATTTTATTCAAATTTTCTCTTAATTTTATTTCCATAAATCAAAAATCATGTTTCGTAATATTAGATTTTCATGTCTGATTATTCTGAGCTGCACATTCATATTATTTTCCTGCAATGCCAGCAAACATAATAAAAGCGGTGTTCAATCAGCAATGACACAATACGATCATTATATCCAAAAAATGGACATTGATTCTCTTGCAATGTTATTTACTCCGGATGGGGATTTAGGAAATGTAGCACACGGCCGCGATTCGATCCGAAAATTTTTATCTAAGTTCAAAAACTTCAAAGTGCTCTCTCAATCTTCTACCACAGAATCAATAAATGTAAACCGCGACTTATCTGTACAAAAAGGAATCTATCATCAAACCACCATCATTCCAGTAAATGATACAGTAACAGTAAAAGGAGAATATACAGCAACCTGGGAATGGCTCTCTAAAGTAGGTTGGCGTTTGAAAAGGATGGTAACTAAACCAATAAAGTAAAAAAATAACAACCTGCTTCTTTGCAAAGTTTTTGTACCAATATTCAAGACTTCAAAAATCTTTTTCAAACTTACTATATCAATTCTTCAATTATTTCGATAATCTGATCTTATAAAAAAGATTATGAAATCTAATATAAACCCCGTTTGGAAATCTCCAATAAAAGTTGTTTTACTGTCTGGTTTTATTATCACCATTCCCAAAAAAAAAGTGAACATCAATAAGACGTCCACTTTAAACTTACAATTATGAGAAAAAAAATTTATGCACCCATATACTCTTTCAGGAGATGGGTACCCGAAAAGGTTTTTAATTTTTCCAATGCTTTGTCTTTTATCTGCCTTACTCTTTCCCTGGTGAGGCCGTATCTTTCTCCCAGTTCTTCGAGACTTATGGACTGATCAACTCCTATTCCATAAAACAGGCAAATCACTTCTTTTTGGCGTGGTGTGAGCAGGGTAAGTGATCGTTGAATTTCCTGGCGTAAAGAATCATTAAACATTATTTGTTTGTCTGCACTATCCGCATTTCCATTTACCAACACATCAATAAGCGTATTATCCTCACCATCACTAAGTGGTGAATCCATACTTACGTGCCTTGAAGCCATTCTCATAGTGGCCTCCACTTCTTCAAGATCCACTTCGAGATAATTGGCCAGTTCTTCCAAACTGGGAGCACGTTCATATTCCTGTTCCAATTGAGAATATGCCCTGGCAATTCTGTTGGTCAGGCCCACTTTGTTCAAGGGTAATCTTACAATACGTGATTGCTCTGCAAGAGCCTGCATTATGCTTTGGCGAATCCACCATACACCATAAGAAATAAACTTGAATCCTCGTGTTTCATCAAAACGCTGTGCTGCTTTAATTAAGCCAAGATTTCCTTCATTTATAAGATCGGGTAAAGTGAGGCCCTGGTTTTGATATTGTTTGGCAACAGAAACCACAAAACGAAGATTGGCCCTGGTAAGTTTATCTAATGCTTTTTGATCACCTTGCTTTATAAGTTTGGCTAAATTTACTTCTTCTTCAGGAGTAATCAATTCTACCCTTCCTATTTCCTGCAAATATTTTTCTAAACTCTCACTTTCACGGTTAGTAATAGATTTTGAAATCTTTAATTGGCGCATACTCATACAGAGGTAATTTAAAGTAATTTGTAGATTTTAATTCAGATTCTGATTGATTTATGCAAATACAAACGTTAAGTATCCTCTTTAAAGTATGTTTTTTTAAAAAATATAATTTATAATTATGGTCTGAAATCCGATTTTCAGTATAAAATAGGGGTTCTAAAAAATAAATTACAAAAAATTTCATAAATCTGGCGAGTTAGTTAATTTATTTTCTATTATTGCAGATAATGACGTTAGATTAAAATACAAGATGAGCAAGAAAATAAAATATACTGTAGAATACCCGGTAAGATGTTCGCCTGCCATATTATACGAATTTCTTTCCACTTCTTCCGGATTGCAGGAATGGTTTGCAGAAAAAGTAGAGGACGAAAATGGCATTTTTAGTTTTTCATGGGCAGCAGGTTCCGGAGAAGATGCTGAAGTTTTGGAAAAGGAGGAAAACAGGATGATTCGTTTTCGTTGGGTTGACTCGCCAAAGGATGAATTTTTCGAATTCTCAATAGAAAAATCTGAGGTTACCAATCAAACGATACTGATTATTCATGATTTTGCAGAAAAGAAAGATATCAAAGACCAGAGCCAGCTTTGGGAAACCCAGGTTAAAGAACTTTTTCACCGTTTGGGAAGCTAAATTTAATAAATTCCATAATTTCTTCGAAGGTTTGTTTCAAAAAATGTATTGCAAATTCCCATTGGGTTAATTCAATTTTTTTTGCAATCTTAAAAAATCTTTTTCTGCTTAATAATGCAATTTGATCTTTTCCCAATTCATTTACATTAATAAAGTTGGATGAATCAAAATCATGTTTCCATTCATTTTCATTTACACAGATAAAAAAATCTCTTTCTTTCAAAAAAATAAGGCATTCCCGGATATTTTTAAGGCTATTACAATAGTCTCCCGACAAGTGTAACGAAATACTGAAAAAATTACCCCACCAAAACATAGTCCGAATTGCAAAAATATTTTCTTTACTATAGATAGCCGGAAAATCGAGGATAAGATACGGAAGCCCATTATAGTTCTCGCCTTTTGCAATCTTTCCCCCTGGCTTTTGAAGCTGTAATGGAATAAATTTTTTTTCTTTCAAAACTATTTCTTTGTATTCATCGTGGAGTTGCCCAAATAGATGATATACTTTGTCTATAATTATTTGTTTTGTGAAAACCCACTGCGTATTGGTTACCAGTTCCATTTCAAGTGCTGAAAGATGTATTTTTGTCCCTTCGCTCATTTTTATAAATTTATTAATGATGTATATGTGATCACCTTTAGATAGTTGCCGGGAAACTCAACAGCTATCACAGGCTATAATATCGAAAAATAATTGACAAATTAAAACATCCTTTTGGCATCACAACAAAAGGAATTAACAGAACCTGAAGATTCTTAAATGTTTAGAAAACTTGACAAACTCATACTGAAGGCTTTTGTGTGGCCATTTATAGCTACTTTTTTTATCACATTATTTGTATTTATGATGCAGATATTGTGGAAATATATTGATGACCTTGTTGGCAAAGGCCTGGACATGATTACATTGATCGAATTTTTAATTTATGCAAGTGCAACTTTGGTCACACTTGCGATGCCAATTTCCATTTTACTTTCTTCAATAATGACCTTCGGAAAATTGGGTGAAAATTTTGAACTGGTGGCCATTAAATCTTCCGGGATTTCTTTATTAAGGTTTATGCGGCCTTTATTTTTTGTATCCATCTTGCTTTCGGGAGTTGCCTTTTTATTTGCCAATTATATAGCTCCTGTTGCCAATCTGAAATTTGCCACCATCTATCACGATATCTATGAAAAAAGTCCTGCATTTGATTTGAAGCCGGGAATCTTTTATGATGGTTTCAGAGGCTATTCTATTAAAGTAGATAAAAAAAATAAAGATACTCTTGGGGGTATTCTGATCTATGAGCAATCTAACTCCATTCAGGATAATACTATTATTTCTGAAGGAGGAAAAATGACAATGAGTAATGACAAAAAGTTCCTTGAGTTTCACTTGCAAGATGGAAACAGGTACGAAGAAAAAGGTAATTATAATTCTAAAAAAAATGAATTTACTGAACTCAGTTTCAAAGAATATAATAAACTATTTGATCTCAGTCAGCTTAATTTACAAAAAACATCCGACAGCTTATACATGAATAACATCAGGATGAAGACCATGCGCCAGATAAGCGTGGACCTTGATTCATTAAAAAAAGTACCTGATTCAAATTATAAAAGAAACAATAATATGCTTTCTAATTATATAAAATATACAAAATTTAAAGATAGTATCCCATCTAAAAAAGAAATATTAGCCGCAAAAGAAAATAACCCGGTAAAAAAGATTGCCTCTTTCGATGCTTTGATACCAGACAGTTTAAAACCGGCTGTCTATTCGCAAACTTTGAATGACGTAAACGACGCCCGGGGCATCTTGCAAATGGCAAGCACGGATTACAAAAATGAAAGCGACGATTACACATCCCATTTAATAGAATGGCACAAAAAATTATCTTTATCTATTGCCTGTATCGTACTATTTTTTATTGGTGCTCCTTTAGGATCTATCATCCGAAAAGGTGGACTGGGTATGCCTTTGGTAATGGCACTAATATTTTTTATGATCTTTTACCTGCTCAATATTTTTGGAGAAAAATTTACCAAAGATCATGTACTGATACCCATTGTCGGCATGTGGTTGCCTGTAATTGTCCTTTCACCAGTTGGTTTTTTTCTAACTTATAAAGCCATGCACGATTCGCAACTGTTTAACAAAGAATATTATTATCGTCTATTCAGAAACCTGAGAACAGGAATACAAAGGATTTTTAATACTTCGAAGGCAAATCAGAAAGCTTAAATCAAATTCATATTATGGTAAATTTAAAAAAGACAGATCGCCGCAATTTTATTAAAACAACTGTAAAAGGAAGTATCATTGCCGGAATAGGAATATCTTCAATGGGTTCTGTTTTAGAATCTTTTTCTACGTCAAAAAATTTTTCAAAAGACTTTCCCTTAACTGGTTTTGACCAAATGCCTTTACCATATAAATATGATGCTTTGGAAAACGTGATTGATGCACAAACCATGGAAATCCATTACACCAAACATGCTGCCGCTTATTCCAAAAATTTAAAAGAAGCTGCACAAGCAGAAGGCGCAGAAGGAAAATCTTTATCTGTAGAAGTAATATTAGCATCAATTTCAAAATATTCTACTAAGATGCGCAACAATGCCGGCGGCCATTACAATCATGAAATATTTTGGCAATGCATGCGTCCGCCACAGGATAATAATTTGCCTGAGAAGAAATTAGACGAAG
Source organism: Hanamia sp. (assembly GCA_036509335.1). Lineage (GTDB taxonomy): Bacteria > Bacteroidota > Bacteroidia > Chitinophagales > Chitinophagaceae > Ginsengibacter. The sequence continues at coordinate 42,665 of DATCFT010000041.1, forward strand.
CCATCAATAATCAATTTGGTTCTTTGGATAATTTTAAAAATCAATTTAATGAAGCCGCTAAAACCCGCTTTGGAAGCGGATGGACTTGGCTTTATAGCGATAATAAAACTTTAAAAATTGGCTCTACGCCCAATCAGGATAATCCATTAATGAATATAAGTAATATAAAAGGTTTCCCGCTTTTAGGAATTGATGTTTGGGAGCACGCTTATTATTTAAAGTATCAAAATAAAAGACCGGATTATATTGAAAACTGGTGGAAAGTTGTGAATTGGAAATATGTGGAAGACAGGTTTAATGCGTGATTGAGTTAATTGTTTATTAGCCGCCGTCTGGTCTCCCGACCAACGGATTAAGGAAAACTAATTTCTTGATTATTTCTTCGTTTACCGGAAGAGGAATGAATTTTAAAACTTCATTATTTTTTTATTTTTTATTTTTTATTTCCAATTCATTATTTCTTCAGCCTGACACATCACACCTGGCACCATTCATCCCTTAAATTGACTCAGCCTTTGCAATAGAAGCATCCGTAAGATGTAACTAGAACAAAGGCTGATAAATTGAAAAGCAATCTGGTGCAAATGTAAAACTTACTTACATTGAAAACCAAAAATTTTAAAAGAATTATTTACGAATTAGGTTAATTTTAAGAGTTACTATTTATCCTTTTAAAAAGTTTTATATTCGCTCCTCTTAATTATCAAAAATTACATAAGACTTTATATGGAAGCATGGAAAGAGTACCAGGAAAAAAATAAAGAAAGATTTTTAAATGAAATGATGGATTTGCTCCGAATCCCCTCTGTAAGCGCAAAAAGCGAACACAAAAAAGATATGACGGCATGTGCAGAAGCAGTGATGAAAAATCTTCTTTCTGCCGGAGCAGATAAAGCAGAAGTAATGCAGACAGATGGCTTTCCTGTTATTTATGCAGAAAAAATAATTGATAAAAGCAAGCCTACTGTTTTAGTATATGGACATTACGATGTGCAGCCGGCAGAACCTTTGGAACTATGGCATAGCGATCCTTTTGTACCTGTAATAAAAGATGCTAAAGTTTATGCCCGTGGCTCTGCTGATGATAAGGGCCAGTTTTTTATGCACGTAAAAGCATTGGAAATGATGGTAAATACAAAAACCATGCATACCAATATTAAATTTTTAATAGAGGGAGAAGAAGAAATAGGCTCTCCCAGTCTTGGAAAGTTTGTGTCTGAAAATAAAGATATCTTAAAGGCCGATGTAATTTTAATCAGTGACAGTTCTATGCTAAGTTTACAAACACCTTCACTGGATGTTGGCGTTCGTGGCTTATCTTACATTGAGGTGGAAGTTACATGTCCCGAAAGAGATTTGCACAGTGGGACGTATGGCGGCGCGGTTGCTAATCCTATAACTATCCTGGCAAAGATGATAGCAGGTTGCCACGATGAAAATAACCACATTACCATTCCCGGTTTTTATGATGATGTATTGGAAATACCAGCAAAAGAAAGAGCAATGATGAATAAAGCTCCTTTTGATGAAAATGAGTATAAAAAAGAAATAGGCATAAAAGAATTATGGGGAGAAAAAGGATATAATACAAATGAAAGGACCGGTATTCGGCCTACATTGGAAGTCAACGGCATCTGGGGCGGATACCAGGGAGAAGGAGCCAAAACTGTTTTGCCTTCAAAGGCTACGGCAAAAATTTCCGCAAGGCTAGTCCCGAACCAAAGCTCAGCAAAAATGACAAAAAAACTAATTGACTATTTTACCTCTGTGGCACCTCCTTCAGTATCAGTAAAAGCTTTTGTACACCATGGAGGCGAGCCTTACCTAACACCTATTAACAGTAAAGGATACAGGGCTGCGACAAAAGCGGTTGAGACCACTTTTGGGAAAACGCCAGTGCCGGTTCATGGTGGAGGAAGTATCCCTATCTGCAGCATTTTGGAAAAAGAATTAGGAGTTACAATTATTTTTATGGGCTTCGGCCTTGACAGCGACAACCTTCACTCTCCCAATGAAAAATATGGAATTGCTAATTTTAATAAGGGCATAGAAACCATTCCTTATTTTCATAAATATTTTGCAGAAGGTGACGCGTAAGGTTAAACGAAAAAGATTTTTACATTAAAGCAACAAATAAGAATGATTTTCTTATTCCATGAAGGTTTTGCGAAAGTGGAAGTAATTTTTTAAAAAACTATTTAGTTACTTCCATTTCTCCTTCATTACTTCACCACCTCTTCTATCACTTCTCCCACATTGCCATTGGGCATTTGGATATGTAGTAAGGCCGCCAAAGTGGGTGAAATATCCGACATCTTAATATTACGATTGGTAACGCCATGTTTAATACCCCAACCCATAAATACAAGCGGAATATGTGTATCATAAGGATTCCAGTTACCGTGCGTAGTGCCCGTACTGCCCTCATGACCGCTATACCATCCCGGATCAGGAATGATCATTCAGGCCCGCAACGTTTTGAGTAATATCCATTAATAATATCATTTTTTATAGGTGGGGGAACCGGCGCCTCTCCGATATGATCTATATCTACTGCAAACTCAATACCCGGCTGCTTTTGTAAAAAAGAGACCGTGGCTTTTTTTACTGCTTCATAATCCAGTTTATTTTCGCTGATCTTTTTCATATCAAAACTGAGATGAGAATTAATATAGGATGCTACTAATTTCTCAACACCAAATTGTTTTACTAAAAACTCATCAAGGGCTTTCTCCATCTGTTTCGATACAAGGTAATCGGCCGGAATATGGTGCGACTGCATAAAGCCAATAGCATGTGCTACGCCATGATCGGCAGTAAGGAATAAAAGATAATTGCCTTTGCCAACTTTCTGATCTAAAAACTGAAAGAAAGCTGCCAAATCTTTATCTAACCGCAGATAAGTGTCTTCTATTTCTATAGAATTAGGCCCGTATTTATGACCCACATAATCTGTAGAAGCGCAATTAATGGTTAAGAAATCAGTAGCTTTTCCATTGCCAAGATCATATCCATTTATCGCTGCTTTGGCAAAATCAAGGGTAAGCGTATTCCCAAAAGGCGTACTACGCAGGCTTTCATGATCTTGTTCATAAATATTTTTCATGTCGTGCGGAAATACAGGAGCTTTTTCTCCTTTAAATTTTCCTTCCCATGTCACATTATCTTCAGTGCTTTGTGTATAAGTATTGATGGGATACAAAGTATTCCACCCATTGGCTACCAACTTTTGAGGCTCATCTCTGGTATTGAATTTTTTTACCCAACCTGGTAAATCCTGCATATAATATGTGCTGGTAATAAAATGCCCTGAAGCATCGTCAAACCAAAAAGCACCATTGGCCGTATGGCCCGCTGGTAAAATAGCAGCGCGGTCTTTCAAAGAAACGCCTACTACCCGCGATTGAAAACTTGTTGCCTGGCGCAGTTCGTCCGTTATTGTAGTAACCAATAAATTATGTGGCGACATTTCGCCCACTTTGCCCTCCGCGTCTACTGTTTGCACGGTAGTATCTTCTGTACAATACCAGCTTTTCCCCGTAACCTGGTCAATCCAATCATTGCCTACAATACCATCAATAGCAGGTATGGAGCCTGTAAAAATAACGGAATGGCCAACAGCAGTATAAGAAGGAAGATAATTGATAAGAGTATTATCGCAGGAAAAGCCAGTATTTAAAAGGCGTTTAAAACCTCCGTCGCCATAGTGGTCGTAATAACGATAGAGATAATCCCAGCGCATCTGATCTACTACGATGCCCACAACCAGCTTTGGTCTCTGAATCTTTTTTACCTGGGCAAAAACAAAATTACCTGTGAATGCAAAAACAATAAGAATGATAAATTTTTTAAACATTTTTTTTGCGATAAAGATAAAGCCCATATTTTAAAGAGGAAAAAGAAAGATGAATAATACATCCTGCCTATTCACATTCATTACACGATTTTAATCAAAGCATATAAATATCTTATCTCTATATTGTACTTTTGCGCACATTAGTCACAACAAAATAACAAATAGATGAAAGATCTTTTCGAAAAGATGGAGAAAGATGCAGGACCGATAGGTGCACACCTTGAAAGGGCTCACGGTTATTTTTCATTTCCAAAATTAGAAGGCGAACTGGGAAACAGGATGATATTTCGCGGTAAAGAAAAAATTATTTGGAGCTTGAATAATTACTTAGGATTGGTAAATCACCCTGAAGCCAGAAAAATAGATGCAATAGCTGCTCAAAAATGGGGAATGGGAAATCCGATGGGTTCAAGGATGATGAGCGGCAATACTACGATGCATGAAGATCTCGAAAAAGTGCTTGCCAATTTTGTAAGCCGTGAGGATGCGATGTTGCTCAATTTCGGATACCAGGGTGTCATGAGTTGTATTGATGCTTTGGTAAACCGGCATGATGTAATTGTGTATGACGCAGAAGCGCACGCTTGCCTTGTAGATGGAATCAGGATGCACATAGGACAAACTTATAAATATAAACATAATGATGTAGAAGATTGTGAAAAGCAGTTACAACGTGCCGTAAAAATGGCTGAGAAAACCGGCGGTGGGATACTGGTAGTTACTGAAGGAGTTTTTGGAATGAGCGGCACACAGGGCAAGATCAAAGAAATAGTTGCTTTAAAACAAAAATACAATTTCAGAATATTGATTGATGATGCGCATGGTTTTGGATCTATGGGAGCTACCGGAGCAGGCGCTGATGAAGAGCAGGGCTGCCAGAAAAAGGTAGATCTTTATTTCAGCACTTTTGTAAAGAGTATGGGAAGTATTGGCGCTTTTATTAGCGGGCCAAGGAAAATTATTACTTATTTGAGATACAATGTGAGGTCACAAATTTTTGCAAAAAGTCTTCCATTAATAGTAGTGGAAGGAATGATGAGAAGAATGGAAATGTTGAAAACTATGCCTGAATTAAGAGAAAAACTATGGCACATTGTAAACAAGCTTCAAAAAGGGTTGAGAGAAAAAGGATTTGACATCGGTCATACAAATAGTCCTGTAACTCCCATTTACATGAAAGGCGGATTACCGGAAGCTACCAATATGGTGATGGACATACGGGAAAACTATAATATATTTTGTTCAGTGGTTGTTTTTCCTGTTATCCCAAAAGGTGAAATTATTTTCAGAATAATCCCAACTGCCGCTCATACAGATGAGGATGTAGATCTTACTTTAAAAGCATTTGAAGAAACCAAAAAGAAATTAGATGCGGGAGCCTACAAAGCGGAAGATATCCCTGATATGGCGGATCCGGGTTTTGGTCAAAAGGGTGATATGTAAAAAACCGGGCGCTTGATAGCGGCCCGGCATAATTAAAAAACCTTAACCATTTAATCTTAAATCTTAAAACAACGAATCTATATATAAGTCGCGAAAAAAGATAAAATGGTTGCGTGAATAAGTCACCAAAATATTTTTATTAAAAATGAAAACCCTTAATATTTATTGGTTTACTATAAATAATATTTCTTTTTATTAAATTCCATTACATTTTTTTAAATAAAAAAGCAGGATACAAAATTTTTCATCAGATATACTTTTACAAATTGCTAATTCCATTGTGGATGTAAAATTTTCTAAACAAGATCACTGGATTTTTTTTACAATTATTATTATTTGAATTAATACATTTATACATGTTTCTGATAAAAGCATTCAATTATTTATTGGGGAAATTTTTATATTCTCAAAAAGCGCATCTCAATTATTCTCTTAAATATTCTAATAGAAAACGAATTATTGACATCCAGTACCTGGACTATATCCGGTTGGCGACTTTAGAATTAGCATCTAACGAGATCAATAAAAAAAATCTGGTTGGCAATGTTGCCGAAGTAGGTGTTTATAAAGGAAAATTTGCAAAATATATTAACCAATTCTTTCCTGCAAAAAAATTATACCTCTTTGATACTTTTGAAGGCTTTGATGAAAAAGATATTGCAACCGAAATAAAATTGGGTCTCAATGACGCTACCCAGAACTTTTCCAACACTTCTATAGAAATGGTTTTAAAAAATATGCCGTTCCCCGGGCAATGCATTATAAAGAAAGGTTTTTTTCCTGAAACAGCTTCGGGTATTGATGATTCATTCGTTTTTGTAAGCCTTGATACAGATCTTTATGAACCGATTTATCAGGGACTTCTTTTCTTTTATCCCAAAATGACAAAGGGTGGTTATATTTTTGTGCATGATGTAAATAATGATAACTATAAAGGCGCAGCAAGAGCAGTAGAACAATTTTCTTTAGAACAGGGAATTTCTTTTCTTCCTATTCCTGATTCATGTGGCAGTGTAGTATTTGTAAAAAATTAATAAATCCGATAGCGGATACAAATCCCAATTATTTGTTCTTCTACTGTCAAAGAAATAAAAATTTTGTAATTTTAGATCACAATGACACAAACTTTAATACATCCGCCAAAATCTATACAAGAAGTTTGGGAAAGCCTTCCTGAAGGAACACTATGCCAGCTCATCAATAACAAATTAATTATGAGTCCAGCGCCTATCATTATTCATCAGCAAATATTGAATGAAATAAATATTGAGATTTCCTTTTTTTTAAGAAAGAATCCTATTGGGAAAATAATAATTTCATCTATAGATGTTCATTTTTCGCAAATAAATATTTTACAGCCCGATATACTTTTTATTAAAAATGAAAACCTGGATATAATAAAATCAAAATGGTTATTCGGATCACCGGATTTAGTAATAGAAATTTTATCTCCATCTACTTCAAAAATTGATTATGAAGAGAAGAAATTAGTGTATGAGAGATATGGCGTTGAAGAATATTTTATTGTAGATCCAAATACAAAATCTGTGGATTCTTTCTTTTTAAAAGATGGTAAATACCGTGAGCAAAGAACAGTTGTTGGTAAAATCAATTCAACAATATTAGGAACAAAGATTTCTTTTTAATTTCTTTATCCCTGTTGAAACCGTTGGCAAAAATTTAAATCCTTAATATTTGTGGGTTTACTGTAAGAGAAAGAAAACTTTTGTAATTTTAGATAATTATGGTACAAACATTAATTCATCCGCCAAAATCAATGCTGGAAGTTTGGGAAAGCCTTCCTGAAGGAACCTTATGCCAGCTTATCAATAACAAATTAATTATGAGTCCAGCGCCACTTGTCATTCACCAGATTGTTATAGGTGAAATCTATCTTGAAATCGGTCATTATTTAAGAAAAAATAAGATAGGGAAAATAATAATTGCACCCATGGACGTTCATTTCCCGGAAAAAAATATTTTACAACCCGATCTTCTTTTTATAAAAAACGAAAACCTGGATATAATAAAATCAAAGGGGGTATTCGGATCACCGGATTTAGTAATCGAAATTTTATCTCCATCTACTTCAAAAATTGATTATGAAGAAAAAAAATTAGTGTATGAAAGATATGGCGTTGAAGAATATTTTATAGTTGATCCAAATACAAAATCTGTGGATTCATTTTTTTTGAAAGATGGCCAATATCAGGAACAAAAAAACATTATTGGAAAAATCAATTCAAAAATATTAGGGACAAAGATTTCTTTTTAATTTCTTTATTCCTGTTGAAACCATTGGCAAAAATTGAAATCCTTAATATTTGTGGGTTTACTGTCAAAAGAAAAATTGTAATCTCAAACAACTATGACGCAAACATTAATTCGTCCGCCAAGAACAATGTTAGAGATTTGGAAATCACTTCCTGAAAGTACTCTATGCCAGCTTGTAAATAATAAATTAGTATTAAGCCCATCTCCGTATGACATCCATCAGAAAGTTTTAGGTGAAATCTCTTTTCGCATTTCAATGTTTTTAAAGAAAAATAAAATTGGAGAAATAAGAATTGGTCTCTATGATGTTTATCTTTCCAAACAAAATATTTTACAACCAGATATACTTTTTATTAAAAATGAAAATCTTAATAAAATAAAAGATAAAGGTTTAGTTGGCGCTCCGGATATGGTGATAGAAATTTTATCCCCTTCTAATTCTGATTTGGATTTTGAAGAAAAAAGGTTAGTGTATGAAAGATATGGTGTAAAGGAATATTTCATTGTAGATCCAAACTCAAAAACAGTTTATGCATATTTCCTGAATAAAAGGAAATATCAGGAACAGGAATTAGACGATGGCAAAATAAAATCTGCCCTTTTAAATACGGAAATTTTGTTTTGATAATTCCTGAATTATTTTTCTATTCCAACAAATCCGGCCTTCTTTCTTTTGTCCTCTCAATAGATTTCTCATTGCGCCATTCTTCAATTTTTGAATGATTGCCACTCATTAAAATATCCGGAACTTTCCATCCTCTGAATTCTTCAGGTCGTGTATAAACCGGCGGAGCTAATAAATTATCCTGGAAAGAATCTGTAAGCGCAGAAGTCTCATCATTTAATACACCTGGAATTAATCTGCCGATTGCATCCACTAAAACTGCTGCTCCCAATTCGCCGCCGCTTAATACATAATCGCCAATCGAAATTTCTTTAGTAATAAAATGATCGCGCACCCTTTGGTCAATGCCTTTATAATGCCCACAGATCATTAATAAATTATTTCTAAGTGATAAATCATTCGCAGCTTTTTGATTGAATTTTTTTCCATCAGGAGTCAAAAAAATTACTTCATCATAGTTGGTTTCTTTTTGCAATGTTTCAATCGCATTAACCAATGGTTCTGTCATCATTACCAAACCCGCGCCTCCGCCAAATTGATAATCGTCCACCTGGCCGTGTCTGTAATTGGTATAATCACGCAAATTAAAAATATTTACTTCCAGCAATCCTTTTTCTTTTGCTCTCTTTAAAATAGAATGAGCAAAAAAACTTTCCATCAATTGAGGAACTACGGAGATGATATCAATTTTCATAAAACAAATGTATGAAGGTTAAGCAGGGTTTTTCGTTTTAGAAAATTTATTTCAAAAGTAATTCCTCGTTACTTTTCTTCAAATTGTTATCTCAAAAAACCACAAAAATAATTTCGTAATAAAACAAACACTAAATTTTATAAAAAAAATTTAACTTACAATCCATTTTAGAAAAATGAATATTCCTAAATGAATCTACCGGAACAAAAAAAAAGTATAGCTGCAGAATTTCCTTTCCTGGCCAATGGAGGCGAAATGGGCGCTCTTATTGAAGCCAAAGATTGGAGTCAAAATGAAGTTGGGCGAAAAGTAACGTGGCCTCAAAGCCTGAAAACCACTCTCGATATTATTTTACATTCCCGGTTTCCTATGTTTCTTTGGTGGGGGCCCAAATTAAATTGTTTTTACAACGATGCTTACCGGCCCAGCCTTGGCCAAAACGGGAAACATCCTGAAATATTAGGAATGCCTGCAAAAGAAGCATGGCCTGAAATATGGGATATTATAAAACCACAGATAGACCAGGTGCTCGATGGAAAGGGCGCCACCTGGAATGAAGAAATGCTCATACCTATTTTTCGAAATGGGAAAATAGAAGATGTGTACTGGACATACAGCTACAGTCCTGTAAAAAATGAATTGGAGGAAATTGCAGGAGTACTCGTTACCTGCAGAGAAGAAACAAATTCTGTATTTCTTAAACGATCTCTTGAAGAAAATGAAAAGAAATTTAAGAATCTTGTAATGAATTCTCCGGTAGCAATTACAATTTTAAGGGGGCCTGATTTTAAAATTGAATTGGCCAATGAAGTGATTTTAAAAAAAATATGGAAAAAGAATAGTGAAGAAGTAATTGGTAAAAAATTATTGGAGTTATTTCCTGAATTATTGGATCAGAAATTTCCGAAATTATTAACCCATGTATTTATCAGCGGTGAAACTGTTAAAGAATATGAATTGCCGGTACAAGTGAATAGTGATAAAAATTTGCGTACAGTCTATCTTGATTTTGAACTTGATCCTTTGTTTGATAATGATGGCAAAGTCTCGGGGATAATGGTTACCTCCAATGATGTTACTGAAAAAGTAGATGCAAAAAAGAAAGCATCTGATGCAGAAGGCAGGCTCAGATTAGCAGTAGAAGCATCAGAAATGGCCATTTGGGAAATTGAATTAAACACAGATCATATTAATTACAGTGACAAGTTTTTAGAAATTCTGGGGCATGACGTTTCTAAAAAGCTAACTCTACACGAAATACGTAATCAGATTTATCCAACAGAAAGGCGGGGTATTGTAAAAGAAGCGTTCGCCAAGGCATTACAAACAGGTAAATATAAATTTGATGCCAGATTAGTAAAAGCAGATAATACCATTATTTATGTACATACTATAGGCAATGTAATTTTTAATGAAAAAGGAACTCCTGTAAAAATAATTGGCATGTTGAGAGATATAACACAGGAAGAACAAAATCGCCAGACTTTGGAAAAAAGCGAAAGGAGGCTCCGCAAATTTATTTTGAATGCTCCGGTTTCGATTGGTATTTTAAATGGTCCTGATTATATAGTGGAAATCATCAATGATTCGGCGCTAAAGCTTATGGGCAAAACAAATGAACAAATGCTTAACAAACCTGTGCTGGATGTAATGACAGAGTTGGATACGCAACAGGCAAAATTATTGTTGGATAATGTATATTATTCGGGCAAATCTTTCTCTGCTGCGGAGTTTCCGGTAAAGCTAAACAGGAATGGGAAGCTTGAAAAGGTATTTGTAAATTTTGAGTATGATCCTTTGATAAATAGACATGGGGAAGTTTATGGAATAATGGTGGTAGGCACTGAAGTAACTGACCAGGTACTTTCACGCCAAAAAGTAGAAGAAAGCGAGGCAAGATTCAAGCTACTGGCCGATAGTATGCCACAGTTTGTATGGAGTGCCAACAAAGAAGGAATTGTAACCTATTTTAATCAGGCTGTTTTTGATTATTCAGGATTATCGGCTAAAAATATTCAAAATGGCGGCTGGATAGAAATTGTACATCCTGATGAAAGAAAAGAAAACATCGAATTATGGAGTGAATCTGTTGCCACAGGTAAGGATTTTGTTTTTGAGCATCGCTTCAGAAGATATGATGGCAGCTACAGATGGCAGTTAAGCCGCGCTATTCCGCTACTTGATGATACAGGAAAAATTCAACAATGGATAGGCACCAGCACAGATATACAGGATATAAAAGAATATGAGCAACAGAAAGATTTTTTTATAAGTATGGCAAGCCATGAATTAAAAACTCCTATTACTTCTATGAAAGGTTATGTCCAGATATTGCAAAGCATGTACGAAAAAAGCGAAGATGATATATTGGTAAAATCCTTAGAAAGGATCCATATTCAAATAGATAAAATTACAAATTTAATTGATGACATGCTGGATCTTTCCAAAATAAGAACAGGCGGACTTGCCTTTCATAAACAATCTTTTGAAATAAATGACCTGGCAAAAGAAGTAATTGAAGAAATGAAAATTATTCATCCGGATTATGAAATTATTTTTCAGAATAATGGTGATCAGACCATCATTTATGCAGACAGGGAAAGAATAGGGCAGGTTTTAATCAACCTGATTACAAATGCTATAAAATATTCGCCTAAAAACGAGAAAATTATAATTAACTCCTCAGTGATTCAAAAGAATGTGATAGTTTCTGTAAAAGATGAAGGAATCGGTATTAAGAAAAATTATCAGCAAAAAATATTTGAACGGTTTTACAGGGTAGAAGGCAAAAGCGAAAAAACATTTCCTGGTTTTGGAATTGGACTTTTTATATCTTCAGAAATTATTAAAAGGCACAAAGGAAATATTGGGGTTGAGAGCGACCCCGGCAAAGGCTCCTTGTTTTATTTTTCATTGCCTTTGCCAAAAAAAAATCATAAAAATCTGCTTTAATCCCAAAAATCATCCAGTTTCCTTTTCTCTTTTTTCGTAGGCCTCCCCTGTTTGCTTTTTCTTTTACCGGTATTAAAAACAAAAGAGCTGGATTGGTATTTGTCAATATTTTCTTCAGGAGAAAGGTCAATATAATGTTTGATAGCTTCCTCATACTGCACACGATGATGCATTAAAGAAGTTACTTCTATTACCCATTTCTTATGTTCTGTTTTCACTTCGTATTGATCGCCCAAAGCCACTGTTTTAGATGGTTTCAGGTTGTCCGAATGCCAAACCTTAGTGATTTCCTTTGAGCAAAACTTGATTGAGAAATTATAAGCAAAATAAATGTGAGCGATGAAAGTTGTAATTTCATAAATGGAATTAATGGTAAATCTTCATATCCTGTTGAAAAAAAATATTGTGTTTCTCAAATTAATTTTTCAAAAAAACAGGCTAATTCTCATCTCCATTCTCTTTGGAAGAAACTTTAAGAATACCGCGCTTGCTATCTCTTATAAATTGCATGATTTCTTTTTTCTCTTCAGAATCGGGAAGCTCGTTTTCTATTATTAAAGTTGCCTGGCTGATGTTTAATCCACGCAAATAAATATTTCGGTAAATTTCTGAAATGCTGTTTATTTTTTCGGATGTAAATCCGCGGCGCTGAAGGCCCACTGAATTTACACCTACATAACTCAAAGGATTACGACCGGCTTTTATATAAGGAGGTACATCTTTTATTACTTCTGTACCGCCTGCGATATAAGTGTGTGCACCTATTTTGGAGAATTGAATAGCGGCAGCCATGCCACCAATGATAGCGTGATCCCCTATTTCTACATGACCTGCAAGCTGCACGGAATTAGCGATAATTACATGGTTGCCCAAAAAGCAATCGTGGGCAATATGACTATAGGCCATTAATAAGCAATTATTTCCAACTACCGTTTTCCATTTATCTTTTGTTCCCCGGTTTACTGTTACACATTCTCTTATAGTGGTATTTTCTCCGATTTCTACAGTAGTTTCTTCTCCATCAAATTTCAAATCCTGGGGTATAGCGCCGATAACTGCACCGGGAAAAATTCTACATGATTTACCAATACTTACATTTTTCATGATTACAGCGTGAGGCATGATGTGGGTATTATCGCCAATAATTACATCCTCTTCAATTACTGCAAATGGTTCAATGATAACGTTCTTACCTAACCGGGCATTTGGATGTATATGTGCAAGTGGGCTTATCATATTTTGGATTAGGGGCGTTTTACTATTTGTGCTATCAATACTGCTTCTGTTACTAATTTATCCCCTACATATACAGTTCCTTTCATTTCACAGATACCACGACGAATAGGATGCAAAAGTTCCATTTTTAAAATTAAGGTATCTCCCGGCACTACTTTCTGTTTGAATTTACAATTATCTATTTTAAGAAAATAAGTATCGTATTTATCTTTTGTATTTCTGGGTATAGCTATAAAACCGCCTGCCTGCGCCAGGGCTTCGACCAATAAAACGCCCGGCATTACTGAATTTTCCGGAAAATGGCCCTGAAAAAATGGTTCATTATAAGTTACATTTTTTATGGCTACTACATGCGTATCTGAAAGTTCAATTATTTTATCTACCATTAAAAATGGATATCTGTGCGGAAGCGTTTTTTCTATTTCCTGGATATCAAGTAATGGTGGAATCGTGGGATCATAATTAGGAATATCCTGGCGATGCTTGTATTTCTTTATATGTTCTTTAATTTTTTTGGCAAACTTAATGTTGGATGAATGCCCCGGCCTGTTGGCAATGATATGTGCATTAAAGGAATATCCTACCAAAGCAAGATCGCCAACGACGTCCAATAATTTATGACGGGCAGGTTCATTAGGAAAACGAAGGGTGAGATTATTTAATATCCCTGCCTCACTTACTTTTACATCATCTTTATGAAACACTTTTGAAATTCTTTTTACCTGTTCTTCATCTACGGGTTTATCTACCACTACTATCGCATTATTGATATCTCCACCTTTTATAAGATCGTTTGCAATAAGTTGTTCCAATTCATGAAAAAAACAAAATGTACGGCTGGGAGCAATTTCAGTTTTGAAATTATTGATATTGCGCAAATCAGCATGCTGTGTTCCTAAAATTGGGGAATTAAAATCTATAAGTGTATTGATGCGATAGCCATCATACGGCAATGCTACCATTTCCACTTTCTTATCATCATCATTATAAGAAATATTGTGATATATTTTGTAATATATTTTTTCAGCATCCTGCTTCCGTATTCCATTCCTGGAAAGCTGATCTATAAAGACCTGGGAACTTCCATCGAGAATGGGTACTTCTTCACCGTTTATTTCTATAAGTGCATTGTCAATTTGCATCCCTGTAAGGGCCGCCATTAAATGTTCAATAGTACCAATCCTGGCTCCGTTAGCTTCAATAGTAGTACTTCTGTTGGTTTCAATTACATTATCTACATCTGCTTTTACCATCGGTTTGCCAGGTAAGTCAATCCTTTGAAAATTAATACCTGTATTTGGCTCGGCTGGTTTTATATTGATGGTTACTGATTGTCCGGTGTGGATGCCAGCTCCGGAAATAGTAACAGTCTCTTTTAATGTATGTTGAAAATGTTTCTCTTTAGAATTAAACGAATGCTCCATGGGTACGAAAGTATGAAAAGTAATTCTTTAAATTGTGCAGCAAAGAAACGAAATTTAAAATTTTCGTTAAGAGTTTTAAAAAGAAATACTATCAGCCAGTTACTTTTTCATTTTTCAGTTGCTCTACCATTTGTTCCAGTTGCTTAATTCTTTTTTCCATTTCAGGCAGGTTTCGGCTTAATATCTGGCTGCGGAGTGCATGTCCATAATCATAGGCGGGGGAACCGGTTACAGCTGTGTTAGGAGTTTTAATAGATTTACCCACCCCGCTTTGTGCATTTATTTTACTGCCATCTGCAATCTGGAGGTGTCCTACAATTCCGGCCTGCCCTCCAATCATTACATTTTTTCCAATTTTGGTACTCCCACTTACTCCCGATTGTGCTGCTATTACTGTATTTGCTCCTATTTCTACATTGTGTGCTATCTGTATTAAATTGTCAAGTTTAGCGCCGTATCTAATAATGGTAGAGCCAATAGTTGCTCTGTCAATAGTAGTGTTGGCGCCTATTTCCACATTATTTTCTACTACCACATTTCCTATTTGGGGTACTTTTTTAAAACTGCCGTCATCTTGCGGTGCAAATCCAAAACCGTCTCCTCCGATTACACTTCCTGCATGTATTGATACGGATTTTCCGATTACACAATCGTGATGAATTTTTACTCCGGGATATAAAACAGTATCATCGCCGATAATTACATTATCTCCTAAATATACCTGAGGATAAAGTTTCACATTATTGCCAATAATCACATTATTACCAATATATGTAAATGCACCCACGAATATATTCTCTCCCATTTTAGTTGAAGGTGCAATATAAGAGGGTTGCTGTATACCTGTAAGGTTGGCTTTGGCCATTTGTGAATAAGCCGTTAAAATAACAGCAAAGGAAGAATAAGCATCAGGAACACGAATAAGAGTAGCGCTTAATTTCTTTTCTACTTCCAATGTAGTATTTATAATAATAATAGATGCTTTGGTAGTATATAAAAATTCTTCGTATTTGGGATTTGCTAAAAAAGCAAGCTGACCTTCGGTTGCTTCCTCAAGTTTACCAAATGAAGAAACGGCAACATCAGGTTCTCCTTCAATTTTGCCATTTATTATTTCAGCGATTTGTTTTGCTGTAAACTTCATTGTGACGTATCTGTATTAAAAAAAAATAAAATTAAGTGAATGTAATATCTATATTAATAAAACAAATGTAAAATTTTTTTACCGAGCCAAATAAACTTTGATTAATAAGTGCATTATCCACTTCCGAAATATCCTTTACGCTTCCATCCTTAAATAAAATATTGATGTGTTCTATTTTATGATTGTAAGTTTTAATTTCTGTTTCACCTGAAAAGACAAGGTAATCTAATTCCTCTTTGTTTAGCTTAAAATATTCCCTGGCAATTCCTTTTTTTTCGGCTAATAATTTCCCTGATATCTTATGTGAGGAATATTTTATTTTTAGCAATTGACGATTGATAATACTTTTACAAAGCAAAGACAAAACCTTATCAGGATGATGAATCCATGATTTAATGGAATACAAAACATCATAATCGTCAAGAGCACAAAAATTGTCAAGTTTTTTTTCTATTGTATCACCTTTATATTCTTTATTTAAAAAAATATTAAAAGCCTCAGATGGTGATTTTGCCTTGATAGCGCGGGCCCTCTCAATTATTTTTACCAGCATTTTTTCTGCGCACAGAACGGTCTTATGAAGGTATACCTGCCAATACATAAACCTGCGTGACACCAAAAATTTCTCAATAGAATGAATTCCTTTTTCTTCTACCATTAATTCACCATGATGTACAGTGAGCATTTTTATGATGCGGTCATAACCAATCACACCTTCGCTTACTCCCGTAAAAAAACTATCCCTGATTAAATAATCCATCCTGTCCATATCCAATTGGCCACTGACTAATTGATGCAAAAATTTTTTAGAATACTTATTGGTAAAAATGTCAATAGCCATTTGCATTTTCCCGCCAAATTCCTTATTCATTTTTTGCATTAGCATTAAAGAAATTTCCTCATGGCTTATACCTTTAATTAAAACAAGTTCCAGGGCGTGAGAATAAGGCCCATGGCCAATATCATGAAGAAGAATTGCTATTTTTACCGCCTGCTCTTCCTCAAAAGTAACCATGACTCCCTTGCTTTTTAATTCATGTATTGCATT
Source organism: Hanamia sp. (assembly GCA_036509335.1). Lineage (GTDB taxonomy): Bacteria > Bacteroidota > Bacteroidia > Chitinophagales > Chitinophagaceae > Ginsengibacter. The sequence continues at coordinate 59,361 of DATCFT010000041.1, forward strand.
GCACATAAGGTGGTAAGCGCCTAATGAATGATGAAGTCTTGTGTGTACCGCTCCGGGGTAAACTAATAATGCCAATGCCATCTGGTGAATACGGCGAAGCCTTTGGTAAAATGGATGAGAAATTATTTTATAAATGAATTCATCATCAATAGTGATAAAACCAAATACAGGGTCATTAATAATCTTTCTGAATGGCATTTCTTTAAATTGTTAAAATGAATTTGGATCGCGGCAAAGGTAAATTTTGGAAAGGGAATAATTTATATTTGTAACCCTTTGGAGAAAAGGAGACAATATTTAAGATTTATTAAACAGGAATAAATGAATACAGCAAAAATTTTATGGGTAGATGATGAAATGGAAAGTTTGAAATCACAAATCCTTTTTTTGGAGCACAAGGGATATGATGTAAAATCTTTGAGCAATGGCCATGATGCTATTGATTTTGTGAAAGAAAATATAGTGGATGTAGTGCTTTTAGATGAAAGTATGCCGGGCATTACCGGCCTGGAAACTTTACAAAAAATTAAAGAAATCAGTCCACAGATTCCAATTGTCCTTATTACTAAAAATGAAACTGAAAATCTGATGGATGAAGCCATCGGTTCGCAAATAACAGATTATTTAATAAAACCGGTAAACCCCAACCAGGTATGGCTTTCACTGAAAAAGATCATTGACAATAAAAGACTGGTTGCAGAAAAAACAACTTCTGCCTATCAGCAACAATTCAGGGATTTGTTTATGGCTCTTAATGACAACCCTGATTATAACGGGTGGATGGAAATTTATAAAAAATTAGTCTATTGGGAATTGGAAATGAAGAAAAGCGATAGTCCGGAGATGAGGGAAGTTTTTCAAACTCAAAAGGCTGAAGCCAACAATGAGTTCTTTAAATATATTTCAAAAAATTATTCCAATTGGGTCACCAATGCTGCCTCAGATGCGCCTATTATGAGTAATTCACTTATGAAATACAAAGTGTTTCCTCATGTAGAAAAAGAGATACCCACATTTTTTATTTTAATTGATAATTTGCGTTTTGATCAATGGAAAACCATTCAACCCATGTTTGCAGAAAATTTTCGCATACAGGAAGAAGATACTTTCTATTCTATTTTGCCAACAGCTACCCAATATAGCCGCAATGCGATATTTGCAGGATTGCTCCCAATAGAGATAGAAAAGCAATTTCCCGTAGAGTGGAAAAATGATGATGAGGAAGGGGGTAAAAATTTATTTGAAGAATTCTTTTTTAAATCCCAGTTAAAAAGACTTAAGAAAGATGACCTGAAATACTCCTACACTAAAATTACCAATCACCAGGACGCACAAAAATTAGTTGACAATATTCATAATCTTTTGAACAATGATATTAATATTATCGTTTATAATTTTGTAGATATGCTTAGCCATGCGCGAACCGAAATGGAAGTGCTTAAAGAATTGGCTGCAGATGAAATAAGCTATAGAAGCCTTACCGCATCATGGTTTGAGCATTCTCCTCTTCACCAGGCTTTAAAAAAAATTGCTGATAAAAAGATAAATCTGATTGTAGCCACTGATCATGGAAGTGTGCGGGTAAACTCACCCCAAAAAGTAGTGGGCGATAAGCAAACTACTGCCAACCTGCGATACAAACATGGTCGTAATCTGAATTATGAAGCCAAAGAAGTGCTTGCCTTTCGCGATCCGCGCCAGGCAGGATTACCCGTACCCAATGTAAATTCATCTTTTATTTTTGCAAAACAGGATGGCTATTTATGCTATCCTAATAATTACAATCATTTTGCCAATTATTATCGTAATACTTTTCAGCACGGTGGAGTCAGTCTGGAAGAAATGATTATTCCTGTAGTTAGGATGACCAGTAAGTCAAACCCGTAAAAAAATCAGAATCGGTATTATTTGTTGATTTACTGTAGTTTAATTGGCGCTATTAATTTTTGCAATGCGGGCTATATATTTGCCCAAAATATCAAATTCAAGATTTACAATATCTTTTTCCTTTAATAGATGAAAATTAGTATGGCCAAATGTATAGGGAATGATGGCTACCGTAAATGTATCATTCATTAAATTAAAAGCCGTAAGACTTACCCCGTTTACACAAATAGATCCTTTTTCTATTATCAGCGGTGCAAAAGTTTCATTATATTGAAAAGTAAATTCAACACTTCCCTCTTTATTTTTTTTACTAATGCAGACGCCGGTTCCATCCACGTGTCCCTGCACAATATGGCCATCAAGACGGTCATTTATTTTCATAGATAGCTCCAGGTTTATTAGGTCATTTTCCCTCCATCTAGCCGCATTGGTTTTTTCAAGTGTTTCATGGATAGCAGTTACTTTGTAGATATCTTGTTGAATATCTTCTACCGTAAGGCAAATTCCATTATGACTTACGCTTTCTTCAATCCTTAGCTGAGAAGCAATATGACTTTTGATCCAAAAAACCCGGTTTTTTTGCTCAATGGTAATTTTTTTTATTTCCCCAAGGGCTTCTATTATTCCTGTAAACATAAAAGGTATTTTATCTTTTAGAAAAATAATGATTTTTAAGTTCCTGAATTTAAAAATTTACTTTATCTTTGCAATCCTTTAAAAAAAACGTAAAAATTTATGTTGATAATTGATTCAAAAGATTGCGAAAATATTGATAAAGCGCTAAAGAAGTATAAGAAAAAATTTGAAAAAAGCCGCACATTGTTAGAGCTTCGCGATCGTCAATCATTTACCAAGCCATCCATAAAAAGACGCGGCGAAGTTTTAAAAGCAGTTTATAAACAACAAATTGCCAGCGGTAAAATCGAAGCTTAATTTGGTCAGGTGATCTGCCTGATTATATAATTAATATCTCTCTCCGGTTAGTTTAAGTTATTTAACTTTACACTTACCGGTTTTTTTATGCTCTTAACTGAAACATATCCCATACAGGAATTTATCAATTATCTCACTTTTCAAAAGAGGTATTCCAGAAACACCATCATATCTTATGAAAATGACCTTATTCATTTTTTTGATTTTATATTATTGGAATTCAAAATCAGTGCTGTAACAGATGTGACACCGCCAATGGTAAGAACGTGGCTTGCTTCTCTTAAAGAAAATAAAGTAACATCTAAAACAATTAACAGGAAAATTTCTTCTTTAAAATCATTTTTTAAGTATCATCTTAAAATGAAAAATATTGCAATAAGTCCTTTGGCTGCAATTACCTCTCTTAAAGTGAATCGCCGTCTGCCATCCTTTATTGATAAAAGAGACATTCATACATTATTAAATAACGATTATTTTCCAGATACTTTTGAGGGGAAAACGGACTATTTGATTTTTGAAATTTTATACCAAACTGGTATCAGGCGCAGCGAACTAATTCAATTAAAAGAAAAACATATTGACAGGTATTCGGCCACAATCAAAGTTTTGGGCAAAGGAAATAAAGAAAGAATCATTCCGGTAAACATCCATTTAATAAAAATTATTGAAGAATATATTTCTGAAAAAAGAATTCAGATTTCCGAACAAATGGATACTTATCTCTTAATTAATAAAACCGGCAAACCCCTTTATCCAAAATATGTTTATAATACCGTAAAGAGTTACCTGGGCAAAGTTTCTACTAATCAAAGGAAAAGCCCACATATCCTGCGTCATAGTTTTGCAACCCATTTAACCAATAATGGAGCACAAATAAATGCGATCAAAGAATTATTAGGTCACAGCAGCCTTGCTGCTACTCAGATATACACTCATAATACCATAGAAAAGCTAAAAGAAGTACATAAACAGGCACATCCAAAATCCTAAAAAAAATTATCAAGATTTTTTAAAATTTCTTTTTGAAAAATGCGTTCTGGAATGTAACTTCATTTCAGGAAAAATGGAATATTCATCTCTAAATTTTACTTACCAATGTACCTTTAATTTTATCCGATTGTTTTTATTATTCACTAAAAAATTACGACAACTATGAACGTAAACATTCAGACCCTGCATTTTGTTGCAGACACAAAGTTGGTTTCATTAATTGAAAAAAAGATTTCTAAAATTAACCAGTTTCACGAACGAATAACTAAAGTGGATGTGTTTTTAAAGCTGGACAATGTGGCGCACAACATTAAAGACAAGATAGCTGAAATAAAAGTGCATGTGCCCAGGCATGATTTTTTTGTAAAGCATTGTTCTAAATCATTTGAAGAAAGTTTTGAAGTTGCATTGGATTCGGTAATTACCCAAATTAAAAGAAAAAAAGAAAAAATGGCAGCATAATTATTTTAATAAATTTCCTAAAAAAATACCTCCTTTAGCGGGGGTTTTTTATTTAAATCAACCTTATTAAATAACTTTTAATTTTCCTTAATTGCCGGCGATAATATTTTCCTTTTCAAAATTTTTCCATTAAACAATTTCCATTACCTTTGCCTTCCCAAAAAATAGCCCTCGCCGGGATTATGCATGGGAAAGTTCATTTTGAGGCTCTATTTGGGCAAGTCGCCAGTGTAGCTCAGTTGGTCAGAGCAGCTGATTTGTAATCAGCTGGTCGGGGGTTCGAATCCCTCTACTGGCTCTTAAATTGAGAAATTTTTATTTTGTATTTGAGGTTTTTCGGGCACGCATTCATGAGTATACAAAATTAATTTTAGGGCAGATGGCCGAGTGGTTAAAGGCGACAGACTGTAAATCTGTTCTCTCACGAGTACGTAGGTTCGAACCCTACTCTGCCCACAGAGAATAAAAGTTATTTGAAATAGATTGGAGACTTCTTTCAAGCTGTTGTAGCTCAGGGGTAGAGCACTTCCTTGGTAAGGAAGAGGTCGTGAGTTCAATTCTCATCAACAGCTCTGTTTTTCGAAAGTTGTAGCTCATGAGTAGAGCATCCCGATAGTAATCGGGAAGGTAGTGAGTTCAATTCTCATCAACAGCTCTGTTTTTTGAAAGTTGTAGCTCAGGAGTAGAGCATCCCGATGGTAATCGGGAAGGTCGTGAGTTCAATTCTCATCAACAGCTCTGATTTTTGAATCGGACTAAAAAATAATATTACAAGCGGAAGTAGCTCAATTGGTAGAGCGATAGCCTTCCAAGCTATAGGTCGCGAGTTCGAGACTCGTCTTCCGCTCAAAAATGAATTCAAAATTTTAAATGGCGAATTCAAAATTTTTAAAAATAAAAATTAAATAAAAACAAAATGGCAAAAGAGAACTTTAAAAGGGATAAACCCCACGTTAACATTGGCACTATTGGCCACGTTGATCATGGTAAAACAACCCTAACAGCCGCTATTACCGATATTTTGTCTAAAAAAGGTTTGGCGGAGAAAAAGAATTATGCAGATATTGATGGTGCTCCTGAAGAAAAAGAAAGGGGTATCACGATTAATACGGCTCACGTTGAATACTCAACAGTTAATCGCCACTATGCTCACGTAGACTGTCCGGGTCACGCTGATTATGTAAAAAACATGATCACTGGTGCTGCACAGATGGACGGTGCTATTTTGGTAGTTGCTGCTACTGATGGCCCTATGCCTCAAACAAAAGAGCACATCCTGCTTGCTCGCCAGGTAGGTGTTCCTCGTATCGTTGTGTTTATGAATAAAGTAGATTTAGTAGACGATCCGGAATTATTGGAACTGGTAGAAATGGAAATCCGTGAATTGTTGACTTCTTACAATTTTGATGGTGATAATACACCAATCATCCAGGGGTCAGCTACAGGAGCGCTTGCAGGTGATGAAAAGTGGATAGCTAAAATTGATGAATTAATGGAAGCTGTTGATACTTATATTCCATTACCTCCCCGCCCGGTTGATCAGCCATTCCTTATGTCTGTAGAAGATGTTTTCTCTATCACTGGTCGTGGTACGGTAGCAACAGGACGTATTGAAAGAGGTCGTATCAAAGTAGGTGAAGGAATTGAAATAGTAGGTTTGATGGAAAAACCATTGACTTCTACTGTTACAGGAGTTGAAATGTTTAAGAAATTACTTGACCAGGGTGAAGCTGGAGATAATGCAGGTTTATTGCTTCGTGGTATTGAAAAAAACCAGATCCGTCGTGGAATGGTACTTTGCAAACCAGGAACTATTACTCCGCATACAGAATTTAAAGGTGAGGTTTATGTATTGAGCAAAGAAGAAGGTGGACGTCACACTCCATTCTTCAATAAATACCGTCCCCAGTTTTATTTCCGTACCACAGACGTAACCGGCGAAGTAGAATTACCAGCTGGAACAGAAATGGTAATGCCAGGTGATAACACATCTCTCACTGTAAAATTGATTCAGCCAATTGCGATGGAAAAAGGATTGAAATTTGCGATTCGCGAAGGTGGCCGTACAGTTGGAGCAGGACAGGTTACAGAAATTTTAAAATAAGATAACCATATCTTTGCAAACTAAAATTAGCTAATTGGCAAATTTGCTGATTAGCTAATTTGGTTTTTACGGGCATAGTTCAATGGTAGAATAGAGGTCTCCAAAACCTTTGATCAGGGTTCGAATCCTTGTGCCCGTGCTGATAAAAGTTAATTATCTGGAGAAAACCCAATTAATTAATAATTTTAAAGTTTAGAAAAGAAAAAAATATGAACAAAGTTGCCTTGTACATCCGCGATTCTTACAAAGAAATGATGCATAAAGTAACCTGGCCTACCTGGGAAGAGTTACAACAATCTACTATGATCGTGCTGGCTGCTACTATTATTATTACGGCCATTGTTGCCTTAATGGATTTTGTGTCAAATGGTGTTTTAAAATTTGTTTATTCTTTATTTAAGTAATTATGTCAGAAGAAACCTTGGAAGGAGTACAACCTGAACAAAATGAACTTGTAACGGCTGCTGCTCCTGAACAGAATACAAAATGGTACGTGCTAAGAGTAGTAAGTGGCAAAGAAAGGAAAGTAAAAGAATATCTTGATAAAGATATTATCAGGCAAGGCTGGGTTAAGGATATTCTACAGATTTTCCTTCCGGTGGAAAAAGTGTATAAAGTGCTGAATGGAAAAAAAGTAATGAGAGAAAGGAACTTTTACCCCGGTTATGTAATGATTGAAGTATTGGATGGAAAACTTAGCGGAGAAATGGTTCAGCATCTCAGCAACACCACTAACGTAATGCATTTTTTAACTGATGGCAAAGGCTCCAAAGGCGAAATCATCAGCCTGAGAAAATCAGAAGTGAATAAAATGCTCGGAAAAGTAGATGAAATGTCTGACGCAGGTGGAATGAAAATGAGCGAACCTTTTATCGTTGGGGAAACTATCAAAATTATTGATGGACCGTTCAATGATTTTAATGGTGTGATTGAAGAAGTGACTGACGAAAAGAAAAAATTAAAAGTACAGGTGAAGATCTTCGGGCGTGCTACGCCGGTAGAACTCAGCTATATGCAGGTAGAAAAAATTTAAAAAACCATATTATAATAAAATTAAAGGCCATCAGTTTTGATGGCTTTTTTGATTTAAATAATTGTTGCTTTTCAGTAAACCAACAATTAGGCTTACATCTTATTTTTAATAATAGCGCCTGTTTTTAGAAATTGCATTTAGCGGCCACCGGATTTTTATAGTAAATCAGCAAATAATGTGCATTCTTATTTCCACTTCAGCGTATTAATAAGATGCTTCATGTCCTGTTGTAAAAATTGATTTACCGGTCTTAAAGAATCCTCGTTGGGTGTTGCATCAAAATATAAGGCACCTCTCAGGAAATGGTGTAAAGTATCGGTAAGAAAAAACTGCTTGGCAGTGGCCACGTTACCCGATAACTTAAAAAATATCCCGGTTACGTTATTGGGCGTATGCATTAGGCTGTCTTCAATCGAATAGGCTTTTACATCGTTTTTGTATGTCAGGTTGTAAGAATCATTTACCATCTTTTGAAAACTGTTTATTCCTGTAGAATCACGGTAAGTTCCATCCGGCTTTTTAATTTTATAAACAGAAGTACCACCAATACTTTTATAACTTATAAAGATGGTTCCATTGAAGGAAGGGAAAACGATATTTATCCAATATGGGTTTTTACCGCCTTCATCAAAATACGAAGAATCCTTTGCTATCCTCGCGTAAACAGGATATTCAAAAGTATAAGGATACCCAGGTTCATTAAAGGTTATATAGCTTTTTTTAGGAAAATCGATTTTAAAATAGCCCTCTTTTTTGGAAGTATAATTGGAATTGCAACTAACCATAAAAAATGCTAAAACAAAACAGGAAAGCCGAAGCATTGGATAATTTTGTTTCAAGATAACACGATTTATTTTTCTGCTTTTGGTTTTATGGTAAGTTTCACCTTTTCTATGCGGTTTTTGTTGATTTCCAAAACCGTGAAAATGTAATTATTTGTTTCATATTGTGCATTGACCTTAGGGAATTCGCCGGCAATCTCTAAAATAAGGCCCGCGAGTGAATCACTCTCACCACGAAGTAAATCAAAGGTGTGGGTCGGAATATTTAACAACTTACAAAAATCACTAATCATCGTTCTACCTTCAAAAATATAATTGAACTCGTCTATTTTCTTATTGCCACTTTGTTCATCATCAAATTCATCCTGGATATCACCAATAATTTCCTCCATAATGTCCTCCAGGGTAACCAGGCCTGAAGTACCACCAAATTCGTCCACTACAACAGCCATGTGTATACGTTTATTTCGAAAATCCTGCAAAAGATCTTCAATCATTTTTTGTTCATGCACATAAAAAACAGGCCTCATAAGGGGATGCCAGTCAAATTCCTGCTCTTCAAGGTGAGCGAGGATATCTTTAGTGTGAAGGATGCCAATAATCTCATCCAGGTTACTTTTATAAACCGGTAGCCTGGAATAAGAAAAATCCTTTACCTTTTTTAAAACATCCGCAAAGGAAGTAGCACTTTCAATGCCTGAAACATCCAGTCTCGGTTTCATCGTTTGCTTTACGGTAGTATTGCTGAATTTCCGGATGCCTTTGAGGATTTGCTTCTTTTCACTGGAAGCCTTATTATCCGGCAACAGATCGATAGCATTGTCCAGCTGCGAATCATCTACCGTAGTGGGGCGGTGAAAAACTTTTTCTATTGAATCGCTTACGTACACTAATCTTTTACTTATCGTATTTAAAATACTGTCGCAAACCAAAACGATCATTGAAGCTGTTGAAGCAAACCATATTTTATGATTAGTAGCCCAAACCTTAGGAAGCACCTCTGCAACCAGGACCAACACAATGGTAATGATGATCACTTTCACCAAAAAATTGGCAACGACACCAAAAGAATTTATCCATTGATCCAGAAATGAATTTGAGATAAGAATAATCCCAATATTGACAAAAGTATTGGCGATCAGCAAAGAAGCCATCAGTCTTTTTGGTTTTTCCAGGAGGGATACAATCCTCTTATAGGAAGGCTGCTGGTGGGTTTTCAGCATATTCATATCTTTTAGCGTCAGCGAAAAAAAAGCCATTTC
>DATCFT010000042.1:0-20715 GCA_036509335.1 Hanamia sp.
AAGTACCTGGGAGAAAATCGGCTGTCCGAGATAATTTGTAATTTTATCCATATTAATTATGTTGGTGGTACAACAAGATTAATAAAAAGGTGTGGATTTTTCCCACCCCCTTTACTTAAATTTTATCTCGGACAACAATAATAAAAAATCATAAATAATAAAATGATAGGATTAGGTAGATTAAGCGCAAATCTTTTATGGAATTAAATTTAGAAGGATATGATTTTCAAATGAATTGCCACTTGCTTTAGCATGTGGACAATATTTATAAGAATTGACAGGCTTTAGCCAAATTCTTATAAGAGTTTTAGGCTAAAGCCGAATAAAGATTTCTTTAAACACCGGGTTTAAACCCGGCGCAATTAAAAGCATAGCACGATTGCGACTATTCTACCTAATCCTAAAAAATGTAACTATTATATTTATTAAACATTTAATAATCATTTGGTAACAGGCATTCTCCTTTGTAGGAATTTCACCCATTAAATTGTAACCAAAAATCAACGATATGAAAAAACAAATTGAAACACCTGTCAAAACAGCTTTAGCAATGATCAGTACACAAAAGCCTCCCACTGAAGCGGAAATTGCAAAAGCCTTAGCCCCCAAAAGACCACTGCCCGGCGATATTGCCTTAATGCAATCGCTTGAAATAGAAAATGAAGTAGATAAATATGAGCCGATCGTTCTTTCAGACACCTGGTATGAGTTTTTGCCAATAAGTTCGGCGTCCATCCGAAAACCGCTGGCAAGTGGTTAGATAATGGCTGGCTGGCTTATTCGTTATTAGGGAAGCTGCGCTTTATCAATAAATTTGATATTGAAGATATGATGCTGCGCTTTCGCAAATCTGCTATTGTGGGATTGGGATATATAATTGCGTTACTGAGCGATTGGAATAGCTGTGGATTTTTTTGTGAAAGTTTATAACAATCGGCAAATGGCGTTGCCAATCAATCGCAAATGGCGTTGCCAATTCAATCGCAAATTTAATCCCAAACATACCTTTCATCAAAATCAATCCCATATTTTTAAAAAAAATTCCGGCATTCATCCTGAAAAGATTTTTTAGCGTGATGCTCCTTTTGGTTTGCTATATAATTGATCACATGCTCAATTTCTGCGGGATTCACTGAAAAGGCAGAATAGCCACCCTGCCAATAAAAATTGGCATATTTATCTCCTTTTGTTTTTATCCATTTGCTGGAACTTTTTTTCACTTCCTCTAATAAATCCATTACGGCAATTTTTCTGGAAAGCTTGCATAATATATGTACATGATCTAAGTGGGCGCCTACTTTTATAGGTTCACAATCTAATGCTTTACATGTCGCGCCCAAATAAGCATAAAGCTCATTTTCTATTTTCTCATCAATAAATGGTTCCCGGTATTTGGTGCTATAAGTTATATGCAAATAAATTTGCGCTAAGGATTGAGACATAGATATGTTTTAAATTGACAGTTTAAATGTATGAAAATACTTTTTATTTTTTTTTAGAAATAGATAATCCCTCATCAACAATTCTAATGAGATTTTCAATTACCATTTGAATAGTAGCAAATGGCGTTGTCAATTGCTTAGATATATCGCCCTTTCAGGGCTTTGTATTCTAATTATAGGCAGCCCTGAAAGCCTGCCCGGATGGCTCGTTCGGACGGGTGCGTAATATTTTAGCATTGGGCATCGCTCTATGAATGAATTTATTATTTTCAATTCTTCAATTCATTTGCAAAATTTTCCAATAATTCAATGTATGTTTTTATTCCTTCTTCTATCTCTTTTACAAAAATAAATTCATCTGCAGTGTGGCTTCGGGCTGAATCGCCGGGTCCGATTTTTAAAGAAGGAAAATTCATCAAAGCCATGTCAGAGCAGGTTGGGGAGCCATAAGATGCAATTCCCATTTTAGAACCGGCCAATACTAATGGATGAGTCTCTTCAATAAATGAAGACTTTAACCTGATAGATCTTGGTTGAATTTCACTGCTGATATTTTCTTTAATAACAGCAATTACTTCTTCAAACGAATACAATTCATTTACTCTTATATCAACCAAAAAACTACATTGCGATGGAACTATATTATGCGTTTTATTTTCAGTATTTACTGAAGTAACCGCAATGTGAACGGGCCCTAAAAGTGTTGAAACTTTTGGGAATTGATAAGCGCTCAACCAATTAATATCTTTCATTGCGATGTATAATGCGTTGATGCCTTCATTACGCGCAGCGTGCCCGGCGTTGCCATGCCCGATACAATCAAGTACTAACAATCCTTTTTCAGCAACTGCCATATTTAATAATGTTGGCTCGCCTACAATAGCGCAATCAATTTTAGGCAATTGAGGTAATAAGATCTCTACTCCATTTTTTCCTGAAATTTCTTCTTCTGCCGTACCCGCAAAAATGATATTAAATGGTATATCCACTTCGTAAAAATAAATGAATGTTGATAGTAAAGATACTAACGCACCACCTGCATCATTAGAACCTAACCCATATAATTTTCCATCTTTTTCAACTGGATCAAAAGGGTTCAAAGTGTATCCCTTATTGGGCTTCACGGTATCATGATGAGAATTCAATAAAATTGTTTGTTTACTGATATCAAAGTTCTTATTCGTTGCCCACACATTATTTAAATAGCGGTTTGCTTTTATGTTTTTTTGCTGAAGAAAGTTTTCAAGGCAGTCAGCGGTTTTGCTTTCTTCTTTGCTAAAAGACGGAATCGCAATTAATTGTTTTAATAAATGAATCGCGTCAGAATACAAATCATCAATATTTGCCTGTCTGCCGGTAGGCATGGTTGGTTTACTGTTCATTGCAAAGAAATTTTTGTTCCCCCTGTTCCATTTATTAAACACGATAGTTGAGAAGAATTTCCAATCACCACTTGTTTTACTCCTTTATTAATGGCATCAAATGCATTATCAATTTTTGGTAAAATACCTGCGAATAATTTATTGGAATTTTTTAAAGACAAATAATCATTAAAAGTTAGTTTACTGATCACAGAATCTTCATTATTTACATTTTCCAAAACACCGTTTTTTTCAAAACAAAAAACAAGATTCACATTATAAGAGGCTGATAAACTTACCGCAATAACAGAAGCAATCGTGTCAGCGTTTGTGTTGAGAATATGTCCGTTGCTATCGTGTGTAAGTGGCGCTACGACAGGCGTTAATCCATTTTGTAAAAATAATTCCCACATTTCAGATTTAATGTCATCGGTATTTAAATCGCCAACCCAGCCATAATCAATTTCTTTAACAGGCCGTTTTTTCGCAGGCAATAAATTAGCATCTGCGCCAGTAATTCCAATCGCATTGCAATTGATTGATTGCAATTTTGCTACTATTTGTTTGTTTACTAAGCCGCCATAAACCATTGTAACCAGGTCAATGGTTTCATCATCGGTTATTCTTCTGCCATCAATATATTTTGATGCAATACCTAAATTTCTGCCAATCGCTGTTGCGACCTTTCCGCCCCCATGTACTAAAATTTTTTTCTCTTTAATATTTGAAAAATCATTTAGAAACCAATCGAGCTGATCTGGTTCGTCAATTACATTGCCGCCAATTTTTATGATGAAAAGTTTTTCCATTAGTTTTTATAAGAATTATCATCATTAAAAATAAGTTCTGTTTTCTTCCCGCTCGTCTCTATTTTTATTTTAATAAAAAACTTGTCCACTTTTGTATTTGTAGGATACCATTTTCTTTTTGTATCTGATAAAATTAATAGTCCATTATCATCACCTAAAGCCGAAAAATCATCTCTTCTTTTTTGCTTACTGAAAACCGGCAACTTTGTTACTGAAATAATTCTTTCTGTAAGTTCGTTGGCATCATCCGTCGCAATGCCACATTCGCTAATGCAGATAAAACTTTTGTTGCAGAACATTTCATTTTCGGAATTTAATAAATCAAAGCGTGCAATCAACTCTAATATATTGCCATTATTATCAAAGAAATAAACAGATTTTGCGTTCCAATCTGTAAAATTCGCAATGTCATTATTTTCATCAACAGAAATAATATCCACTCTTTCAGCCAACCAATTCCTTGCATCATTTATTTTATTACATGGAATATTGATAGCAAGATGGTACACCGGATTTTCTGATTTAATTTCCCTGAAAATCAATTCGGAATTTCGTACTGAAAAAGAGATTGTGTTTTCAGTTTTATCTTTTATCCCTAATGATAGATGCTGAGTGTAAAACTTTTCGGTCTCATCAAGGTTATTCGTTAATATTTCTACCGATACAATATTCATAACAATCATTTCAACAATTCACTTATCACTGCCTGGGCGGCCCATACACGGTTTCCGGCTTCCTGGGTAATAATGCTATGTCGCCCATCCAATACTTCATCGCTTAGTTCTACATTTCTGCGCACCGGAAGGCAATGCATTACTTTTGCGTTATTAGTAATTTCAAGTTTTTTATTGGTTAGCATCCAGTCTTTTTCAACCGGAATTATTTTTCCGTAATCATTATAATTGCTCCAGTTTTTTACATATACAAAATCCGCATCTTTTAGCGCTTGTGCCTGGTCGTTAGTAATGATTGCCTCTTTGGTAAAACGCTTGTCAAGATTATAGCCCACAGGATTGACAATCGCAAATTCAGCGTGCCTCCAGGCATTTACCCATTCAGAAAAACTATTGGCAACGCACTGTGGCAAAGGTTTCACATGTGGTGCCCATGTTAAAACCACTTTTGGTTTTGTTTTATTTTTTATTGGCAGATGTTCTGAAATAGTAATGATATCAGTTAAACTTTGTAAAGGATGTACTGTTGCGCTTTCGAGGCTTACCACAGGAATGCCTGAATATTTTACAAATTGATTGAGGACCTTTTCAGCATAATCTTCGTCACGATTTTTTAAAGTAGGAAAAGTGCGCACACCAAGAATATCAAAATAGGTTCCCAGTATCGGCGCGGCGTCTTTTACATGTTCAGCAGTAGTTCCATTCATCACAGCCCCATCTTCAAACTCGAATGACCATCCTTCCTGGGAGGCATTGAAAACAATAGATTCCATGCCGAGATTCTGCGCTGCTATTTGAGTACTTAGCCTTGTACGCATGCTGGGATTCAGAAATAATAAACCAATGCGTTTCCCTTTGCCCAAAGTTTGTTTTGCAAGAGGCTCTTTTTTAAAGTACAAAGCTGATCTTACCAAATCATCTATGTTACCTGCATCGCGTACTGAAAGAAAATTTTTCAATAGTTTATTATTTATTTATTTAAATGAACGATTGATTAAGTATTTATTGAGACTGATACATTTTCTTTTTGTGAAACAAGAAATGAAACTTCTTCTTTTAATGCTTTCAAAAATTTATCTGCGTCATTTTTGTTTAAAGCGAGAGAAGGCAATAGTCGTATTACATTCGGCTTTGCCGCACCAGTAAATATTTTATGTTTTTGTAAAAGATTCTTTTTTAAATCGCTTAATTCATCCGGAACATCAAATCCAATCATCAGGCCATTGCCCCGTACATTTTTTAGCTGTGGTAGTTTTTCTATTTCTGTCAGCAAATAACTGCCAATTTTTTCTGCATTACTCATCAGGTTTTCTTTTTCTATTACCTCCAAAACGGCTATAGCGGCAGCACATGCCAGGTGACTACCTCCGAAAGTGGTGCCCAGCATAAAATGTTTGGGCGCTATTTCGGGAGAGATGGATATGGCTCCAATGGGAAATCCATTCCCCATTCCTTTTGCCATGGAATAGATGTCTGCGTTTACTCCTGCATGATCGTGAGAATAAAATTTCCCGGTTCTTCCATAACCACATTGAACGGAATCTGCAATAAAAACAGATCCATATTTGGTACATAAATTACGGATGAGTTGCAAAAAGGATTTTGATGCAACCCTTATCCCGCCAACTCCCTGAATGCCTTCGATAATTACCGCACATATTTCTTCTCCATGTTTTTCAAAATAATCTTTCAACGAATCTTCGTCATTAAAAGGAAGAAAAACTACATTTTCTGTTTTGTTTACCGGGGCTACGATAGAAGGATTATCAGTGGCTGCGACAGCCAGTGAAGTACGGCCATGAAAAGCTTTTGTGAACGCAATTATCTTTTTGCGGCCATTGTGAAATGAAGCAAGTTTTAATGCATTTTCGTTGGCTTCTGCACCGGAATTACAAAGAAATAATTGATAATTATTTTTTCCGGAAACAGCGCCTAATTTATCTGCCAATTCCTGCTGCAAAGGTATTTTTATTGAATTGGAATAGAATGCAATCTTATCTAACTGGTCTTTGATTTTTTGCACCCAATGCGGATGCGTATGGCCAATACTGATTACTGCATGACCGCCATACATATCAAGATATTTATTTCCTTTATCGTCCCAAACATAGGAGCCATGAGCTTTTACGATATTGATGTCATTGATGGGGTAAACGTCGAATAATTTCATTTTAAAAATAATTTGCTTTTAATTTCAATCCTTCAGTTTCTTCTCTGCCAAACATAAGATTCATATTTTGTACGGCCTGGCCGCTTGCTCCTTTTAATAAATTGTCAAGTACTGAATGAACTACTAAAATATCATCTGCTTTTTCCAGGTTGATAAAACAATTGTTGGTATTTACCACCTGTTTTAAAAAAATAGGGTCATGGGTTATTTTTACAAAGGGATGCCCCTCATAAAATTTTTCAAAAGCATGATACATTTCATGAAGCGTTTCAGCGCATTTTAATTGTGAAGTAATGAAGATACCTCTTGTAAAATCTCCGCGCCAGGGAACGAAATGTATAGAAGGTGTTGTTTTTCCTGAAACTGATTTTAAGGTTTCATTTATTTCATTGAGGTGTTGATGTGTCAATGATTTATATGCCTGTACATTATTTTCGCGCCATGAAAAATGGGATGTGGCACTCAGGGATTGGCCTGCCCCTGTGGAACCTGTAATGCCGGTAGTATATACATCCTGTAACAAATTCATTTTCGCAAATGGCAACAAGCCAACTTCTATTGAGGTCGCAAAACAACCGGGATTGGCCACATTGGAAGATTTTTTTATTGCTTCCCTGTTTATTTCCGGAAGTCCATAAACGAACTTCCTTTGTTTGAAAGTTGAATTTTCTTTTAACCTGAAATCCTGGGAAAGAGAGATGATTTTTATATGTTTAGGTATCTTATTTTCTTCCATAAACTTTACAGAATCTCCATGACCTACACATAAAAAAAGCACATCAATATCATCAATCATTTCATGGGAAAACTGCATATCAGTTTCTCCCACCAAATCCTGGTGTACAGTGTGTAAATGTTTACCTGCATTACTTTTGCTGTGTATATAAATAATCTCCGCGGAAGGATGATTCAACAGTAACCTTATCAACTCGCCTCCTGTGTAACCTGCACCACCGATGATCCCTATTTTTATTTTATGATTCATTATTGCTACTTTGTACAGCATGATAAATTGCTGTCTGAT
Source organism: Hanamia sp. (assembly GCA_036509335.1). GTDB lineage: Bacteria > Bacteroidota > Bacteroidia > Chitinophagales > Chitinophagaceae > Ginsengibacter. The sequence goes on from DATCFT010000042.1 coordinate 7,481, forward strand.
TACCAAATATTTTACTAAATCCTCTTACATCCTGGCCGCTCCAGCCTGTATTCATTTCACCATATTTTCCAAATTTACTACTCATCAGATCAAAGGAAGACTCAATGCCTGTAACCTGGAAACGGTATGGCATTAATTGTAAAAATACATCTCCTGTTACATTTTGTTGGGAAGCAGTAAAAAAAGATTCGATGTCACGCATTACCGGATCAAGTAATTGGCCTTCATGCAGCCAGTTTCCATAAAAATCGGAAAGCTGTGTTTTAATGGTTAGTTGCCATTTTGTAAGCACATTTTTTTCCAAAGCATGGTGCGCTTTAATAATTAACATCGGGGCAGCCGCTTCAAAACCAACTCTTCCTTTGATACCTATAACGGTATCGCCTACATGTACATCGCGGCCAATGGCATAAGGCCCGGCAATGGTTTGTAAATATTGAATAGCTTTTACAGGCTCATCAAATGTTTTATCATTAATACCCATTAATTCGCCTTTTTCAAAATGCAATTTTATCTCTTCGTTAGTATGCTTGCTCAATTGCGTAGGCCATGCATCTTCGGGCAACATTCCATTAGAAGATAAGGTTTCTTTTCCTCCAACACTGGTGCCCCATAATCCTTTATTGACAGAGTAAACCGATTTTTCGAAATTCATTTTTACGCCTTTCGATTTAAGGTAATCAATTTCCTGCTGTCTTGATAATTGCAGATCGCGGATAGGTGTAATGATTTCTATCCCCGGAATCATAATATGAAAGATCATATCGAATCTTACCTGGTCGTTTCCGGCGCCGGTACTGCCATGCGCAACTGCATCAGCACCAATTTTTTTTACATGTGCAGCAATGTGCAAGGCCTGCGAAACTCTTTCTGCGCTTACGCTTAATGGATACGTATTATTTTTTAATACATTTCCGAACACGAGATATTTGACGATAGTATCGTAATAACTTTTTGTTGCATCAACGGTGGTGTGCGATGTTACGCCAAGCGCCTTCGCATGATTTTCTATCTTATCTAATTCTTCTTTTGAAAATCCCCCGGTATTAACAATAATACTATGCACTTCGTATTTAAGATCTTCAGTAAAATATTTTACACAATAGGAAGTATCTAATCCTCCGCTAAAACCAATTACAACTTTTTTACTCATCAATTCAAAATTTACAGGTGGAAGAAAAAACTTAAAATGGATTTTGTTTTTTCAGATCTTTTCTTTGTCCAATAATTAATTAGCTTGTTTTTTTTCAGGCGCATAAACCTTTCATACAGCTTGGATTTTTTCTTAAAATCTTTGGCTGTTTCTTCGGGTGTATAATGATCTTTGGGATCATAAAGCATGGCAGTGCACATACAGTTTTTTCTGCCTTTGCTCATTAGTATATCATAGTTCACGCAACTTTTACAACCTTCCCAAAATTTATCATCATCTGTAAGTTCTGAATAAGTTACCGGTTCGTAACCCAGGTCGCTGTTGATTTTCATTACTGCCAGGCCGGTGGTAAGACCAAAGATTTTTGCATTGGGATACCTTTCGCGTGAAAGCGCAAAAATTCTTTGTTTAATATTTTTCGCTATCCCGGTTTTTCTAAATTCCGGCGCTACAATAAGTCCACTGTTGGCTACAAATTTCTCATGACCCCATGCTTCAATATAACAAAAGCCAACCCATTTATTTTCTTTGCTAACGGCAATGACAGCTTTACCTTCTATCATTTTCTGCGATATATATTCTGGTGAACGCTTCGCTATTCCTGTACCACGCGCCTGGGCAGACGAGGCCATTTCATCTGTAATGGTAGATGCATGAATTATATCTTCAGGAATTGCAACACGAACAATTATATTTGATTGTTCCAATTTGCATTAAATTTAATTTTTGAAAAAAAAAGAATGGGGCGGTGGATTTTTTTTCACTGATAGGGGCGGTTTTGAACGGCTCGGCCTATCAGCATCCACGTCGAAATAGATTTACCGTTGCCGGGGAAAAGAATGGATATGAAATATTTGTTTTCAAGTCTTGTTCTAAATTTTTATTAAAAGCAAAAAGCAAAAATAATATATAAATTATTATTCGAGCTTATTTTTTGTAAATATTTTGTTACGAAATTTATGCACAACAATTTAACACGGTGCATTTCAAATTCACCTTGCTCATGGCGCAAAAATGCAGGATACACACAATGTGATTATTTAAAAAAATATCTTTAGATCAATTATTTCAGTGTATTTATGAATTGCCCACAGTTTTAGCTGTGGGTTTAATAAGCAAAGGTCTTCGGCTTTAGCCAAATATTCAATTAAACAGCCTTGGGATAATAAGTTTTTTTATTGGGCTTTATGGCCTATTAGAAAAAATTTGGCTAAAGCCTGGAAATTAACATCCATTTATCCACGCCTTAAAAGGCGTGGCAATTCATAAAAGGCGTGGCAATTCATAAAAGGCGTGGCAATTCATAAAAGGTGTGGCAATTTATAAAGGCGTAGCAATTCACAAAAAGCATAATTCGAAGATTGGTAATGATGAAAAGAGAAATGAGGGTGTTGTAAATGCATTTTCTGAAATGGTGTATATATAATTGCCGGACCACTTTTCCCCTCTCATCAAAAGGAGATAAGGGATCAAGAGGGTGAGGCAATAAAAAAGCAAAGCGACACTTTGAAATGCAACAATTTAACAATGAAACAATTTAGCCATTCTAACCACAGTAAACGAAGAAATACACCTGTTACTGTAATTATTCCGGGGATGCAATATAGATCAATGAACTGCATTTTGATTTATTGAAAAGAGCCTCCAGGTTTGAGATGCTGCCATTGAGTATTGCTTTTAATGGATGAGAGTTGCCCGTTTTATATTGCTCACTTAGCATACTTACATAAAAACTGTCGAACCACATTGGTTTTATTTTTTCAACTTTTAATCCATGATTTTGCAATAGGTTTTTCATTGCCATTGGAGAAAAATGATACAAATGTCTCGGGACATCATAAGCGGCCCAGTATTCTTTATAGATTTTAGCATCGCGCGATGTGTAATTCGGAACTGCGATAAAAAGTTTTCCATTGGCAGATAAAAGATTTTTTAGTTGTTCTGCATTTTCATGCAAATCGTGTACATGCTCTAATACATGCCACAGTGTAATGACATCAAAACTTTGCGAAGGAAGTGAATTCATTTTTTCAGATTCTTCAATGTGAATCCCATATAATTCTTTTGCTTTTTCCCTGGCATTTTTGTCAGGTTCTATACCAGTTACCTTCCAGTTTGCCATCTTCATGGTATTTAAAAATGCCCCGGTACCAGCGCCTACATCTAAAATATTTCCTTGTTTTTTCCCGGTAGTTTTTTCAATTAATTTTCTTTTTTGAATAAGTGTATGTTTTCTTACTTTATGATACATATTATTCACAAATCCTGTGGAAGTATCACTATGAGAAATATAATTTTTTGACTGGTAATAGGTTCCAATATTTTCTTTGCCCGGAATATTTTGTGTAAATTTTTGTGTACAATTTTTACATTCCCAAATTTCAAATTCTTCACCCGAAAGAGTATGATCTTTCGCAGAAATTATGAAAGAAATATTTTTACTGCCGCAATTGGGACACAAATCATACACAATCATTTCGTATAAATTAACATGAGAAAAAATCTTGTAGAACTATTGAGTTGAATAGGTGGCGGGAGGTAATTGTGGAGATATTTTCCCCTGGTTTCCTATTGATGAAAATGAAAAGGAATGTTGGTAAATATAAAAGAACAAAAGTAATACGCCAATTGTCAAAAGTATTATTGAAATTATTTTCCAGTGATTCTTTTTTACTTCTGTTTCTTCTTTGTCAAAGTAATGACTCATTACAGATGAAGTGGTTTCCCTGTCGCCCACCAGCATTTTATGTTCACTGTTTTTATGGATGACTCTTTCAACAGCAATGGGTTGAAAAAAGAGAGCTGAGTTTTGGTTACGAAATAAGATATTCCCCGAAGCTTCTTTTTTTAAACTTCCCAAAGATTGAAAAAATATTTCTTCTCCAAGTTTTAATTTTGATTTTGTATCATCACACCATTCTCTAATATTGGCCAGCGCTTCATCAGGTGAAATTTTCTTTTTTATGGCTATATATTTTACCAGTTCATCAGAAATTTTTTCTTCTTTGCCTGAAAAAAGTTTTTCCATTAAGGGTGGAGATATTGTTTTGCTTGCTATGTCCGGTTCGGCAGGCGCAGTGATACTGCGAAACATGCCAATGCCCGCAAGTTTGCATTCTTTTGACTGAATTATAAATGAAGTAATCAGATCCTGCATAGCTACAAATATCTACATTTTATTTTAATGGATTTTATAAAAAGGGTTATTTAAAAAAAGTTTAGATGGTTGACAGCGAAAAGGATTTTAATTGACATGTGGAAGTATCTCTTTGGAATCAATATTAATTTTTAAAAATGTATCAAAATGCCGCCAATTACCTGAAATCCATACACGGGATAATTATTCCATATCTCATATTTACTGTTTAAAATATTATCCATGTCGAGCCATACACTAAATTGTTTATTAAGTTTGAATTCTGCGCCTGCACTCAGGTCTGTACCTCCTTTCATATTTTTTACATCGCCATTTTTCAACAGCGCCTTTGCTCCTGAAAATGCTGAGAGATCGGCTTTTAATAACAACTGCTGAAATGCGTTCCATCTTAATGAGCCTGTTAATTTCAATGGGTATAATCCCCATGCTTTGGCATTATCATGCAAAGCAGTATATGAATTCATATCCAGCGCGCCGGTAATGGTAAATTTATCCTGGCTGATGAAATTCAAATCACCATGAATTTGCAAATCCTTCATCTTACTTTCATTGCTGATATAAAAACTGTTTCCAATAATTGAATCATTTATAAACAATGGCATATCGTGGTACGCAATAAAAGCCGCTTTCGCATTGAAGTTGAAATGCTTTCCCACAGTAGCTTTTATGCCTCCGTAGAATTGAACTTCTTTGGTATTGTTCATGAAAAGAGGATCCTGCATATAAGGATTTTCAGCGCTGAGGGTTCTGAAGCTATTGGGAATATACCTGCCTACTAATCCGGCCTGTATCATCAGCACATTATCCGGCAATTGCGCTTCGGCGTATATGTTGGGCAAAACAGCCAATACGCCATTATTCCATGTAGGGGATATGCCACCATGAAAAGTAAATTGCTTACTGTAATAAGTTAATTCAGGAGCCAATTGAAATAGGCTGTTGCTGATGGATGAAGAGGCATTTTTTAACTGGTATTTAGCAAAATTTCCCGATGCAGTTATTTTGAAAGAAACGGCATCTGAGAATCTTTTCTCAGCGGGTAAATTCAAAATCAAAGTAGTTTCATCGGCTTGAGCTTCCCGGGAAAATTCATGCACTTCGAGGTGCGGATCATAATTAATGCCCAAATCATTGGGTGCAATATTCCTATATCCAACACTTGCAAAAAGATCCTGGTAACTTCTGATGATGTCGGCTTTATTAAAAGAATAAAGGTCGTGATCATAACCATATTGGTAGTATTCATGTTGTGCAAAGCCAATGCCCGCATAAGTTTCATTCTTTTCAGTAAAAATACTGCCTGTTCCTTTTAAATTAATTTCGCTAAAATCCTGGTTTTGTATTTTACCGCGCGACGAAATATAATCCCCATATATATTGCCAAGATTGTGTTTGCCATCACCAAAACTAAAAGCGCCCGAAATATAAGGAGTGGTATAATTACCAAATCCCGCTTTCAATTGGTTGCGGTCGCCAAGTTTTAATGCAGTATCTGACTGCAGGGCAAGCGGTTTTAAAGCGATAGGTTGATAGGAATAAAATAAATTTTGCGGCGGAATAAAATAGGCAAGACGCGGCCGCGAAGTATCAGGGGTAATCGGAGACGCATTTAAATTGATCTTTACGCTATTGAGTAAAGAAGGTTTGTATGACGATGTAATTTCGATAGTTTGCCTCCTGGTAGTATCCTGTGCGTGCGATTTGCAGAATAAAAAACATAGTGGCAACAGAAAAATTATTTTGTGGAAAGAGTTATTCATCATCAATTTTTTAAACATGTCGGGCATTTGTTGAAAGTTTGTTATTTATTTCCGGATGTGGTATCTACTTTAGAATTTTGTTGTTCTTCGCCAATAGCAATATTCAATTTATCCTGCGCTTCTTTTTTCAATTCGGGTATGGTAGCATTATCGGCGACGCTTTTATAAGTTGCTTTTGCATTAAAATAATCTTTCTGTTTCAGAAAAATATCACCCAATAATATATAAGCTTTGGCCACCCAATAATCATAAGAGCTTGTAACTTTTATTACCTCCATCGCAGATTTTTCTGCAACAGAAAGTTGGTTGAGTGAGTAATAACAATTCGCTGTTTCATAACGGGCTTCAGCGCCCCATTCAGATTTATTAATGGCTGCTACCTGCTTAAATGCTGCAATGGCCTGGTCATATTGGTTATTTGCCTGCAATGATTTCCCTAACACCAGGTTGGCGATTGCTTTATCGTCGCTACTAATTCCTTTTTTGGTGAGTAATTCCTGGGCGATATTGTTGGCCTGTGTGTAATCTTTTGTCTGGTAATAACTTCTTACCAATCCACGCAATGCTTCCATTTGATCATCAGGTGAGGTAGCAAGGCTTAGTAATTTGGTAAAATAAATAGTGGATTTTTGATAATCCTTTAGTTCAAAATAATAAATACGCGCAGCTTCCAATGAGGCTCTTTCTGCAAAGGGGTTGCTACCCATATTTACCACTGCTTCATAACCGGTTACTGCATTTTGAAAATCTTTATTTTTTAAATAACATTCGCTTTTGTAAAAATTCGCTTTTAATATATAAGCTCCCTGCGGATAGGAGGTAAGATAATTATTAAATGCGGTGATAGCTCCCGCGCAATCGTTGTTGGAATATTTTAATTCCGCAGCCGCATAAGTCAAAGAATCCGCTTCTGTAACGCTGATTACTTTTCCCGCTTTTCTCACAAAATCAACATAATCACCTGGCCTTCCCATTTCTACATAAATATTTTTCATGTTGTCAAGCGCTTCGTTTGCTTCGTTAGATTGCGGATAAAGAGTTACCAGCTTTTGATAATCTTTTAAAGCCTCATCATTATTATTCAAATTATAATAAGCAAGCCCCAGTTTGAGATAGACGTTAGGATACTGGCTGGCAGCCAATTTGATGTCTAATATTTTATTGAGATAAGGAATGGCATCCTGGAATTTTTCCTGTACCATATAGGCATTGGCAATTTGCATATAGGATGCAGTAACCAGGTCACTTTGCGGATAGCGTTGTACAAGTGTGTTGAACGTTTTTATTTTTGCTTCCTGATTATTGATTCCATTGATAAGAGCCACCTGATACAGGGAATAATCGCTTTGTGATAATCCGTTATTGATTACATCCTGGTACATCTTTTTAGCAGTACCATAGTTTTTTTGCATGAAATAACAATCGGCGGTGCGCACATAAGCATCTTGTTCCAAAGTGGAGGAATTAGGCGATACAACAGGTGCCACCTGTTTAAAATTAGCTAATGCCTGGGCATAATTTTCTATTTTCAAATAGCTATATCCAAGAACATACCTGGCATTTCCGGGATTGGCTTCACCTTGTACGACACCATATTGGAGATAATCACTTGTATATTTAATAGCCTCGTTATAACGGGAAAGCCTAAACGCAACTTCTCCTTTCCAAAAATCAGCAAAGGGTAACACAGATCCTGCATTGGGGTCTTTAATAATTCTTGTAAGCAGGTCATCGGCATCAGTTAGTTTTTGATCATTAATATTTTGGGTAGCGAGTCCAAACATAATTTTTGGATACACTCTCAACATCGTAGGAGTTGGCTTATCAAATGATTGATACAGCGCCAGCGCCTGTGCATAATTATTGGTATTCGCCAGGAGATTGATCACAATTTCTTTTGCTTCATTCGCATATTCAGAAGTTGGATAGAGATCAAGAAATTTATTCATTGAACTTAATGCGACATCCTGGTAACCTAATTCATAAGAGAGTTTGGCATAATTGAACCTGGATATTTCCTGTAGCTTGCGATTACTTCCATTGTCTGCGCTATAAAGAAATGCATTCCTGGCATTTTCTTTCTGATCAGTTCTTAAATACAGATCGCCGAGTAAATACATGGAATTCTGTCCCAGCGAATCTTTCTCATTACTAAGTTGTTTAAAGCCTTCAATGGCTTTATTCACCTGGTTGGCATCATAATAACAATAACTCAATTCATACATTACTTCTTTGGAAACTTTGTCACTGTTGTTTACATAAGACTCCAGCAAAGGCAACGCTTTTGAGAATTTCTTTTCCTCAAAATAGATCTGTCCTATTAATAAACTAAGATCTTTTCTGTAATAAAGATTATCCTGCGATAATTTGCTTTCTCCATATCTCAATGCCTGGTCTTTATTGCCCTGGAAATAATAGATTTGGGCTATGTAGTAAGGAACCATGCTCCTGTATTTGGGAATAGATTCTACTATTTGAAACGACCTTAGCGCTTCATTATAATCATGATCCCGGTAAGCTAAATATCCATAATAATAATTAGCGTCGTAATAATATTTATTGCCGGGCAATTGATGAATTTCATTGAATAGCGGCTTGGCATCATCAAAGCGACCCACATTAAAATAAGAATAAGCCAGTTCAAATTTTGAATCAGCAATTTCTTCATTGCTCAGATTATTGTAACCCGCTCTTTCATAATAAATAATTGCGCGCGCATAATCGTTCTTAGTAAAAAAATACTGGGCAAGATAAAAGCTCATCAATTGCTGGCGTGGTTCATTGTCGGCGGCATCTATAAAACGTTTGGCCTGATCTTCTGCAATTTGCTGGTTTAACTTCAGTTCGCATACAATATAATAATATTCCACATCCTGGTTTAGATAGGCATGACTGCTCTTTGTGTTTTCAGGATACTTATCCAGTAAGGGTTTCAATAATGGATACGCAAGGCTGTATTCGTCCTGGATAAAATAATCTTTGGCTGTTTTAAAATTTTTCCCGGGATCAGTTACATTATAATTCGCCTGCGAAAAACATGAAACGGAAAAAAGTGTTAATGCAAATGGAAGAAAGAAACGGGTCATCAATTTTATGATTTTTATTTTCATGACTGATTAAAAAACAATTAAATCAATATAAAAAGGAAATGAAATTTATAATTCACGCAAAAGTACAAACCACATTCCGCAATTGTTTATCCAAAAATATTTGAATGAAATTAAAAACACTTTAAATTGCGTAAATCTTTGTTAACACAATTGTAAAAAAAAATATGAAAAAATTTCTTTCCATAAAATATTCCCACGGGGCTTTCAATTTTGGTATGCTTGTTTTGCGGGTTGCAGCGGGGTTATTGCTTGCTCACCATGGTTTTCAAAAACTGATAAAATTCAATGTGCTAAAATATCAGTTTATGAATTTTATGCACCTGGGTTCTACTGTTTCTTTATCACTCATCATTATTGCCGAGTTAATTTGCGGAATACTATTGATAATAGGATTGTTCACACGATTAGCGTGTATTCCTATCATCATAGGAATGTGCGTGGTTGTTTTTGTAGCCTCCAATGCGAACATATTTGCACAGGGCGAAAGAGGAATGATATATCTTGCCGCTACAATTACTATATTATTTTGCGGGCCTGGAAAAGTAAGCCTGGATGGAATGATTGGAAAATAAGAAACCTCACCCCCGGCCCCTCTCCACGGTGTGGAGAGGGGGGAAGAAGAAAATCATTCTAAGTTTAATATAGTAATAAAATAAAAGTCTTGTTCACTTCCAAAACACAAATCCGTATTCATTATGCACTCACCGATCAAATGGGTGTAGTGTATCACGGTCATTATGCTCAATTTTATGAAATAGGACGTACGGAAGCTTTGCGCAGCCTCGGTTTGACATATAAAGAAATAGAAGCTGCCGGAGTGATTATGCCGGTTACCGAGATTCACAGCAAATTTCTTCGGCCTGCATTATACGATGATCTCATCACTGTAGTTACCACCGTTAGAGAAATGCCCCTGCACCCAAGAATTATTTTTCACAGTGAAATTTATAATGAGAAAAATGAATTGCTGAATGTTGGCGATGTAACCTTATATTTTATTGATGCCAAAACGATGAAGCGCTGTGAGATGCCTGAAAAAATTAAAGAAAAGATGGTTGAATTTTTCAGTTAATTTTATCTGACGGCCTCCGTCTGATAAAATTATCTGATTGTTTATGCCTTACAGTAAACAAAGAAATAAAGCGGATTCTTTTTTTTTAGTCTTTCATTTTATCCTTTCATTGTTACTCAATTTTTATTTTTCCATACTCATCCTCACTTAGCCAAAAATCTTTATCAATTATTTTCACTTCATCATAAGTAAGTTTCCCGAAGCAAGTTTGGGACAGGCTATACAGTTTGTAAACCAACACATCTATTTCTTTTTTCAAAGGGCGTAGTGAAAACAGTGAAAATTACTTCAACTTATCGGATGAAAGTTGGGATTACTTTCTATCATTTCAAGGCAATCATTCAATGTTAAATTACTTGCTACAGGAAACCATCTTCCAGTATGCCTGAAATAAGAAAAATTAAAATTATCTATACCCACATATTCCAACCTGACAAAACTTTCCTCAAATTCATGTTCAATCATTCCCGCCTGTTCCGATTTGTATTTTTCGCAGAAGTATAAATAATTTCCACGCCATTTTGTATAGACATCGGTAAGATAATTATACTTCTTATCTGGATTTTTCTTTACATACTGTTGTTTAAAGTGTTCTATAAGTGGCTGGCATCGGTTTTCTATTGCCGGTTTATTCAGATCAGAAGGTTTTACTTTGGATTTCCCTGCAGGGGAAAGCAACCACATTTTTTTCCGTTTCATTTTGAAATCATTTTATTTTCATTTTTCCTTTATTTTTCCATACTCCTCCTCCCTCAACCAAAAATCCTTGTCTATTATTTTTACTTCATCATAAGTAAGTTCATACAGTTTGTAAACCAAGTAGAAAATTGAAACAAAAATAAAACTTTGGGTTCGTGGTTGTCTGATTGTTTTTATTCTCCTGATTTTTAATGCGAAACAGATAAGAATTCCGTCCGCAAGAGCGTGTAATATATTGAAAATAGCGTGGGGCCTGCAAAGCCATTGATGCTTAAATTGGTGGATATGTAAAAATAAGGTTGCACACAATGGGGCAATTGATAATTTCTTCTAAATATCTTCAGAATCTTTTTGTAATTTTTCAAAAAATTATTTATTGAAAATCCTAATAATAGAAGATGAAAAAGCCCTGAGCGAAAGTATTGCTATGTATCTCGCTTCACAGGAATATACTTGTGAAATAGCGGGAGACTATACTACCGCAATTCATAAAACAGAATACAATGATTATGATTGTATTTTACTGGATATTACTTTACCAGGAGGAAACGGATTAAAAATCCTCGAAAGATTGAAAGAGGATAAGAAAACGGATGGAGTTCTTATTATTTCCGCTAAAAATTCTTTGGACGATAAAATAAAAGGATTAAATCTTGGGGCTGATGATTATTTATCCAAACCCTTTCACCTGTCTGAATTAAATGCCCGTGTAGCAGCTATTATCAGGAGAAAATACTTTGATGGAAACAGTGTTTTGCAGTTTGATAATCTCCGGATAGATACGCAAACCAGAATGGTGACAATTGAAAATAATCCGGTAGAACTTACTAAAAAGGAATATGAATTACTCTTGTATTTTGTTTCAAACAAAAGAAGGCTGATCTCCAAAGAAGCCATAGCAGAGCATCTTTGGGGGAGCGATATGGGTGGTAATTTTGATTTTATTTATACCCACATAAAAAACCTGAGAAAAAAATTAATGGATGCAGGAGATGCAGATTATATTAAATCGGTATATGGAATGGGATATAAATTTACCGGCCAATGAAATTGCTTGTAAAATATAACAGAGTAAATATCCCCATTACAATAGTTGCACTTTTGATTAGCAGCATGGGTTTTTATTTTATAATCCATTATGCATTGATCCATCAGTTGGATAAAGATTTGCGCATTGAGCAAATGGAGATTATGCATTATGTAAAGGAAAAGAATGCGTTGCCAGAAACTTCAAATTACAAAGATCAGCAGATCGAATTCCATCTTACTTCGAATGATAATATTAAAACCCGGTTTTCTACCGAAGATGTATTTGATAAAAGAGAAAATGAAACCGAATCATATCGAAGACTGGAATTTTTGGTAACTGCAAACGGGAAAAGTTATGTTGCCGAAGTAAAAAAATCACAGCAGGAAACGGAAGATATTGTTCAACTGATTTTGATAATCACATTAGCAGTAATTATTTTTTTAATTCTCATTCTTTTTATTGCCAATCGTTTTTTATTGGCCAGTTTATGGAAACCATTTCATCATACTTTGGAAGAATTGAAGCAGTTTAATCTTTCTTCAAAAAATAAATTAAAACTCCCGCAGACAGACATTAATGAGTTTAAAGAATTAAATGAAACAGCGCGATCCATGACGCAAAAGGTGAGTAACGATTACGAATTATTAAAAAACTTTACAGAAAATGCTTCACATGAAATACAGACTCCACTGGCCATCATCAAAAATAAAATTGAATTGTTGTCTCAATCAGAGAATCTTACCAACACCCAAATACATTCGATACAAAGTATAAGCGATGCCGCCTCGAGGCTTTCTAAACTGACCCAATCATTATTGTTGCTTGCCAAAATCGAAAACCACCAGTTTAAAAATTCAGAAAATGTCAATCTTTCGTTTGTCATTAACCATTGTATAGAAAATTTTGAAGAACTAAATGCTTTAAAAAATATCTGTATTGAAAAAATTATTACTGATGACATATTTATAGAAATGAATGAATCGCTTGCTGAAATTTTAGTTTCTAATATTATCATCAATGCTATAAAACACAATTGCCCCGGAGGCGCCATAAAAATTGAGCTGGATACCGGTTCCCTGGCAGTGAGTAACACTGGCATTCCACCACAGATACATACCTCTGAATTATTTGAACGTTTTAAAAAAGATTCTCCTTCCGCCGATTCGCTTGGGCTGGGGCTATCTATCGTAAAAACAATTTGCGATACTTATGGATTTCCGGTAATATACATATATGAAAATGGAATGCATATAA
>DATCFT010000043.1:0-8097 GCA_036509335.1 Hanamia sp.
GTTCATTTCATTTATTATCCAGGGATACGCTTTATGGTCAATTACATTTTCTACCATTACAATTCTTATATCTTACTTCTTCATATTTTTTTATTGGAAAGATCTCAATAAAGTAAATGATGCAGGCTTTTCGCGCGCGTGACTCAAAACAGCTTTAGTGCTATGGGCGCTTTCTTCATTAGGCGCTTTTATGCTCGCTTACCTGATGGCCAATCATATTATGATACAGGATCTTTATTTCGCCTCTGTGTACTTTTTCATGCATTTTCAGTATAACGGCTGGTTTTTATTTGCCTGTTTTGGAATATTTTTTTCTTACATGCACCGGCTTGGTTTGTACCGGATTGCATTTCTAAGCAAACGACTATTTATCATTATGGCCATTACCGTAGTGCCTACTTACTTTTTATCTATTTTATGGCTAAGGCTGCCACCCACACTTCATTGGATTGCCAACGTCTCAGGCATTTTGCAGCTTTTAGTATTGTTTTATTTTTTTAAAATTTTGTCTGTAATTCAAAAGAATAAAACCATAAAATTCAGTTGGTCCACACGATGGTTGTGGAGGTTTGCATCTATTGCTTTTATTTTGAAAATAATTCTTCAGATGCTTTCAACGATACCTTTCCTCAGCCACTTTGCTTTTGGCTTCAGGCCTGTCGTAATCGGTTATCTGCACCTTTCTTTTATAGGTATTATTAGTCTTTTTATATTAGGTTATATCAATGAATTGATTCATCGTTTTCGCGGCAACGTCAGCGGCGTAGGAGCTATCATTTTTGTTATGGGTTTCGTAGTACAGGAAGTTATATTAATGTTGCAGGGATTAGAAGCCATGAATGTAGAGCCCATAAAAAGTGCGAATATTATTTTATTTTATTGCGCAATATTAATGGCAGCCGGGCTTATATGGATTACCAGTGGCATCATAAGAACACAGGAACATGAAGAATTGAAGAGTGTACATTGAATCAAGGAATTTACTAAAGCTATTCTGTATTACACTGCCAACAAAATAGCCACATAATGACAAACAGCGGCCGCTAATACAAAAAAATGCCAGAGTGCATGATTGTAAGGATATTTTTCCCACAAGTAAAAAATAACACCTACAAGATAAAGCACGCCTCCTATAAGGATCATCGTCATTACATCACCGGGAATGTGGACAAAGAAAGTACGTCCACCAACCACGAGGATGCATCCCATTGCTATGTAAACAATAGTTGAAAGAATGTTCCATTTACCGGTAAAAAAAATCTTGAAGACAATTCCTATTGCCGTCAGGCTCCATAATACAGTTAGCAAAGTAATACCAAATGAATTGTCCATGTAGATCAAAAGAAAAGGAGTGTAGGTACCCGATATCAGGAAATAAATACTGATGTGGTCAAGGATTTCAAAAACGCGCTTTGCCTGTGGATGTTGAAACCCGTGGTAAAGTGTTGAAAAAGTAAAGAGTTGCAAAAAACAAAAGCCATAGATAGCTGCGCCGATAACACCTCTTGTATTATTACTTTTTATTGCGAATGCTATCAGAATGGGAATGCTTATAATTCCAAAAATAATTCCAAAGCCATGTATAATGCTGTTTACAAGTTCCTTTTGAATTCGTGTATCGCGTTCGGTGGCTTGCATGGAAATAAACTGAATAGAAGTATGGTCAATTAAAACCTCCGCAAAGTTACTCATATCGTTGCAGCAGTGACCAAATAAAAAGAACATTGCATTTTCAAAAACAGGATTATCAGTATTTAATTTCAATGGAAAAAAAGTAAAAGAAAGTATCAATAAATCCATTGAAAAAAATCCTACTGATTTTTTAGCCATTGTAGCACACACTATTCATCTTTATACGAATGTTTGGTAAAGTTAATACCTAAGTAATGTGCCATCAAACAAAATCCGTAAAAGAAAAAGCATTCGACTTGTTATAAATTTTAGGGCATCGTTTGTTTTTTTATGATATAAATCATCTTTTCGGCAGCGGTAAATCATTTTTACAAAAATATAATAATTGCAAATTTGCTAAGATTATAATTACCGTATTCTCATAAACAACCAATTGAATAATTATGTGTAATTAAAGAGGTTGTATAAAAAATTTTATGGCGGAAAAAAAAGATCTGCAATTTTTGCAAAATAAACTGGAGCATTTCAATCAGGAGAATGCAGTATTAAAATACCGCCTTAGTGAAATGGTGGACAATGATGCAGAAAATAATTTTTTGCAAATGGCAGAATATTTTCAAAATGAGCTTTTGCTAAATGATGACATGCTTAAAAAGCTGCTAAAGGAATTTCAAGAATTTTCCGCTTTCATTTATGAGTCTCCGAAAGGACCATTATTGCCTGAAAAAATAAATGAAAACCGTGACAGTCTTTCGAAAGCCATTTCCAACTTTGAAAAAAGATTTGAAGTTCTGTCTAATGAGATTAAGACGAAAATGTTTCATACTATTTAGAAAACGCACCTAATGATATGGTGAAGAATTAAATATCCTGATTACTTTTTCAATTCACTTTGATACCATATTTTCAGGCGCTTCAGTATTAAAAATGTTGCTTTATATTTTGCCTGCATATTTTAAGAAGTTTTATTTTCCCCAATTATTTCTAAGATAATTTTTATGCCTGTACAGTAAAGACACAAATAATCCTGATTTCTACTTATGAAAATACATAATCCCATCATGATGTAGATCATATTTCTTTATGAGTATCCATAGCTTTCAAAAAAGTATTCTACATGAATTTTGCATCTGCATTTTAAAAAATACGACATATGACAAAACATGTTTTCATCTCAGCAACCTTATTTATTTTTAATAGTTCAATGAAATATGTAAAAAATATTTTGCCTGATCAAAAAATGAAGCTCTTGCAAAACTGGATTTGGCTCTCTATAAATATTAATCCTGATATTTTAATATTTAAATCAAAATAAATTACAGTGAAAGCACAAATAAGAGTAATTTGTATTTTCACTTTTGATATTTCATTAGGATGCGACAAAGTGAGATTAAAAAATATGAGTAACATCATATTCTTTAATGAGTGCGATTACTTTTTGTGATTATAGAAACTCAGAAATTTGCATTGCAATTTTTAGAAATAAGGAATCGGAATCGAAATAATATTTTTAAATATTAAACCACGTTACAATTAAATTAAGAATAAAATGAAAAATTTAAAATTCTCAAAGGGTAGACGAATAATACCCTTCTTTGTTATCGCACTGGTAATGCTTTTGGCCTCATGCAAAAATGCAAGCACCACTTCTGTAGTTGATCAAACGTACGAGGGCGATGGTGATAATTTGCCGAAGGTAACACAGGAGATGGTGGCGCCTCCCATGTTGCCAAAGTTTGACCAGGTTGACAAAGACGGTCCTAAAGTAGTTCAGGTAACTTTTACTGTTGAGGAAAAGAAAATGGAAGTAGCTCCCGGCGATTCTATATGGGCATTTACATTTAACGGTACAGTGCCCGGGCCAATGATAGTGGTTCACCAGGGCGATTTTATTGAATTGACTTTAAAAAATCCTGCTACCAATACTCAAACACACAATATAGATTTTCATGCTTCAACCGGCGCAATGGGTGGAGGAGACCTTACTCTTGTAAACCCCGGCCAGGAAGTAAAATTAAGATTTAGATGTACAAGACCAGGAGTTTTTGTTTACCATTGTGCACCGGGGGGAAGAATGGTACCTATCCATGTTACTTCTGGCATGAATGGTGCTATTATGGTTTTACCCCGTGAAGGATTAAAAGATGAAAACGGGAACCCTATAACATTCGACAAGGCCTATTATATTGTGCAACAGGATTATTATCTTCCGAAGGATAAAGATGGTAAAATTTTGAACTTCGCAACTCCCCAGGAAAGTATCCAGGGTATAGGAGAATCAATAAAAACATTGATGCCTACCAATCTTCCATTTAATGGACATGAAGGTGTCTTGTTAGGCCCAAATGCCCTTACGGCAAAAGTTGGTGATAAGGTATTATTTATTACAGCAGAAGCCAACCGCGATACCCGTATGCACCTGATAGGAGGCCACGCAGATCTTTACTGGCCCGGCGGAAAATTTAATAACAAACCTTATACAGATTTTGAAACCTGGGAAGTCCCCGGTGGTTCAGCCGCAGCTACTTTGTATAAATTCAGGGAACCAGGTACTTATGTACTATTAGATCATAACCTGATAGAAGCATTTGATTTTGGTGGTATGGCACAGGTAAAAGTGGAAGGAAAGTGGGACAGCACATTGATGAAACAAATAGAAAAACCTACCGCTATAAAGTAAATATTAATAATACGGTTATAATAGTATCGCCGGATTTCTTTTCATCATCCTTGTTTTTGAAAAGAAATTATTAGAGAAAATTAAGCCCTGTTTTAGGATGTATTTAATTCAAAAAAAGGTTCCGTCAATCGGAACCTTTTTAGATTATTACAAATCCCCATCTTTTGAAAGAGTAAACTATGCTTTGCTGGATTGATGTTTTTTTTATCGGTTAACTATTGACGGTCAATATAATTTATGAAAATAAATTAATAAAAATGAATAATGCATAAGATGGCAATAAAGTTGTGGTGAAATATTTTAATATCAGCCAAAAGCATTAATAAATTAAAAAAGTAAGGATATGAACCAAAAAATAAATCATGCAAGTTAAAATAATGAATTGCCTGTTTCGCGCTCCTCCCCGAAATATTTCCCATTCATCACGGGTATACAAAAAAACAGGAAATTTAAAATCCTGGTTAAACAATGAATATTTTAATCAAAAAAAATAAATATTATGCCTAACCAACAATATCAAAAATGCATAGATGCTTGCCTTGCATGTGCAACCATCTGTAATCATTGTGCTGTTTCATGTCTTGAAGAAAAGGAAGTGCCAAATCTTACAAAGTGCATCAGGCTTGACCTGGAATGTGCTGTTGTATGTCGTGCTTCTGCGGAATTAATGACTTTAAACAGTGTTCACTCATCTGGTATTTGCGGTTTATGTACTACTATTTGTGATGCCTGTGCAGAAGAATGCGAAAAACATTCAGCAATGGAACATTGTAAAGAATGCGCCGAATCCTGCCAGGTCTGCGCAAAAGAAGCATTTATAATTTATCAGAATTCCACAAATAAATATCATGACACGGATAGTTCGGTTACTTATCAGGATGAGTGTGCCATTCTCTCCCGCGCAGCAGCAGAATTAATAAGTTTAGGAAGCGCCTGGTCCATGCAAATCAGCGAATTAAATTCAAACGTTTGTAACACTTCTGCTGATGATTTTGAGAAGTATATAAATTTCCTGATGAAACAATCCAGGTCACGTTCTACACTGGCAACAGATATGTACCAAAAGCTGATGGATCAGGATAAAGGAAAAGCCGAAGCATATGTAACTGAATCAAAAAATAAAGAACAAGCCATTCAGCAAAAAGAAAACGGAAAAAGAAGGAGAAGGTATGTTTCCGCTTTATTGGCTGCATCAATGGGCCGCAGCGCTATGGATCATATCAGGTCTCATGTTACAACCGATGTGGGTGGAAGTAGCGGGCTTATAAATACAGGCACTGTCATTACTTATAAAGTGGATTAATTATTAAAGATTTTCTATATCGTTTAAGGAAAAGCAATTCAAGAGCGCGTGTACTTTATGCCGAAGTATTGATAAATTAAAAATAGAGGAACATAAAATTTATATCAGGAAGAATGGAATTGATATGCCTGAAATAAGAGACTGGAATTGGAATATAAAAACGATAAAATGAAGAATATGAAAACTACACAAATTATATTGACATCAAGGCCGAAAGGATTACCGACAGCAGATACTTTTAAGATGGAAGATTTTGAATTACCGGCTATCAAAGATGGTGAGGTATTATTAGAAGGCATTTATTATTCTGTTGACCCCTATATGCGTGGCAGAATGAATGATGTGAAATCATATGCGCCCCCTTTTGAAATAGGACAGCCGCTTAGTGGTGGTGTGGTAGCGAAGGTGAAAGAAAGCAAATCAAATGATTTTAAAATTGATGACTTGGTTACCGGAAATCTACCGTGGCGAAAACAAATGATTAGCTCTGGAAAAGGAATCCAAAAGATTGACACTACGCTTGCGCCGGCAAGTTATTTTCTTGGTATATTAGGCCTGACGGGACTTACCGCTTATTTTGGATTGATGTACATTGGAAAACCCAAAACCGGTGAAACAGTTGTGGTGTCCGGGGCTGCAGGAGCTGTGGGTATGGCTGTGGGACAAATTGCGAAAATTCAGGGATGTTATGTAGTCGGGATTGCGGGCTCTGATGAAAAAATAAAATTACTAAAAGAAAAATTTGGTTTTGATGATGTCATCAATTATAAAACCACTGCCGACATGAAAAAAGCAATCGCAAATGCATGTCTAAAAGGGGTGGATATTTACTTTGATAATGTGGGAGGCGAAATCTCCGATGCTGTAATCAGTAACATTAATTTTCATGCAAGGATACCTTTATGCGGACAGATTTCATTATACAATGCCACCGAAAAACCAATGGGGCCAAGGTTACAGCCTATGCTACTAACAAGAAGTGTTTTGATGCAGGGCTTTATTGTAAGCAATTTTCAAGAACATTTTCCGGAAGGCATTAAGCATTTAGCACAATGGCTGAAGGAAGAAAAATTGCAATACTCTGAAACAATAGTGCATGGCTTTGAGAAATTACCAGAAGCTTTTCTTGGGTTATTTAGCGGGGAAAACACAGGCAAGATGATTGTGGAAGCATAGTAAATTGCTATTTTTAAAAAAACAAAAACAGATGAACAAACAAATTTTAAAAGACACCATTCAACAACTTTTTGCAGGCAAAAAAGGTTTGCTTGCTATGGATGAAAGCATTGAAACATGCAACAAACGTTTTGCCGCGGCAGGTATTTCTCAAACGGTTGATATGCGCCGCAGCTACCGCGAATTAATAGTTACAACGCCAGGACTGAATGAAAGCATAGGCGGCGCTATTTTGTTTGATGAAACCATTCGCCAGCGAACAAACAAGGGAACTCCTATGGTTGATGTGCTGGTGAAAGCCGGAATTATTCCCGGCATTAAGGTTGACCTTCATGCGAAACCTATGGCGGCTTTTCCCAATGAAAAAATTACCGAAGGCTTGGATGGTTTGCGGGAACGATTGGCGGAATACAAAAAACTGGGCGCCCGCTTTGCCAAATGGCGCGCCGTGATTACAATTGGTGAGGGTATTCCAACCATACAATGCATCACAGCCAATGCTCACGCACTGGCACGTTACGCAGCTTTATGCCAGGAAGTAGACATCGTACCGATTGTAGAACCTGAAGTCTTAATGAACGGCAATCATTCTATACAACGATGCTTTGATGTTAGTGAACAGGTACAGAAAATCCTTTTCTATCAACTTTATAAATACCGGATTAACCTGGAAGGCATCATTCTAAAACCAAACATGGTGATACAAGGTTTGGAAAGCACCGAAAAAAATAGTATGGACGAAGTAGCCGATGCAACTGTAAATTGTTTGCTTGAATCGGTGCCGGCAAGTGTGCCTGCCATTGCATTTTTATCAGGTGGCCAATCGCCGGAAGCTGCCACAGCACATTTGAATGCCATTAATAAAAACTTTAAAAATCGTTTACCCTGGATCGTTACTTTTTCATTTGCAAGAGCAATTCAGCAACCGGCTATTGAAGCGTGGAAAGGCAAGGATGTCAATATTGAAGAAGCGCAAAAACTATTATACAAGCGCGCAAAACTGGATGCTGCAGCAAGACGTGGAGAGTATAATAAGGATATGGAAAAATAAAACTAAACGACAGGGCTGTCAACCTTTGAAAGACTGAGAAGTCTTTATACCAAATTTAAAATCATCAAAAAAAGTTTGTTTACTGAAATTGTGTTTTTATGTGATAGTTCAATAATTTTAAATTATTGTTGTCCGAGATAAGACAACAGTAATCCAAAAATAATGACAGAAGCCATATAAACACTCAAAATGCAAATTGGATTTGAAAAGGAGGGGGTGCTATTTTTTTTGTTTGTGGCGGCGGTGATATAACTT
>DATCFT010000044.1:0-98682 GCA_036509335.1 Hanamia sp.
ACGGACAGTCTTGGTTGAATGGATTTCCTATTCGCGGACGCACCAATTATCCATTATTATTCGACAGAAATTTCAAACCAAAGCCCGCATTTTATAGCGTAATTGCGACAGCAAAAAATAATTAATCATTATCAATTTAATCAACAATTTATGAGCCTCCCGGAAGTAATGTTAGCAGAACAACAAAAAGCGCAAAAGTTGCCTTACAGTTCACAGAAATTATCTGTATTGGAAAAAGTTGGGTACAGTTTGGGAGACCTCGCTGCCAACTTAGTCTTTCAAACATTGGTGACTTACCTCGCTTATTTTTATACCGATATTTATGGCCTTCAACCCAAAGATGCATCGGTAATCATTCTCACGGTAGGTCTGGTAGCTGCATTCGGCTTTAACCCGATTATCGGCGCGCTTGCCGACAGAACCCACTCCAGGTGGGGGAAATTCAGGCCTTGGATTTTATTTACAGCCATTCCACTTGGTGTGATTGCGTTATTGGCATTCAGTACGCCACATTTTTCTTATAAAGGAAAACTAATTTATGCGGTTATTACTTATACATTATTGTTATTGTTTTATGCAGCCAATAACTTGCCTTATTCGGCGCTGAGCGGAGTTATCACGGGTAATATGAAAGAGCGGAACAGCTTGTCTTCTTATCGCTTTGTTGCCGTTATGTTTGCTCAGTTTTTTGTGCAGGTGTTCATGCTTTCTATTATTGAAACAGCAGGCGGTGGCGATAAATCAATAGGTATAGAAAAAGTAATGACATGGCTCGCCATCATAGGAACCGTTATGTTGCTGATTACTTTCTTAACCACCAGGGAACGCATTGTTCCGAAGCCGGAACAAAAGTCAAGCATAAAAGAAGACCTGGGTGATTTGTCTAAAAACCAGCCGTGGATTATTATGCTGGTGCTGACAACATTAGTGTTCATCACATTGGCAATGAAAGGCGGAGGTTATGTTTACTATTTTAAAAACTATGTTGACAAAGAAAGCTTAACCAATTTTATAAATCCTATCACGCATTTTCTTTCTAACATTGGCATGAACTTTTTTGGCGAAGACCCTGTCTCTGCGGGCTTTGGTTTATTCAATGCCGGTGGAATTATTTTTATGATTATTGGTATTATGCTCTCCAAAAGATTTGCAGATAAATATGGTAAAAGAGATGTGTTTGGAATATGTCTTTTCATTTCAACTTTATTCATTATGGCATTTATTTTTTATCCGCCAAAAGCAGTTCAATTAATTTTTATCTCACAAATTTTGCATGGATTTTTTTATGGTCTTACGATTCCATTGTTGTGGGCAATGATTGCAGATGTTGCAGATTACAGTGAATGGAAAAATAACCGCAGGGCAACTGCAATCATTTTTTCTGCGATGATGGTTGGCTTAAAGGCAGGCCTAAGTATTGGCGCAGCAATACTTACATGGATTTTAGGATTATATCATTATGTACCAAATAGTGATATGCAATCTGCACAGGCAGTTCATGGAACGCAAATGCTGGTAAGTATTTATCCGGCAATACCATTCCTATTAGGTGCCGGATTGTTGTTCTTTTATAAAATAAATAAAAAAATGGAAGTACAGATTGAAAGTGATTTAATAGAAAGAAGAAGTAAATAAAGTTGTTTAACAAACCTGCCAGGTTTTAAAAACCTGGCAGGTTTAATAAAAATATTGTATCATGCCTGAAGAAAGTATTGAACATATTGATTTTGATGAACTGAATCAAAAAGCCATATCACAGCCATTGATAAAAAACATTTACACCGCAGACCCTTCTGCGCATGTGTTCGATGGAAAAATTTATATCTATCCTTCACATGATATAGATGCAGGTGATGCATTTGATGATTTGGGAAGTCATTTCGCGATGGAAGATTATCATGTCATATCAATGGACTCACCAACAAGCGAAGCAAAAGACAATGGTATTGCGTTGCATGTAAACGATGTGCCCTGGGCTGAAAAGCAAATGTGGGCGCCGGATGCCAATGAAAAAGATGGTAAATATTATCTCTTCTTTCCGGCAAAAGATTATGATGGAATTTTCCGGATTGGTGTGGCAATAAGCGATTCGCCAACAGGCCCGTTCATACCACAACCCGAAGCCATCAAAAAAAGTTTCTCAATTGACCCTGCAGTGCTAAAAGATGATGATGGCAACTATTACATGTACTTCTGTGGCATTTGGGGCGGACAACTACAACGCTGGCGAAACGGAACATTTAATGCTGAAAATCCTGAAAGCCCTGTGGCACATTTGCCAAAAGATAATGAGCCTGCTCTTTGTTCTAAAGTTGTAAAGCTTAGCAATGATTTATTAGAATTTGCCGAAACGCCAAAAGATGTTGTGATCATTGATGAAAATGGTAATTCTTTGTTGCAGGGCGATACCCAAAGAAGATTCTTTGAAGCCTCATGGATGCATAAGTATAATGGCAAATATTATTTTTCTTATTCAACAGGTGATACACATTTTATTTGTTATGCTATTGGCGATAATCCTTACGGGCCTTTTAAATATGCGGGAAGAATTTTAAATCCTGTTGTAGGATGGACATCGCATCATTCTATTGTTGAGTTTAAAGGTGAATGGTATTTGTTTTATCATGATAGCAGTTTAAGTAAAGGAGTAACGCATTTGCGCAGCATAAAAGTTACAAAGATTGAATATGATGAAAATGGTTTTATAAAAACAATAGAACCGTATAATGGTTTAAAAGCATTGATTTAAGAAGCTTGATTTTATAAAACAAAAATCTTGCTTATTTGTTTGCTTATTGCGAAACATAGTTCATGTGAACAAACAAAGCCATATTGAGATTTGCAAAAAAAATTAAATGATAAATTAAGATGAATAAATTAATCACTATTTGTTTTTGTTTGTTTGTAACTGTTTATGCAGATGCTCAAATAACCTTACCACACATTATCAGAGACAGCATGATACTGCAACGGGATAGTAAAATAAATATTTGGGGATGGGCTTCTAAAGGTGAAAAAGTAAGTGTCAAATTCAATGGCAAAACTTACAAAACCAAAACAAGCAATGATGGCAAATGGAAATTGCAATTATCTCCGATGAAAGCCGGAGGTCCATATACGATGGACATTTCGGGCAAGAATAAAATAAGTCTTCATGATATTTTGATTGGCGACGTTTGGTTTTGTGCCGGGCAATCAAACATGGTGCATCAAATGAAGCTGCATAGTGTGTATTATCCAAATGAAATCCCAAATGCCAACTATCCTGACATAAGGCAATTTTGGGTACCAAATACGACTAATCTGGTGAGTCCTCAACAGGACCTACCATCTGGTTCATGGAAGTGGGCAAATCCAACGGATGTAAAAGAATTCTCTGCGGTTGCTTATTTTTTTGCGAAGGCTTTGTATCAAAAATATCATGTGCCGATTGGCATCATCAATGCAAGCTGGGGCGGCATTCCTATCGAATCTATGATGAGTGAAGAAAGTTTGAAATCATTTCCGGACATTCTGAAAACAGTTGATAAAAATAAAGACACTGCTTATGTAAATGGAGTTAACAGGAAAGTTTTTGCTGCTGCACAAAAAATAAAAAGGCCGGAAGATAAAGGGATTGTTGAAAAATGGTTTTCTCCTTCCTATCAGCCTAAAGAATGGCATCGCATTGCCATTCCGGGCTTTTGGGCAGATGAAGGTGCAAAAGGTTTGAATGGTGTGGTTTGGTATCGCAGGGAAATTGATGTGCCCGCTTCCATGACGAATGTGCCTGCGAAAGTTTTCCTTGGCCGCATTGTAGATGCAGATGAATTATACATTAATGGCATCAAGGTGGGTTCTACCGGTTATATGTACCCGCAGCGTCGTTACCCGATTCCTAATGGAGTTTTAAAAGCCGGAAAAAATTTATTTGTAGTCCGTGTTACTAACAATTTTGACAAAGGTGGTTTTGTGCCTGATAAACCTTATGAATTAATTACCGATAATGATACTATTGATTTAACCGGTTATTGGCAATACAAAGTTGGATTGTTAGATGAGTCTCATCACGGATTTGGCGGCTTTGGTATTTCCTTACAAAATCAGCCGACCGCTTTATACAATTCAATGATTGCTCCATTGATTGATTATACTATCAAAGGTTTTGTTTGGTACCAGGGCGAAAGCAATACAAGTAACCCTGATGAATATGCGAAGTTGCAACCGGCTATGATTACCGATTGGCGCAGCAAATGGAATGAAGGAGATTTGCCATTTTTATTTGTGCAGCTTCCGGGTTTTGGAGATTACAATTACCTTCCAGCAGAAAGCCAGTGGGCAACATTTAGAGAGGCGCAGGCAAAATCCCTGTCTGTTCCGAATACCGCGATGGCAGTTGCCATTGATTTAGGCGAATGGAATGATATTCATCCTGACCGTAAAAAACCTGTTGGCGACCGCCTGGCTTTGGCTGCAGAAAAAATAGCTTATGGAGAAAACATCGTGTATTCGGGACCGTTATATCAGTCACAAACTATTGAAGGAAATAAAATAATTATTTCATTTACTCATACCGGAACGGGATTAACCACCAATGATGGCGAACCCCCGGCTGAATTTGCGATTGCAGGTGAAGACAAAAAATTTGTTTGGGCGGATGCAAAAATTGATGGTGACAAATTAGTCCTATCAAGCGAAGAAGTTCCAAATCCAAAATATGTGCGTTATGCCTGGGCAGATGACCCGGTGAATCCGAATCTCATTAATAAAGAAGGTTTGCCGGCAGCGCCTTTTAGAACAGATGAATAAAAAATATTTGTATGAAAAAAATAATCAAAGCTATTTTCTTTTTCAGCTTATTTGTTCTTTTACTGTACAATTCTAAATTGTATAGCCAATCTATTCCTCACTTACAGAAAAAAGGTTCAACAAAAGAATTGATTGTTGAAGGAAAACCATTTTTGGTGTTAGGCGGTGAATTGGGCAATTCAACTGCATCGAGTCTTGATTACATGCGTCCCTTCTGGACAAAGTTTAAAGCCATGAATCTGAATACGATTCTCGTACCCGCTTATTGGGATTTGATAGAACCCGAAGAAGGAAAATTTGATTTCGATTTATTAGATAGCATCATAAATAGCAGCAGGAAAAACAATTTAAAAGTTGTTTTACTGTGGTTTGGTTCCTGGAAAAACAGCATGAGCTGTTATGCGCCTGCCTGGATTAAAACAAATCAAAAACGTTTTCCACGTGCGCAAAACACCGCTGGTAAAGGATTAGAAATTCTTTCTGCTTTCAGCAAAAACAATCTTGATTCGGATAAAAAAGCTTTTGTAGAATTGATGAAGCATTTAAAAGAAACAGATACATCGCACACCGTTATTATGATGCAGGTAGAAAATGAAATCGGAATGCTCACAGAAGCGAGAGAATACACAGCAGAGGCTAACAAAGCTTTTAACACCGAAGTGCCAAAAGAGTTACTGGATTATTTGATTAAAAATGAAGACTCACTCGTTCCTGAATTGAAAGTGCATTGGTCAAAAACAAATTTTGCAACAAAAGGAAATTGGGAAAAAGTTTTTGGCAAAAGCCTCGCAACCGATGAATTGTTCCAGGCTTGGTATTATGCAAAATATACGAATACAATTGCGGCCGCAGGAAAGAAAGAATATCGTTTACCTATGTACGTAAATGCCGCATTGAATTATCGCAATGTACAGCCAGGTCAATATCCAAGCGCCGGGCCATTACCACATTTAATGGATATATGGCAGGCTGCCGCTCCCGCCATTGATATATTATCTCCGGATTTTTACAATCCTTATTTCAAACATTATTGTGACCTCTATACAAGAAGGAACAATCCATTGTTTATTCCAGAGATACGCTTTGAAAAGTCAAATGCTGCACAGGTATTCTATGCTATCGGGCATTACCAGGCCATTGGCTTCTCACCATTTTCTATTGAATCAACAGAGCATCCGGAGGATGAACCTATCGGTAA
Source organism: Hanamia sp. (assembly GCA_036509335.1). Taxonomy (GTDB): domain Bacteria; phylum Bacteroidota; class Bacteroidia; order Chitinophagales; family Chitinophagaceae; genus Ginsengibacter. The sequence continues at coordinate 5,987 of DATCFT010000044.1, forward strand.
AGCATACTCGATTTTATCACAGTTATCTCCTGAAATTTTAAATAATATCGGCACAGGAAAAATGGATGGCGTCTTATTGGATACATCGAATAAAAAACAAGAAATCATTTTAGGTAATTACAAACTCACCATATCGCATGATTATACTTTGGGTTGGTCACCCGAAGCTAAAAATCCTGATTGGCCAATGAGTGGGGCCATTATTATCCAGACTGATGAAAATGATTTTATCATAGCAGGAACCGGTGTGGTTGTTACGTTTACAGTTAATAATTCAGACAAAAATTCAGTTGGAATTTTACAAGCTGATGAAGGAATTTATGAAGATGGCAAATGGATTCCCGGAAGACGAATGAATGGAGACCAGGACCATCAAGGCAGACATTTAAGAATCCCTGTTGGTGATTGGAATATTCAAAAAGTCAAATTATATCAATATAAATAATGAATAGCTAATCTTGAACTAAAAATAAATGCAAAGCCATATAAATATTTTCCAATGAAAAAACTCTTCTTCCTTTTAATAGCAATCGCTATCACTGACGTTACGCTTGCACAGGATACTTTAATTAACGGTGTTTCCTATCCGAAACCCGTAAACTTTACATCGCAGCAGAACCAGGAAAACATGATGAAACAATTGGGCATTAAATCCCTTCGGCCCGGGCCCAGCGGCAATCCATCTGCACCCAATCATGCAAACTATGACACTAGCAAAGCAGACCCTTGTCCGAAGTTGCCGGATATTCTCACCACTAATGATGGTAAAAAAGTAACGACCCCTGAAATGTGGTGGAAAGTTCGCCGGCCCCAGATTGTTGAGGATTATGAACGCGAAGTTTACGGAAGAATTCCTAATAATGTTCCCAAAGTAACGTGGACTGTAAAAGTTATAGACCATGAATTTATTTTTCGGGGATTCATACCGGTAATCGCAAAGGAAATCGTTGGCCATGTAGATAACAGCTCCTATCCGTTAATTAATGTTGATATTAAAATGATACTGGTAGTACCAATGAATGTAAAAGGTCCCGTCCCGATATTGATGATGTTTGGCCAGCCTTCATTTCCTTCACCTGCCCAGCCATCCAATGATGACATGGAAACATTGAATACAACATTCAAAGAAATGATGGTAAAAACAAATCCAGCAGTGAAAGACATCTTCGATAAATATCCTGCTTATTCACCTGTTACCAAACTGAGTTTTAATTTTTTTGCACCGCCTCCTGCAGGTGATGCATCACCAACAGAGCAATTACTTGCAGCGGGTTGGGGCTATTGTATCATTGACCCGAACAGCATCCAGGCTGATAATGGTGATGGATTAACCAAGGGTATTATCGGTTTGGCGAACAAAGGCCAGCCACGCAAACCTGATGATTGGGGAGCATTACGGGCATGGAGCTGGGGCGCTGCACGTGCATTGGATTATTTGGAAACCGATAATTTAGTGGACGCAAAAAAAGTGGGAATTGAAGGCGTGTCAAGATATGGAAAAGCTGCTTTGGTAACGCTGGCTTTTGAACCACGCTTCGCCACTGCATTGGTTGGATCGCCTGGTAAAGGTGGCGCTACATTATTGCGCCGCAATTTTGGCGAAGCTGTGGAAAGCCTTACCGGCGGTGAATTTTATTGGATGGTCGGAAACTTTTTAAAGTATGGAACTGAAGAATCAAAATTTGGGAAAATGACCGGTTGCGATTTACCTGTTGATTCACATGAGCTGATTGCATTGTGTGCGCCGCGACCGATGTTTCTGAGTTATGGTATCCCTGCTAAAGGCGATGCCAACTGGCTCGACCACCGGGGAAGCTACAGAGCAATTATCGCCGCCGGCGTTGTATATAAATTATTGGGAGCTAAAGATTTGGGTGTTTCAAATGATTATATGAAAGAGTACATGCCACCTGTAAATATAGGCTTGCTTGATGGACAGCTTGCCTGGCGCCAGCACGATGGCGGACATACCGATGCTCCAAATTTTAAATATTTCATACCGTGGGCAAGCAAAAATTTGAATTATGAAAAAAAGGCTCAATAAAAAATTATCAAAAAAGAAATTATGAAATATCATCAAAGCGTTCAAAAAATTATTACCATTTTATTTATACTCTTTGTATCTACCGGAAATGTGTATTCGCAAACGGATACCACCTGGAATCATAAATCATGTGCAGTAGTACTAACCTACGATGACGGATTGAATATTGATTTGAGCAATGTAATTCCGGCATTGGATTCTCTTGGATTGAAAGGAACCTTTTATATCTCCGATTATTTTTACGGATTAAATGCTCAAATAGATGGATGGAGAAAAGCGGCTGCCGAAGGCCATGAACTGGCGAATCACACCATTTGGCATCCCTGCGATGGAAGCCTTCCCGGAAGGTCTTTTGTAAAGCCCGATTATGACCTTACCAATTATGATGTGACAAGAATGGATAATGAAATACTTGCCATGAATAATATTTTAAAGGCCATTGATGGAAAAAATGAAAGAACATTTGCGTATCCGTGTGGTGATATGAAAATTCATGATTCAGCATACCTTGATTATATGAAATATAAATTCGTCGCTGCCCGTGGCGTTACGCCTGAAATGTTGCCGATTGATAAAGTCAGTTTGAATAATGTTGGTTGCTACATGGAGAATGGAGCATCTGCCGATGAAATGATTGCATTGGTAAAAAAGGCAATGCAAACGCATACGCTATTGGTCTTTCTTTTTCATGGAGTGGGCGGCGAACATAATATAAATGTTTCATTGCAAGCACATAGCGGATTATTACATTTTTTGAAACAAAATGAAAAAGACATCTGGATAGCGCCAATGATAGAAGTGGCGAAGTTTATAAAATCAAAACAATAAGAATTTGTTGGTTTACTGTTTTTCTATTTGAACAAAAACAGTCATTCATCCAGATAAACTATTTTTATAAAATGAAAATTTATAAAACCAAATCAGGAATTGTAATTGAAAAAAACAATCAATTTTTTTTATTAAAAGACAATTGGGATTTGTTTATTAATGATGATCATCTTTTTCAAAAAATTGAAAAGTTTACGCAATCATCAACTCCAATCGAAAATGGAAATAAAATTACAGAAGATATATTAGTACCCATAGGTAGCCAGGAACTTTGGGCCTGCGGTGTTACTTACCTTCGAAGCAAACAAGGAAGGCAGGAAGAAAGTAAAGGTGCAGGAGGCGGTGATTTTTATGCAAGAGTATATGAGGCAGAACGACCTGAAGTATTTTTTAAATCAACGCCGCACAGGATTGTTGGCCATGGTGGCAAAGTAAAAATCCGAAAAGATTCAACATGGGATGTGCCGGAACCTGAACTCACTTTGGTTGTCACTTCTTCGGGGAAAATAATCGGTTATACTATTGGAAACGATATGAGCAGCCGTAGCATTGAAGGTGAAAATCCTTTGTACCTCCCGCAAGCAAAAACGTATGATGGCTGCGCCTCTTTAGGCCCTTGTATTTATGTAACAGAGCACCCGCTTGACAAAGACGCAAACATTTATCTTGAAATTAAAAGAGAAAATGTAAAAGTCTTCGAAGGAAGTGTTGGCATCAATCAAATGAAAAGAACATTAGAAGAATTGGTTTCATTCGTGTATCGTGAATGTTCCTTTCCTACCGGATGTCTTATAATGACAGGGACTGGCATTGTTCCGGGCAATGATTTCAGATTACAATCAAACGATGAAATAAAAATTTCTATTGATCATATTGGAACACTGATAAATGTGGTGAACTGAATTAAAGACTAAAAATTTTCAAAAGGATATTTCAATCCGATTTGTTTACGAATCTCCATCATGGTTTCCTGGATATCGTTACTGCGCGCATGAGACATTACCGGGCTTTCGAAGTTGCCGGACATTATCATATCGTTGGCATGCTGCATTTCAAAAATAAATCCATGCACTTCACGGTTGTCGTCAAAAGAATCTATAAGATTATAATCCTTGTCATATAATTTGCAGCCATGAGATCTCCAGAACTCAGGAATTTCTATATAACCTTCTTCGCCAAATATTCTTAGCTTATTTGTCATGCGGGTTATGATGGAAGAAAATAAAGTTGCCGTAACATCGCCATATTGAAAAATCATTCCCAGGCTTTCGTCAACCACCGTTTCAGTCATTGCTGCAGATGCTGCTATTTTTTCCGGAACTCTGTTTGTAAAATAATAAGCCATGGCTATGGGATAAATGCCGAGGTCAAGTAAAGAACCTCCGGCAAGTTTTGGATTATAAATACGGCCTTCCATATTTTTTTCCAGTGACACAGCAAAATCTGCCTGTATTACTTTTAACTTTCCAATTCTTCCTTCATCCAGCCATTGTCTCGCTTTTTGAATTGCGGGCAAAAAATAAGTCCACATAGCTTCCATCAAAAAAACATTCTTTGTTTTTGAAATAGCCATTAATTTTTTGAATTCAATGTCATTTACCGTAATTGGTTTTTCACACAAAACTGCTTTATTATGTTGCAAACAGGTAAGCGCCTGTTCAAAATGAAAATTATGAGTGGTAGAAATATAAACCGCATCTATGTCTTCGGCAGAATATAGTTCATCATAACTCAATGCCTTTGGAATATGATATTGAGCCGCAAAATTTTTTGCTCTTTCTCTGTCACCTGACGCGACAGCTACCAGCTCTGCATTGTGCATTAATGGAAAATCTTTGGTAAATGCATTGGCAATTCTTCCGGCGCCTAATATTGCCCAACGAACTTTATTTTTTGTATTCATAATTATTTATCAATTTTCAACAATTTAGAAAGTTGAAATTTATAGCGCATATTTATATACGCGCAAATGTCAGTAATATCTTCCTGTTTTTAGAAAAAGCCTTTCCAACTTTATTTATTAATACATTTATGGTAAATTTTTTTTATGTTCAAAATAATATCATTTTTATTTCTATTGATTCCCACAATTTCTTTTTGCCAGCCAGGACTTGATTCATTAACTATAGAAAAAATAATGAGCGATCCGAAATGGATAGGAACTTCTCCTTCAGATCCTTTCTGGAACGCAGATGGAACTGAGCTTTTCTTTAACTGGAACCCGGAGGAAGCACCATCAGATTCGTTATATTATATTACTAATGAAAATAAAATCCCTCAAAAAGCAAGTGTGTTTCAAAAGCAAAATGTGGTAAGCGCTAATAGTGCAATTTATAATTTAAAGCGAACCGCCTATGTTTATGAAAATAATGGAGATATTTTTTATAAAGAAATAAAAGCAAATAAAATACATCGTATTACTCAAACAACCGAAACAGAATACAATCCGCAATTTTCTTTTAATGAAAAAGAAATTGTTTATACACTTGACCAGAATTTATTTGCATGGAATATTGAGAATGGCCAAACCCGCCAACTTACCAATATTCAGAGCGGTGATGAAGACAAAAAAACAGAAAAACTTTCCCCGGAAGATCAATGGTTGAAAAATGAACAAATCCAATACATGAAGGTTCTGAGAGAACGTGAAGAAAAAAATCATCTCGGAGAATTATATGACAGCGTTACCCGGAGAAAAGAATTAAAAAAAATAAATATTGGCGATAAAATTATCCGGGATCTCTCTATAAGTCCGGATGGGAAATTTGTAAGTTATAGATTGTACCAGCCTGCAGGAAAAAGGAAGTCAACTATTGTTCCTAATTATGTTACTGAATCTGGTTATACAACGGAAATACCTGGCCGTGAAAAAGTAGGAGAGCCTGAAGGAACCTATCAATTCTTTATTTACGACAGGCAGATGGATAGCGTGTTTGAAGTAAAAACAGATTCAATAGAAGGAATAAGGGATATTCCTGAATTCATGAAAGATTATCCAACGGAACTCGCCAAAAGAAAAAAAGAAAACGCTTTGCGGAATGTATTTTTTGCTTCAGCAAAATGGTCTCCTAACGGAACTAATCTTGTGCTGGATATTCGCGCTCAGGATCATAAGGACCGGTGGCTCATGCTTTGGGATACGGAAGAGAAAAAATTGCGATTATTAGATCGTCAGCATGACAGCGCATGGATCGGAGGCCCCGGAATTTATAACACCGGGTGGATAGACGAAAATAATTATTGGTACCAGTCCGAAGTAACTGGTTTTTCGCATTTGTATTCTGTAAATGTAGAAACCGGGAAAAAGAAAGCATATACTTCAGGTAACTATGAAATATTAGACGCGCAACTTTCTAATGATAAAAAATATTTTTATCTGGAGACTAATGAAATTGAACCGGTGCAATATCAATATTATCGTTTACGCATCGCCGATAGTAAAACCGAAAAAATTACGAGTATGGTTGGCGGAAACGAAGTAACAATTTCACCTGACGAAAAAAACATTGCCATACTTTATTCTTATACTACCAAACCACCGGAACTGTATTTGCAGGAAAACAAAGCAGGTGCAAAGCCTGAACAAATAACTACCAAAGCAGAAAGCAATGAATATAAATCGTACTCATGGCGCGATCCTGAGATCTTTACTTTTGCTGCAAGAGACGGAGCATTGGTTCATGGAAGAGTTTACAAACCCGCTCATCCTGATGTACATAAGCCCGCTGTAATATTTGTACATGGCGCCGGTTATTTACAAAACATTGATAAATGGTGGAGTTATTATTTCCGGGAAACAATGTTTAACAATTTGCTGGCCGATCATGGTTATTACGTGATGGATGTTGATTATCGCGGAAGCGCCGGCTATGGCCGCGATTGGCGCACCGCAATTTATCGCCACATGGGCGGAAAAGACCTGACTGATAATGTAGATGCCGCGAATTATTTAGTAAAAACTTTTGGCGTAGATCCTAAAAGAATAGGCATTTACGGCGGCTCTTATGGCGGCTTTATTACATTGATGGCGATGTTTACCACTCCGGATGTTTTTGCTGCAGGCTCAGGACAGCGTTCAGTTTCAGACTGGGCAAATTATAATAATGGATACACATCTGAAATTTTAAATAAGCCCTACGAAGATAGTCTTGCTTATAAAAGAAGCTCACCAATTTATTTTGTGGATGGTTTAAAAGGACATTTATTAATGTGCCACGGCATAGTAGATCAGAATGTACATTTCCAGGACATTGTAAAAGTAACACAACGATTAATTGAATTAGGAAAGGACAATTGGGAACTCGCTCCTTACCCGATGGAAAATCACGATTTTGAAGATCCATCGAGTTGGACAGATGAATACAAAAGGATTTATCATTTGTTTGAAGATGTTTTGAAGAAGTAGGAATGGGTTACAGTAAACGAAGAAATTTGGACAATTTTTGATTTGCACTTGTCGCTTTTATTTTTCCCGCAGCATTATTTGTTGCCGAAATTCAAACTCTTATATGGATCACGAAAAAGATTTATTAATTGATTTTGAAACAAAAGACGTGGAAAAAAGCAAGTATTTTTCTCCTCTTATCTTTCTATCTGTTTTCTACATATTTTTATATTATTCGATTTTCTTTTTGATTTATACCACGGCTTTCAAATTGAAAAAAATATAGATTGGGGACTTGTTTTTATTATACTAATACTCCCGGTAATTAGTGTTATTCTTTTAGTAAAGAGAAATAAGTTTGGATGGGCAATTTGTTTATTCTACTATTTACTTATGACATTGATGTTTCTGACTACTTTTTTGCGAAGATCTCTTCATACAGACAATAACCCTTCTAACCTCGCAGATGGTTGGCGGCTTACATAATTTTGCTCACTGTACTTATTTTATTTGCAATGCTCATGTCGAAAGACGTCCGTTATTATCTTAAAATTTCGGCATCAGATTTACGAACTACCTCATTTCTTTCTTCAGCTCTTTGGTTAATAATAATCGTTATGATTTTGGAATCTTAAATAATAATTTTCCATTAATCCATTTTTAAAAATAATTCCGTCTTAGAAACCTTACTTTTCTCCCGGTATTCTCCCGTAGGCACAAGGCATGCCTTGTGCCTACAACTAAAATTTAGCAGGGGAAACCTTAAATTTCAACCCTTTCCAAAGACACTAATACATCCATGAGATCGGACCATGAAGACTGCCATTTCTTTTTGGCTTCGTTTAGTTTTTCATGATGCTCTTTACCCAAATTTTTTTTTGTCTTAAGGTATTCATCAATTTTGTCAAGAGATTTCTTGTTTAGCTCGTCTAATTCTTTTTTATGTTCCATATCATTATTGTTTAAATTATCGAAATAAAATCACGCAATATCAGTACCAATAAAAATTTTCAATTACGATAGTTGGTCATTTCTTCTTCTTATTAAACATACTTCTTACCTGGCTACCGGATGGCGGCCGAATATAAATTGGTCTATAAAAGGCAGTAAAACAACAAAAAACAGAGATTTATATTTTCAGATTTACTTAACAGATTTTATTTATTTCATCCAATTGCTTTTAAGATTTCTTCGCTATGGATTTTTGATTTTGGCTTTTTAAAAATTTTAAAAATTATCCCGTTTTCATCAATCAAAAAAGTAGTGCGGTGAAGTCCCATGTATTTTCTCCCATACAAATTTTTTTCTCCCCAAACACCATATTTATCAATGATTTTTTTTTCAGGGTCTTCCAATAAAGTAAAAGGAAGATCATATTTTTCTTCAAATTTTTTATGCTTCTTTTTATCATCAGGGCTTACGCCTAATACCACCAATCCTGCTTTTTTAAGATCCGCATAATTATCTCTCAGGTTACAGGCTTCAATGGTGCAGGTGGGTGTATCATCTTCAGGATAAAAATAGAGTACCACTTTTTTACCGTGAAAATCTTTTAGAGAAACAGCATTCCCATTCTGATCTTTTGCCTTAAAGTCGGGCGCTTTTTGACCTTCTGTTAATTGTGTCATTTGTATATTTTTATCGTGTAAAATGCAATATTCTTTCTGTTTTATTTCCTGCTTCATCCTCTACCGAAATCTTTAACTCATGTTTTCCTGCCGGGCATTTTTCATCAAAAGTATAAATAAATAAACGTCCTTTATCGTTGGTAAAACGAAGCCATTTTCCATCCAATTCAGCACGGAAATTTTTGATGTCGTCATTATTATCTTTTGGAGTAATGACGATAGTTCTTGCATGAGAAAGATTGGCATTATCATGAAAACTTACATTAATTACTGGTGGTTCATCATCGGCTATAAGCTCAAAATCCCCAAAAGCATTGAATTTAGCTGAATACCAATTTCCATCTTTTGTTGCTTTTACTACATCACTGTTGTCTTTCCAGGTTCTTTTCATTACTATTTTATCAGCCAGATTATCCGGTATGGGTTTATCAGTTTTAATTCTGACGGTAAAATAATCCTGCGCCGGTATCAACCCCGAAAGGACAGAATGTACCAAAGAATATGCATAAGGCGATTCAGATACTTTTTCAGATTGGGTAAAAGCGACAGAATCGTACAAAGTAGCAGCATGCAAATAAATTTGAAGGTTTTCATTTTCAAAAACATTCACAAAACCCGGGATAAATTCCTTTTGATCGTGAGAGATATTTTGTGGGGTTGTATTTTCTGCCACCACTCCTTTTCTTATTTTAAATTCAAGTAATGATGTATTTCCATTGGCATCTTTTACTACAATTTTTATTTGATGAACACTTGTATCTTCTAATTCAATAACACCATTGCCATGTATATCTTTGTAAACACCTTGCGGATAGCCGGGTAACCTCGACAGATGCTGAATGTAAGGGCCGCCGGATGCGCGGGTTTTGTAGTCAATATTTGCATTTACATAACGGGTTTCATCATAACTAATGCTGTCAAGTTCGAAAGCTGAAAGGGGAACCTCATCAATATAAATTACCGCCTCATAAATTCCGTTTGGATTATTGGAACCGGATTGTTTGTCATTGGCCGAAATTCCAAAACTTATTTTATCAGAATTTATAGGAATTATATTTTTTACAGTAACATATTTCCCATTTTCTTTTTTTATGGGAATATATTGAGGAACCTGGCTATAAGTACTTTTGTTTCTATCGTACATCGCAAGCCGGACAATTGTAGGAGGTACATCATCAGGTATCGGCAATCCAAACAACAATTCATTTAAAACTTTATCTGTTTTGGTATCCCTGATCTCAAAATGACAATGAGGTCCTTGCGAACCGCCGGTGCTTCCGCTTAAGGCGATAAATTGCCCTTTTTTCACCGGAAACTGCGTGGGCGGAAAAGTAAGGTCAACCTTCCAGGATTCCTGTTGATATTGTTTCTCTTTTACATATTTTTCCAAAACGGGGAAAAAACTATTCAAATGGCCGTAAACTGTAGTTAGCCCATTGGGATGATTGATATAAATTGCCTGCCCAAAACCAAAAGGAGCAATGGTTACCCGCGCTATGTAGCCGTCGGCCGCAGCTTTTACCGGACGATTTACCACCTGGTTGGTTCGGCAATCAAGCCCCATGTGGTAATGATTTGGCCGCAACTCGCCAAAGTTAGCTGCAAGGCTTATCCTGGCATCCACCGGGTATATAAAATAATTTTTTGGATAATTTTTTGGCGGGAAAAACTGGGCATTTGCTGTCCGATAAAAAAACAGCATTACAAAAAACAGGAACGATTTGTGTAGTGTATATTTTTTAAAAAAGATGATATTCATATTCGCGCAAAGCTAAGAACTTAAAATTTTAATCATTATGGCAAAAACAGATCAGTTAGCAGCAATAATATTCGGAGCAGCAGCAGGATTAGCTTTAGTAAGATTTTTTAATATGCCTAAAGAAAAAAGGGAATCTTTATGCAATCATTTAAAAGATCAAACTAATTATTTATTGGATAATGCTGAAGACACTGTGGAAAAAGTAGAACATTATATGGATGAATATAGAGCTAAAGACGAAAATGCGTGGATAGATAAATTATACGTCTTAAAAAAAATGTTTAAGAATTTGTATGGTAATGAGAAGCGGTTTTTTTTATAAAAATATTTCTACTCCGTAGGAATTTAAAAAGGCAGGCTTTTGGAGAAAGGCCTGTTTTTTTATTTGACGACGGACAGTAAAAGCACAAATATTCACGATTTTTAATTTCTGAAAACGCAGCATTTTTATTTTAAAAGAAATTTTTCAAAATAAAATGTTTGATGTCAAGGGCTTTTTGATAAGCATTTTTTGCATCCTCAATTGTTAGATCATCTAACATGTCCGGGTAACGGGGAATAACAGAATAATTACTCAAACTGATGGCTTTTGATAAAATATCATTAAAAAGAGGATTTATGCGGGTTGATAATTTTACTAATAATTCAAGATCGTGTGTTTTAGGAACAAGGATATTTTTTGTAATTAGATATGCTTTCAAATATTTTTCAACTGCCTGTTGCGCATGAAAACAACAAATTGTGGGAGGTGCATCATTTAAGGTTAAGAGATGTTTAATAACATAAAGATCTTCCTCGGCTTTTTTGAACCATCTTTCAAATTCTTTCATATAAAAGCTTTCCTGTTTTAATGGCCTCTTTTCCAATATTGAGTACATCCTTCATCCCCGATTTTAATTCATCAGGATTATAAACAATAATATCCATCCCAACATAAGGATAAGTTTTGATTGCTTCTCTCACCTTAATATGGCGTTCTGATTTTTTTTGAGTGGTCTTTTTTATAATGAATAAATCAATATCACTGTCTTCGGTAGCGGTATTATTTGCATAAGAGCCGAATAAGTAAACTTTTTCCGGTTTGTATTCAGCTACTATTTCGCTTACAAAAGTTCGTATTTCATTGATTGTTAACATTCATTCAAAGTTAAAAGATAAAGATACAAGAGTTGTTTTAATTTTTCTAATTGGAGTAACAACTGTCTTTACAAAACTGGTTTTTGTTAATAAGATTTTTTCTTCCTCACATTTCAACACTTTCGTTTATTTTTGGCGGCCACACATTATAATTTCATGCCACGCGACAAATCCATTAAAACAGTATTGATTATAGGTTCAGGTCCGATTGTTATTGGCCAGGCCTGCGAATTTGATTATTCCGGAACCCAGGCTGCACGCAGCTTGCGCGAAGAAGGAATCAAAGTGATTCTTATTAACAGCAATCCAGCCACCATCATGACCGATCCGATGATGTCTGATAAAGTTTACCTGCTTCCACTCACAGTAGAAAGTATTGAGCAAATTATTGATGAAAACCTTGAAACCGAATACAGGATTGATGCCGTGTTGGCAACCATGGGCGGACAAACAGCGCTTAATCTTGCAAAAGAAGCCGATGAAATGGGAGTATGGGAGAAAAATAATATAAGGCTGATAGGAGTGGATATTAAAGCAATTGATAAAGCCGAAGACCGCGAAAAATTCAGGGAATGGATGATAGAAATGAAAATCCCTGTTGCGCCGGCAAAAATTGCTAATTCATTTTTAGAAGGAAAAGAAATCGCGCAGGAAATTGGATTTCCTTTAGTAATCCGGCCATCATTTACGCTAGGGGGTACCGGCGGAAGCCTGGTTTTTCATAAAGCAAACCTTGATGAAGCGCTGAACCGTGGATTGACCGCTTCGCCGATGCATGAAGTGCTGGTAGAAAAAGCGATGATGGGATGGAAAGAATTTGAACTGGAATTGCTACGCGATGATAATGATAATGTAGTAATCATTTGTACGGTAGAAAATTTTGATCCGATGGGGGTGCACACCGGAGATTCAATAACCGTGGCTCCCGCTATGACATTGAGCGATACGGCCTATCAAAAAATGAGAAACACCGCGATTGCTATGATGCGGAATCTTGGAAATTTTGCAGGCGGCTGCAATGTGCAATTTGCGTTAGATCCACACACAGAAAATATTATTGCCATTGAAATTAATCCGCGTGTGAGCCGTTCTTCCGCCTTGGCAAGCAAAGCAACTGGTTATCCAATTGCGAAAATTGCGGCCAAACTTGCTGTTGGATTTACTTTGGATGAATTAAAAAATCAAATTACAAAAACCACATCCGCTTATTTTGAACCGGCACTGGATTATGTAATTGTAAAAATTCCACGCTGGAATTTTGATAAGTTTAAAGGAGCAGATGATACTCTTGGATTTCAAATGAAATCGGTAGGCGAAGTGATGGCCATCGGAAGAAGTTTTGCCGAAGCAGTTCAAAAAGCTTGTCAGAGTTTAGAAAATGACGCAGTTGGCCTGGGGTATTATGGAAAAAGCCTGATGCATGCGGAAGAGATTGTCGAATATTTAAAAATACCTAAGTGGGATAGGATCTTCAGGATAAAAGATGCATTGATGATAGGGGTAAGTGTAAAAAGGATTTGTGAATCTACAGGAATAGACCGTTGGTTTATTTACCAGATACAAAAAATATGCAATTGCGAAAAAGCACTTGCTGTAGTTACTTTAGAAACTATTACTCCTGAACTTTTGAAAGAGGCTAAGCAACTTGGTTTTAGTGATGAACAGATAGCGAAAATAATGAAAGATGGAAGTACAGATGAAGATATTTATGAAAAAAGAAAAGCGTTGGGAATTACCAGGGTTTATAAAATGGTAGATACGTGCAGTGCAGAGTTTGAAGCGAAGACGCCTTATTTTTATAGCACTTTTGAGTAAATATTTGTTTAACTTTAAGGAAATAAGATTTAAAATGCAAACATTAATTTTAAAATCCGAGAATAAAAAAGCATTAAATGCAATAAAGACTTTAGCAAAGGTTTTAGATATTGAATCAATTATGAATGAGAACGAAAATGATTTTATAATTGAAAAAGGAGTAAAGATTTCAAAGCCAAAAAAGAAGTTTAATGCACGGGAAATGGCCGGATCTTTAACTGATCTCAATTTTGAAGAACCATCCGTTATTAGAAAAAAAGCATGGATAAGAAAGAAAGCGTATTAATTGATTCCGATGTTCTGATTAACTTTTTTGATAAAAGTAAAAAGTTTAATCTGGTTGCGGAAAACGCATTTTTTGATTTTGAAAAAAAGGATATTCAACTTTGTGTATCTGTTATTACAGTCATTGAAATGATACAAGGCAATAAAACCAATATTGAGAAGAACCGTATTATTAAACAACTTGAGTCCTTTTATAATATTCCAATATCTGATGAAATTAGCAAAAGTGCCAAAGATTTAATCATCAATTATTCATCCAGCCACGGGCTATTGTTAGCCGATGCCTTTATAGCTGCCACAGCACTATTGCTTAATCTTAAATTATTTACATTTAATAAAAAAGATTTTAAATTTATTAAAGCTTTGGACCTTTATGAACCATAAATAATACTTTATAATCAAGCTCTCACTTACAAATGCCAATGAACTCTAACATTATCTACAACGAATCTACCCCTTCTTCAAAGAAGAAAATTATTGTATTAGGCAGTGGTCCAAACCGCATAGGCCAGGGAATCGAATTTGATTATTGCTGTGTACACGGATTGCTTGCCATCAAAGAATGCGGTATGGAAGCCATCATGATCAATTGCAATCCTGAAACGGTTTCTACCGATTTTGATATTGCTGATAAATTGTATTTTGAACCCGTTTTCTGGGAGCATATCTGGGAAATTATTGAGTTGGAAAAACCTTACGGCGTCATTGTTCAATTGGGCGGCCAAACGGCACTAAAACTTGCAAAGAGATTGTATGAAAAAGGTATCAAAATAATCGGTACTTCTTATGATAGTATGGATATTGCCGAAGACCGCGGGCGCTTTAGCGATACGCTGAAAGAGCTGGAAATCCCTTATCCAAAATATGGGACTGCACACGATACAGACGAGGCAATTGAAATTGCACATAAAGTGGGTTATCCGGTTTTGGTGAGGCCGAGTTATGTACTCGGAGGCCAAAGAATGAGAATTGTTTTAAATGATGAAGAATTGGAAAACGGTGTTTTAAGTTTATTAAAGCATTTGCCGGGAAATAAAATTTTGATTGACCAGTTTTTAGACCGTTGCCAGGAAGCGGAGATTGATGCCATATTTGACGGAGAAACTTTTCATGTTATGGGCGTGATGGAGCATATCGAACCGGCAGGAATTCACAGTGGCGATAGTAATGCCGTTTTACCTCAATTTAATTTATCGCCATTGATTGTACAGGCTATGGAAGAATATTCTGAAAAGATTGCCCGCGCTTTGCATATAAAAGGCCTGATCAATATACAATTTGCCATTAAGGATGGTATCGTATATGTTATCGAAGCCAATCCACGCGCATCACGTACTACTCCGTTTATCGCCAAAGCATACCAAATTCCTTATCTGAATATTGCTACTAAAATAATGCTTGGTGAAGCAAAACTGAAGGATTTTACTTTTGAGAAAAAACTAAAAGGATTTGCCATAAAAGAACCTGTATTTTCTTTCAATAAATTTCCGGGGGTAAACAAAGAACTTGGCCCCGAAATGAAAAGCACCGGCGAAGCGATTCGGTTTATAAAAGATTTGCGCGACCCTTATTTCAGGCAATTGTATAGAGAAAGAAGCATGCATCTGAGTAAATAAAATTTAGTAAATTTGGTTTATGGAAATTTCAGTAAATGACATCACTTTGCCAATTATAGGAGATTTATCTGATTCTATGTCGGAGAAAGAATTCTTTGATTTCTGCCAGCAAAATGATTTATGGCGCATTGAAAGAGATGAGAATAAACAAATCATTATTATGCCACCGACTAACGCTAATACAGGAATTAAGAATACGAATTTGTTAACAGAATTAGTAATCTGGAATAGAAGAAAAAAATCAGGCGTTTGTTTCGATTCCTCCACAGGATTTACATTGCCAGATGGCTCGGTTCGCTCGCCTGACGCGAGTTGGCTAACAATAAAAAAATGGAATCAGTTAAGCGATAATGAAAGAAATCAATTTGCACACATCTGTCCCGATTTTGTAATTGAATTAAAAAGTAAATCCGATAATTTAAAATCGCTTACTTCGAAAATGGGTAAATGGATTAAAAATGGATGTTCGCTCGCCTGGCTTATAAATCCTGAAGATAAAACAGTAATAATTTTTAGAAAAAATGGAACAAGTGATAAAGTAACTGGTTTCAATAATATCCTTTCCGGCGAGAATGTATTACCAGGGTTTAAACTTAATCTTTCTATATTAAATGATTGATTTCCCGCTTCAGTAAATGCCGCCTGTACCATTCGGGCAGGCAACAAATATTCAACATTCCCGTTTTTTATTTTTATTCTTCCTGAAAAAAATTTCTTTTCAAAAGAATCGAAAATTGCGTTGCAGTAAATGAATAATTATTAAGGATTCTTATTTTTTTATTTAAAAAAAAACCTGCTCTTTTTGAAAGCAGGTTTTAGAATTAAAACCAACACACATAAGAATTTTACCAGTTGCTTAATCTTATTCCAATATTATAAGGAGTGAAATTCAAATCATTTTTAAAAATAGATTTTGGGGTGTAAGATCCATATAAATGTACCGGACCAAGCCCCAGTTCGCCTACATAAGAAAATTTCCATTGTTGAAGATCATAGTCACCCCGGTTTTTATGCTTTCCTCTTTCATCGCTTTTTTGTTTATTGCGGCTACTGTATAAATATCCCATGCTCACACCGCCGCTGAGGCTAATTCCTTTTTTGTTGTCATTTGGATTAGTGCGAAAATTCAACATTAGCGGAACAGTTACATAATCTGCAGCTAATTTATTTTTTGAAAAATTTATTGAATCTCTGAATATAAATGAATGTGGAATATTTTGTAAAGAATTGTATGGATTCGCGCCACCCTCATTGAAACTTATGTTTGAATTAAAACGGTAATTATTCAGTTCCAGGCCCAGCCCGTATTTCAGGTTTACATAATGCTTTATTAAGTTGAGTCTTTGCATAAAAAACCAAATATTTACATTGACTGATTTGATGGTTCTTAATTTTAGATCATTAGCGCTCAAATCAGGAGAGCCGGGTCTATTGACCAGGTATCCATCAGATGTGGCATTGGCGTAATTTGTTTTGTCGGTCCAGTTGGCAAATCCTAAATCTACAATAAAAGAGGAGGTGCTTATATTGGAATTACTTCTTTCTCTTTGGCGGTTACCAATGGTAACGCTCACGCGCTTTTTTTCATTAGATTCTCCTTTTTTCAGGATGATCATACCTCCAATACGGATTGTATCATTTTGCCTGGATACTTTTATTGAATCGGTCTGTGCGAGAACTGCATTGGCTGTTAGCATTACACTCAGGATTAAAATTGTCTTTTTCATTTTTAAAATTTATATGCCAGTGATTGAATATTGATAAATTATTTTGCAGCGACTTGCTCTTCATCGGCTGCAAACAAGCGGGTTATAGGATTATTCCTTTCTACTACCCTCCTTATTTTTTTTAGGAATCCACCTATTTTTGATTTCCTGAATTCTTCTGCAGGTATATCATAAAAAACATAATTTCCATTGTTGGTACTTGCATCGGCTAAATAAGATACTGTTTGGGCATGCATTGTATTTTGAGATTCAGGCTCAATCTTGTCTATATGTTGTGCATTGGCGCCTGGCAAAGGGATTTGAGTATTTTCTTCAATAACAGGAACGGTTTTTAGCGGCTTGGTTGCAGCAACTATTTCAGGCTCAATTTCTGATTGATTTTTTTTAATTTTTTTTGCTGTTAATGGACTTTTAATTTTTACATTATTTTTTGCTATATCATTATCCTTCATTTTTTGCACTTTCAAAAAAGGCTTTTTAATTTTTTCTTCTTCCTTTTTTACTTTTCTTGTTTCGGTTTTTTTTCTTGTTGAGGCTATATCTTTTTTTTCTTTATCCTGTTTTTCAGGAATAGTGGTAATATCTGTTGTTACTGGTTTATTTATAGTATTATGTGTATTCACTGCAACGGCTTGTGTTACTTTGTTTTTATTATAATAGGAGAAACCAATCCATAGACCAAAACCAATGAAAACAGCCGCCGCTAAAGACCTCCATAAAATCAAAGGAATTATTTTTCCTAATTTTTCTTTCCTGTACAATTGTTTTTTATTGGGGAATACAATAGAAATATCAGAGGCTAATTTTGCTTTTCCTATTAATTCAAAATCGTTTTTATATTTTGGATTTTGATTTATAAACTTATCTGTTTCTGTTTTTTGTTCTTCGGCAAGTTCATCGTCATGATAAAGTACAAATATCTCTTCGTAATTATTCTCATTAATAAATGATGCAGATTCTTTTTTCATTAAAAATGATTTATCTGCAAGTTTTACTCTTTCATCGGGAGAATTTATGGTAAGTTTCAACATGCTGAACTCTTCTTTCAGATCAGGATTTTCCTGGACGAATATTTCAACTACTTTTCTTTCTGTTTTTGATAATTCATTATCAGCATACAGTAAAAAAAATTCTTCGTAATTATTTCTGTTGATGTTCATTTTAAAGTACGTTTTCGGGTTTCACCAAATAATTTTTCAATTGTATTCTTGCCCGGTGGAGATAAACTTTTACCTGGCTTACACTTAAAGAAGTAATTATAGCAATCTCCTCATAATTATATCCTTCATAATCCTTTAACAGAACAAGGCTTCGCTGAGTTTCGTTTAATCTGTATAAGGCGTCATTTAAAATTTCTTTCAATTGATATTCCGGTTCCTTTGTTGTTTTTGTTGATGAGGAAAAATCTTCTTCGAGTTTCACTCTTTTATTTTTTCTTATCAGATCAATCATTTGATGATAGGCCACTGTAAATAAATAGGATTTGCTCCTTTCATTTTCCACTTTTTCCCTATTGATCCACATTTTTTCAAAAGAAGCCTGCACTACATCTTTTGCGTCTTCTTCATGCCTTAAATTCTTTACAATAAACCGGTACACATTATCTGCATACAGATTTACACATTCATTATATTCTTTCTCAGTCATACAATTAAGAGTAATTAATTATCACATCCGCCTGGTTTCTATATTATACGCACAACTGCTTTCAAAAGTTACAATCCATTTAAAAAATACTTTTTAGCTGCGAAATTTATTGATTTCATGTAGGTTTGCCATATCAAAAATAAACAAGTATGAACGAAAATTTTGCAAAACGAATAGGAAAGGAATTAGAAGAAATAAAAGAAGCCGGGCTTTTTAAAAATGAAAGAATTATTACCAGCGCACAGGGAGCCGAAATACAAGTTGGAGGCAAAACAGTGTTGAATTTTTGCGCTAATAATTATTTAGGATTATCGGATCATCCGCGAGTGATCGAAGCGGCCAATAAAACCAATAAAGAAAGAGGATATGGATTAAGCAGTGTGCGTTTTATTTGTGGTACGCAGGATATTCATAAAGAACTGGAAAAAAAGATTTCTGATTTTTTAGGAACAGAAGATACCATTTTATATGCTGCCTGCTTTGACGCAAACGGCGGCGTTTTTGAGCCATTATTTGGCGAAAATGATGCCATCATTTCTGATGCTTTGAATCATGCGAGCATTATAGATGGTGTACGTTTATGTAAGGCACAGCGCTTCCGTTATGAGCATAATAATATGCAAGAGTTGGAAAATAAATTAAAAGAAACTAAGGATTTAAGAAGCCGGATTATCGTTACAGATGGCTCTTTCAGCATGGATGGTACTATTGCGCAGCTTGATAAAATTTGCGGGTTAGCAGATAAATATGATGCAGTAGTTATGGTAGATGATTCACATTCTACAGGATTTATTGGAAAAACAGGGCGTGGAACTCCGGAATATTGTGGCGTTACAGGAAAGATAGATATCATAACAGGTACATTAGGTAAAGCGCTTGGTGGTGCCAATGGAGGATTTACTTCAGGCAAAAAAGAAATTGTTGAGATGCTTCGTCAGCGCAGCCGCCCTTATTTATTTAGCAATACTGTTGCACCAAGCATCGTAGGCGCATCTATTGCGGTTTTTGATTTACTCAGCGAAACGACAGAACTGCGCGACAAATTAGAAAACAATACAAAATATTTCAGAAAAAAAATGACCGAAGCAGGATTTGATATTAAACCAGGCGACCATCCAATTGTACCAATCATGTTATACGATGCAGTACTGGCGCAAAATTTTGCTGCAAAATTATTGGAAGAGGATATTTATGTAATCGGGTTTTTCTTTCCTGTAGTGGCAAAAGGGCAGGCGAGAATCCGTGTTCAATTAAGCGCAGCGCATGAGCAGAAACATTTGGATAAAGCAATTGAAGCATTTACAAAAGTGGGGAAAGAGTTGGGCGTGCTGAAGTGAAAATGATTAAATTTGATTAAGAAAAAATACAACGCATGCGTACACTTAATATATCTATTTCAGAATTGGAATTTAATAAATTTGGTTTAAAAGAAGATAAGTTATCTTTTTCAGAACTTCTTGATATTGTTTCAAGAGAAATGGCAAGACAAAATTTAAGGGAATCTGTAAAACTTGGTAAGAAATATGGGTTTTCAAAAATAACTATGGAAGAAATTGATAAAGAGATTAAAGCTGTAAGAAAAAATGCTAAAGTTAATAATTGATACAAATGTTTTAGTCTCTTCTCTTATACAGCGTAGTTATCCTTTTGTAATTTTTGATTATGTATTAATGAAAAGACAAATTGAGCTTTGTATTTCTGATGACTTATTAAACGAATACATTGATGTATTAAATAGAATTAAATTCTTCAAATACCCTGATTATGAAGTAAGGTCAAAAATATTACTTTCAGATATTAAGAAATTTGGCATCAAATATTCCCCTTCGGTTAAAATTGATATTATTAAAGATGAAGCTGATAACAAGCTTCTTGAGCTTGCCGAAACTTGTAATGCCGATTATTTAATTACAGGAAATGCCAAGCATTTTTTAATGAAAAAATACAAAAACACGAAAATTGTTTCACCGAAAGAATTTTGGGAATTAGAAATAATATAAAGTTTACCATGACCGAAAACGAATCCACCTTCAAAGCAAAAAGCACTATTAAAAGCGCCGACCTTGAACACCGACAGAAAATTAATTTTAATATAGGTAGATACAATGCTGTTGTACCAAAGGCTAAACTACAGTTTGCAGATAATAACCTGGTAAAAGAAAGAGCAAAAAATATTAAATGGCGTGCATTAGAAAATTTGCATGAGCACCTGGAAGAATTTGAAATGCATTTTACCAACCGTGGCGGCAAAGTCATCTGGGCACAAAACTCTCAGGAAGCTTTAGACGAGATCCTTGCCATTTGTAAAGAGAAGAATTGCAAAACCATTGTGAAAAGCAAAAGCATGGTTACTGAGGAAATTCATCTCAATCATTTTTTAGAAGAGAATGGAATTGAAAGTATCGAAACCGATTTGGGGGAATATATTCAACAGTTGGACGGAGAACCACCTTATCATATTGTAACCCCGGCTATGCACAAAAGCAAAGAGGATGTAGCTAAACTTTTTGCAAATAAATTAGGAACGTCTTCCAAACTTTCTCCCGCGGAATTAACCTTGGTTGCAAGAGAAAAATTAAGAGAGAAATATGTGCAGGCCGAGATTGGAATTACCGGCGCTAATTTTGTTATTTCTGATATTGGAGGTATTGCCATTACAGAAAATGAAGGAAATGCACGGTTAAGTTCTGCGTGGCCCAAAACACATATCGCCATTATCGGAATAGAAAAAATGATTCCATCAATTACAGACCTGGCTTTGCTTTGGCCTTTATTAGCTACTTACGGAACCGGTCAAAAAGTAACAGTTTACAATAGTATTATTTGCGGACCCAGGCAACCGGGGGAGACAGATGGCCCTGAAGAAATGTATGTAATTTTTTTAGATAATAATCGAACTAATATTTTAGCCAGTCCACGCCAGCGCGAAAGTCTTTATTGTATTCGTTGTGGTGCTTGCCTGAATGTATGCCCGGTTTATAAAAATATCGGCGGCCATTCTTACGGGGTTACCTACAGCGGACCTATTGGAAGCGTGATTACCCCAAATTTACAGGGATTGGAAGAATATAAGCATTTAAGTTACGCATCCTCTTTGTGCGGAGCCTGTACCGAAGTATGTCCTGTAAAAATAAATCTGCATGAATTATTATTAGTCAACCGCAATGAAAGTGTGGAACAGGGAATGACATCCTTTTCTGAAAAGATGGCATGGAAAATATGGAAACAGGCATCTTTAAAAAGAGGAATGATGAATACTGGAAGTGGCGGATTGAAAACAAAAGTGGTGAATATGCTGTTCAAAGATTGGAATATACACCATGTCCCACTTGAGATTAGCAAAAAGACATTTAATGAAATGTGGAAGGAGCAGGAGAAATTGAAATAATGATCTCCTTGTCGGGACTATTTTTTTAAATAAATACAAAAGAGCCAATTTATTGAATCCTCAACCGGGAAAGCAACATAATCATTATCAAATACAGCAAACAAACAAATATTAAGGATTTGTATCTTTATCGGGCTTCAGTTTAATTTAATTCAACCGGGTGTAAGCCTTAAAGATAATTATTTAGCAATATTCCTGATAGCCAATTGGAATTTTGTATTCAGGCTAATTTCAAAATTATGATCTGTTAAAATTTGTTTTGCATTATCATCTTCCATGATAACTTGTGCCAGGTGCATGGCCAGTGCAGAACCGCTTATCACATTTCCGACCTTACCATCAGTAAATTCTATTTTAAATTTATAACCGGCTTTGCGACCTGTACCGGCTCTTTCAAAATCAATCCTGTTAAGATCCAGCAGTTGTTCTTCCAAAATTGATTTTTTCATTAAAATTTTGATAATGGGCAAGTATTTTTTCCAGATATGGTTGTACATTTATAAGAATTAATTTTAATTTTTTTTTAATTTAAGTATTCAACATCCTGGAAATAAACTCCGTAAAATATGAATAAAAGTAAACGAAACTGTATAAAATTAAGGCAATTTTTTTCTTGATATTAAAAAATTACGTTTTTGAACTAAAAATTATCTGATAAATTATGGGAACTATCCAAAATTTACTAAAAAAAATCCCCCACTTAAAAGCGGAGGATGACCTGATTAAAAACTACACACACTATGTTTATTGAAGACTCTAGTTTAATTTTTTAGGTTCATTCTTATTGGCATAAATGCCTTTTTATTTTTACATTATAAAATTCATTATTTTTTGCTTACAATTTTCTCCCATTTAGTAAGTGGTATAGTAGAGTTATTAATTGGAGGGAAATGAAGATTAAACAACCAAATGAGGGAATGGAACAATATAATTGTAAAATCAAATTCAGTTTAAAGCCATTAATACAAGCCATTTATAAATTAATGACACATCTACATTAACTATTCCTTAAATTTGTTGCAGTCAACAACTATCAAATAGGAATGGCATTTATTGATATAAAACTTCCAAGATCATTATCCCGGGTACTAAATATTCCTGAAAGTTCTCCTAAGAGGCAGCAGTTGAAGGTTTTAGAGAAATTATTAAAAAGAGCTCGTTTTACAGAATTTGGGCAAAAATATCTCTTTGATCAGATTCTTTTAAGCAGGCATCCGGGGAAAAACTTTCAATTGGTAGTACCTACATTCAATTATGAAACCATTTTTAGGGAGTGGTGGTTCAGAGCGCTCGATGGCAAACGTGATATTTGCTGGCCGGGTGCTATTAAATTTTTTGCTTTAAGCAGTGGAACCAGTGAATCTTCGAGTAAGTACATTCCTGTTACAAAAGAATTGATAAGAGCTAATACTCTTACTTGTTTTAAACAATTGATAAGCCTGGCTTCGTACAACAATGTTCCAAAAAAATATGTGGGAAAAGGTTGGTTGATGTTGGGGGGTAGTACGCATTTGCAAAAAAGCACTACGTATTATGCGGGAGATTTAAGCGGTATTCAGGCGAAAAATATTCCCTTTTGGTTTCAGGGGATGTATAAACCAGGGAAGAAAATTGCCAGGGAAACCAATTGGTCAAAGAAATTAGATGAAATCGTAGAAAGAGCGCCGGAATGGGACATTGCGTTTTTAGTAGGAGTACCCGCCTGGGTTCAATTGTGTATGGAAAAAGTGATTGAAAGATACCAACTTAAAAACATTCATGAAATATGGCCAAATCTTGCTTTTTACGTACACGGTGGCGTAGCACTTGAGCCTTATAAAAAAGGATTTAATAGATTATTGGGCAAGCCGATTACTTATATAGAAACATATTTGGCAAGTGAAGGTTTTCTTGCTTACCAAAACAAGCAAAATGCCGAAGGGATGAAGCTGGCCATCAATAATAATATCTTCTTTGAATTTGTGCCATTCGATCAATACAATTTTGATTCAGAAGGGAATATGGTTGCAAATCCTGAGGCTTTAATGATACATGAAGTAGAAAAGAATAAAAATTACGCTATATTGATCAGTACTAATGCGGGCACCTGGCGTTATCTGATAGGGGATACGGTACAATTTGTGGATGTAGATAAATGTGAGATAATAATCACGGGCCGCACACAGCACTTTTTGAGTATGGTAGGCGAACACTTAAGTGTGGACAACATGAATAAGGCTATCAACCTTGTAAGTGAAGAGCTTAATATTTCTATTGGAGAATTCACAGTAGCAGGGGTTCCTTATAAAGATTTTTTTGCGCATCATTGGTATATTGCCACTGACGATAAAATAAAACCTGAAACACTTAAATTTTTAATTGATGAAAAATTAAAAGAATTGAATGATGATTATGAGGTAGAAAGAAAACATGCACTTAAAGAAATATTCGTAGATGTATTGAGCGAAGAGACATTTATGAATTTTATGAAATCAAAAGGTAAAGTCGGAGGCCAAAATAAATTTCCCAGGGTATTAAAAGGTAAAATGCTCGATGAATGGCAAAAATACCTTAAAGGAGTTATGGTTTAATTTATTTATTACGATACCCATTCTTTACTATTCTTTACTATTCTTTGCTATCTTTAATATTATTAAAGTTTTTTCATCTTTTCTATTAAAAATTAAAATCTCTTGTCTGTAAATGGTAGATATTATTGAAGCTATGCTCAAAGGGCTGGCCATGGGATTGTTGCTTGTAATATCTGTCGGGCCTGTCATTTTCGCAATCATTAAGCAAAGTATTAATAATGGGCACTCTGGCGGATATAGCTTTGTAATTGGCGTTTGGATCAGCGATTTTTTACTGGTTGTTTTAAGCAATCTTTTTTCAGAATTAGTAACCACAATGCTCGACTTTAAGATGCAGATTGGGATTGTCGGTAGCGCCTTTTTAATGGGAATGGGAATCTTTTATATTTTCTTAAAGAAAGTATCTATCCATCCGGAAAATATTTCTTTGCCACCATTAAAAAGTAGCGATCATGCAAAAATTGCCTTGCAGGGATTTTTATTAAATACACTTAATCCTGCTGTAATTGCCTTTTGGCTTACTGCTGCTACTGCTATTGCTGTATCTCATACAATTCGTGACCGTATTATCATTTTTGCAACAGCTCTTTTATTTAATATGAGCGCCGATGTAGTAAAAGTAACTCTGGCAGGTAAATTGCGTAAAAAACTAACAGTCAAAAATATTAGATTGATAAACAAAGTTTCTGGAATTATATTATTTATTTTTGGTACTGTACTTCTTTTTGGAGTTTTGATCTTTGTTAGAAAATTGTAACAATATGCGTTCCCTATTTATTTTTTTCAGTATCATTTTCATGGCCAGTGCATGCTCCGCTCAATCCGATCTTCTTATTTTGAAAAAGAACAATCATACTTTTGAGACTTTTTTTCCCGGAAGTGAAATGATCTTTTCTACCCAGGACCGCTATTACGATGCTTCCGTTACTTCCATTCAAAGAGATACTGTTTTCCTGGTTCAGTATGATGTAAGGCAGGCACTTACCAGGATGGGATTTTATGTATTGGATACTGTAGCTACTTACAATTTCGGTATCAACTATCATGATATAATATCATTTGGCAAAGAAAGAAAGAATTTTGATTGGAAAAGTTCCGGTGCAGCTTTATTCGGTGGTGGAATTTTACTGGCTACAGCAGGATTGGTAACCTGGATCTTTACAAAACCGAATACCGAATATCATGCCAGCCCTCAATTGATAATTGGCGCGGCTGCGGTTGCCGGAATTGGATATTTACTAATGAAGACTGGTAATAAAAATTTTAAGCTGGGAAAGAAATATACCCTTGATTATATAAAAGTGAAATTGTAAATTGTTTTCTGTTGGATATAAAATCATATTTTAGAAGGAAAGGTTTATTACGAAGATTAGCTCGTACTTTTTTTAAATTTTTTTTATACGGATTCCTCCTTTCATTGTTTTATATCGTTTTATGCAAATGGGTAAATCCTCCCATAACAATTACACAAATCAATAGCGTGCTAAGTGGAGAAGGCCTCCACAGGCATTATATCAGTTATAATGAAATGGGCAATAATATAAAGCTGGCTGTGATGTCTGGCGAAGATCAGTTATTCCCTGACCATAATGGTTTCGATTTTAAAAGCATTCAAAAGGCAATGAAGCATAATCAAAAGAGTAAATCATTGCATGGAGCAAGTACTATAAGTCAACAGGTAGCCAAAAATGTTTTTTTATGGCAGCATGGGGGCTATTTTCGTAAAGGATTCGAAGTATATTTTACCTTCATGATCGAACTTGTATGGGGTAAGAAACGCATTTTACAAATGTATCTTAATGTCGCAGAAACCGGAGAAGGATATTTTGGAGTGGAAGCTGCTGCGAAGCACTATTTCAATAAACATTCTAAAGATTTATCAAGGAAAGAAGCAGCCATGATCGCTTCTTGTCTTCCCAATCCCAAATTATTTACTATACAACCTATGTCGGCCAGAGTAGCCTATCGCTACCCATGGATTCTCAGGCAGATGAATAACCTTCAGGCCGATCCGGATATCCAGGAATTATTGAAATAAAGTGATGGTTCTATCTAAGTTCCAGAAAAAATTTAAGTCGCCGGATATATAAACAGCAGGTCAACAAATAAGTCATAAAAACATAATAATAAAATTGTAAATTTATTTTAAGAAAACAATAATTCATTAAACTTCAAGTTTTTCATTTAGTCTATTTTTTTTAGTTAAAAAGAATTTATCCAATCGCTCTTCTTCAACAGAATAATTATGCCGTTGTCTAATCAGGTAAAGAATCAGCACTTACTTTGGCGCGCCGCTTTCGGCCCAATGGCCGAAAATGTAAACCAAATTGGTGAAGTTTCACAAAAAGAATTATACCATATTTTATTAAAAACATCGTCTAAAGAACCGAATTCTCTAAATGTTGCCAGTAATGTCATTGACGGACTTGTAAAAGGTATGGAGGATTTGGGAAAGATGCAAAATCTAACAAAAGAACAGAAGCAACAATTTAGAAAACAATCTGTTGACGATATTAAAAACCTGAATCTTACCTGGCTCACTGAAATGATAAACAGCGAAGCACAGTTTCGTGAAAAGATGAGCCTTTTCTGGCATGGGCATTTTGCCTGCAGAGTAATCAACATTTATTTTCAGCAACAATTGCTGGATGTAATTAGGCAAAATGCTTTGGGAAATTTTGGAGATTTACTTCGTGAAGTGAGCAAGAGCCCGGCTATGCTGTCTTTTCTCAATAATCAGCAAAATAAAAAACAACATCCTAACGAAAACTTTGCCCGCGAAGTGATGGAACTTTTTACCATGGGCAGAGGAAATTATACAGAAAACGATGTGAAAGAAGGCGCAAGAGCCTATACCGGATGGGGTTTTAATCTGCAAGGGGAATTTGTTGACCGCCCTTTTTTACATGATAACGGCACCAAAACTTTTTTGGGCAAAACAGGAAACTTTGATGGCGATGATGCTATTGATATTATCCTGGAACAAAAAGCTACTGCAAAATTTATCACACGAAAGATCTATCAATATTTTGTAAATGAGGATATTGACAATGAAAGAATAGAATCTCTTGCAGAAAAATTCTATCAAAGCAATTACAATTTGCAAAAACTCATGAATGATATTTTTCTCAGCAACTGGTTTTTTGAAGAAAAGAATATTGGTACAAGGATAAAATCTCCGGTAGAATTGATAGTTGGAGTGAGAAGGTTAATACCTATGGAATTAGAGAAACCGGAGTCACAATTATTATTTCAACGCGTATTGGGCCAGGTTTTGTTTTATCCCCCCAATGTGGCCGGATGGCCCGGGGGTAAAAACTGGATAGACAGCAGCGCATTGATGTTCAGAATGCGTCTTCCCCAAATACTTACAAACGCTGACCAATTTACCTTAAGACCTAAAGATGATGATGATGTAATGATGGGTATGGAAGGAGCGGATATAAAACCAAAGCCTAACCAACTCCAGGTAAATGTTGATTGGGATTCTGTAACAAAAGTATTTAGCAATACGCCCAAAGAAGATCTTCTTCAAAAAGTGAATGAATTTGTATTTCAAACAAAGAGTTCTATCAATCCTAATGTACTTAAAAGATATATTGACAATACTTCAAGAGAAGATTTTATAAAATCAACAATAATAGAATTGATGAGTACTCCCGAATACCAGTTGTGTTAAAAAAATCTAACCCTAATGGGAAATAAAATTATATTTTATGCTTTTTAAACGTAAAGAATTTTTACAGATCGGTTCGTTGGCTACCGCATCTTTGATGATGCCCAGGTTTTTAAAAGCTTTAGAAAAAAAAGCTACGGTACCCCCCGGGAATAAAGTAATGGTTGTGCTACAATTTAGCGGGGGCAATGATGGATTGAATACAGTTATTCCGGTGCGTAATGATATTTATTATAAATCAAGACCAATGCTGGGAATACAAAAAGATCAGGCGCTGCAGTTAACAGACGAAGCAGGATTAAATCCTGCACTGATTTATTTTAAACAATTATTTGATGAAGGAAATATTGGGATCATGAATAATGTGGGTTATCCTAATCCTGATCGTTCGCATTTCCGCAGTATGGATATTTGGCAATCCTCCAGCGATAGCAATCAATATGTATCTACAGGGTGGCTCGGGCGATACCTGGATGCGCAGTGCAGTGGCTGCGATAAGCCTACCCAGGCTCTTGAAATAGATGATGTGTTAAGCCTGGCTTTAAAAGGCGAAAACTTAAAAGGATTAGCATTAAGAGATCCAAAAAAATTGTTTAATACAAGTAACGAAAAATATTTTAGAGAAATAAATGCAAGCCACGATACAGAAGAACCTACAGTGGATTATCTCTATAAAACGTTAAGTGAAACACTTAACAGTGCAGATTATATTTATGAGCAGAGCCGGCAACACCCATCTTCGCAAACTTATCCTGCTACCGATTTGGGCAGGAATTTAAAAACTATTTGTTCCCTTATTTTAAGCGATATCAATACTAAAGTTTATTATGTAAGCCTTGGTAGTTTTGATACTCATGTAAACCAGGAGAGTCAACAAAAAAGATTATTTACAGAATTGAATGATGCTATGAGCGCTTTTGTAAATGATTTAAAAAGCAACAACCGTTTTCAGGATGTAGTTGTGATGACTTTTAGTGAATTTGGAAGAAGGGTGGCTCAAAATGCGAGTGGTGGTACGGATCATGGTACTGCAAACAATATGTTTTTCATCGGGGGTGGATTAAAAGAAAAAGGATTGTTGAATCCCATGCCCGACTTAAATGATTTGAACCAGGGAGATTTGAAATATACTGTAGATTTTAAAAGCGTGTATGCCACTATGTTACACAATTGGCTTGGTGCCGATGATGAAAAAATTCTTGGGAAAAAGTATGAGATTATGAATTTTGTTTAAAGAATTTTAAGAATTGGGTGGGGGTTAGAACGGGCAGAAATATTTCTTCAATGTTCTTATAATCCTTAATATTTCTTGAAATAAAGAATGTGATTATTTCTGCGTGAATAGCTGTAAAATATTGAACGGTATCTTCGATATCCCTGCATTTTGTATTATAAGCCTTAACAAGTACTTTTTTATTACAATCAATTATTTCAATAAAATTGAGTAAATATTTAATTCCTTCAATCGCTTTATCCTTACCAATAAATGTAGTACTTACATACTGCACATTCATTATCACAGAAGATGAAGTGTATAATAAAGCAGTCTGCTCTTCCCTCATTTTAAATAACGGGAAACTGTCCTGATAAAAGCCTTCTCTTTGTAAGACCACATCTAAAATAACATCAGAATCGAGGAATAAATTATAATCCATATTTCTTCATTAAATATTCTGTACGTTGTTTTTTCCAATCAAAATCTTTTGGTGCTTTCCCTAAAATACCAATCAATTTGGTTGCGTCCAGTTTTTTAGTTGGACGCTTCACAATTATTTTGTCAATGCTTTCTTCCACAATTTTTGAAACACTTATTCCTTCGGTTTTTGAATATTCTTTTATCTTTTTTACTTTTTCTTCATCAATGCTTAAAGTGAGTTTTGTTTTCATTATTTTTTTATAAATATACGTATAAATTTAAAATGACACGTACAACCATCCTTAAATTTTATAAAAAAACCCGAAGAAGATTTTATTCCCCTGGTTTCGGTTTTTTTCTAAAAATATTTATGCAGATCCGGTTTTTTCTTTTACAATTGAATTTAAAGATTTCAATCTGCTGAAAATTAAAATCCCGCCAATAAATGCTGCGACTACAAGAATCAGAAAATACATTTTTTTGTCTGTAAAATCATCCCAAAAGCTAGTCATCACTCCTGCAAGTTTCCCTCCAATAGCGGTGGACAAAAACCATCCCCCCATAAGGAGTGCCGTAAGCCTTGACGGTGCCAATTTGGAAACAAGGGATAAACCTATAGGACTTAATAATAATTCACTTATCGTGAAAACAAAGTAGGTACCCCAGAGCCAGTATGGAGATGTTTTATCCTGGTAAACAGAAGATACCGACATGATGGCAAAAATCATTATTAATGCAGAGCACCCGGAAATAAACAGCGCCATTCCAAATTTCGAAGCAGTAGTAACTTCTCTTTTTCGTTTTCGCAAATAACTAAATAGCAGAACCAGCAATGGAGTAAGTATGATAATAAAAAGTGGGTTTATAGATTGGAATAATTCGGTATTGGCCAGTTTTTCTCTGCCGCTCGGTGGCCACTGGCTTTTGGGTACGTTATTAAAATAGGGATCCGGTCCCATGATTTGTATGATTTTGGTTTTTTTATCTACTATATTTCCGTCTATCAATTTTACATTAAGATCGTCATAGGGTGCAGTAACGGCTGCTTGGTCTTTAAGGGGTACAAAATGTTCATCAACTTTATTTACCAAACGTGGTGTATCACTTACGGTTTGTAGAAAACCAAGGGAACCTGCAATTTTCTGAGCTGTTGGAGATACAGTTCTGTCAGTTTGATTTTGCGCCCACAAAGTAAGCGCAGTAGAATTTTGATTATAGATTGTCCAGAAAATAATAGAAATTCCAAAAATAAATAACAAAGCTCCGATTCCCCTCTTCTCCTGACCTTTAGCTTTTACATAGAGCGAAATGTAAAAAGCAATGATAGGAAGACATGCAAAAATAAATGCGTCATTAGATTTGCTGCCCATTATTGTTGATCCAAAAAGCAAAGTTGGAACCATCCATCCAATGATAGCCGCGATAATAGCCGGCAGAAAAACATAACCGAAAATTTTACTTATTGGCATGTCTTCAGCTCTTTTTTCTTTTTTTACTTCTCCTATTCTGACTCCTTTTAAAGAACTTGCAAGTATGATCATTCCTATTACCAAGCCTACGCCGGCAGCTGCAAAAGCATAACCCCATCCGTATTGATTTCGTAAATAGGCAGCTACAAAATTGCAGAATAATGCACCTATATTAATACCCATATAAAAAATGTTGTAAGCATTATCCTTTATTGGTTTCAGGTCTTCCCGGTTATAAATATTTCCAAGAATGGTAGAAATGTTTGGTTTAAAAAATCCATTTCCCACAATAATTAATAAAAGAGAAACATACAATGCGGTATTGCCTGGAAACGCAAGTCCGAAATATCCGAGTGCCATTAGCGTACCACCCAGGAAAATTGATTTGATGTAACCCAGGTATCTGTCCGCAATTAAACCGCCTATGAACGGAGTTAAATAAACAAGCGCTATAAAGCTTCCCACCACATCAGCGCCCATTTTTTCGGTCATTCCTTTACCGCCCGTCTTGTCGTCAATCAAATACAAGAATAAAATTCCAACCATTAAATAATAAGCAAACCTTTCCCACATTTCTGTCATGAAAAGAATATAAAGGGCCTTAGGATGCTTTCCTTTTTTATTCTCGGCTAGATCTGCCGGAATTACCTGGTCTTCCATATTTGTTTTGGTTTTGGTTTAAAAAATAAGTTTTAATTGATTGTAAAGTACAGAGAAAATTAAAAATAAGTTTATTTTTTTGGAAGAAATGGATTCAAAACTATCCCTTTGATTACAGTAAACGAACTTTTCTTTAAAATTTCTTTTTTTATTTATCCAGGTTAGGAGAATGGAAAGTTTTGATGAACTAATAGCTGTAATTTCTATTCTGAATAGAAACATACATTGTTATTGGATTTTTACAGATCGGGTGGGGTTACAATTCTCTTTCCTGCGCCCTCAGCCATCGTTCCGGAATTTCGTTGTTGCTGGCGAATAAATAATCTTTATAGCTGCAGGCAATCATCTTTTTATTTGGCAGCTGCATCCACCATCTTCCGGTCTTTTTACTTTGAATAAAAATGGTATCCACTTCTGCAAAAACAGTGTGGTACTCATTAAAACTGGATTTGTCTTGTAATGCCGCCTCCTGCCTGCTTTTATTTTTACCATCAATAAAATACCAAAGCATTTGTGCTATTTGTAAAGCAGTAAGACCATGAATATCATTAGATGCGTTAAAGCCGTATATTCCCATAGAAGTAATTGAATTGCTCATGCCTGCATAACGGGTAAGACTACACGCTTCTTCACCGTTAAATCCATTGGGACTGCATACAGAAGCCGGCGCATCACTGTTTTTTATGGCGGCAATATCAAAACTAAGCATATCTGAATTTCTAATTACGGGTTCCATTTCGCCTATCTGCTCTTTTACAGTACCCACTCTGAAACAATCAAAACGAAGTTTATCCATCGTTTCGAGCATGTGGGGGTGTACCAAATAACTTTGAAATCCGATATGATTATAATGTCTTACCATATTAGGTTCACCGGTGAGCATTTCCATCAAAAAATTTTCGCTCCTTAATGAAGACTCGCTTTTTAAATCTATGGTAGCGTCTATCACCGTGGCGTCAATTATTTTATTTATTTCTTTATAGGCAAAGTATTGAGCTAATGTATTATCATGCGATCCTCCTAAAATGATAATTGTTTTATTCATTTGCAACAATTCTTTTACCACAATGGCTATTACAGAATAACTATCGGCCAGAGTTGCGCCACTTTTGACATTTCCAATATCGGCGATGTAAATATCTTTATGCCAATAATAAAACTGATAAAACTTTTTTCTCACTGCATCAGCTGCATTCTCTTTAGCTACAAAACCTGCGCCGCGGAATTCATTGATTCCAACGATAACGATATCTACATTTTCCAAATCAGGAAATTCATCTTCATAAATTTTTATAACACTAGCCATCTGGCTTCCGCTATAGGCAATATCATCATTGAAAGAGGATACATTAACCGGTAATAAAAATTCGTGCAAATCGTGCATCAGTTCTTGTGCTTTTTGGGCAAACCTAACAGATAAAATGCAAAATTGTATTTTTAGAAATAATAATTTTTAAATTCCTTTACGATTAGGAATAGTAAAATCCGTTTGGCTTATTTTTGCATTTATGGAAAATATCCTGACTCAAATAGATAAATTAAAAGAAGAAATAATCAATTTTTCAGGCGATGGGAAAGATCCTGACGAAAAATTCCGGATTCAATTTTTAGGGTCAAATGGATCAGTTAAATTGCTCATGGGTGAAATGAAAAATGTGCCTTCTGAAGAGAAAAGAGAGATGGGTAAAGCATTGAATGAATTAAAGTTATTTGCAGAAAATAAATATGAAGAGATTAAGCAGGCAACGGGTAATAGAACACAAACAACAGAAAGTACAATTGATCTAAGTTTGCCGGGAGACTCATTGCCAACAGGAAGCAGGCATCCAATAAGTATTGTAAGAAATAAAATAGTTTCTATTTTTCAACGCCTTGGATTTGCGGTGGCAGAAGGACCGGAAATTGAAGATGACTGGCACAATTTTACAGCATTAAATTTACCTGAAACGCATCCAGCGCGGGATATGCAGGATACATTTTTTGTTTCAAAAAATCCCGACTGGATGCTACGCACTCATACAAGTAGCGTGCAGGTAAGAGAAATGGAAAAAGGGAATCTGCCGATCAGGATTATTTGTCCGGGCCGGGTTTACCGCAATGAAACAATCAGCGCCAGGGCACATTGTTTTTTTCACCAGGTAGAAGGTTTATATATCGCCGATTCGGTTTCCTTTGCCGATCTGAAACAAACACTTTATTTCTTTGTACAGGAAATGTTTGGAAAAGAAATCAAAGTACGTTTTCGCCCATCTTATTTTCCTTTTACTGAGCCGAGTGCAGAAATGGATATTACCTGCCTGATTTGTGGCGGCAAAGGCTGTAATGTTTGTAAACGCACCGGATGGGTAGAAATTTTAGGCTGCGGCATGGTACATCCGAATGTATTGGAAAATTGTGGAATTGACTCACATAAATATTCAGGATTTGCTTTTGGAATGGGTATAGAAAGGATCACAATGCTGAAATACCAGATAAAAGATTTGCGCATCTTCAGTGAAAATGATGTACGATTTTTGAAGCAGTTTGAAAGTGCGGTGTAATTGAAAGATTTAGTTAAATTTGATTATGAAAGAAATTATTATCGAAGTAGAGGAAAGAAAATATCATTTCTTTCTTGATCTTTTAAAGAATTTTGATTTTGTTTCTATTAAAAAGGAATCTAAAACAGGCAAAATCTTCCATAGCAAAAGGAATGCAACAGGCAAAATTAGCTTCTGAGAGAAAAATCAAAAGCAGGAATGCAAAAACTTTTTTGAATGAGCTTTGAAGTAAAAACGATTTCTTAGCATAAATTTCAGTGGTTCCAAATTAATTCATAACGTCTTATAAAAAAATGCAAATCCTATAAGAAGAATACTTAACTTGGTTAATATATCTTATTTCTCAGGGAAGATATTAACTAAAAAATTTAGTACATACTTGCTATTATAATTAGTATTATTTATTTTTGCAAAACGGGCCATTGAAATAAAATTTATTAAAAATCTAAAAGATTAACTAATATGATAGCAATAAACGGAAGTTTATTTGAACAAAAGATTGAACGCAAAAAGACCTGTAAGTTTGATAATATTATTTGCGGCGATTCTCTTACGGTTATGAAAACAATGGATTCTAACTCAATAGATTTAGTAATTACATCTCCGCCATATAATCTTAAAAACTCTACCGGTAATGGTATGAGCCATAATACCAAAACAGGAAAATGGGCAGGTGCAGCATTACAGAATGGTTATTCAGATTATAATGATTGTATGCCACATAATGAATATGCTAAGTGGCAAAATAATTGTTTAAAAGAAATGTTTAGGTTAATTAAAGATTCCGGTGCAATTTTTTATAACCACAAGTGGAGAGTTCAAGACGGTCTGATACAAGATAGGAACGATATAATAAAAGGATTACCTGTTAGGCAAATAATAATATGGAAAAGGAAAGGAGGTATAAACTTTAATCCTGGATATTTTTTGCCTACCTATGAAGTAATTTACATGATTGCAAAGCCAAAATTCAAATTAGCTCCTAAGGCGAATGCCTTTGGTGATGTTTGGGAATTTAAACAGGAAATGAAAAATCCGCACCCGGCACCCTTTCCTGTTGATTTAATAGATAGAATAATAAAATCTACTACATCTGAAATTATATTAGATCCCTTTTTTGGATCAGGAACTACGGGAATAGCTGCTATAATAAATGACCGCAATTATATTGGAATTGAGATTTCTCCGAATTATTGTGACATGGCAAAAAAAAGAATCAATACATTTGTTTCTAAAGCCAACTGATGAAATCGAAAATTCCTCAATCCTCAAAAACTGCTTTTAAGGTAATTCGAGAAATAATTGAAATGGGATCGGTTGATATACCTCCAAATTTTAAAGGTGCCGGTGCTCCCGGTAACACCTTAGAATTTCTTTTAAATGTTAAAGAGAATAATTTAGATTCACCTGATTTGTTAGACTGGGAGATCAAGTTTCATGGGGGAAATGCTCTGTTAACTTTATTTCATAAAGACCCGCAGCCGAAAGGAATAATGAATAAACTTGTTGATGCTTTTGGGTGGGAAAATGCGAAAGGTCAAATAAGTTTCAGGCATACGATTAGTGGAAAATCTGAGCGCGGTTTTTTTATTGATAATAAAAACAATAAAATTACGGTATCAAATATAAATAATTTAAGCATTGAGCCATATTGGGATAATAACATAATTCTTAATGCAATTGCGGCAAAATTAAGGCGGCTTATACTTGTGCATGGAATTGTTGATAAAGAGAAAAAACAAGTTATCTACAATAGTGCAATGGCTTATTGGAATTTAGATATGATAAACATATGCGAGGCAATAAAAGAAGGGAAAATATATATTGATTTCGATGCAAGGACAACTGGAGTTAGAGGCACTTCTCTTAGAAATCATGGAACGAAATTCAGGATTAAAGTAAATGACATTGATTCAATTTATGAGAATTCCCAATTAATAGTATAAACACCTTTATTTCTAATTGATTATGAAAGTAAGAATTCTGCATATTTATTTGTTTACTGTAAAAAGTTTCTTATGAAAATAAAGATCAAATTACCAGAATAAGAAAAATCAAAAGTTATAAGTCTGAACAAGTAAATATTGCAGACAATTAAACACAAAGAAGATCCTTTAATTATTCAAAAAAATTAAGAGACAAAATGGGTATAGGTTTCTATTAAATAAAATCTCATTTTCACTATTCTGAACCTTGACAATAAACCTAAAATAAGAATCTTCAATATTTGTTTTTTTACTGTAGAAAGCAATTTGACATGACAATAACCATTTGCGTTTGCGGAGCAGGAACTATGGGAAGCGGTATCGCTCAAGTGGCCGCACAAAGCGGTTTCAATACTATTCTTTTTGATGTAAATGAAAATGCACTCCAAAATGCAAAAAACTTTATTAAAAAAAATCTGCAATATTTAATTGATAAAAATAAAATTTCTGTAAAGGAAAAAGAAAATATTTTCAGCCGGATTCAATTTGTCTCTGATATAAAAGATTGCACAGGTTTTGTAATCATTGAGGCAATTATTGAAAAGGAAGAAGCTAAAGTTGCTCTCTTTAATGATCTGGCAAAATACAATAATGAGGAAGTCATTTTTGCTACCAATACTTCTTCACTTTCTGTTACATCTATCCAGGAAAAAATAATTTTTCCTGAAAGAGTTGTGGGTATGCACTTTTTTAATCCTGCTTATATTATGAAACTGGTGGAAGTAGTAAAAGGCCGCCAAACCATTGATGAAGTAACGAAAACTGTTTTTGATATTTGTAAACAAATGGGAAAGAATCCCATAATGTGTAAAGATTCGCCAGGTTTTATTGTAAACCGTGTGGCGAGGCAATATTACCTGGAATCTCTCAAAATTGTTGAAGAAGGAATTGCATCTTATGAAGAAGTGGATGAGATTTTAAAAGCGACCGGATTTAAAATGGGGCCGTTTCAATTGATGGATCTCATTGGAATGGATATTAACCTTTCGGTTACTCAAAGTATGTACAAAGCATTTTATAATGTAAAGCGTTTTGAGCCTTCGCCTCTTCAAATTGAAAAAGTAAAAAATAATGAATTAGGAAAAAAGACTGGTAAAGGATTTTATAATTATTCTCATAAGTAAAAAGGATGAATTAATTTACATTCTTCAAATAAATCATCCGTAATCCCGAAATGCTACAAGAAAACTTTCACAAAAGAGAATCAAGTCAAAAAGAAATCCTTGTAACAGGTGGGGCAGGATTGGTAGGTAATGAACTCGTCAGGCAGTTGCTTGCGACCGGCGAAAATGTAAAAGCGATTTATCACACTACCCCGCTTTCCATTTCTCATCCTAATCTTGAAATTACTCAATGTGATATTTTGGATGTATCACGTCTCGGAGAAATAATGGAAGGAATTACACACGTCTATCACAGCGCTGCTAAAGTTTCTTATGATCCGAAGGATAAACGCGAACTTTTAAAAATAAATATTGAAGGAACTGCCAATGTGGTAAACGCCTGTATTGATGCCAGTGTTAAAAAATTAGTTCATGTAAGTTCTGTTGCGGCCCTGGGCAGAATAAGAGAAGATGAAATAGTTACGGAACAAATGAACTGGACAGAAGAAACCAGTAACAGTATTTATGGAAAATCAAAATATCTTGGTGAGATCGAGGTGTGGCGCGGCATTGGCGAAGGACTGGAGGCTGTGATTGTAAATCCAACTTTAATATTAGGTGGCGAAAATTGGGAAACCGGCTCTTCCGCAATATTTAAAAATGCATATAATGAATTTCCCTGGTTTACAGAAGGTGTTTCAGGATTTGTAGATGTACGCGACGTAGCTCGTGTGATGATCTTGTTAATGAATAGCGAAATTACCGCTCAACGTTTTATTGTAAACGGGGAGAATTTATCTTACAAAGAAATATTTTCATTGATAGCACGTTCTTTTGGGAAAAAACCACCTTACAAAAGAGTGACTTCTTTTTTGGCAGAAATGATTTGGAGATTGGAAGGATTCAAAACAAAATTTACTGCCAAAAAACATTTATTGACAAAAGAAACCGCCCGTACAGCACAGGCAAAAGTATATTTCGACAATGGTAAAATCTTAAAAGCACTACCACAATTGCAATTCACCCAAATAAAAGATACCATATTACATACCACCTCCACCCTGAAAGAAAAATACCATCTTTAATATTAAATAATCCCAATGAAAACCAGTCACCAAAAATTATTTACCTCAATTTTTATTTTTATTTTTTTCCTTTTACCATCTGCGTTTTTACTGAACGCACAAACATCCTACTATGTAGTAAAAGGAAAAGTGATTGATAAAGATACAAGGATGCCATTGCAAGGCGCATCGGTATTTGCACAGAATACTACTATTGGCGAAGCAAGTGATTCAGCTGGAAATTTTAGCATCAGGCTTCCGGACGGTGGGTATTCTTTGGCCGCAACATACACAGGGTATGAAACAGAAAGTATCCGAATTAACCATGCTTCAGCTCAAAACGATAGTTTGATAATTGAATTAAATCCTGAAGTAAAATCTCTCGAAGCAGTAACCATTTCTTTAAGCAATGAAGTGAAAGATGGTTGGGCAAAATACGGTGCTTTCTTCACAGATAATTTTGTTGGGCAATCAAAATTTGCCAAACAATGTGTGATCAAAAATCCTGAAATACTTCATTTTTATTTTAGTAAAAAAAGAGATCGTTTAAAAGTGTTGGCCAAAGAACCACTCGTTGTAGATAATTTTGCTTTGGGATATACTCTGAAATTTGCCATTGATTCTTTTACCAATTATTATAATACCAAAACCAATTTATTTATTGGGTATCCTCTTTTTGAAGAAATGCAGGGAGACTCAGCTCAACAAAAAATATGGGCCGAAAATCGCGCCATTGCATACAAAGGTTCTTTGCTGCAATTGATGCGGGGTATTTATTCGCGCACATTGCAGGAAGATGGATTTGAACTTCAGTTTGTAGTGAATAATAATGGTGAAGATTTTCCAATCCATCTCGAAAACCTCTATGGAGCTCTGAATTATAAAATGGATGACAGTACCAAAACGCTTGAATTTTATCCCAACCAAAGTGAGGTTGCCGTGATTTATAAAAAAGCAAAACCAGAAAAAGCATATTTGAATATGGACTCCACGGTAAAAAAAGATTTTGAATTATCTACCATTATTTTTCCAAAGGGCGAATCTTTTTTTATTGAACCTAATGGTTACTTCTATGACCAGGAAGATATTATTACTAATGGTTACCTCGGTTTTAAAAAGATGGGAGATATGCTACCTTATGATTATAATCCGGATAATTGATAATTTTTTCACGATTCATCATTCATAACCCCTTTATTTTTTCCCATATTTCCGGAAGTCTTTTTATTAAGACTAATTCTTTTCTCTTGCTGTAAAATTCCTGGATAGGAGTGCCCCAATATGTTTTATTTCCTTCAATGCTTGAAGTTACTCCGCCTTGTCCCATCACAACAGCATTATCGCCAATGGTGATTGTTTTGTTCACCCCCACCTGTCCCCAAAGCGTAACGCCATCTCCTAAAATGGTGCCGCCCGCGATGCCGACCTGCGCGGCAATCAAACAGTTTTTCCCCATTACCACATCATGCCCTACATGAACGAGGTTATCTAATTTTGTTCCGCTTCCTATAATAGTAGCATCACTTACACCTCTGTCTATTGTGCAGTTGGCGCCTATTTCAACATGATCATGAATTATAACTTTGCCGCAACTTTGCATTTTTTTAAACCAGTCTTCCCTGTTTTTTTTTGTGTTAAAATAAAATGCATCACCACCGATTACTGATCCTGAATGTATTTCAACATTATTGCCAATAACACAATCGTCATATAAGGTTACATTTGGATGAACAATACAATTCTCCCCCACAGTTACGTTGTTCCCTAAAAAAACATTGGGCATCAGAATCGTGTTCTTTCCAATACGGGAAGTATCACTGATCATTTTATCGGATGGGGTGAAAGGCTTAAAATGATTCACAATTTTTAAATACGCTTCAAAAGGATCATCAACAATGAACAAAGTCTTTTCAGGCGGAACTTCTTTATCAGCATTGATAATAATGAAGGTGGCAGCGCTATTCAGGCAGGCGTCGTAATATTTTGGATGATCCACAAAAACGATATCGCCGCTTTTTACTTTATGAATTTCATTGATGCCGGAAGCAGAGGAATTCACATTACCGGATATTTTTGCATTGATAAAATCAGCGATCCATTGTGCTGAAACAGGAGAAGGGAACTGCATATAAAAAAATTAAGCATCAAAGGTAAGTTTTGATTTTTGTATGCAACTAATGTGATTGAGGAAAGAAGTTAAAAAAACAGATTTTAAAAAATATTTAAATCAAAGACAATAAAAAATTAAAAAATACATTTATTAAAGAGTGAATCAAATTAAAAAAGTTTTTTCCAATTCCAAAACGGGAATTTCAAAATCCTAAAGGTTTGATTTTTTCAAAAAATTAAAAATAAAAACAAATCTCTGACGATCCATTTTCTTGACTTTATCCACAGATGATTTTAAAATGTTGATAAAAAAATCGTAAATATTTTTTTAGTTAGCAAAAATTATTTTTAATATTGTGTAAGGAATTTTTTTTCCTGTACTTACTAACCCATCCATATAACAAAGCCCGTGCATTTTCTGACGGGCTTTATTATTTTTTATGAATGAACATTTGATAAACTAATCAGCAATCTTTTTAAATCATTATTTTGAATCATTATTTTGTTGTGAACAAACCTTTCAATGTACTTTCTCAATTTTCTTCATCTGATGGAAAACAAACATTGAAGAATTTTTTTAGCGTCCCCTCAAACGTATGCCCCGTAGGACGTTTAGACTATGATAGCGAGGGATTGCTTATCTTAACCGACGATAAAAAGCTGAATCATTTTTTATTGGATCCGCTTCGCGGGCATGAAAGAGAATATTGGGTTCAGGTGGAAGGAGAAATTACACAAGAGGCTATTGATAAATTAAAACAAGGAATCTTAATAAATATCAATGGGAAAATGGTGCGAACAAAAAAATGCAGCGCAGAAAAATTTTCATCTTCGCCATCAGTAGATAAAAGAAATCCTCCGATACGTTTCAGAAAATCCATTCCGGATAGCTGGATTAAAATAATTTTAACAGAAGGTAAAAACAGGCAAGTGAGAAAAATGACAGCAGGAGTTGGATACCCTACTTTAAGATTAATAAGACGCAGGATAGAAGATATTACATTAGCAAATTTACATTCAGGGAAAATGAAAGAAATAACTCAGGAAGAATTGTATAACTTGCTCAAAATTAAAAAAAAGTAAATTAAGATGCTTAAATCAATGACAGGCTTTGGAAGAGCGGAGCAAACCATGGGTGATAAAACATATTTGGTAGAAATAAAATCACTCAACGGAAAACAACTTGATATCAATTTAAAGATTCCTCCAATCATGAAAACGTATGAATTTGATATAAGAAATTTGATACAGGAGTATTTGTTACGTGGCACTATTGAATGCCTGATAGTGATCAAACAAAATGGTGCTACCAAACCGGTTGTTATTAACACGGATCTTATTAAATCTTATTACCGTCAAATTGAAGTACTGGCGTCAGAATTATCTATTGACACCAATGCTGTTCTGGCTGCTTTATTAAGACTACCTGAAGTAGTATCGCCGAGTAATGAGGTGCTGAATGTAGATGACTGGAATCATTTGAAAAGCGTTATTCAGGGTGCTTTACAAGAACTGGATACTCATAGAATAGAAGAAGGGAAATCACTGAAGACAGAGTTGCTGCTTCGCATAAAAAATATTAATAACCAGGAAGAAGAAATATTAAAACTGGAGCCTCAAAGAAGGAAAAGTATGAAGAATGAATTAGTAAAACTTCTTGAAGAAAATGTGGGGAAAGAAAATTATGATACAAACCGGCTTGAGCAGGAACTGATCTATTACATTGAAAAAATAGATATCAGGGAGGAGCAGGTAAGACTGAAAAGCCATTGCGAATATCTTATATCCATCCTCAACGATTCCGAAGGAGCAAAGGGAAAAAAACTTTCTTTTGTGGTCCAGGAAATTGGTCGAGAAATTAATACAACCGGCTCAAAGGCTTATGATGCAGATATACAAAAATGCGTAGTGCTTATGAAAGATGAACTTGAGAAAATAAAAGAACAGACTTTCAATATTTTGTAGACTTACTATCTCAATGAAAACGAATTATTTTTGTAAAAAAATTATCTTGAAAAAACTTTTTTCTGTACTAATTATTTCCGTCACTTTTTTTTCCTGCATAAAGATTGATCTTTTTGAAAAGCAGTCTACGATCCCATCGCAGCAATGGTATTACACTGACGTACCCACATTTACTTTTCATATCAGTGATACTACTTCCCTTTATAATGTATATATTATTTTGCGACATACTGATTTGTATAATTACAATAATATTTGGCTTAGGGTGGGTTCCGATTCCCCGGGCGATTCCATGCATTATCAAAATATAAACCTGGTATTGGCCAACGATTCACAAGGATGGGATGGCACCGGAACGGACGATATATTTGAAGTAAGAAAAAATATTACTCCCGGACCTCTTTCTTTTAAAAAGCCAGGCGATTATACTTTTTCCATTGCGCAGATCATGCGCGAAAATCCTTTGAAATATATTTTGAATATTGGGGTACGTATTGAAAAGATAAAAATGTAGATCGTGTCTGTCCTATATCTCTATTGTGCATCCGGGCTTTTCTCTCAAATACTTAATTTATGTCTTATCCGATTCTTAAAAGTAGATTTAAAGTAAAATCCCTCCGCATTATTTATATTTTTTACTGGTTTTTGCTGGCTTATATCCTCGCTGCTTTTACTTTTTGGTTCGTCACACTCAACAAACAAAATACACAACTATATTTCTATGAAACCAGAACGATAGATGCCACTGGAGTACAGCATGTGAAAATCGAAAAAAGAATAGAAAGGGAAAAAGAAAGGAAAACCATTCAATACTACAGCGAAGGTATTACCTTTCTCCTGCTGATATTAGCGGGAGCCATACTTATTTTCAGGCTTATAAGGGAACAACTGACACAATCACTCCAGCAGCAAAATTTTATGATGGCGCTGACACATGAATTGAAAACTCCCATTGCGGTTACCAAACTCAACCTGGAAACTATGCAAATGAGGAAACTCAATTCTGTTCAACTGAATAAATTGATACAAAATACCATTGAGGAAGCCGACCGTCTCAATGCCTTGTGTAATAATATGCTTTTGGTGAATCAAATAGACTTCGGTGGCTATAAACTTACCAATGAAAAATTTGATTTTGCCACTTTTGCCAATGATTGCGCCGAAGATCTCATGAGCCGTTTCCCTGAGAGAAAAATAGAAGCGGACTTAAAAGATGGTATTATTATTACCGGTGACAAGCTTTTATTACAACTAGCCATTAACAATCTTTTAGACAATGCAATTAAGTATTCAGGAAAAGACGATGTAGTTTTGATAAAAGTATTTCAGAATAACCGGAAGATCATACTACAGGTGATAGATGAAGGCAAGGGCATTACGACACAGGAAAAAGGAAGAATTTTTGAAAAGTATTTCAGAGAGGCACAAATGCAAACCAAAGGAACAGGCTTAGGTCTTTACCTCACGAAAGAA
Organism: Hanamia sp.; assembly: GCA_036509335.1. Taxonomy (GTDB): domain Bacteria; phylum Bacteroidota; class Bacteroidia; order Chitinophagales; family Chitinophagaceae; genus Ginsengibacter. The sequence goes on from DATCFT010000044.1 coordinate 50,495, forward strand.
ATTGTAAAGCAACATCACGGAGAAATAAGTATGAGAAATAATATTCCACGTGGATGTATTTTTGAAATGCGGTTTAAAATTTCAAAAAATTAATAATCATTAATCATTTTAATTATGCAATCAAGAAAACTTTCCATCTTGCTCGTAGAAGATGAAGAAAATTTACAGGACACCTTGAAATTAAATTTTGAAATAGAAGGGTATAATGTTGCCTCAGCTTACAACGGTGTAGAAGCGTTGAAAGCCCTTCAAAATGAATATTTCGATCTCATTATTCTGGATGTAATGCTTCCGGAAATAGATGGAATCGCGGTGTGTGAAAATATAAGATTAAGCAATAGTGAAATTCCAATTCTTATGTTGAGCGCCAAGAATCAAAGTGCTGATAGAGTATTGGGACTCAAAAAAGGAGCTGATGATTATGTAACCAAACCATTCAGCCTGGAAGAGTTATTGATAAGAGTCAGAATGTTAATTAATAAAAGCAAAAAGATTTCGGCTAAAGAGCCAGTAGCTGAAGAATATAATTTTGGTAAAAATATAATCAATTTTAAATCTTTGGAATGCACCAACAAAACTGGCATATCAATAGCCCTTACCAAGAAAGAGATAATGCTGCTAAAATTGCTGATCGAAAATAAAAACGAAGTAGTTACCCGGGAAAAAATTTTACAATCTGTATGGGGCTACAATGTATATCCTACTACCCGCACAGTTGATAATTTTATTTTAAATTTCAGAAAGTATTTTGAAGATGATAGCCGCAATCCAAAATATTTTCATTCGGTAAGAGGCATCGGGTACAAGTTCACGAATGTTTTGAATTAAAACGTTTTTATTTTTTTATAGACATCCTGGAATTTTCTCTTTTTCCGAAATGGAAACATTGAATATTTGTTGGTTTGCTATCCTCAAAAGGAATATTCAATTCTTCACTTTCTTATTTCTCATTTCTATTAATGTTTTTGAATTAAAACATTTTTATTTTTATAGACATCCTGGAATTTTTCTTTTTTTTCCGAAATATAAACATTGGATATTTGTTCGTTTGCTGTCTTCCAGAGGAGGATTCAATTCTTCACTTTCTTATTTCTCAATTCTCAATTCTTAATTCTTAATTCTTCTCCCTTTATATACAAACTTGTTTTTCCAGGAGTGATACTACTTCAGACGCTTTTTCAAAAATGGCATTCAGATGATTGGTATTGCCAGGTGGCGCATATAAATTAATTTCCACTTCATCCAGAAGTGAGGTAAGCATCAGAGAAGTACCAAGACTTACATTACACTTATCCAATTCTTCAGTCAATCTTCTTTTAGTAAGTTCATTAGCAGGTACTTTAAATTTTGCAGCCAAGTAATTTTTTAAAGAAGAATCAAGTGTATAAAAGAATGCTTTGCTATCCTGAGCTACAAGTTTTTCATGTGCTTTCAGTAAAGGGTTTTCCGGAATTTTAAATTCCTTTTCTTCATTTTTATTTTTCAGATCATCCAGTTTAATTTTTGTTTCCAAAAGATTTTTATTTTTATTTTTCTTGATGATACTCAAAATAATCAATAAAATAATTCCAAGTATTAACACAATACCCCCTATAAATTCTGTTCTTTTTGAAAACAATTCGTGATTGCTCTCTTCATTGTTACCTGAATTTTTTGCATAAGAATTTTTAGGAACTCCGTTTCCTTTGCCTACCTGGATCTCCAACGTAGAAGTATGTATTGTTTTATAAGTGGTGGTTTCAGGATCAAAATAGGATAATGCAATAGAATCAATTTTATAATTTCCCGGTTTTGAGACAGTAAAAGGAAAGGTAAATACTTTACTTCCCTGCATGGGAACCTCTGATTTATCTACATTATCTTTTATCTGTGCATCATAACCATCAATGCCCACCGGCCAATTAATGACGAGCGCATTTATCAATTGAATATTTCCTTTTCCACTTATTGTAATTTTCAAATTTCCTGCGTCATCTGTAGTAATATTATTTTTTGCCAATGATGATGAAATAGTAAAATCGCCAACTGCCCCTCTGAAATCAGAAGGCTTATCTTTCACAGGCAATGGCTTTATTGTAATAGTAACAGTTGGGGTTTTTAAAGTAATATTTTTTTCTACCAATCCGTCTGCAGGGATACCTGCATCACCAAAATTCTCAAGCATACCAAAAAAATCATCATTGTTTTGAGAATTGGCATATTGAGATTTTATGAAAGTTACCTTGTTATCAGCTATGACAGGATCAAGTGTAACCTGGCCTGGCTGCAATGGATACAATTCTACTTTTCTCAAAGTATAAACATTGTACATGCGGCCATTATATTTTTCCATGCTGGCATCGTTACTTACAGGAAGATCGTTTACAGAAAATCCATTAAAAGAAGGAGCATCTGTAACTGTAGTTTCAGAATGAAGACGTGTATAAAGTTTAAATGAGGCTACTATAGGTTCTCCAACGTAACAACTCGTTTTGCTTACATCTAATTTTATAAAAAGGTTTTTTTGAGTTTTCTCTGCTACGTTTTCTCCGGGCTTTAAAATATAATCATCAAACTGATGGGTAACCGGCGCAGTAGGGAAATCAAAATTAAAATTAGGTAATGAAGGGAAACCCGGCAGAGCATTAGCAGAATTATTAGAATTACTATTTTGTGGCGACGTAGAAGTATTAGTCACTTTAATAGTTACCGGACTACTTTCATAATCTTTTCCATCCACAATCGCTTTGGCCGACCCTATGGTAAAGGTTCCTACAGACTTTGGTTGCAAAGAATAACCCATAGCCACGTATTGGCTAACCTGTCCATTAATATTACTGGTGCTGCTTTCCTGGTTGGGGCCGCTTACAATATTAAAATTCTTAAAATTTGGTGGAATAATATTTTCAACATTAGAGCCATTTTCTACCTTAAACTGGATCTGGAGTAAATCATTTTTACCAATTGTTTTAGGGCAAACAACAGAAAATTTGACCTGGGCAAAACAATTGTTCCCAATTAAAATTGCTGTAAGAAAAATTAAATGAACAAATATTTTATTGAAACCGGATCGTAAAAATGTAACCATTTCTTCAGCTAAAGATGAGTTACAAAAATACTTGTAATTGAATTTAAAAAAAGGTTAATAGAATAAGCTGTTGTTAAAAATACTTTAAGGTAGATCGCCTAATATGGGCCTTATCACAATATCTTCCACACATGCCTGCGAAGAAAGTAAAGAAGCTGCATAAATCATATTGGCAATATCATCTGCTTCCATGATTCTTTGTGGAAGCACACCGGAATCTTTCCATGAAGAGGTATAAACAGCTCCCGGATAAACTGTGGTTACTTTTATATTAAATGATTTCATTTCTTCTCTCAGGTTTTTACTAAAACCCATTAGCGCGTATTTGCTGATACTATACGAACCACCATTATGGTATGCGCTTAGCGAAGCAATAGAACTCATGTTAAAAATATGCCCTGATTTATTTTTCATCATAGCGGGAAGTAAAGCGCGCGTGAGATAATAAGCGCTGAACAAATTAACTGAGATCATTTTTTCCAAAGTTCCTTCTTCTTCATTAAAAATGCTTCCGGGAATAAAGTCGCCGGCATTATTGACCAATACATCTACAGTTTCACATTTATCCAGGATCCAATCAGCAAATTTTAAAACATCATTTTTTTGAGTAAGGTCGGCAGCAAAAGATCGAACCTGGTTACCATATTTTTTATTGAGATCATTTGTTGTACCAGTTAGCTGAAGTTCATTTCTTGAGCAAATGAAAATGTTATTTTTCGCAGCCGCAAATTTTTCTGCAATGGCTTTTCCTATACCTTTGCTGGCACCAGATATTACAATATTTATCAATTTAATTCATTTTTTTACTTATAGGCAAATCTAAAATCTAAACCTGACATTATTAAACATAATCCGGTGAAATATCAACATCTCTTTTTTGACCTTGATCATACTCTTTGGGATTTTGATGCCAACGCACAGGAGTCGCTCAAAGAGCTATATCAACATTTCAAACTTGAGTCAAAAGCCATCGGTACTTTCAATGAATTTTATTTGATTTATCTTAATCATAATGCTACTTTATGGAATCGTTTTGAAAAAGGATATATCACTGTAGAAGAATTGAAATGGAAAAGAATGTGGCGCACTTTACTTGATTTTCAAATAGCAGATGAAAAACTGTCAAAAGACATGAGTGAATATTTTCTGGAAATACTTCCTACAAAAAAGAAAGTTTTTGAATACACTTATGAGATATTAGATTACCTCACCCAAAAGAATTATTCTCTTCATCTCCTCACCAATGGATTTGAAAAAACCCAAAGAATCAAATTGGAGAGCGCTAATCTCACTAAGTATTTTAAGAGTATAGTTACTTCCGAAATTTCCAATTCTGTGAAACCAAAAAAAGAAATCTTTGAATATGCATTGAAAAAAGCAAAAGGGAAAATGGATGAAAGTATCATGATCGGCGATAATCTGAATGCCGATATCCTGGGAGCAAAAAATGCAGGAATGGATTCTATTTTTGTAAATCATATCAATGCAGATCGTTGTGAAGGACCTACCTATACCATTCATCATCTGAAAGAACTGGAATCTATTTTATAAAATTTTTTAGAATTTTTTTATTGCAAAATTCCCATCTCAATTTCCATCAAACTTTTTCAGGCACCGTTTCTTCTGTACCAATTTTGATTCCCAGGGTATATAATTTTTCCCTTTCTTTAACTTTCTTATTCTTTTATTGTCGTACTTTCACTATAGTGCAAAAAATATTACATATACAAAATCATTTTTTAGGCGACGCAATTATTACTGCGCCCGCTTGTAAGTGTATTGATATTGCATATAAAATGCCTCATTCAAAGCTTACTGTCTTAGAAGCTTTTTCCCCGTATAATATTTAAAAACTTATTACGGGGATTCATCACTTTTTACATTTTACATCAAATCTATTTTAATTACTCTTTTGATTCTTTAGCAGAGATCTTCTGATAAATACTTTATTAATAACCTAAAATAATAACTTTTAAAATTAAATTATCATGACAAACTCAACAATTACAGTAAATGAAAACCCGGTATTACTTTTAAAAAACGATTTTGAAATTTTAAATGGATACGTCAAAAACCTGCATGGAATGAAGGTAAATGAAAAGGAAAATTTCAGAAAACTATATGAAGAAATCAACAAAGCTCAAATTGTAAAGGAAGAAGATTTTCCGGCTGATGTAGTGCGGCTTGATTCGAAAGTAGTCATTAAAGACATGGGCACAAAGCGCGATTTGGCAATTACTATTGTATTGCCACAAAATGCGGATATTAAGCAAAAGAAAGTGTCTGTGCTGGCACCAATAGGAACTGCGCTGCTTGGTTTCAGAAAAGGCCAAAACGTAAGTTGGGAAGTTCCTTCAGGCAGAAAATATTTTAAGATTGTAGAAGTGGATAATTCTCTTCAATCCGTAATTAAAGATCATTAAAATTATTTGCTGTGAATTCTATTTTTTACATAACTGGTTTTATTATAATTGCTCTTTTTCTTATTGGAATAATAGTGTCATTGATAAAGGAAGAAAAGAAGAAAAAAGAATATAAAAAATTGATGAACCATTTTTAAAATTTTGCAATTAAGAATGGACTTACCATTGATAGGAAAGAAGTAATTCATAAAAATATAATTGGTATTGACAGGTTGAATTCGAAATTGGTTTTCCTGGATAAAAGCGCCATGCCTGGTGTATTTCATCTTATTAACCTTAAAGACATTTCGACCTGTCGTTTTTGATTAAACCCTTACATAAATCTTTCTCTTATTAAGCCACCAACCAATACACCAGCAAACGAGCATATAACAGATAGCAAATAAAAATGAACCTAAAGAGCCAGGAGCTATTACCTGGAAAAAGATCCTGTTAACATAATCGAATAAATTTTCGTGCGGGCTTACCATGATCATAAAAAGAATTACCACTAATAACTCTGAAAGAATGTATATAAAAAGTGGATTTCTTCCGAAGATCTCAAAAAAATGATTCCATCGAATCTGATTCCATTTTTTAATTTCAAGGACATAAATGAGAGCGGAAATAATAATCAAATCAAGGCCTGAAGTAACCAATACAAAGGAACTGGTCCATATTCTTTTATTAATTGGAAATACAAGGTTCCAGCATATTGCAATAAAAATCAGTAAAGATCCAACAAGCATTAATTTAGCAAGACATTCAAAACTTTTATCTTTCTTCTGAATATATCTTCCTGCAAAATAACCTATCACCACATTTACAATTGCAGGCATCGTACTTAACCATCCTTCAGGATCGAAAGGGATTTGCTCTCCATGATACATATGATTGTTGCCCATTAAAAATTTATCAAGACTTAACTCAGCGTTACCCAACAGGCTGAAGGGTTGCGAATGATTACCAAATACGAGCAAAATAATCCAATAGCCTATTAACAATAAAACACTTACTATCATTACATTTTTGGTAGATAAATAATAAACCATTAAGGATCCAAAAAAATAACACAATGCGATCCTCTGCAACACGCCCATAATACGGGTATCGCTTAAGGGAGCAGCAATAATATGTCCTGCTGCATCCAGTCTAAAGAAAGGAAACCAGTACATTAAAAACCCTAATAGAAAAATCAAAATAGTTCTCTTAATTATTTTAGTTAGAAAGGCTGAATTACTGATTTGCCTGTATTTATCCAGGGAAAAACTCATTGCGTTTCCCACCGCGAATAAAAAAGATGGAAATACAAGATCAGTGGGCGTAAAGCCATGCCAGGCAGCGTGCGAAAGGGGAAAATAGGGTACAGCGCCACTTCCTGACGTATTTACGATGATCATAAAACAAATGGTCATTCCCCTGAATACATCTAAGGATAAAAACCTTTTCTTTAATAAAGTCATTTTGTAAAAAAATTTATTGGATTTATAAAACCTATCTGTCGGTTATTTCAGAATTAATAATTGATTTTCCATCAGGAGTAAAAAGAACAATCCCCTTTTTATTTTGTAATATTTTATTGGAATCAATATAAGTAATATACAAAACGTACCTGATCATTTTTTTAAAATTGGTATCAGGAGGGTTATGAATCGTTTCTTCTTTAAATCCTGTAATATCAAGGGAATTCACTTTATGTAATTTATTAACTATTTCATTTTTGGCCATTAATTGAGTCATATCTGCAGCATCGCGATGATTTTCGCATGAATAAATGGAACCTGTAAAAATCTGCAACATAATAATCCACTTAAAATGTTCGGAATGGAGTTTCATTTTTGATACTTAATTTTATTTACTTAAAATTTCTTTTACTTTGATTGATTGTTTCAAAATGAATTATAATTTATAATAGATTTTTATAAAAGTGCAAAATGGGATTGCGGTTGTTTCGATTTGATAAGGAAGGATCATTTGGAAATCCTGAATAAACATTTAATGTTGCATGTTCAAACAGTCTTCAAATGTAGCTTATTTTGTATAATGCTTTTTAATTTTTACAAAGTTTGGTTTTACAACATGAAAATTTACTCTCAACCATGCTTTAATCATTGTAGCAGATGTAACAATTAACTTTTCCAATTACGAATTTCCTTTTGCAAAATCCTTTATTTTTACCACTAATCTTTTTACATGCAGCAAGTTTCAGATAATATCAAAGCTTTCTTTGAAAGTTCTATCACGGAGCCAATCCAAAACTTTGAAAAACTTCCTAAATCAGGTGGTGATAGAATTTATTTCCGCATAGAAACTGAAAAAAATTCTTTCATCGCTACCTATAATGAAAACCTGAGAGAGAGCGCTACCTTTTTATATTTTACCCAACATTTTTCAAAAATAAATGCACCTGTTCCTAAAATATATTTTACATCAGATGATGATAGAATGTATGTTCAGCAAGACTTTGGAAGAATTTCTCTTTTAAATGAACTGGAAAAATATGGCCAGGACAACTATGTATATGAGCTATTTAAAAAAAGTTTAAAATCACTTGCTTTTCTACAGATCAAAGGGATTCAAAACCTTGATGATTCCTATTGTCTCACCTCCAAAGAATTTGGGAAACAAGCCATCCTGAGTGATCTTTTGTATTTTAAATATTATTTTTTAGATACGCTTAAAATCCCTTATGATAAAGAAAAGCTCATTGATGATTTTGAAGCGCTGAGCACCTATCTCACTCATGTGGAATACAAATATTTTATGTTTCGGGATTTCCAAAGCAGGAATATTTATATTCAAAATGAGGAAGTGAATTTTATAGATTACCAGGGCGGGATGAAAGGCGCTTTACAATATGATGTAGCTTCTTTGTTATGGCAGGCGCGCGCTAATCTTTCTGATGATTGGAAAAATTCTTTGCTGGAACATTACATGGATTGTATAAGTGAAATTTTAAACAAACCAATTGACCGGATTCGTTTTACAAGCCAATACAACGGGTATGTATTAATAAGACTGATGCAGGTTTTGGGAGCTTATGGATTCAGGGGACTTTTTGAAAGAAAAGCGCAATTCTTAACAAGTATTCCTCTTGCACTTACTAACATAAAATGGTTTCTTGCGAATAAAAAGATGGGAATTGCTTTACCCGAATATGAACGCATTCTTGGCCTGATTGTAAATAATGAAATAATCAATCGCTTCAAACCTACCCAGGCAAACGATCTAACGCCATTGATTGTTACCATCAATAGTTTTTCATATTTAAAAACGGGGTACCCGAAAGATAGAAGTACCAACGGTGGTGGTTTCGTTTTCGATTGCAGGGGATTATTGAATCCGGGGCGCTTTGAAGAATTCAAAACGCTGACTGGTAGAGATAAACCTGTGATGGATTTCCTGGAACAGCAAACAAATATGGCTGAATTTTTGAATGGTGTTTATAACGTAGTTGATATTTCTGTTGAAGATTATCTCAAAAGAAATTTTGAATCCTTAACGATCAGTTTTGGTTGTACCGGTGGCCAGCATCGAAGCGTATATGCGGCAGATGCTCTCGCCAGGTATTTAAGAAATAAATTCAAAATAAAAATTGAATTAAACCATATTGAACAGGATATTCATGAGAAAAAAGGATTTTAAAAATAATTCAGCGACAAACAAAAAATTGAATTATTAGTGGGTTTACTGTAAAAAAATTAATGTTGGTTTCTTTACCATTTCTTTTATCAAAATTTTTATAAATGAAAGCAATGATACTTGCCGCAGGTCTTGGCACACGCCTGAAACCATTTACGGATAAGCATCCTAAAGCTTTGGCGATGGTAAATGGGAAAACCCTTTTACAAAGAAATATTGAGTACCTCGCATCTTTTGGAATAAAAGAAGTAATTATAAATGTGCATCATTTTGCAGGTCAGATTATTGAATTGATAACATCAAACAATGGATTTGGAAGCCAAATTTCTATTTCTGATGAAACAAATGAAGTGCTGGAAACGGGTGGGGGAATAAAAAAAGCAGCCTGGTTTTTTGAAACTGAAAAGGCACCTTTTGTAGTAATCAATGTTGACATTTTAACTGACATGAACCTGCAGGAAATGATCTCACAACATAAAAAAGATAATCCTCTCGCCACGCTTGCCGTTACTTCCCGTTTTACTTCCCGTTATTTTTTGTTTGATGAATTTGATCATTTGTGCGGATGGAAAAATGAAAAGACCGGCGATCGGAAAATTAGCAGGGAATCAGGAAAATACATACAAAAAGCGTTTAGCGGTATTCATATTATTTCACCAAAAATATTCCCGTTAATTAAAAAGACCGGAAAATTCTCTATGGTAGATGTTTATCTCGAATTGGCTAAAACACACGCTATAACTGCTTTTGATCATAGTAGTTCAAAATTTATAGACGTAGGGAAACCTGAAAGCATTTTAAAAGCGGAGAAAATATTTATTTAAAGTGTGATGTTTTTTCTACAGTTTGGAATCTATTGAATTTGTTTGTTTACTATAAAATCTTCCCTTTTCAGGTGAATAAGCAATAACTAATAATCTGCAGGCGAAGAACCACGCATAGAATAAATCGGGATTATTTTTTAATAACGGAACCTAATGGAAACACGGTCTTGCCATAAATTTCATTCAATAGTGCGCCGGCGCCGGTGTAAATAGCGGATGCTCCGCAAATAATTCCTTCATAAGCCGTGAAAGTTTTTAATGAGGCATTGGTGGAATTTTCGCAAAGCGCCAATAAAAAATATAAGATGGTTAAAGTAGCAAAAATAAATTGCAGTGATCTGCTGATGCGAAGAGTTCCTATAAAAAGAAGTCCGGTAAAAATTCCCCACATAATAAGATAGGAAATCATTGCGCTTTCCGAAGCCGCGGGCACCCATCCTAATTTTGGAATTGCGATCAACGCAACCAATGTGAGCCAAAAAGAACCATAAGAAACAAAGGCCACGAATCCGAAAGTATTGTTCTTTTTCGATTCCATTATTCCTGCGATTATTTGTGCAATGCCTCCATAAAAAATTCCCATGGCAAGGATCATCGAATTCATTTCAAAAATTCCCGCGTTATACAGATTTAGTAAAACAGTGGTGGTTCCAAATGCAAGAAGACCCAACGGTGCAGGGTTTGCACTTGTATCTTTAATAATGATGGTTGATTGTTCCATAAGAATTGGGTTTTTTTAAAATTAAAATTAAAAATATTAATAATTATTCAAATTCTTTTAATTAAAAATAAGAATCTGCGATTAAAGTTTGTTTGCTGTCCGAAGAATATCTTTTTGGTGTAATTGTTTTTTGGTAAGGATTTTGCAGATTTTCCTTAAAAATTAAAACCATGACAGTCCCACAAATTGCCCATCGTCTTGCTGAACTTTGCAACCAGGGAAATTTTGAACAGGCCCAAAAAGAATTATTCGCAGAAGACGCTGTAAGTATTGAACCGGAAGCCTTTGCCGGTTTTGAAAAAGAAACAAAAGGATTAGAAGCTATTTTAAAAAAGGGGAAAAAATTTGAGTCTATGGTGGAAGCAAGCCATGGATGCAACGTTTCTGATCCTTTAGTTGCGGGAAATATGATTGCGCTTTCTTTAAACATGGATGTTACCATGAAAGGCAAAGAGCGCTCAACAACGTCAGAAATTTGTGTTTATAAAGTAAAAGACGGGAAAATTATTTCAGAACAATTCTTTATGTAATTGAGGCTTCAATAAATGTTATCGCCTTCTCAAATCTTTCTTCATAATTCCCTGAGATAATACACCAGGGCGTAGGCTGGTTTACCATTAAGTCCTTATAAAAAAGAAATAATTTCTCCCTTGTCTTTTTATCAGGATATTCCCTTAATTCATCTTCTACCCAGGGCAAGTCAACATCGCATAATAAATACAAATCGTATTTTCTTTCTGCAATGCGATTAAGAATCCAGTTCTGGCATTTATTAAATACAAATTCTGCCCACACTTTTATTACGTAGAGGTCAGTGTCTATGAAAAGAAGTGAGTGGTGAGTGGTGAGTGGTGAATGGTGAGTGGTGAATGGTGAGTTTGAATCTGATAGCTGATAGCTGTTGCCTGATTGCTGTTGCCTGATACCTTCCTCCAATTCTATCTGCCCTTTCGCAATCGTGAGTAAATCATCATAATTATATTCCACGCCATTTTTTTCTAAATATTCTCTTGCGTATTCCGGTACCCAAAAAGTGTTATAGTGTGAAGCAAGTTTTTCACATAACGTGCTTTTCCCAGTTGATTCAGGACCTATTACTACAATTTTTTTTATTGCTTCCATTCAGGTATTTCTTCTGTTTTTAATAAGTATTCATTGGCGCGTCTCTGCCATTCAACCAATCCCCAAACTGCCATTATCAAAAGTATCAGGTAATAAACACTTGTAAATACATAATGCTTGATAAAATATAATGGGATAGATGCTATGTTAGTTGCAATCCACCAATACCAGCTTTCCACTTTTTTTCTTGCCATCAGCCACATTCCGGTAAAAGCTGTGGAACTGGCAAAAGCATCGGCCCAGGGAATAGCACCTGGTGCAAAATCTTTTTTTAAATAAGAAAGCGCATAAAATATTACGATATAAAAGGAAGCACAAAATAACAATTCGTTCATCCATTCTTTTTTGTTGCTCCAGGTAATATTTACAATGTGCTCTTGTTGCTGATTTCTTTTTGCCCACAATATCCAACCGTAAATACTCATAATAGTATAATATAAATTTACACTCGCTTCGCCCAATAAGCTTCCTTTAAAACTAATGTACACATAAAGGATAGTGCCAATCAATCCTGTAGGATAAACCCATATATTTTCTTTTCTCGAAAACCAAACGCTTGTAATTCCCGATATTACTGCAACAAATTCAATAGCTGTAGTTTGTTGAATTCCTGTTATAAACTGGTTGTAGATTTCTGAAATATTCACATTGAAGATTAATGTTCAAATATAAACTGGAATGGATTTATTAGGGGTAATATAATTAAAAAACTTCGCCCAGGTTTACTGCAAATCCCCTGGAACCATCTATACCAACGCCATAATCAATACAAAGGTTTGCACCGGTGAATTTATTGAACTTTATTCTTGCTCCTGCGCCAAAAGCTGGTGTAAACAAATGCAATTGCGTGTTTAGACTTTCAGAAAAAGATTGCGTGTTTGCAAAAACCACTCCGCCAAAAAGGCCATTTTTACTAATACCAAACCTGTATTCTGATTCAGCATAAACCATATTTTTTCCTCTGAACCTTCCCTGGATATATCCTCTCCCGGTGTTAAAAAAATCGTCCCATCCCGTACTGGGCAAAAGCAGATAAGGTGGCTTGCCTTTTCCTAAAGTGAGCCAGTTGTAGCTCCAAATAGCCAACACATTTTTTGTAGTAGGAGTAAGATGAAAATATCCCCTGTATTCTGCCAGAAATGAATTCCAGTTATTAGAACTTCCCATCCATGTCCGGTTGGGCCTGTAAACAACATTTAAGTAGGTGCCTTTAGAAGGGTTTACCGGATTATCCCTCGAATCGTATTGGAGTCGTGCGGCAATGCCCACAGCATGCACCTGTTTTTGAAATCCATATTTATCAAAACTGGTTTTTACACCTGAGTCCAACCCTGTTTCCCTTACATCCCAAAATGCATCGTAATAGAATCCAACTCCCCCGAATAAATTATTTGAAATTTTTCGCATCACAGATTCATGCAGCTTTATATAATCAAAGTCTATTGTATATCCATCATTTAAGGTTGTCTTGCCGCCTAGTCCGAAAGTGGTGGATGGATAATCCATGTACCTCCAGTCAAAAATAATATTATAAAGACCGTTTTTTGTCCACAAATCCCCTTGAACCGGAAATATGATCTGGTTATATTGAGAATAGGTCAGGCTTGTAAGAAGTGTAGAAATATGGCTGTCTGCTACCGGATTTTTAAAAGCATAAAAGGTGCCATTAGCTGCAAGAAGAACAGCAAATCCTGTTTGGAGTGAATAACCGGCAGCAGGTAATAATGCAAAATGAGTGCTTGTTTTTGAGGTATCAGAGGATTTTTTTTTGATTTTCAGGAATTTCCTTACCACGTCAGGAAAATCAACTTGCTTTATTTTTGGTTTCGCATTATCCGTTGAATCAGAATTTTTTATTGAAGTTGTTGATGAATCTGCCTCCTGCGAAAACGATGTGCTATAAAAGAAGCAATTCAAAATGATAACGCAGGCAAATAATTTAATAAATTTTGATATCATTTTCAATCTTATCTTCCTTTTATAACTTTATTAATAGTGAGATTATCACAGTTTGGACAACTATATTTTTTCTGAATATTTCTTTTTTTTAAAAACTTCAAAATCAAATATCCGACAAGTATTATGACTGATTGTCTTTAGAAAAGTTAAATGATGTAAAATAAAGTTATTCTGACAAAAAAAAGGACGCAATCCGTTGCGCCCTATTATTGGAGATCAATTCTTTTTATTTCGACTGCGCCACTACTTCTTTTACCTCAGGGATCATACGCTTCATCATTCCTTCTATTCCTGCTTTTAAAGTAATCATTGAAGAAGGGCAGCCACTGCAACTCCCCTGCAACATCAGGTTTACCTTCCCATTATCGTAACTTAAAAATTGTATGGCGCCTCCGTCCATTTCTACAGCGGGTTTCACATAATTTTCTAATAATTCTTTTATTCTTTTTACTACATCACCATCATCTGCACTTACTATATTGCTGCTCTCTGTTTTTCTGGCAGCAAGCTCTTCTTCATTAATTATCACATTTCCTTCTTCGAGATATTCTTTCAAAAACTGTTTTACAGAAGGAATTACATCCTGCCAGTCTTCAGTTTCATCGGTCTTTGTAAGAGTAACAAAATTACTTGCTATAAAAACCGATTTTATAAATGGGAATGCAAATAATTGCACAGCCAGGGGTGAACAAGAAGCACTTTCTTCATCCTGAAAATCAACACTTTTTCCCGGATAGAGCAGTTTATTGGCTACAAACTTCATAGTTTCCGGATTAGGAGTCATTTCAGTGTAGATGCTTACTACGGTATTGCCGGTTTTTATCATAACAAAATATTTATTGTTGCAAAGTTAATAATTTAGGACGAGAAGTCATTTTTCAGCTTGTTAAGAACTAAATTTTTACAATGGAATCTGTTGCATGTGAAATAGAAATATGGGGTATTTATTAGTTTGTTGTATCAAAATAAGGGCTTTTCAAAATTCATAATTTATTCAGTTTCAAATATATATTATCGAAACATAATTAAAAAGCATAACAATTTTATTTAAAATATTTGTCTTTATTCTGTAAATTCCCTTCCTTTATAAAAAAATTGCTATGAGAAAATTATTATTTACCGGAATGCTATTTTTTGTGACTATTGCAGCTACCTGCCAGGATATTTATGTAACAAATTCCGGCGACACAATTCATGGAAAGATTGATAACTATAAGGAATGGGCAAAAAATCCACAAGAGGTTTTTTTTGATGAGAATACAGGTAAAAATATCATCTTAACTCCTCTTAACTGCAAAAGTTTTAGTGTGGATAATTCCGATACATATATAAGCTACTCAGGGACAAGAATAATAAATAGTGACGATATAACTAATATTTCTGGTTTAAAAGACAGTGTAAAAACTACTGAGCATATAAATGCTTTTCTAAGAAAGATATATCAGTATAGGGAGTTTACCCTTTACAAATTTATTGATAGCAAAAGAACCAATTTTTTTCTAAGTAAAAATGATACGCTGAAAGAGCTTGAATATTATCAGTATGCAGATGATGATGGTCATGTATATACTGATGATGGATATAAGCTTTACATCCTTAGTCAATTGAAAGATATAAATGCGGCAAATAAAATGGATAAAATAAATGGCCTTGTTTATAAAGAGGACGCACTGATTAATTTTTTTGCAAATATTTTTAACGATAAGGTAAATGCAACTGAAAAAAAACGTAATAAATATCCCAATGAAATGTTTGCTGGCGTGGACGTGCATGGCAACTTTGGAACTATTGATTATGACAATGGGACTTCTTATGGGTTCAATGGTCACCAAACCTCTTTAGCGCCTTCTGTAGAAATAGGAATGAGATTGTACAGCCAAAGAAATTTTGGTAAGCTTTTTTTTCAGCCCTCACTTGCTTTCAGCGTCCTTGACAATAATTTTAGCCAGCCAAATGCATTGGGATATAAAACCCATGCTACTTTGCTGAGTGTAAAACTGGGACCGGGCTACACTTTTGTAAAAAAATCCAATATTAGGGTTTATGCAGCCTTGCAGTTTGGGTTAGATTTTATTTTTGATTATCAGGTAACTCGTATGTATGACCCTTATATTTCGAAAATGAAAAGTCCTGCGACGTTGATCAAATTTACTTTTAACCCGGAGGTAGGATTGAAAATCAATCATTCTATAAATATTGCTCTCCAGGGAACACTGCCTTATACGCTGCCCATTTATTTTGTCGGTGTTGTCAATGGTTCCCCCTATAAAATCTTTGCAGTTGGCATTGTATTTAGGTATGTATTTTGAGTTCTATGATGTTTAGGATAAAGTTGAATAATAAACTTTACATAATTCAAGATGGCTTACTTTTTTTTTAGTAAATTTGGTATTATTATTCATCGTTTTAAAAAGATTTTAAAATGACGAATAATTTAAACATCAACTTTTACTCTATTTAAATACTTTAGAACATGGATACTATGCTTATTCAACTTACCAATCAAAGAGCAGCAGGCCTTTTGCATGAATTGGAAGAGCTTAAATTAATAAAGGTATTAAAAGAAAATGAAATTGCAGTTAAGGAAAAATTGTCTGAAAAATACAAAGGCATTATCACCAAAGAACAAGGGAAAAAATTAAACGAACATATACAACAAATGCGCAGCGAATGGAACAATATTTAATTGATACTAATGTTGTGTCTGATTACTTTTCTGCTGCTTTTTCTGCTGCCGGTATGGTTTTGATGGATAATGCCATTGATGCTATTCCTAATCTTTCTATTATTACCCAAATAGAATTGCTTTGTTGGAAAACAGATTCAGCTACTGAGCAAAAAGTAAAAGATTTTATTAGTGATAGTATCGTTTTAGAAATTACCCCTGATGTCATTACCCAATGTGTAAACCTTCGTAAAGGCAAAAAAATTAAAACACCAGATGCTATTATTGCCGCAACAGCTCTTGCTTACGGCTATACTATTATTACTAATAACGAAAAGGATTTTGCAAATATTAAAGGATTGAAAATGGTTAATCCACATAAATTTCAAGATTAAAATCCTTGAATGAAATTTGTTTAAGAATGATTTTTTACTCCACAATCCTCAACTTAGCATAATTCAACATAATTTTCTTCTCGCCGTTATTTTCAAACTTCACCGTAGCTACAGGATTATGAGCAGCCCCTTCCATTTTTATCACTTCGCCAAAGCCAAATTTCTGATGCTCAATTTTTTGCCCCGTTTGTAAATTGCTTGTATCGCTTGGCGCAAAACCGGGAGTAGGAATATGCTCTTTTATTTTTATAACCGGTGTAGAAACAAGGTAAGCCGGTTTCTCGGTTTTTACTTCTTTTCTATCGGGGCTAAATTGATATTTTGGTTTATCAAAAGCATTCCAATGATTGGTTTGATTG
Source organism: Hanamia sp. (assembly GCA_036509335.1). GTDB lineage: Bacteria > Bacteroidota > Bacteroidia > Chitinophagales > Chitinophagaceae > Ginsengibacter. Next base: position 67,651 of record DATCFT010000044.1, read on the forward strand.
TTACGCATATTTCCGCCGGCGAAAGATTTGTCAATCCGTTCATCCGGAAGCTCGTCAATAAATCTGCTGGGGTCATTTTGCGTAAGGTTTCCAAAACGATACCGATTGTTGGCGTAGGTAAGCCATAATCTTTTTTTGGCCCGTGTGATGGCAACATAAAATAACCTCCTTTCTTCTTCTAATTCTTCGCGCGTATTGATTGCCATTGCATTTGGAAACAAGGTTTCTTCAAGGCCACCTACAAATACTACAGGAAATTCCAATCCTTTTGCCGCATGGATTGTCATTAATTTTACCACATCGCTTTCGCCTTTATCATTGTCGGCATCGGTCAATAAAGTTATTTGTTGCAAATAACTTCCCAGGCTTTTATCAAGCAATTCCCCATCATCTGTAGGTGTTTCTGTAAATTCTTTTATTGAGTTTAATAACTCCTGTAAGTTTTCATAACGTGCAAGCCCCTCCGTAGTTTTATCATTAAAAAGATCTTTCACTATTGCAGTTTGCTTGCCTACCAGGATCGCAAGATCATAAGCGTTTTTCTTTTGCAATTCACTTTGAAACATTTTTATCATGATCACAAAGTTGGTGATGATCTCCAGCGTAGAAGCTCTGTAACCGAATTCAGCAGCGCGTTCCAGCACATTCCACATGGAAATGTTATTTTGGTTTGCAAAAAGAACTGCTTTTTCCAAGCTTGTTTTTCCTATTCCTCTTGCCGGATAATTGATAATTCTTTTCAGTGCTTCCTCATCATTCGGATTCATGATCACGCGCAGATAACTTAAAAAGTCTTTGATCTCTTTTCTTTGATAAAAACTAATACCGCCATAAATACGGTAAGCGATATTCATCCTCCGGAGGCTTTCTTCAAAACTTCTACTTTGTGCATTAGTGCGATATAAAATAGCGAAATCGCTGTTACGGTAATGGTTGCGTAATTTCTGCTCCTGGATAGCATCAGCCACATATTTTCCTTCATCATTATCAGTAGCAGTGCGTACTAAATTTATTTTTTCTCCTTCATCATTGATAGTCCATAATTTTTTAGGAATCTGTCCTTTATTATTGCTGATTATTTCATTGGCAACGTTCAGAATGTTTTGCGAACTACGATAATTTTGCTCCAGCATTACCACTTTTACTTCGTCATAATCTTTTTGAAATCTTAAAATATTTTCAATAGTTGCTCCGCGAAAACTATAAATGCTTTGCGCGTCATCTCCAACTACAGCTACATTCTCATGCATAGCGCCGAGTAGTTTTATAATTTGATATTGCGAAGTATTGGTGTCCTGGTATTCATCAATCAAGATGTATTTAAACTTGCGCTGGTATTTACTCAGGCTTTCAGGGTGTGTACTTAATAATTGATAAAACTTCAGCAATAAATCATCAAAATCCATTGCTCCGTTTTTGAAACATCGGTTACAATAGGCAGTATAAATTTGGCCAATCATGGGACGATTGGCACGCATATCTTCCTGTTGCAATCCATAATCGTTCATGTATTCATCGGGAGTTATTAAACTATTTTTAGCACTTGATATTCTATTGAAAACTGTAGAAGGTTTATAATGCTTATCATCCAGATTCAATTCCTTAATAACAGTTTTTACTACACTTTTGGAATCATCCGTGTCATAAATAGTGAAGTTCCTGGGGTAACCGAGTTTATCAGCTTCAGCTCTTAAGATTCTTGCAAAAACTGAATGGAAAGTTCCAATATAAAGATTTCTTGCCTCATTATTTCCCAGGATATGAATTACCCTTTCTTTCATTTCCGCAGCTGCTTTATTGGTAAAAGTGAGTGCGAGAATTTGAAAAGCGTCAACTCCGTTTGCCATCAAATGCGCAATCCTGGTAGTTAAAACTTTTGTTTTTCCGCTTCCCGCACCTGCTACAATCATTATCGGCCCATCGCGATGCAATACTGCTTCGCGTTGCGCATCATTCAATCCCTGTAAATATTCCTGCATAGCTGCAAATTTACAAAAGAGATGTTGAGGGGGAGTGTATGTGGGGAAATAAATGAGGAACTATTGAAGAATTTTTCAATGGTTTAAAGTAGTGAATGAATTCTTTAACAATTACCATTTTTTATTATCAATACTATCAAGGATGTTCAAATAACTGAAGTACCGTTCAGTAGAGATTTTATTTTCTTCCACAGCTATTTTTACAGCACAGCCCGGCTCTTCAATATGTATGCAATTATTAAAACGGCAATTATTGATAAGCGCTTTCATCTCCGGAAAATAATGTGAAAGTTCATGTGGTTCTATATCCATCATAGCAAATTCTCTCATTCCCGGGGTGTCAATTATTTTTCCTCCAAAGTGAAGGTCAAACATTTCAGCAAATGTAGTTGTGTGCAATCCTTTACCACTCCATTCGCTTACTTCCTGGGTTTTACTGATATTTTCCGGTAGAATAGAATTGATAAATGATGACTTTCCAACACCTGAATGACCGCTGAGTAAAGTGGTTTTATCTTTTAATAATTCCTTTACTTCTTTGATACCAGAATTTTGATTGATGCTCATTGAATAAACCGGATAGCCAATTTTTTCATAGATTGACCGGATGTTTTCAAACTTCACCTTTTCTTTTTCTTTGTAGAGATCCGTCTTATTAAATACAATAATAGCCGGCACATGATAAGCTTCAGACGCCACTAAGAAACGATCCATAAAACCGGCTGATGTTTTGGGATCTTTTAATGTTGCCAGTAAAATACTCTGATCGAGATTGGCGGCTACTATATGGTGCAGGTGTTTATTATGAGGCGATTGGCGCGTGATATAATTCTTTCTTTCATAAATTTTGGAAATCACAATTGATTCGTCTCCTTCTTCAATATCTGCTTCTACTACATCCCCTACAGCAATAGGATTAGTAGAGGTGATGTCATCTATTTTAAATTTTCCTTTAATCCGGGCATTATATACTTCTCCCTTTTCATTCTTAATTATATACCAGCTTCCTGTTGATTTGTAAACTAAAGCTTTCATGAGGAAGGGTTAATTAGTTGATTGGTTAATTGGTTGATTGGTTGATTGGTTGATTAGTTGATTAGTTTAAATAGAAATTTGAATTATTCGTTTGTTTACTGATAGCTCATAGTTGATAGTTGATAGCTGATAGCTGATAGCTGATAGCTGATTGCTGATTGCTGATTGCTCAAAGCTGATTGCTTAAGGAAACTTTTTAAACAGTGTGTATCTTAAAATAATTTCTATTAAAAGTAAAGCCATTGCGGCAAATATAAAAGGATAAAATTTTTCAGAATAACGATGGAATGTAGTGATCTCTAGTTTTGATTTTTCCATTTTATCTATTTCCTTATAAATATTTTCAAGGCTATTATTATCGGTAGCCCTGAAATATTCCCCACCTGTTTGGGCGGCAATGTTTTGCAGCAACTTTTCGTCAATGGATACTTTTTGATTTTGCATTACGATTCCCAATGGAGTACTTACCGGCGTGGGCGCATAACCATCAGTACCTACACCTATCGTATATACTTTTATTTTAAAAGCTTTTGCAATTTCCATGGCCGTATTAGGATCTATCAGTCCTCCGTTATTTACGCCATCGGTAAGAAGAATAATTACTTTGCTTTTTGCTTTGCTGCTTCTCAGGCGATCCACAGCAGTTGCTAATCCGGATCCGATGGCAGTTCCATCTTCTAATAATCCATTTCTTATTTGTGAAATCTGGGATATTAATACAGCATGATCAGTAGTGAGAGGGCATTGGGTAAAACTTTCGCCTGCAAATATTACTACGCCAATTCGGTCATTAGGGCGGCTGTTTACAAAATCCTCAGCAACTTTTTTGGCAGCTTCCATCCGGTTAGGTGTAAAATCCTGTGAGGTCATACTCCCGCTTACATCAATACATAACATGATATCTATCCCTTCACCTTCTGTTTGTGTTTCATCATATTTTGTTTGAGGACGTGCCAGCGCAATGATAATACAACTTAAAGCAAGCAACCTGAAAATAAAAGGGAATTGCTGAACTGTATTTTTCCATGATCTTGAATTAGATAATCCTTTTATAGATGAAATTCCCATGGCGGCCACCTGTTTTTTCCCTTTACTGAATTTCCAATAAATCAATAAAGGAATGATGATAAAAAGCAACAATAACCACGGTTGCCCAAAAGAAATATTGTTTAAATAATCAAAGATCATTTTCGGGCTTTTTATTTACAATATTATTGATGGCTGTTATCATTTCCTTTGTCTGGGAAAAACATTTTTCATTTTCATAGGCAGGAGGAATATATTGGGCAAATTTTACCGCATTACCCATTCGAAGGCAATTGGCAAATGCTGCTACATGGTCTTTTGATAAATCAAGATTGTTTAATTCTATTAATAATTCATCAGTAGTAAGATGCATTTGATACGAATTTGTTTTTCTTGATAAGTATCGTTTAAAAATTTCAGTCAACCTGGAATGGAATTCTTTTACCTGGTTATTTTGAACCAGATCTTCCTTTTCGAGTTCAGATAACGATTGCATAGCTTCATCATACGGCGCCAATTTGGATTCAAAAACAACAGTACCTTTTTTCTTTTTGAAAAATTTCAGCAGGAACAATATCCAAATTATTAACAAAACTACTCCTACTCCCGCCAATATCCATGCCCACAATGGAAATGTTTTTTTCACTTCAATAATAGTTTTTATATCGTGAAAAGGCACAATGCTATCTGTTGGCGAATAAGACACATTCACAGGAATGGAATCGGTATAAATATTAAAAGTAGAATCTCCATCAAGGGTAGATACGGAAAGAGCCAGCGGAGGAATTACCTGCCGTCCCGAATCAAAACTTGTTATTACAATATCCTGGCTGAAATTTAAATTCCCGTTGGAAGGAGTTGAGTCAATTTTATTTTTAGTAATAGTTATAAAATTACCCAAACTATCAGGCATTGTAAACCAACCAAGCCTGTAAGTATTATCAGGCATTGAAGTGGATACCCGATAATTTATTTGCTGGCCTATGAGAATATTATTTTTGTCAACGGTTGTTTTTATAACAGGCGATTGGGCAAAAATATTTTGTGCCAAACACAAAATAAAAATGTTTAAACCAGTAATAACAAACTTCATATTATAATCACAATTCTTCAATTCGAGCTAATGGATTTTTTTTCTTCTTTTAAAAAAATGTTGCAAAATTTTCACATAATCTTCATCTGTGCGGATATGCAATAATTGAGCGCCAGCTTTTTTAAATATATTTTTACTGATGGTACTCTGATTTATAAAATTCTGATGGTAAGTATATCTTACCATAGCATCGGATGTATTGAGCCATTGCGTCTTTTGTGTTTCAAGGTCGCTTACTTTTACCATTCCGATATCCGGCAGAAGGCTGTCCATTTTGTCATAGACCTTTAGACCTATAATATCATGCCTTTGGCCTAAAGAACGTAACCGGTGTTCATAATTTTCATCAATAAAATCGCTCATTATAAATGCGATGCTTTTTTGATTGTTGGATCTTGAAAAGAAATTCAAAGCCTCACGGATACTGGTTCCTGTTTGCTTAGGTGTTGCCATAAGCAACTCCCGTACTATAAAAAGCGCATGCTCCTTCCCTTTTTTGGGTGGGATATATTTTTCTATTTTATCACTAAAAAATATAACACCTACTTTATCATTGTTATTGATAGCGCTGAATGTAAGTACAGCACCTATCTCAGTAATCATGTTTTTTTTGTTCTGATGTACAGTACCAAACATAGAACTGGCGCTTATATCCACTAAAAGTATTACAGTAAGTTCTCTTTCTTCTTCAAAAACTTTGGTAAAAGGATGGGCATACCGGGCGCTTACATTCCAGTCAATAAATCTTACATCATCACCATGATAATATTCTCTCACTTCTCTGAACCGCATTCCCTTTCCTTTGAAAGCGGAATGATATTCGCCTGTAAAAAGCTGCGTGGTGATCTTCTTGCTGATGATCTCCAGTTCTTTTACTTTTTTTATTATTTCGGCGGTGGTTAAAGGCAATGGTTAAATGGTTAAATGGTTAATGGGTTAAATGGTTGAATTGCTAAATTGTTTCTTCACATACCTGAATCGAAATCTTTATTATTTATTTGTTTACTGTGATTTTCTTAAACTTTCTTAAATGGTTAAATGGTTTGTTGGTACAGGCTCAAAAGCTGATAGCTGATAGCTCATGCCTGACGCCTGAACCTCTACGGCACATTCACCGCTTTTAATATTTCATCAATGATCATTTCTACATTTACATTTTCTGCTTCTGCTTCATAAGTAAGGCCAATACGATGGCGCAATACATCTCTGCATATATTTCTCACATCTTCAGGAATTACATAGCCTCGTTTATTCAAATAGGCATACGTTTTTGCAGCCAATGCCAGGTTAATACTTGCACGTGGCGAACCGCCATAGGAAATCAGTGGTTTTATTTTGGGTAAGTTATATTTATCGGGATAGCGGGAAGCGAATACAATATCAATAATATACTGCTCTACTTTTTCGTCCATATATACTTCGCGTACTAGCTGGCGTGCATTCAATATTTCTGATGACGAGACAACTGCGTTTATGCGTGGCTGTTGCATTTTCAAAACATTTTGACGTATGATGGCCTGTTCTTCCGATTTTGTAGGATAATCAATAATTACTTTCAACATGAACCGGTCCACCTGTGCTTCCGGTAAGGGATAGGTGCCTTCCTGCTCAATAGGATTTTGTGTGGCCAATACCAAAAAAGGCTCTTCTAATAAATAAGAATCGTTGCCTATAGTTACCTGTCTTTCCTGCATGGCTTCCAGGAGAGCGCTTTGTACTTTTGCGGGAGCCCGGTTTATTTCGTCTGCCAGAATAAAGTTGGCAAATATGGGGCCCTTGCGAACGACAAATTCATTTTTCTGTTGATTATAGATCATTGTACCGATCACATCGGCAGGTAAAAGATCAGGGGTAAACTGGATACGGCTGAATTTTGCATTAATCGTGCTAGCCAGCGATTTTATGGAAAGTGTTTTTGCGAGGCCGGGAACTCCTTCCAATAAAATATGTCCATTACTCAAAAGGCCAATTAATAACCTTTCAACCATGTGATTCTGGCCGATAATAATTTTACCGATTTCAGCATGGATCTTATCAATAAAAGAAGCGGAATGATTTATTTTTTCATTCAGCAGGCGGATATCTTCTGCAGTTTGTAACATTTTAATTTGAATAAAATTAAATAGATTTTAAAGGTTTGCAAATTACGAACAACATATAAACCGTAAACAGATTTATATAAAAGCTTCACGGAAAAGTATGTTAAAAAATAAAGAGAGCTATGAAACTCCCTTCATTAGAACGGGTTAGGGAAGAATTTATTTTTCTCCTACTCTGAAAGAGACTTTGCAAATAACGCCATAAGTAGTTATTTTTTCATCCTTTACATGCACTTTAAAATCTTTTACATAAACAGAATCAATGTTCTTGACAGTTTTTGAAACTTCTTTTACCGCATTTTGAATAGCATCGTCAAAACTTTTTTCAGATGAAGCAATTACCTCAATTACTTTAACAATTGGCATAATAAATGTTTTTAAATGATTAATAATTAATAGTTACAGTATAATAAGTTATAGGCAAAACCCGTTCCTAATTTTAAAGATTTCGGGGTTTATTAAAATTTAGTAAACATTTAAGTGTCTCTAAAATAGAAAGTTCTACATTTGCAAAATCATTAATCAGCGAGATTGTATAAAAGGAAAATTTACATAAGAAAATCTATTGCAGTTGGGTTGCTGGCAATTTTTACTTTAAGCAATACACCTACAAAATATTTGCATAAACTGTTTGCAAATCATGTAGATTTTGTCAGCAAAACATTAACTGATTCCAATTCTCCGCAACTTAATGCATCAGGTATTAACTGCCATTGCGAAAGCAATGTGGTAATAGCTCCTTATACTTTTGAGAATATAATATTGATAAATCCTCTTTTACCTGCATTTACTGAATATACTTTGGCAGGTATTTCTACAAATGTTTTTTCTCAATCCATTTCTTTTGGATTAAGAGGCCCTCCATCTATGGCATAATAATGATTACAAAAAATTTATTTCATTAATAAAAGACCGCTCTTTTATTATTTATTATTTGCTATAGCAAAATTCATTTTTAAATGAATTGCTCTCTTTAAATTTTTCAAATGAAAACATTTCAGTTTATTCTTACAATATGTGTCTGTGTTTTTTTATCAACGCAGGTACATGCACAAAAAAGATCCGCGAGGTATTCTCTTTCCGGAAAAATAACGGATGCTAAAGGTGTGCCGCTTGCCGGTGCTTCGGTTTATATTTCTGACCTCAGAAATGGGAGTATCGCGGATGCCAACGGCAATTTTCAAATCAATGATATTCCAACTGGAACTTTTCTTGTAGAAATAAAATATATAGGTTATAAAACCATTCTTCAAAATATTGAGTTTAATCAAAATAAAACTCAAAATTTTTCGATGATAATTGCGGTTACGGAAGAAAATGAGATCGTAATAACCGGTTCTTCCAGAGCTACATCCATCAAAAGAAATCCTATTCCAATTGTTTCAATCAACAAACAATTTCTTCAGCAGAATCTGAGTACCAATATTATTGACGCTATTGCAAAAGTGCCCGGAATAAGTGAAGTAACTACTGGCCCCAATGTGTCAAAACCTTTTATACGCGGGCTTGGTTTTAACAGAATCCTTACTTTGTTTGATGGAGTAAGACAGGAGGGCCAGCAATGGGGCGATGAACATGGCATTGAAGTAGATCAGAACACAGTAAATAGAGTAGAGATAGTGAAAGGCCCTGCCAGCCTGATTTACGGCTCAGATGCTATGGCTGGTGTTGTAAATCTGCTGCCGGCAAACCCTCCTCCGCAGGGAAAAATAATTGGGAATATCCTTACAGAATATCAAACCAATAACAGGCTTATAGAAAATTCTGCAAGCATCGCTGGGCATACCAATGATTATAACTGGGGCGGAACATTTACTCATAAAATGGCTACCAATTATAAAGACAAATACGATGGCAGGGTTTATAACACCGGATTTGCAGAGACGGATGCTTCTGCAAACGTGGGTGTCAATAAAAACTGGGGCTACAGCCGCCTCGGGCTTTCTATGTATAATGATTTGCAGGAAATACCTGATGGCAGCCGCGATTCTGCAACGAGAAGATTTACAAAACAAATTACAGATGCGGATATTTTCAGGCCAATAGTGAGCAATGCGGAATTAAATTCTTATGAAATAACTCCCCTGCATCAGCTTGTGCAACATTATACAGCCTATAACACTAATAATTTTTTTATAGGTAGAGATAGATTAACACTTAACGTCGCTTTTGAAAGAGACGTCCGTAGGGAATATAGCCATCCACAGCAGCCGGAAATTCCAGGATTATTCCTTAAGTTGAATACATACATTTATGATCTTAAATATTATTTTCACGAAACGAATGGATTTAGCCTCACCACCGGAATTAATGGAATGTATCAAACCAATAATGTAACGAGTGGCACAGAATTTATCATTCCATCTTATCATCAATTCGATCTGGGACCATTTATTTTTGCAAAGAAAACAATAGGTAACCTTGATATTGCCGGTGGCATAAGATACGATGTAAGGGATTTTCAAAATGAAGGATTATATACTATGGATGGTGCGTTTCCTGATTTTTCCATTCCAGTTTATGGTGCCGATACAGTGGGAGCCGCCCATCCATTTTCTTCTTACAAACATAACTTCTCAGGCGCCAGTGGCAGCTTTGGTATGTCCTACAAGATTAATAAACAATTTAATTTGAAAGCTAATATTGGCAGAGGTTACAGAGCGCCAAATATTTCTGAAATTTCTTCTAATGGCGTTCATCCGGGAACCAATATGTACCAGATAGGAAATCCTGATTTTAAACCCGAATTTAGTTTGCAGGAGGATTTGGGACTTGAATTCAATTCAACACATGTTTCGATAAATGCAGATGTTTTTAATAATAACATTCAAAATTATATTTACGATGAAAAACTTTTGAATACTGCAGGAGGGGATTCTGTAATAGTTCCCGGGAACCAGACTTTTAAATTTGTGGCGTCAAGAGCGGATTTATATGGTGGCGAATTAAGTATAGATATTCATCCTCATCCATGGGATTGGCTTCATTTTGAAAATTCACTTTCCGTAGTTTACGGCACTAATGAAGGGGTGTCCGGAGAAACTAAACTCTCTGACAGCGCTAAGTATTTGCCATACATTCCCCCATTGCATACTCTTTCCGAATTAAGAGCTAATATCAAAAAGGTAGGGAATCATTTTGCAAACGCTTTTGTAAAAGTTCAATTTGAAATATATGCAAGGCAAAACAGAGCCTACCTGGAAAATGGCACGGAAACACCAACTGCAGGATATCAATTATTGGGTGCAGGATTCGGTACGGATATCCTGAATAAAAAAGGAAAACCGTTTCTTAATATTTCATTCTTAGGAAATAATTTAATGAATGTGGCGTATCAATCGGGCCTCAACCGGCTAAAATATTTTGAACCTTACCCGGGAAATTTTACAGGGCATGATGGGATTTATAATATGGGAAGAAACTTTAGTATAAGGGTAAATATTCCTTTTGGAAATGGAAATAAGAAATAAAGAAATGGGTAATAAATAAGTGAAGAAATGTTCTTGCAGTAAACAAACCCCACCGGAGTGCATCCCCGTCAGACCAGTCATCCGGGCAGCTTTATGGCAGGAAATTATTCAGATTTCTATTTGTGTTCCGGCAAAAGCCCGGCAATGAAAACCAGATGAGACACGGAAGTGGGCGGAATATTTTAGCATTAGGCAACGCCCAATGCTTAATTAGCCAATTCCGGTTGTATAACCGATTTCTTTCTTTCACCGATCTGTTGCCGCCACATAGCGTAATATAAACCTGTTTTAGCAAGCAATTGGCTATGGTTTCCGGTTTCAATGATTTCTCCTTTTTCTAAAACATAAATTCTATCTGCGTGCATGATGGTACTTAACCGGTGTGCAATCAAAATAGTGATCTGTTCTTTTTGTGAAGAAACATGTTTAATAGTATTGGTAATTTCTTCTTCTGTCAATGAATCCAGTGAGGAAGTAGCTTCATCAAAAATTAATAAATAAGGATTTCGTAGCAACGCCCTTGCAATGGACAAACGTTGCTTTTCTCCACCAGAAACTTTTACTCCACCTTCGCCAATTAGTGTGTCAAGGCCTTTATCAGCGCGGGCTAATAATGTATTGCAGGATGCCTTTTTTAGCACGTCCAGAATTTCTTCGTCTGTAGCTGATGGATTTACAAAAAGTAAATTTTCTCTTATCGTGCCTGCAAACAATTGTGTATCCTGTGTTACAAATCCAATTTGTTTTCTTAATTCATCAAAATCAATGTTTTCCCTGTTTATTTTATTATATAAAATTTCTCCATTTCTGGGGATATACAAACCAACCAAAAGTTTTACTAAGGTCGTTTTGCCTGACCCTGAAGGGCCTACGAACGCAATCGTTTCTCCTTTTTTCACTTTAAAATTTATATCCATTAAAGCAGGTTGTTGAGCCGATTGATGTTTGAATGAAACATTGATGAATTCAAGTTCTTCTATTTGTTGTATTGTTTCCGGCTTTGCTGGTTTTATTTCCGGAGCTTTTTCCATCAGGTCATGGAAATTATTTAAGGAAGCTTCTGCCTCACGATAAGAGATAATGATGTTGCCAATTTCCTGCATTGGCCCAAAAAGAAAGAATCCATAAAAAGTCAACGATAGATATTGACCTGGCGTAATAGAATTTTTGAAAATAAGCCACAACAAAGTAAATGTAATTAACTGTTGTAAAAAGTTAACCATCGTTCCCTGGATGAAACTTAGTGTTCGAATACTTTTTACTTTACGTAATTCGAGTTTCAATATTTTAAACGTGTTATTATTAAGCCGGTTTACTTCCTGGTTGGTTAAGCCCAGGCTTTTTACCAGTTCAATATTTCTTAAAGATTCAGTCGTGGTGCCTGCCAGGGAATTGGTTTCGGCAACAATTGTTTTTTGAATAACTTTTATTTTTTTACTAAGCAGGCTGGTAACAATTGCAATCGCTAAAATACCAATTACATACACAGGCATAATCATCCAATTCAGTTTGAACGCATAAACGGAAATAAAAATAATGCTAACAATAATGACGAAAAAGACATTAATAAAATTGGTGATAAATTTTTCTGTATCGGCTCTTACCTTGGTTAAAATTGATAAAGTTTCACCACTGCTCTGATCTTCAAAATCCTGGTAAGGCAAGCGCATACTGTGTTTTAGTCCATCAGTAAAAATGGTAGCGCCGAATTTTTGTATCAACACATTTCCAAAATAATCCTGGAAAGCTTTGGCTATGCGACTTACCATAGCCGTGCCTATCAACAGCATCAGGAAAAATAACAAGCCATGATATGGACCTTCGCCAAAAAAAAACTGGTGCTCATTTCTGGGAGTTTTATCAGGAAAAATATGAGGATGATTGGCAAATAAATCAAGTATTCTTCCGGCAATCCATGGAGAAAATAAAGAAAATACCTGGTTCATAGTGGCAAGAAACAGCGCTAAGGCAATCAGCCATTTATAGGGTTTTAAGTATAAGAGCAATATTTTCATCGGGCAAATTTAGAAGGAAAAATATAATAACTGTAAATGGGCGTGAAATCGTTTTCAAATAGCAAGCTTCCTGGAAATTTTGTAACTTCGTTTTAGAATAAATTAATTATTATGTTATACGGACAAGTTAGCATTGACCCCGAAATCATGAGCGGAACTCCTGTATTTGCTGGAACACGGGTACCTGTTCAAAACCTTTTTGATTATATTGAGGGAGGTGAAGACCTGAATGAATTTCTTGATGATTTCCCTTCAGTATCTAAGGATGCTGCTCTTGCGGTTTTAAAAATGGCTAAAAGTAGCTTGACAACTGAAAAAGTTTTGCATGAAAATTTTGCTTGACGAAAGTTTGCCCCGGAAGCTAAAAAGCGATTTTGGTGCAAACAATGAGGTCTGGACGGTACGCGAAAAAGGTTGGTTGGGAGAGAAGAATGGAAATTTGTTGAAGCTTATGGTAGATAATAATTTTGAACTATTTGTAACTGTTGACCGTAACCTTTCCTATCAGCAGAATCTAAAAGATATCCCTCTGATTATATTTGTGTTTTGCGCTGTCAACAACCGGCGCGAAACTTTAGCTTTGCTTATTCCCAAATTATTCGACAGACTGGCTCAAGGTAATTTGCAAGTCGTAAATGAAATTTACTGATGTTTTCTCTACAAATAACATTCTGTCTAAGAAAAATTTACTATAACTTTTTCTGCCTTTTTAAAACATTTTAGCTTTACAATTTTATAAAGAATAATATTTTATGGACGAAGAGTTGAAAGAATTATCACAACAGTTAGAAGGGCGATTATACATGGATGATACGATGCGAATGTTATATGCCACAGATGCCTCGGCTTACCAGGAAAAACCTTTGGCCGTAGCGATTCCAGCATCTGTTGATGATCTGAAAAAACTAATTTCATTTGCCAAAACAAATCATACTTCAATCATTCCAAGAACTGCCGGTACTTCTTTGGCAGGACAGGTGGTGGGTAATGGTATTGTGGTGGATGTTTCCAAAAACTTTATACAAATAATTGAATTAAATAAAGAAGCGCATTGGGTACGTGTACAACCCGGCGTTATCAGGGATGAACTGAATATGTTTTTAAAACCGTATGGTTTATATTTCGGTCCCGAAACATCTACAGCAAACCGTGCTATGATGGGTGGTATGGTGGGCAACAATTCGTGCGGTTCCAATTCAATTGTGTACAGAAGTACGAGAGAGCATTTACTGGAAGTGAATGTATTACTGAGCGATGGAAGCGACGCCGTATTTAAAACCGTAAGCCTTGATGAATTTCATGAAAAATGCGAAGGCAATAATTTGGAATCAGCAGTTTATAAAAATGTAAGAAGCCTTTTGAGCAATTATGATAACCAGCAGGAAATAAGAAATCAATTTCCAAAGAAAAGCGTAGAAAGAAGAAACACCGGTTATGCGCTGGACATTTTATTAGAAACGGCTCCTTTTGTAGCAGGGAAAGAGGATTTTAATTTTTGTAAATTAATCGCCGGATCTGAGGGCACACTGGCATTTATTACCGAAATAAAATTAAATGTCGTCCCGTTGCCTCCTTCAGGATCCGGACTTTTATGTGTTCATTTTAATTCTATTGATGATGCCTTGCGGGCGAATCTTATTGCTTTAAAGTATAAACCACTGGCCAGCGAATTAATTGATCACTATATTTTAGAATGTACCAAAGAAAATATTGAACAAAGCAAAAACCGTTTTTTTGTAAAAGGAGATCCGGCGGCTGTTTTGGTAATAGAATTTTCTGCGCCTACGCATGGGGGTATTTTGGAGACTGCAGATGCCTGTGAAAGAGAAATGCGCGATGTAGGTTTGGGATATCATTTTCCGTTATTATTTGGTGATGACACTAAAAAAATATGGACGCTTCGCAAGGCAGGCTTAGGTTTGCTGGCCAATTTGCCCGGCGACGAAAAAGCCGTCCCCGTGATTGAAGATACTGCGGTAGATACAAATGATCTCCCTGCTTACATCGAAGACTTCAATAAAATTCTGAAGAAATATGGCTTATATTCTGTTCATTATGCACACGCAGGATCGGGAGAATTACATTTGAGACCTATTATTAATTTAAAGACTGCAGAAGGCAATCATCTCTTCAGAATTATAGCTCAGGAAATTGCGGATTTGGTAAAAAAATACAAGGGATCTTTAAGCGGTGAACACGGTGATGGCAGGCTTCGCGGCGAATTTATAAAACAAATGGTGGGTGAAAAAAATTACGGATTATTTGAAAGTATTAAACACACGTGGGATCCTGATAATATTTTTAATCCGAATAAAATTGTGGATACGCCACCGATGAATACGATGCTCAGATATACGCCGGGGCAAAAAACGCCGGAGTTTAAAACCGTATTCCGCTTCCATAACCAGGACATACTTCAGCACGCAGAGCAATGCAATGGTACAGGTGAGTGCCGCAAGACTCATTTGTCTGGTGGTACTATGTGCCCTTCTTATATGGCTACCAAAAATGAAAAAGATACTACAAGAGCAAGAGCCAATATTCTAAGGGAATTTCTAACCAATTCTACAAAGATGAACCGGTTTGATCACAAAGAAATTTATGAGGTGATGGATCTATGTCTTAGCTGCAAAGGTTGCAAATCAGAATGCCCGTCAAGTGTAGATGTGGCCAAATTAAAGGCCGAATTTCTTCAACAATATTACGATGCCAACGGGGTACCTTTTCGCTCTAAACTAATCGCGAATTTTAATAAGTCAGCAAAATTGGGATCTATTGCTCCGGGCGTTTACAACTGGATGATGACTACCCCCTGGATCAGTAATACAATAAAGCGTGTTTCTGGTTTTGCAATAAAGAGGTCAATGCCGACTTTATCTAAAACAAGTTTGAGAAAATGGTTTGAGAAAAGGGAAAAGAAAGGTAATAGTAATAGTCGCCAGGAGAATAAAAAAGTATATTTATTCTGTGATGAATTCACTAACTACAATGATGCGGAGATAGGAATTAAGGCCATTCTATTATTGGAAAAGCTGGGTTATGAAGTGATGATGACTGCTCACGAAGAAAGCGGAAGAGCATGGATGTCGAAGGGTTTGTTGAGAAAGGCAAAAATAATAGCCAATAAAAATATTGCCATATTCAGTAAAATTGTTACACCAGAGATTCCCTTGATTGGCATAGAACCCAGCGCTATACTTACTTTCAGGGATGAATACATTGATTTGGCAGATGATGAAAATCTTTCGGTAGCAAAGAAATTATCAAAAAATGTTTTTATTATAGATGAATTTATTGCCGGTGAGATAGATAAAGGAAACATTAAAAAAAGTTCGTTTACTGCAGAAAAGCGGCACATCAAACTTCAGGGGCATTGCCACCAAAAATCATTGTCTTCTGTAGCTTCTTCTTTAAAATTGATGTCATTGCCTCAAAATTATTCGGCAGAAAACATTCCTTCAGGCTGCTGTGGCATGGCGGGTTCATTTGGTTTTGAAAAAGAACATTATGATTTATCTATGCAGATTGGTGAACTGGTTTTGTTTCCTACAGTACGAAGCACTGCCGCTGATGTGATTATTGCTGCTACGGGCACAAGCTGCCGCCACCAGGTAAAAGATGGAACTGGTGTCAGAGCATTGCATCCGGTGGAGGTGTTGTATGAGGCGCTGGTGTAGAAATAGATTTGAAATAATTCCATTGGAACTTCATAAAATATTTTACTTCAACTTCTCATTCCCCTTATGCCTCCCTCCATCTCTCACATTTTTCTTTTCAAGATTTTTCTTTAAGGCATCAGTGAGATCAACTCCGGTTTGGTTGGCCAGACAAATTAAAATCCAAAGCACATCGGCCATTTCATCTGATAATTCTTTTTCTTTATCGGATTCTTTAAAAGATTGCTCACCAAATTTCCTTACCATTATTCTTGATAATTCTCCCACTTCTTCCATTAAGATTCCGAGATTGGTGAGTTCATTAAAATATCTTACACCAACGGTTTTAATCCATTGATCTACTTTTTCCTGGGCTTGTTTTAAAGTAATATCTTCCATAAAAGTTGTTTTGCTGCAATTACGCTAAAAACACAAAGTAATACAAAGAAAAATTCATAAGGTCCGGTAACGAATCCGTACAATTAGTAGTTATTCCTTATTCTTAGTGTCTATCAAAATTGTGACCGGGCCATCATTCAATAATTCCATCTTCATATCGGCCCCGAATTCTCCCGTAAATATTTTTTTACCCAAATCATTTGCTAACTGAATGATCAATTTTTCATAAACAGGAATCGCAATTTCCGCTTTACTTGCCTTTAAATAAGAAGGCCTGTTTCCTTTCTTGGTAGATGCGTGTAAAGTGAATTGACTCACCACTAAAATATCACCGTTTATATCTTTCACAGAAAGGTTAGGTACTTTATTTTCATCATCAAAAATACGCAAGTTTACTATCCTGTTACTCAGCCATTTTATATCTTCACCAGTATCAGCGTCTTCAATGCCAATGAATACCAGTAAACCAACTTTTATTGCAGATTTTATAGTATTATCAATGGTTACACTTGCTTTTGATACTCTTTGAATTACTGCTTTCATAATTAATTATTTAACACTTATAGTAAAAAATCCTAATGCCAAGTTTTTTTAAAATGCTAATTTATTTTATTCCCACAATGTGCAAAAAGCGGTTAACTCAATGCTGACTTGCTTTTAAAATATTTTAACTATTCTTATCCACAGACTGTTGATATTTTGAAACGTATTTTGTGGGTGAGAAAAAATATTTTCGTTCTCCCGCTTCACAAAAAAAAGAATTAATTAAATCAAAAATACTATTAACCCGATGTCAGTAAAAAAAGAATCTTCTTCCGGCCTTCATTTCACACGGCATTTTACAAAAGAAAACATTTCTCCGTTTGATATGTTTGAATATGATTATCGTACTTCGGTAATTAAAAATACTACCGGTGAAATAGTTTTCCAGATGGATAATGTAGAAGTGCCCAGGCAATGGAGTCAGATTGCTACTGATATTTTAGCACAAAAATATTTTAGAAAAGCAGGTGTGCCTCAGCCTGACGGTAGCTCAGGAAGGGAAACATCCGTAAAACAAGTAGCCCATCGTATGGCACATTGCTGGCGGGTATGGGGCGAAAGGAATCATTATTTTGCTAAGAAAGAAGATGCACAAATTTTTTATGACGAGTTAATTTATTGTATTTTAAACCAGGCATGCGTGCCCAATTCTCCCCAGTGGTTCAATACGGGCCTTCACGAAGTGTACGGCATTACCGGGAAACCACAGGGACATTATTTTGTGGATGCAAAAGACGGCGTATTAAAAAAATCAACATCAGCGTATGAGCGTCCTCAACCGCACGCATGTTTTATCCTAAGCGTAAAAGATGACCTGGTAAATGATGGTGGTATTATGGACTTATGGGTTCGCGAAGCAAGAATTTTTAAATATGGAAGTGGAGTAGGAACTAATTTTAGTTCTATCCGTGGCGAAGGCGAAAAATTAAGTGGCGGCGGTACTTCCAGCGGATTAATGAGTTTTTTGAAAATAGGCGACAGGGCAGCTGGCGCTATCAAAAGTGGTGGAACTACCCGGCGCGCTGCAAAAATGGTGTGCCTTGATATTGACCATCCTGAAATAGAAACTTTCGTAAACTGGAAAGTAGAAGAAGAAAAGAAAGTAGGTGCCTTGATCGCTGCCGGTTATCCCAGCGATTATGAAGGAGAAGCTTACAAAACTGTGAGTGGGCAAAATAGCAATAACTCTGTACGTATCTCCAATGAATTTTTTCATACACTGGAAAAAGATGGTGATTGGGAATTGAAAGCCAGAAGCGATGGGCGTACCATGAAAACTATTAAAGCAAAAAAATTATGGGATGAAATTACTTATGCAGCGTGGCGTTGTGCCGATCCCGGAACACAATATGATACTACCATCAATGAATGGCATACCTGCCCTGAAGGTGGAAGAATAAGAGCCAGCAATCCATGCAGCGAATACATGTTCCTGGATAATACGGCGTGCAATCTTGCCTCTGTAAATCTTCGTAAATTTTTTAATGAAGATGATAATTCATTTGATGTTCCCGGTTTTGAATATACGGTTCGGTTATGGACAACAGTTCTTGAAATATCTGTGTTGATGGCACAATTTCCAAGTAAGGAAGTGGCACAACTCAGTTATGATTACCGGACTCTCGGTTTGGGCTTTGCTAACCTGGGAAGTATGTTGATGGTAAGTGGCATTCCTTATGACAGTGATCAGGCACGTGGCATTGTCGGGGCTATTACAGCAATAATGACCGGGATTGCCTACAAAACCTCTGCTGAGCTTGCAAGCCAGCTTGGCTCTTTCAGCAGGTATGAAGAAAATAAAAAGCACATGCTTCGTGTAATGCGCAATCATCGTGCTGCGGCATACGATGCAATGGATGCGTATGAAGGAATTGAAATAAAACCACAGGGAATTAATGCAAAATATTGCCCTGATTATTTATTGAAAGCAGCTACAAAGGCATGGGACGATGCAGTGATATTGGGCGAAAAATATGGGTACAGAAATGCGCAAACCACAGTAATTGCTCCCACAGGAACTATAGGTCTGGTAATGGATTGCGATACTACAGGGGTAGAACCTGATTTTGCTTTGGTGAAGTTTAAAAAATTAAGCGGCGGTGGTTATTTTAAAATTATTAATCAAAGTGTACCGCAGGCTTTGCGCAATTTAAAATATGCTGAAAATGAAATTGAAGAAATAGTAAATTATGCAAAAGGTCACGCTACTTTGAAAAATGCTCCGCATATCAATTTTGAATCGCTTGCTAAAAAAGGTTTTACTGAAAATGATCTTCAAAAGATTGAAACATCCTTACCATCTGCATTTGAGATTGGATTTGTATTCAATGCATTTAATCTTGGTGAAGAATGTTTGCAACGTTTGGGATTTAAAGCTGAAGACTATAATAATTTTGAATGGAGTTTATTAGAAGCGTTGGGATTTACTGACGAACAAATTGAGGAAGCCAATGTTTACATCTGCGGCACTATGACAGTAGAAGGCGCTCCTTATTTAAAAGACGAACATTTGCCGGTATTTGATTGTGCCAACAAATGCGGCAACATCGGGGAAAGGTATATTCATTACAGCGGTCATATACGCATGATGGCTGCAGCCCAGCCTTTCTTAAGTGGTGCTATTTCCAAAACCATTAATCTTCCTAATGAAGGAACCATTAAGGAAATTGCAGAAGCCTACCTTTTAAGCTGGAAGCTAGGATTAAAAGCGTGTGCGCTTTACCGTGATGGTTCCAAATTATCACAGCCCCTGAGCAATAAAAGTGACAAGAAGAAGAAAAATACCGAAACAGAAGATTCTGAAACTGACGAAAAGCAACATGAAACCGCATTGGTAAACATGAGCCAGTTGACAGTTGATGATCTTTTGGAAGAAGTAAATAAGCGGGTACAAAACAGCGCTGATACTTCCTTAAAAAGACAACTGGCAATGATCGTTGAGCGCAGATCATTACCCGCAAAACGCAGGGGCTTTACTCAAAAAGCAAAAATAAATGGCCAGGCATTGTTTCTCAGAACAGGTGAATACACTGATGGTACCTTGGGAGAAATATTTATTGATATGGCCAAAGAAGGCGCTACTATGCGCAGTATGCTCAACTGCTTTGCGATAGCTATTTCCATCGGATTGCAATATGGCGTTCCTCTTGAAGAGTTTGTAGAAAAATTTGTGTTCACCCGCTTTGAGCCATCCGGAATGGTAGAGCATCCCAATATAAAAACCACTACTTCTATTATAGATTTCATGTTTAGGTCTTTGGCTTATGAATACCTGGGGAGGAATGACCTGGTGCATGTGCTGGATAAGCCCGAAGTGGAAAATCTTGGAAATAAACCATGGGATGAAAATACGCCAACCATTGGTGAGCGGATTCCGGAATTAAGTGAAATAAGAGTTACCGGTGCGTCTAACATTAAAGCACATACGCAAAAATCATACAGGGCCGAACATGTAAAAAAAGAAAGCCAGGGTTTGGACTCTGTAAACCGGGCAGCTAAAAATATGCAGGGCGATGCTCCCGCCTGTAATACTTGCGGACACATTACCATCCGCAGCGGGACTTGTTATAAATGTTTGAACTGCGGTAACAGCATGGGCTGCAGTTAAAATTTTTTTTCTTTGGGGTATAAAAAGGGCTATCTGTAAAAGGATGGCTTTTTTTTATTGTAACAAACCGGGAAGTTTCATTTACATTTCCAATAATTTTTCATTTTTAAAATGAATTAATCCTTACATTTAAAATTATGGAAGATAAAAATTTTTCAATTCATACCGATTCAGGATTTTATACAGACATGTATGAGCTGGCTATGGCCCGGGCTTATTATAAGAATGGCACACAGGATGTGCCTGCATGTTTTGATTATTTTTTCCGGAAGTTACCTTATGCCGGAGGCTATGTAATTTTTTGTGGATTAGGTGAATTATTACCCGTAATTGAAAGTTTGCATTTTAATCCCAGTGAAATCGAATGGTTGCGCAAAAAAGGGTTTGATGATAATTTTTTGTCGTGGCTGAAAGATTTTCAATTTAAAGGAACCATTCGCTCTATGCCTGAAGGAGAAATTGCATTTCCGCTGGAACCCTTACTACAGGTAGAAGGCAGTCTTGCTGAGGTACAATTGATAGAAACTTTATTATTAAACTATTTGAATTTCCAATCATTGATTGCAACGAAAGCTGCAAGGGTAAGGTATGCAGCAGGCAATCGCCATCTCAGTGAATTTGGATTGCGCAGGGCGCAGGCATTAGGTGGAATTTCTGCAAGCCGGGCATCAATAGCCGGTGGATTCGATAGCACGTCAAATGTATATGCAGCAAAAATGTATGATATAGAAGTTTCCGGCACGATGGCGCATTCATTTATCCAAAGCCATGAAAATGAACTCACGGCTTTTAGAAAGTTTGCAGAATCAGAACCGGATAATTGCACATTGCTTGTGGATACTTATGATACTTTGAAAAGCGGTATTCCCAATGCAATTATGGTAGCCAAAGAAATGAAAGAAAAAGGGCATCAACTTCAGGCAATCCGCCTGGATAGCGGTGACCTGGCTTATCTTTCCAAAAGAGGCCGTAAGATGCTTGATGACGCAGGGTTTCATGAAGTGCAAATTGTGGTTTCTAATCAATTAGATGAATACCTTATCAAAAGTTTACTGGACCAAAAAGCACCAATAGACGTTTTTGGTGTAGGTACCAGTTTGGCAACCGGGCAACCCGATGCTGCCCTTGATGGTGTATATAAATTGAGTGAGATAAACGGGAAACCAAAAATAAAACTATCCGAAAATATTCAGAAGGTGACGCTTCCCGGTGTCAAGCAAGTTTACCGCTTTACTGATGATGCCGGTTCTTTTATTGCAGATGCCATTGCGCTGGTAAAAGATAAGGTACCGGGTAAAATGATCCACCCTTTTGATCCTGAAAAAAGTATGATTCTTGATACTAAAAAAGTAACTCCTTTGCTTTCGCCAATAATGGAAAATGGAAAATCATTATTGGAAAATTATCATCCAAATGATATAGCGGCTTTCGTACAAAAAAAATTACAACAGCTGCCCGAAGAGCACAAACGTTTCAATAATCCTCATATTTATAAAGTTGGTATCAGCGAGCCTTTGCATCAGCTCAGAAGTGATTTGAGAAGGGAATATAAAATATAAACATCACGGTCGGAGGCCATGCCATGTAAGTCAATCTTTGAATAAACTCTCCAAAACTCTTAAAGGATTTTTATAATCATAAAATAAGAATCTTGAATTATTCCTGCATGAATGACGGCCAGGCGGGTGTTGATTTACTGTTTACGGGATTCGTTCAGGATAAATTAAGATAGCAGTCGGAACTAAAGTCAGACAGTACGTGTAGAATCGTGTATTATTGGGATAAAAGCAAACAATTATCTTTGCAAAATGAGTAAAGTAAGAGTAAGATTTGCACCAAGTCCCACCGGCGGTTTGCATTTGGGCGGAGTACGTACCGCATTATATAATTATTTATTTGCCAAAAAAAATAATGGGGAATTTGTGTTGAGAATAGAGGATACTGATCAAACGCGGTATGTGGAAGGAGCGGAACAGTACATTATGGATTGCCTCGATTGGTGCGGTATTTCTCCGGATGAAGGTCCGCAAAGACCCGGAGAATATGGGCCTTACCGGCAAAGCGAAAGAAAAAATATTTACAGGGAATATGCGGAGCAATTGGTAAAATCAGGAAATGCCTATTATGCTTTTGATACCCCTGAAGAAATTGAAAGTTTGCGGGAAACTTTGAAAGCGCAGGAGAAATATAACGTTCAATATGATTTTCAAAACAGGCTGGAAATGCGAAATTCTTTGGTGTTGCCAAAAGAAGAAACAGAAGCATTGCTAAAAATAAATTTCGCGCATGTAATAAGAATTAAAATGCCACGTGATGAATATGTTCATTTTAAAGACATGATACGCGGCGATATTCAAATGCCGACTGATGGGGTAGATGACAAAGTTTTGCTGAAAGCTGACGGCATGCCGACGTACCATCTTGCGGTAGTGGTAGATGATTACTTAATGAAGATCACCCATTCATTCCGCGGTGAGGAATGGTTGCCCAGCGCCCCGGTTCATGTGTTGTTATGGAAATATTTTGGATGGGAAAAACAAATGCCGCAATGGGCGCATCTTCCGTTGATATTGAAGCCTGATGGAAATGGGAAATTGAGTAAGAGAGATGGAGAGAGATTAGGATTCCCGGTTTTTGCTATGGAATGGAAAGATCCTGAAAAAGGCGCTGTGAAAGGATTTAAGGAACTTGGATTTATGCCGGAACCATTTATCAATATGCTTGCGCTGCTTGGCTGGAACGATGGTTCAGAACAGGAAATTTTTTCTTTAAACGAAATGGTTGATAAATTTTCTATGAACAGAGTACATGCGCATGGTGCAAAATTTGATTATGAAAAAGCCAAATGGTTCAATCATGAATGGATAAAAAAATCGGATGTAAAGAGATTAAAGCCTGATGTTAAAAAAATATTTGAATATAACGGTGTATCCATAGACGATGAAAATAAACTGGATAAAATTATTGAACTGATTAAAGAAAGATGCGCATTGCTAAATGATTTCTGGCAGCAGGGAAGTTTCTTTTTTATAGCTCCTCCGGAAATTGATACCACGGCCATTCTTCCAAAATGGAATGAAAATAAAAATCAGTTCTTTGTTGAATTGATTCGCGCGTATACTTTAATGAATTTATGGGATGTTACTGACATTGAACATACCTTTAAAGAACTTGCCGCAGCAAGTAAGTTAAAACCGGGTGAATTAATGTTGCCGTTCAGGGTTATGCTTGTAGGTGGAAAATTTGGCCCCGGTGTTTTTGACATTGCTGCGTTATTGGGAAAAGAAGAAACCACAAAAAGAATTGAACATACTTTATCTTTAATGAAATAATTTTCTGTTTTTGAGATAGAAAATTTTTGAAAGACGGAAAATTATGATCGAAAATAAATCTTCTGAAAAGCAAAGACCAATTCGCGTATTGGTTGCTAAAGTTGGCCTTGACGGACACGACCGAGGTGCCAAAGTGATCGCTACTTCACTTCGCGATGCCGGTATGGAGGTGATTTATACGGGGTTGAGGCAAACTCCTGAAATGGTCGTGAATGCTGCTTTGCAAGAGGATGTGGATGCTATCGGCGTGAGTATTTTAACAGGAGCACACAATACTATTTTTCCGAAAATACTATCATTGATGAAAGAGAAAGGGATGAATGATATGCTGGTAACGGGCGGAGGAATTATCCCTGAAGACGATATGAAGAAATTAAATGAGATGGGTGTCGGAAAATTATTTTCACCTGGAACGCCAACGACAGAGATAGCAGATTATATTAAAAACTGGGTAAAAGAAAACAGGAGTTTTTAAATTCATTATTATGGAAAAGAAAATTCATATTTTTAAATCATTTGAAGAACAGGAAGCCTGGCATTTGGAAGAGATGAGAAAATCTACTGTTCAGGAACGTTTCAGGCAACTATATTTAATGCAACAGATGACCAAACTTTTGCATCCTCCGAAAGATTCAGAAAGAAAAATTGTTATCAAAAAATGGAGCTGTTAGATAAAGAATTTTTACTTTTTTTTTCCTGTGCTCAAAAAAATAAGCTCCGGTACATGATTATTGGAGGTTATGCTGTAAATTATCATGGGTTTAATAGAAATACAGGCGATTTGGATATTTGGCTGGCTCCTACAAATGAAAATAAATCAGTGTTTATTCAAACGCTTTTATGCATGAACTATTCTGAAAGTGATATAGCTCCTCTTTATGAAAAAGATTTTACACTACCCTTTTTTGCAACTACCGGAGGAAACTCTGCAATTGATTTTTTAACAGTAGCTCATTTTTCTCTTTCTTACGACGAAGCCGAAAGC
The DNA here is from genome assembly GCA_036509335.1 of Hanamia sp. GTDB lineage: Bacteria > Bacteroidota > Bacteroidia > Chitinophagales > Chitinophagaceae > Ginsengibacter. The sequence goes on from DATCFT010000044.1 coordinate 92,890, forward strand.
AAGAAAGAGATTTATGAAGTGTTGCCTGACATTTTTATTAATGTGACACCTTACGATTTTCTCATTAACATGAAATTGAAAGCAAGAAGAGACAAAGATTTGTGGGATGTTGCCAGGCTGGATGAATTAAGATTAAAAAACAAAAAGAAATAACTATGATTTTTTCAACAATAAAAACAGAGTTAGATAATAATATTCTTACCATCACCATCAACAGGCCGGATAAATTAAACGCATTAAATCAAATAGTGTTGGATGAGTTGAATGGCGCAATGGAAACCGTGTATAATGAGGATATAATAAAAGGAGTAATTATAACCGGCGAAGGCGAAAAGGCTTTTGTTGCGGGCGCGGATATTTCTGAATTTGTTTCTGTAAAAGACGACGAAGGCGCATTGCTTTCTCAGAAAGGACAGGAGATTTTTTTTAAGATCGAAAATTGTCCAAAGCCTGTAATAGCTGCTGTTAATGGCTTTGCGCTTGGAGGTGGTTGCGAATTAGCGATGGCTTGTCATTTCAGATTGGCAAGCACCAATGCAAAATTCGGACAGCCTGAAGTGAATCTTGGTTTGATACCCGGCTATGGTGGTACTCAGCGTCTAACCATGCTCGTTGGTAAAGGGAAAGCAATGGAATTAATGATGACAGGAAGTATGATTGGCGCTGACGAAGCAAAAGATTTAGGTCTTGTAAACTATGTAGAATCACCGGAAAACCTGATTCCTAAAACAAAAGAAATTTTAAACATGATCCTCACAAAATCTTTGGTAGCCGTATCAAAAGTGATAGCAGCGGTGAATTCATTTTACGAAATTGATAAAGATGGATTTAATGAAGAAGTACATCTGTTCGGCCAGGTTTTTATAAGTGATGATAAAAAAGAAGGAACCACAGCTTTTATTGAAAAAAGAAAACCGGTTTTTAAAGGGAAATAATTTTTTTAGCCATGGATTACACGGATTTACACGGATTATTTTATATGGAATTTTTATACTCAGACTCCTTCTCCTTTGGAGAAGGGTTGGGATGAGGTCTTTAACAATAAAAGAACAAATAATTAGAATTCTTATTTATAGATTTTCATTTTTTTGTCCATAAATTTTCTCAATGAGCAGCTAATGTTTCAAAGAAATTCTATAGACAATATTTTACAAAATTGAATCCTCTTTCCTCTGCTGATATTGATTTAAATTTGCATTATATTTTTGTAAATTAATCTGAAAAAAAATTATGGATTACAGAATAGAAAAAGATACAATGGGAGAAGTGAAAGTCCCTTCTGATGCCTATTACGGCGCACAAACACAGCGTAGCGTCGAGAATTTTAAAATCGCGCAGGACATTAATAAAATGCCCAAAGAAATTATTCAGGCTTTTGCTTATTTGAAAAAAGCTGCTGCAATCACCAATGCCGATGCAGGTGTGTTAACGAAAGAAAAACTGGAACTCATCAGTAAAGTATGTGATGAAATTCTAACCGGGAAATTGAATAAAGAATTTCCTTTGGTAGTGTGGCAAACGGGGAGTGGTACTCAAAGTAATATGAATGTAAATGAAGTAATTGCTAATCGGGCTCACGTAATGAATGGGGGCAAACTTACGGATAAAGAAAAAGCACTTCATCCCAATGATGATGTAAACAAATCGCAATCCAGTAACGATACGTTTCCTACTGCCATGCATATTGCCGCTTATAAAATTTTACACGACCTTACCTTACCTGCTTTAGAAAACCTGAAAAATACTTTTGATAAAAAATCGAAAAATTTTATGCACATTGTAAAAATAGGCCGTACTCATTTTATGGATGCCACTCCTTTAACCCTCGGTCAGGAATTTAGCGGGTATGCATCACAGTTAGGCCATGGGATCAAAGCAATAAAAAACACTTTGCCACATTTAAGCGAACTGGCTCTTGGTGGCACAGCAGTAGGAACCGGAATTAATACGCCTCCTGGCTATGCGGTAAATGTTGCAGAAACAATAGCTGAACTTACCGGCCTTCCTTTTATTACTGCTAAGAATAAATTTGAATCTCTTGCTGCTCATGATGCCATCGTAGAAACGCATGGTGCATTAAAAACAGTTGCTGTGAGTCTTATGAAAATTGCAAATGATATCCGGATGTTGTCTTCCGGGCCACGCAGTGGCATTGGAGAAATCAGCATTCCCGAGAATGAACCCGGATCTTCTATCATGCCCGGGAAAGTAAATCCTACTCAATGTGAGGCAATAACAATGATAGCTGCGCAGGTAATGGGAAATGATGTAGCCATCAGTATTGGCGGCGCCACCGGCCAATTTGAATTGAATGTTTTTAAACCGGTGATTATTTATAATTTTTTACACAGTGCAAGATTACTGGGAGATGGATGTAATAGTTTTAATGAGAATTGTGCAAAAGGAATTGAGCCTATTAAAGAAAACATAAAAAAACATCTTGATAATTCTTTGATGCTTGTTACTGCTCTTAATACAAAAATCGGTTATTATAAATCTGCTGAAATTGCACAAAAAGCACATAAAGAAAATACTACTCTTAAAGAAATGGCGGTTAAGTTAGGATATGTAACTCCTGAACAGTTTGATGAATGGGTAAATCCGAAAAATATGGTAGGAGATATAAAATAGAAATTGGGATTATTTCTTTGCCTGCCTGAGGCTGGTTAACTGCGGGTTCAAAAAAATGAAATGTTCCCTGCTTTGTTTTACTGTCATCTTACTGATTCAACAAATTCAATTACAGTTTGTGCAAATAAATCTGTATTCCCATCCATCGGGACATGTCCGGATTGAGGCATTATTACCAATTGTTTATTAGCCGAGCCTAAATTATTAAGAGCATGAATGCCGGAACCAACAGGCACTGTAAAATCGTATTTCCCCCATATAAGCAATGAAGGAATGGTAATAATATGTAACTGGTCAGTAAATGTCATTGGCTCCAAAGATTGAAGAAATTGCCTGCCAGCTGTTGTGTAATAAAGATAATACAGGTTTATGCCAAGACTAAGAGGCGAAGACCGTGAAAAAATATTAACTCCTGTATTAGTGTGATTGATGTTTACATAATTCTCTGCCTGGGCGGCATAGTTATCTATTTGTAAATCTATAACAAGTGAAACATTGGCCTGGTGTGAACTACAATAATTAACAATGGGTGTCCATTGTAAAACATAATGCCCTTTTTCTATTTCAGAAGTACCGGTATCAATGAGCATCTGGCGCTCAAGGGTATTGCTTTCAGGGTAATCATGCGCTCCATCCACTTCTATCCATCCACGAATGTTATTTTGGTTATCTCCCTTTACTAAATAACCACTGCCTAATAGTCCGCCAAAGCTATGTCCCATTAAAAATATTTCCATATCATTTCCATAACGGTATTTCAAAACAATCACAAGCTTTTCGAGGTCTTCAATCATTTGATCTAATGTGAGATTAGCCACATTATTATTTCCTGCAGCGGCCCCTGCATCACGCTGGTCCCAGTAAGCAACTCCATAATGTTTCCATAATTGATCTGTTTGAAAATCGGCAAATTGATAAGAGCCGTCGCCCGGGCCTCCACTCAAAAATAATAGGATCACCTTTGATGCCGTATTACCTCTTACCCAAACAGGCATATCTGCACCTGCATTACTAAGCCAGAAAATTTCATCGGCATTGGTTGATAAACGCACTGTTTCTTTATTGCAGCTAAGCAGCAATAAAGGGATTAACAGGACGCATAGAATTTGTTTCATTTGTTTAATTGAACAACCTCCTTTTGTTTCAAGCCTATATTAAAACTTTTAAAGTGATACAGAAATGTTGCCTCTACAGAAAAATGTGGCAATACAAAACTGTTGTAAGGATACTGAACCCACAGTGCAGGTTTGATCTCTATTGAAAAAGGCCTTGGGTATTTGCTTCTTTCAAAGTCATGTCCGAAAACTGCTGTAAAACCTGTAACTGCATAATATCTTCCGTAACCTTTTAATACACTCACATCACCGTTATCATTCACTGCATACACCAATCCGTCGTAAAAAGTACGTAATGCTCCTAATCTTATCAGCCATTCAAAATAATACGGCTTTTCTTTATGATAGCGCTTACCAATTGATTGAAAAAAATAAATTCCGCTGTTATTAAAAGGGTATCGGTAAAATCCAAGATCGCTTGAAACAATTAAGTCACGATATCTTATTATTTTTTTGCCGCCTTTATATTCAGCAATAATTTTTTTACTTCTTACAGGAAATGTAGTTCCCGCTGAAGCCCCAAAACTTTGCGGAAAATCATAAAAAAAAGAACTGAGTACATAAACAGGTTGGGTAATTCTATGTAAGCTATCCTGTGCTTTTAGGTCAACTTTAAAAAGCAACATAAATGCGGATAAACAAAATAAAAATTCGGGTCGCGGGCTTATCATACTTTTTTGATACAACAAATGTAATACCCGCTACACAACTATTTTTAAAAAAAATATTTATGTAACCGGATAGTTATACTGCACAAGGGACAAAACCGTGAATGATTTTAGCTTCAAAAAGTCCTATTACCCGTATCAATTGCAAGGTGTCCCATCGGGGTTTTCCGGTTTACAACCATCGAATTAAAAAGAACTTCACCGGAACGGAAACCCCGATGAGAAACTCGGTTCTTTAATGATGGAAGTTTGATGGAAAATAAATAAGAACAAAACAGTGAATTATTTAGCTTTAAAAATTCACTAATTTAACCCTTGCGTACTATAATCACTAATTCCTTAAAGTCTTTTGATATTGATGATTTTTATTGACGGAGTGAAATTGGTTTCAAAATCTGGTTGCTCATGAATTTGCCTTACATATTTCATTCCATCTATCACTTTTCCGAAAGTAACATACCCTTTTTTATCAGGACTGGCATCGCCGCCATAATCGTAATCAGGCTCATCATCCATACAAATAAAAAATTCGGTATTGCCCGAATTGGGATCCTCATTGCGCGCCAAAGAAATAACTCCTTCAGTATGAAGAATGCCGGTTTGTTTAGTGGTTTCCAATGGAATTCCTGGAATGGTTTGTTGTTTTTTAAATTTTGTCTGCCAAAGCCCACCCTGTATCAATTGGGTTTTTGCTACATTCATCGCCTGGTCATCTTTTTTTAAAACCCTGTAAAAAGAAGTGTTTTTATAATAGCCCGAATCTACATAACTAAGAAATGCTGCAACGGTTTTGGGCGCTTTTTCAGGGTATAATTCCACGATGATATCACCATAGTAGGTTTCTATATCTATGGTAGGTTTGGTATATTTTTTTGATTGTGTGCAACCCGCACTGCCCAGAATAATTATTAAAAGTGCATATTTTGAAAATTTACGGAACATGAATTTTTTTATTTTTTCTTATAAAAGGTAGAACGATTTTAAAACAATTTAAAAAATGAAGATAACAAAAGATTGCCCGCAGTAAACAAAGGAATTTTAAAGATTTTGAATATCCTTAATTATAAGGGATGAGATCAAATATTTTAAAAATTTCGATTTTTTCTAAACGATAAATACTTTTTAATTTGAATCAAAAAAATAATAAAAGAATTCCTATATAATGACACCCAAATGACAACATACAGAAATACATTAGTTAGTTTTATTCTGCGATTCTTTTAAAGAGATCATTTGTAAGGTAGTATTTAAAATCAGTCATTAACTTTTATAACGGTTATGGCAAATATTTTTAAAATATTGTTCACCCCCAACAGTTTTTACAAGTCTGTTATTGCCTTTTTTAGTTCATATACTTATAGGCGGGGGGGGGGGGGGGA
>DATCFT010000045.1:0-91970 GCA_036509335.1 Hanamia sp.
GGGCCGGGTTGGAAAGGAGTTACTATCCGTCAGACACCGACATGGATCATGAACTTTGTAACCAATACAGATGAAATGATAGACAAAGACCCAAAAGCCCAGGCCATGCTGGAAATTTGTATGGTGCGTATGCCTAATCAAGGTTTAAGCGACGAGGATGCACGAAATATACTTGAGTTTATGCGCAAAAATGATGGCGTAAAATAAATTCTTTCATTGTTGCAATTATACCATCGGGTATAAGAATTTTTTACCCGGTTTTTTACGCTTTTCTTTTGATTTAAAATAACTAAAAAAATCAATTTTTCTTAGAGAGGAATCTTTTTGCCTGATACAAAACAAATCTTCATTCACCAACAAAAACATTTTATGAAAAAATTTATTCTCCCGGCGCTTTCACTAATAGCAGCAATAATCCTGCTAAGCATTACCGGTTGCAAACCAAAAAATGCCAGCAACGCCGCAGAAGGCGATGCCGCGTCAAGGGTATATGTACCACCAGGAAAATATGACGAATTATACAATTTCGTCTCCGGTGGTTTTAGCGGCCAGGTCACTGTTTATGGCATTCCTTCCGGACGACTGCTCCGTGTAATTCCGGTTTTCTCTTTAGACCCACAGGATGGCTGGGGCTATAGTGAAGAAACGAAACCAATGCTAAATACTTCTCACGGCATGGTGCCCTGGGATGACCAGCATCACCTGGAGCTATCACAAACCAATGGTGAAATAGATGGCCGTTGGTTATTTGCCAATGGTAACAATACGCCACGCATTGCACGTCTTGATTTGAAAACATTCCGCACCGCCGAAATTTTAGAAATTCCCAACAGTGCTGGAAATCACTCTTCTCCTTTTATTACGGAAAACACAGAATATGTAGTGGCTGGTACAAGGTTTAGTGTGCCGATGGACGATAAAAATGGGGATGTTCCTATTGACACTTACAAGAAAAATTTTAAAGGAACGGTAAGTTTTATCAGCGTTGACCCCAAAAGTGGCAATATGAAGCTCGCTTTCCAATTACTACTTCCGGGAGTTGATTTTGACCTTAGCCACGGTGGTAAAGGCCCCAGCCATGATTGGTTTTTCTTTAGCTGTTATAATTCTGAACAGGCTCATACTTTATTAGAAGTAAATGCTTCACAGCGCGATAAAGATTTTATTATGGCTGTAAACTGGAAAAAAGCTGAAGAATATTATAAGCAAGGAAAGGGCAGAAAGCAAACAGTAAGATATGCCCATAATGTTTATGATGAATCTACACATTCGGCCACTTCTACCATAGAAACACAAACCACTGTGTTAGATGTAAAAGATTTCCCCGATATGGTTTATTTCATACCATGTCCCAAATCACCCCATGGATGTGATGTGGATCCTACAGGAGAATACATTGTAGGAAGTGGAAAGCTCGCTGCTTTAATACCCGTATTCTCTTTTAGTAAAATAATAGCAGCTATCGCCAGTAAGAATTTTGATGGGGATTATGACGGCATCCCGGTAATAAAATATGAGGCCGCTTTATATGGCGAAGTTAAAAAACCGGGCTTAGGGCCTTTACACACTGAATTTGACGGAAAGGGTAATGCATATACCACTATGTTTATTTCTTCTGAAATAGTAAAATGGAGCCTCAAAGATTTAAAAGTTCTGGACAGGCACCCATCATATTATTCTCCGGGCCATTTGATGATTCCGGGTGGCGATACAAGAAAACCTTATGGCAAATATTTAATATCTTATAATAAAATTACTAAAGACCGCTATTTACCAACAGGGCCGGAATTGGCACAGGCAACACAGCTATTTGACATCAGTGGAGATAAAATGAAATTGCTCTCCGATTATCCAAGTATTGGGGAACCGCACTATGGGCAGGCTGTCCCCGCGGAACTGATTGCAAAAAATTCTGTGAAAATATACAAGATAGAAGATAATAAAAATCCGTACGTAACTATGGGGGAAGGAAAATCAAAAGTGGTTCGTACCGGAAACAGGGTGGATGTATATATGACTATGATTCGCTCTCACTTCTCACCTGACAATATTGAAGGAGTTAAAGTTGGTGATGATGTGTATTTCCATCTAACCAACCTGGAGCAGGACTGGGATGTTCCACACGGATTTGCCGTACGAAATGCAAATACTGCAGAATTGCTGGTAATGCCCGGCGAAACACAAACTTTGAAATGGACCCCCGACGTTTCAGGAATGTATCCTTTTTATTGTACTGATTTCTGCAGCGCCCTTCACCAGGAAATGCAGGGATATATAAGAGTCTCTCCAAAAGGTTCCAATGTGCCTATCTCGTTTAGCTTAGGAAAAAACTCCGATGCTCCCGGTGAGGCTGCTCTGGATGACAGCATTAAAACTAAATAGCTCTGTTAAAAATCAACAGGCCATTATGGCCTGTTGATTTTTAACCAAATGCCTTTAGCAAGATTTGAATAAAAAATTAATAAAATACATTTCATGAAAAAGATTCTAATACTGTCATCCATGTTTTTATTTGCTGCTTTACTAAGCTGTAATAGCAGTAGTGATAAAACAACCGGAGCTTCAACAACTACAGAAGCAAACGCCACTGCAGGCGGACAGGAAAATGTGAAAGATGATGTTTCACAAAAAGATGTCGTAAAAGTGGCCATGTCATCTCCGGACCATACCACTCTTGTAGCTGCATTAAAACAGGCAGACCTGGTAAGCTCTCTCTCAAATGCCGGACCATTCACTGTTTTTGCACCTACTAACGAAGCCTTTAATAAATTACCAAAAGGAACTGTAGAAGGGTTAATGAAAGACGACAAGAAAGATGATTTAATAAATATTTTACAATACCATGTTTTTGTGTCTGCTTTGCAACCAGATTACTTCAAAGACGGACAAACACTTAATATGGTAAATGGAGACAATCTAAAAGTGAGCGTTAACAATGGTAAAGTGACGCTGAATGGCAAAGCGCATATTATAAGCACTATACCAGCGTCCAATGGCATAATATATATAATAGACGAGGTGTTGTTGCCTCCTGGAAAATAAACTGTCCTGCCAACTGGCACTGCAAACACTCATATGTATTATGAAGCCAGCAAAGTGTCGGTTAAAAAAAAACAGAAAATGAAAAACAATAATCTTTCACCCCTGCAAAAAATACTTATTTTTATAAGCGGGATTTTGTTGATAGCCGTTTTATTCGTACCACTTTGGCAAATACAATTGGCTGCCCTCAGTATCCGGAGGGATTGGTGTTAAAAATGTATCCGCATAAACTTGCCGGTAATGTAGATATTATCAATGGTCTTAATCATTACATTGGTATGAAGACCTTGCATACGAAAGATTTTATCGAGTTTACCGTATTACCCTATATCGTTGGTTTTTTTGCGTTGCTTTGTTTTATTGTGGCTTTGCAGAAAAAGAAAAAATGGCTCACGGGTCTGTTTACTTTATTTGTAATCTTTGGAATTGTAGCCATGGTTGATTTCTGGCGATGGGAATATGCGTACGGGCACGAGCTTAATCCCGAAGCACCCATACAGGTGTCTGGAATGGCTTATCAGCCTCCGTTAATTGGATATAAACAATTATTAAATTTTGGCGCGTATTCCGTCCCTGATATAGGAGGATGGTTATTTATCTTAGTAGGATTATTGCTCTTAATAGCGCTTTTAATTCCATGGTTCAAAAAAATAAAATCAAATAGAATTAAATAAAACAAAATGAAAAAATCAATTTTATCAATATTTGTTGTTTTACTGTTGGGAATGATATCCTGTAATAGTGGTCCCCAGCCTATCAGGATCGGAACAGATGCCTGTGATTTTTGTAAAATGTCGTTTGCCGACAGAAATTTCGGCGCAGAAATAATCACTGATAAGGGAAAAGTATATAAGTTTGATGACACACATTGCTTTGCCACTTTCAGGAAAAAAAATATTGACAGCAATATTATTAAGCACGTCTATTTTGTAAACTTTATGAACCCTCATAATTTTATTGATGCTGACCATGTATTTTTACTTGAAAGCAATGAGCTTCATACGCCTATGGGAGGAAATACCGCTGCTTTTGAAAACAAAGAAGCTCTAAAAATGACTCAGCAAAAAGTGCAGGGAAATGAAATAACATTACAGAAATTATATGATACCGAATAATGAAGACCATTACAAAATTTTCGATGTTTATTTTTTTGTTTTCCGCTTATATTAAAACGGAAGCGGGCACCATACATGTCGGCAAAAACAAACCCTACACCTCTGTACAAAAAGGAATAGACGCAGCAATTATTGGTGATACAGTGTTAGTAGATCCCGGACATTATAAAGAGCATGACATTACGATCAATAAAAAAATTTATGTAAAGGGTTTACAATATCCGGTAATAGATGGAGAAAAAAAGAGCGGCATTTTTACCATTCATGCCGATGGTGCGGTGCTCGATGGTTTTAAAATAATAAATGGAGGACGGGCAGAAACACAGGATCTTGCCGGAGTACTTATTGAAGACAGCTACAAAGTAAGTGTTATTAATAATAAACTGGATGATACCAATTTCGGAATATATAGCCAGCACAGCAGCAACTGCACTATAAAAAACAACCAGATAAAATCGTACGCTACCGATGAAGTACAAAGCGGCAATGGTATTCATTGCTGGAGATCGGATAGTTTGCTTATTATAGGCAATGATATTTCGGGACATCGCGATGGACTGTATTTTGAATTTGTGACTAATTCACTGGTATGGCGAAACAGGAGCCACGACAACATACGCTATGGAATCCATTTTATGTTTTCGCATCATGACACTTACATCAGTAACATCTTTGAAAATAATGAATCCGGCGTAGCTGTGATGTTTACGCATCAAATACAGATGTACAATAATTTTTTTCTTGATAACTGGGGCGGCGCGGCTTACGGTATCCTTTTGAAAGAAATAACAGATGCCGATATTTCAGGGAATCATTTCTCGCACAACACAACAGCTATACAAATGGAGGGCTGCAACCGAAATAATATTTTCAAAAATACTTTTTCAAATAATGGATGGGCTATCAAGATTTCGGCAAGCAGTCTCGATAATACAATCACTGAAAATAATTTCTTAGGAAACACTTTTGACATTGGAACCAATGGTTCACTCGTGCAAAATACTTTTAACGGAAATTATTGGGATAAATATGAAGGATATGATATTAATCGTGATAATATCGGCGATGTGCCCTATCATCCCGTAAGCATGTATTCGATGATCATTGATAGTAATCCGGCTGCCCTGATGCTTTTCAGAAGCCTTATCGTTTCTTTATTAGATAAAAGTGAAAAAATATTACCGGGTATCACTCCGGAAAACCTGAAAGATGAAACACCCTTAATGAGGCCCTTGAAATTATGATAGTTGCTAAAAATATAACCAAGAAATTCGGAAAACTAAAAGCGCTGGATAATGTATCCGTAACATTTTCAAAAGGAGAATGCATTGCTTTGCTCGGCCCAAACGGTTGTGGAAAAACAACCTTGATAAAATCATTGTTGGGAATGGTAGTCCCTGATAGTGGCTCTATACATTTTAATAACGAACTCATTACCAACAAATGGATGTACCGCAGCCAGGTTGGTTATATGCCTCAGATTGGACGCTATCCTGAAAATATGACCACTGCTCATGTTATTGACATGATGAAAGACATCAGAAAAGGTATTGACAAAGATCCTGACGAGGAACTCGTAAAAAGTTTTGGGTTAAAAGATATTTTGCAGAAGAAAATGCGGACACTTAGCGGAGGCACCACACAAAAAGTGAGTGCAGCGTTAGCTTTTATGTTCAATCCAGATGTTTTAATTCTTGATGAACCAACAGCCGGGCTTGATCCGCTTTCTTCAGAAAAATTAAAACAAAAAATAATTCAAGAAAAACAAAATGGCAAATTGATATTAATCACTTCGCATGTGTTGAGTGAACTTGATGATCTGATAACAGAAGTTTTTTATATGCAGGAAGGGAAATTATTATTTCATAAAAAACTTTCCGCATTAAAGGAAGAAACCGGGGAAGTGAAATTATCAAGAGCAATTGCAAAAATAATGGTCGCACAAGAAACACAATTATGAAAAAATTATTAAAATATGTGATCGTTGATATTGTTCAGAATAAAATCGTACTGATCTATACTGCATTATTGCTGGTAATATCTATGAGTGTTTTCAATCTTGAAAACAATACTGCAAAAGGATTACTCAGTTTATTAAATATAATTTTGATTATTGTTCCGTTGATCTGTATTATTTTTTCAACTATCTATATTTATAATAGTTCTGAATTTATCGAATTGCTCGTAAGCCAGCCATTAAAAAGAAGAACGATCTGGTTAAGCCTGTTCAGTGGTTTATCCCTCTCGCTTTGCCTGGCTTTTTTTATCGGTGCCGGTATTCCCATTTTATTGTATAATGCCGATGCTACCGGATTTATGATGATAGCCATGGGACTTTTCTTAACCGTTGTTTTTGTAAGCATAGCTATGCTGGCGGCAGGTCTTACACGCGATAAAGCAAAAGGAATTGGATTGTCAATTTTACTCTGGCTTTATTTTTCACTTATTTTCGATGCATTGGTTTTATTCTTTTTATTCCAATTCCAGGACTATCCTTTGGAAAAAATAATGATCGCTTTTAGTTTTTTAAATCCCATTGATCTTGGCCGCATTCAGATACTATTACAAATGGATATTTCTGCATTGATGGGCTACACGGGCGCTGTATTTCGTGAATTTTTTGGAAATAGTACAGGCATCATTCTTTCTTTCCTGGGATTAACAATCTGGATCATTTTCCCATTGATGATTTCGCTAAGGAAATTTAAGAGGAAAGATTTGTAGTAAAATTTTAAATGTACAGATTTACTTTACAACCTAACTCAAATCCTGACTTAATAGAATATCAAGACAAAGTATTATCTATATAGAAAAATAAAGAATTATCAGAAAACTAAATTAACTTAATACTTTATATTTTTGACTGGGTTTTGCATTTGAAAGTATTAGTTTGGCAAACACCTAATCAAACCAATTGCTTATTCATTTTGAAATACAGGTATGCACCCTGCCGGAGTTTTCACGATGATTCTGGATGAGCAATTTTAATTAACGCTGCTACACGTTCTTTGAGATTCCTCCCATACAAATCGTCATTACATTTATCGGTTTGGGGATACATATTTATTCCGGCGGAATCTATGAGCATAAAACTGTCTATGCTATCATGTTCAGAATTATTGTAACTATTGGTTTTTTATTGATTTCATTAAAATATATCTCAAATGAAAGTTTAAAAATCAATGCCTGAATTTTTTTGCCACTAAGGCACTAAGGATTTTTTATGCGAAAAAATAAAATCATCCTGCGAAATAAATTACTTTTCAATTTTATTAGCGTGATAGCGGTCTTATAGTATGATTTTCGTCCGACTATTTTAGCCTTACCTCCTGTCACTCCTCTTCGGAGAATGGAAAAGCAAGCACATACAGCATCTCAGCATTTTGTATGGAATTCTACCGGGACAATAATGACTAAAAATTCACGTTTTAAAATATCCCGCTTATCATTTGTTGTAAAACACTCAGCAACGAAGAAGGATATATTCCAAACCATAGCAACAAAATAAATAGTACTCCTAAAATTAATTTTAGTGGAAAGGAACTTTCTCCGATAAGTGTTAGAGGAGTTGGAGCGGCTTCAGGTGCGATTTCTTTTTTGCCGGAAAACATGATGGCTACAACTCTTAAATAATAGAACAAGCCTATAGCACTGGAAACTACCAGGATAATCATCATTGTCCAGATTCCTGCGCTGGCACCTGCAGTAAGCAAATAAAATTTACCCAGGAAACCAGCCGTCAGCGGGATTCCTGCAAGTGATAATAAAACAACAGTGAAAACAGCCGCCAGTAAAGGTTTTCTCCAAAATAAACCACGGTAATCTTCCACATTAATGGCTTCACCATTTTTGTCTGAAAGATAAATGACGGTGCCAAAGGCCGCCAGCATACTTACAAAATAAACAACGAGGTAAAATGCTGCCGCATTTACTCCTGTTTGATTCATTGCTAAAAAAGCAACCATCATATATCCCAGGTGCGAGATGGAAGAATACGCCAAAAGCCTTTTAATATTTTGTTGTCTCAACGCCAGCCAGTTTCCAATAAGCATGGATGCTGCTGCTATCACAGCGAAGGACAACCATGTACTTTCATTTTTGAGTCCGCCAATACCATAAAATAACCTGAGTAAAAATGCAAATGTTGCGCCTTTTGATACAGTAGCTACAAACGCAGATACAGGCGCTGATGCGCCAGAATAAATATCGGGTGTCCAGAGATGGAATGGAACGAGCGCCATTTTAAATCCAATCCCTACTATTACAAGAGCCAAACCGGCCACCAATAAAAATCCTTCCGAAGTATTAGCTGTAGTTGCTGCGCTAATGCCGGCTAAATCCATGTGGCCGGTTTCTGCATAAATTAATGCAACTCCAAATAACAGGAACGAAGTAGAAACAGCAGCAAGTACCAGGTATTTAATCCCAGATTCAATTGCAAAATCTTTTCTTTTTAAATAAGCAATCAATGCAAACAACGAAACACTCAGCACTTCCAGGGAAAGAAAAAATGAAATAAAGTGACTGCTAATCACCATAGTTACAGAACCCAATGTGGCGAGGAGTAGCAGGATATAATATTCTTCGCTTTTAATTTCCTGCACCTTTAGATAATGATACGACATCAATGTTACAATGAATGCAGCACAAATAATGAGGCCGGTGATGAACAGGCCAAAGCCGTCTATAACAAATAAAGAAGTTGCTGAAGTTTCAGCAGGCACATAGTATATTGAAATGAAAGCAATCGCAAGAGCTACCAATGTAAAAATATATGAAAAAAGATGGCTTCTTTTTATTGCAATTGACAACATCACAATTATAGCTGCCACTGCAACAATAATTTGAGGAAGCAATAAACACAAGTCAGAGGCTTTTATCATTTTACACCTCCTTTTTTAGATGATGAAGAATGATATACCAGTTGATAATTGAACATATTCGTTGGATGCATTTCAATAAGACCGCCATCAGATCCGACTGTTACTGGATAGGGCGTTTCCGTACTGTGAAACAAAATCGCACCCCTCTTGGTAGCTGCAGACGGTTCTGTATATATTTCCTTAACAGGCAGCGCTGAAGATTGATTAAAAATTATATTTCCTCCCGAGGCATATTCGTCTATACCTGACTGTGATATCACTTCCGATGAATTATAGTTTTCGGGTTGATACCTGTTTTCATAATAAAATGCATCATCCTGCATTTTCATATTGTTAATCACCGGTTGCACTGTTTTGATAACGGGTTGAGGATAAATACCCAGCCAAACAATAGCGATAATCAGGCTACCCATCACTGTGAGTTCCCTGGCAGAGAAATCTGAAAGTGTCCATTCTTTTTTTCTTTCTCCCTGGAATATTTTTTGCAAAATAACCAATGCATAAATCATAGAGGCTACCAACCCGAGTGTGGCAATAATGGCCAATACCATATTTGTTTGAAAAGCGCCGGCGAGAATAAGGAATTCCGCAATAAAATTTCCCAGCCCCGGCAAACCCAGAGTAGCCAAAACAAATATGAGTGTGATGCCTCCCATCTTTGGAATCTGTTCCCAAAATCTTCCCATTTGATTCATGTCCCTGCTGCCTGTTCTCGCATTGATAGCACCCGCGACAATAAATAAGGCACTGATGCTAATGCCATGTGCAATCATTTCTATAACAGTTCCCTGGTAAGCCAAAGCCTGGAAAGAAAAAATGCCCACGAGGATAAAGCCCATGTGGCTCAGGCTCGAAAATGCAATCATGCGTTTCAGGTCTGTTTGAGCATAAGCCAATTTAGCACCATATAAAATTCCTGCTATTCCTATTATAATAATTACGGGGGCAATAACCTGCGAAGCATCGGGGAAAAAAGGAAGTACAAATCTCAATATTCCATAGGCGGCTGTTTTAGACATCAACCCAGCTAATATCACACTTCCTCCGGTAGGTGATTGTGTATAAGCATCCGGAAGCCAACTATGAAAAGGTAATGCCGGAAGCTTTACCAGGAAAGCAATTAAGAAACCACACATTAACCAAAATCCGGTTGTTCCTGAAAATGAAGTTCCAATCAAGGCAAAATAATCAAAAGTATATTGCCCGGTATTGTTGCCATGAATAAAATATAAACCAATGATGGCAATCAGCATCAGCAGGCCGCTCAACTGCGTAAACAGAAAGAATTTCATTCCTGCATATTTCCTGTTTTCATGGCCCCAAATCGCAAGAATAAAATACATAGGCACTAGCATTACTTCCCAAAAGAAATAAAACAATAACATATCCACAGAAAGGAAAACGCCTAATATTCCTGCAAGAAGCCACAACATATTAAAATGAAAAAAGCCAACACGTTCATTGATTTCCTTCCAGGAAACAATTACAGCCAATGCGCCCAAAAATAAAGTAAGCACTGTCATGAGCAGGCTCAATCCATCCATTGCAAAATGAAAAGTAACACCAAATTGTGGAATCCATTGCGTCTGAATATCCACTAACCATGATTGCTTAGAGGTTATTTCTACTTTATCATAAATACTAATCCAATAAGCGACGATGATTACGAGGTCTGTAAGTACCGCCAACAAGGAAATCCACCTGCAGGCAAGCGGATTCCTTTTACCTACTATCCACGTAAGCAGGCCGCCAAACATGAGAATAATAATAAGATATACAAGTATCATAAGAATAAAATAATCGTTAACACTACTACCGCTCCCAATACTACTCCGAATACATAAGTTCTGATATTTCCATTTTGGGTTTTGCTTAAAGATTTATTTAAAAACAAATTAAATCCGGCAATGCCTTCGTAAATTCTATCCACAAAATCTCTCTTATCTATTTTTGAAAGCCATACTACAGGTTTCACAAAAAGAGTATCATAAAGTAAATCGAACTGCCATCCTTTGAATAGAAAATTATACAAACTCTTTCCTGCGCCTGTGGATTTAAAATGATAAAGCAGTTGTGGTTTTTTAATATAAAACTGCCATGCCACATACACGCCCAGTAAGGCTATAATTGCTGTAATAATTTGTAAAGTCCATTCCATATTCTCCATTCCCCCTGCCAATTGCACTTTAGGAAATATAGTATTTACGAAATCTGAAAAAGGTACAAAGTGACCAAAAGAATGTGGCAGTTCGATGAACCCGGCTATCAATGATAAAATTCCCAACACTATCAATGGGATTTTTATGCGGTTGCCAGGCATATAAGTAATCTCTTTTTTTTGCACACCAAAAAAAGTAATGAACACCATTCTGAAAGTATAAAGCGCCGTTAGGAATGCTCCGACAAACCCTGCAAGCCACAACCAAACACTTCCTTTTGTAGAAGCCATTGCATAAAATAATATTTCGTCTTTACTGTAAAAACCCGCAGTGATTAAGGGGATTGCCGCCAGCGCTCCTGCTCCAAAAAGAAATGTCCAGAAAACCACTGGCATCTTTTTTCTTAATCCGCCCATCTTAAACATATCATGCTCATGGTCCATTGCTAAAATAACAGCGCCCGCACTTAGAAATAGTAATGACTTAAAAAAGGCATGTATCATAAAATGAAAAACCGCTGCCGACCAGGCGCCTACGCCTAAAGCAAGAAACATATATCCAATCTGGCTAATGGTAGAATAAGCCAGTACTCTTTTGATATCATTTTGAACAAGTGCACTAAACCCGGCAATTAATAAAGTGGCTGCACCAACAATAGCCACAATGGTTTGCACCACAGGTGCAAGGTCGTACAATACATGAGTGCGTGCAATGAGATAAACTCCGGCGGTGACCATTGTAGCCGCATGTATCAATGCGCTCACAGGCGTTGGGCCAGCCATTGCATCGGGCAACCAGGTTTGCAAAGGAAGCTGTGCAGACTTGCCCACAGCGCCACCTAATAAAAGTATGGTAACCCAAAATGCCTGGTTGGCTCTGGGCGTCCACGTTCCGGGCGCTGTAGTCATTATAGCAGCAATATCAAGCGTATGAAAATCTTTTACTAATAAAAATAATCCGAGCAACATGGCGGTATCGCCGATGCGTGTTACGATAAATGCTTTTCGTGCTGCATAACAATTTACATTATCCTTATACCAGAAGCCGATGAGTAAAAAGCTGCATAATCCTACTCCTTCCCATCCTAAATACAACAATAAAAGATTATCAGCGAGCACCAACACCAGAATGGAAAAAATAAATAAATTCATGTAAGCAAAGAACCGTACATGGCCTTCCTCTGTTTCCATAAATTCCATGGAATACCAATGAATAAGAAAACCAACGAACGTAACTACGAATATAAAAACCAAAGAAAGCGGGTCGAGATAAAATGCGATGGAAGGATTAAAGCCTCCAACATCAAACCATGTCCATAAACTTTGTTGAAAAAAGTGGCCTGTCGGTGGTGAAGTTAAAAAAGTAATACCAATCCAAAGTGTGAGCAGGCAAGAGATACCTACAGATGCAGTAGCTACCATTCCTACTGCCCTTTTAGAAATTTTTGACCCGAATAGCGCCAGGAACAAAAAACTGAACAAAGGCAGTGAAGGAACCAACCAAAGAAAATGAAAGCTATCCATACTTTGTTTTTATCTGTAAACTAGATTCTATTTTTTTAATCTCTTAATACGTTCAAAACATTCGTATCAACCGTTTTGTGCTGACGATGCATTTGCAAAATCAATGCAAGTCCTACCGAAACTTCTGCAGCAGCCATCGCTAAAATAAAAATGAACATTACCTGCCCGTCTGACTGCATCCAGTGTGCGCCGGCTACTACAAAAGCCAATCCTGCAGCATTCAGCATTATTTCCAATGACATCAGAACGAATAAAATATTACGTCGCGTTAAAACACCAATTAATCCCAACAGGAATAAAATGGCTGCCAATAACAAACCCATATTCATTGATATTTGCATCATACTTCGTTTTCTTTTTGTAAAAATCTATGATGTTCTTTTTGTCTTTCATTGCCTATGTGAAAAGCGCCTACTATACCTGCCATCAGCAACATAGCGGTTAGTTCAACACCTAAAACATACGAACCAAATAATGATACACCTACTTGCTGCGGGCCAATTACAGTCATGTTATTTTCTACAAATTGTGCGCTATAAACTACATAAATAAATTCAGTCAAAAGTATAAGACATAATATGCCCGGGCCTATCCACGCTTTAATGCTAAACCATTCTTTCTCATTTTTTACAGATGCTTTACCGAGATTCAGCATCATAATGGCAAAAACAATCAACACCATAATCGCGCCTGCATAAACAATTACTTCCAAAGCCGCCACGAAGGGTGCACCTAAAATAAAAAATATAACAGAGACAGAAAGTAAAGACACGACCAGGTATAATAATGCATGGATAGCATTTTTCCCCGTCACCACCATCGCTGTTGCAATGATGGCAATGATAGAGGCTATGTAAAAAATGATGGTCATAGAAGAATTAAAAATTAAAAATTAAAAATTAAGAATTGTGACCTTCGAGCTTTCCGCCTTCTGCGTTTAACTTCTAAATAAAAATACTAATTAAAAGTTCGTTTACTGTAAATAAATTTAGCATTCAGCCTTTAGCATTCAGCCTCCAGCCTTCACTACGGAATCAACTTTCTAATATCCACCGGGGGGTCTTCACTTTCTCCTTCTCCTTTTCCTTTTACTCCTACGGCCACGCCGGCTACTTTATAATAATTGTATCCATGATATTTTCCTTGTCCATCTATTAAAAGGTCTTCTTTTTCATACACCAGGTTTTGACGATTGTATTCACCCATTTCAAAATCCGGTATTAGTTGAATTGCATTCGTAGGACAGGCATCTTCGCAATAGCCGCAAAAAATACACCGTGAAAAATTAATTCTGAAAAACTCAGGATAACGCCTTCCATTTTCATCTTCTGTAGCCTGCAATGAAATACAATCTACAGGGCATGCGGCTGCGCAGAGATAGCAACCTACGCATCGTTCTCCTCCATCCGGGTCGCGACTCAATACAATTCTTCCTCTCCATCTTGGGGCCAGGTAGGCTTTCTTTTCAGGATATTCGATGGTTACTCTTTTTTTGAACATGTGTAGAAAAACCAGCCACATGGATCTGATATTGCTTAGCATAATTATTTTTTTAAAAGATTACTATTTACCATTCTATATTTTATTTATTTTTCTTCATTATTGATAATACAAAATCAATGCACCGGTGACCAATAAATTCAACAATGCCAAAGGCAATAAAATCTTCCATCCGAACGACATCAACTGATCGTATCTCGGCCTGGGCAACGATGCACGAAGCAGTACGAACACGAGAATAAACGCAAACATTTTTATCAAAAACCAAACAATGGGCGGAAGAAATGACCAACCCAGCCAACCACCGAAAAACAAGGTGGTAATAAGCGCTGACACCAAGGTAATTCCCAAATATTCACCCACAAAAAACATCCCGAATTTCATACCTGAATATTCTGAATGATAGCCTGCAATCAATTCACTTTCTGCCTCGGGAAGGTCGAAGGGAAGACGATGTGTCTCTGCTATGCCGGCAATAAAAAATATTACAAACCCAATAAATTGAGGTACTACAAACCAAACGTGCTTTTGCGCCATTACTATTTCCGTCATATTAAATGAACCTGTTTGCATCACAACCCCCATCAATGACAATCCCATAAAAACTTCATACGAAATCATCTGAGCCGCGCCACGCACACCACCCAAAAGAGAGTATTTATTATTGGATGCCCATCCTGCGAGTACCGTGGTATAAGCACCCAGAGAGGACATTGCCAGAAAAAAAAGAATACCAATATTTAAATCAGCAACTACTATACCCGGTGCAAACGGAATAATTGCGAAACTCAGTAATATCACAATCATAATGATAGTAGGCGCAATAATGAAAATCCCCTTATCTGCAAATTTTGGTATCCAGTCTTCTTTAAAAAATATTTTAATCATATCCGCCATTACCTGTAAAAGACCAAAAGGCCCTACACGATTAGGGCCGTAACGCTCCTGCCAAACAGCGAGCATTCTTCTTTCTACCCATATCAATCCCGCGGCGATGGTTACCGTGCCCAGTAGCACTACCACGAGGATAATTATGTGTGTTAAGGTTTCACTCATTGTTTAAAATTTATTTTATTCTTATTTTATTTTCATCCAAAAAGGATAACTTAATCCTTCTGTTTCTTTCAATCCTTTTGGTAATCCTGCTATCCCCGAACGCAAAGTGTTTTCGTACTTCACAGGTAACGACAATTCCTTTTCACCGAACTTAATTACTACCATATCACCTTCTTTTGAAGCACCCACATTCTTTGCATCATTTTCATTCAATGCGATATAACTCTTAGGAATTCTTTGAGCCAGTGCAGGGCTGTGAGCGCTTAATTCATCAGAACCGTAAATGTGGTAAAAAGGAACTACCAGCCATTCTCCTGTTTTTTTTTCAAAAGAATCCGGGATTTTTTGGAAATAATTTCCTTTGTTCTCATCAGAAGGTTCCAGCAATCTTTTGCCGGGATTTCCTCCCTGAAGTGGTCCGCCAACTTCAATCTGGTATTTATTAATTGCCTGCACAGAATTCCATGCCGGTGCCCAATAGAAAGGCGTATCCGGTGCAGGCGGAATTCCCTGGAAGCCTTCCATTGTAAAAGATAATGGTGAATCGTAATCTAATGGTGGCTTTAGTTCGCTTACATGTATATTCGCATTCATTGCTGTTCTGCCACTAAAGCGATGCGTTTCTCTTGGTATTTTTTGCGTCCCTTCCCTGAAATCAGCCGATGGCGCTACTGCTTCGATAGCCTTCAATTCAGGAAATTTTTGAATCATTGCAGCTACTACCACATCAAAGTTTCGGTGAGCATTTTTTAATTCGTCTAACCATGCCCAACTACTTTTTACTTCATTTTTAGGAACATGTACCTGATAAAAACGTTGTGTACGTCCTTCATTGTTTACAATCGTACCATCAGATTCAGCAAATGTGCCTGCCGGCAAAATATAGTCAGCATTCTGAGTGGTTTGATTTTCCAATGAATCCAAAGCAATTTTATTATTGCGATTTTTTAAAAATGATTCTATTTTATTTTTGTCGGCTCTTCGATATAAATCATTTTCTAAAATAAGAATTGTATCTATTTGTTCTTTTGCTGCTCCTTCAATTGCATCATCAAGAAAATGGTTGCTCAGCATAGTCAATCCCATTGAGTTGGCTTCCGGCACTGTATAAATCAAGCCAACATCTTTTCCTTTATCTTTTAACGCATAAGAAATATCGGCCGCTGCTTGCAGGATGCCTTCATTATACAAACTGGTCCCTGAAACGATTAACGGTTTGTCAGCAGCGAGCAAAGCATCTGCAATATTGGCGACGAGCGTTTCTGTTTCGTTGTCTAAACCTGTGATAGATTGTAATTGATTATTGATTCGTTGAGCTACCGCAAATCCCAGCCTGGCAATGTTATCAGGGTGTTCATAATAAGATTGAGTGGAAATTTCATCAAGCTTTGTAGCGTGTGTGGTAGCGATATAAAACGGTCCGGCAGCATCCTGAACTACTTCGCGTGTTGCAGCATCATTCCATACAGGAATATTTATTTTGAGCGCTTCCTTATTGGGTTTGGTTTTAGCCGCCTGCCTCAGAGAAAGCGCCAGCATTGGTGCTGTATTGGTGACATCTTCACCTAAAATAAATACAGCATCATATTCTTTTGCTGCCGCCAAAGAAGGTGTCTTTACTTTTCCATCCTTTAAAATAGAAATGATTTGTTTTAAAAGATTTCCTTCGGTGTTTGAAATACCTGCATAAAAATTCGCATCGCCTACTAATTCATTCAACACAAAATTTGATTCTAACGAAGCTCTTGGCGAACCGATTCCCACCACTTTTTTACCTGAAGCAATTTTTTCTTTTATCTCACCTAGAATAATTTTTTTATCAAAGATTGTATGCTGATTGTTTTCTTTTTTTGCGGTATATAAAATTCTCTTTTTACTATTCACATATTCATACCCAAACCTTCCACGGTCGCAAAGAAAATAACCGTTTACATCTCCATTATATCTTGTGAGTATTCTCCGGATAGTACCATATCTTTCTGCTGCTAAAATATTGCAACCCAGCCCACATTGATGGCAAATAGATGGAGCGTTGGTAAGGTCCCATTTGCGTGTATAATGTTGCTTCAGTGTTTTATCAGTAAAAACTCCTGTGGGACATACTTCTACGAGATTTCCGCTAAATTCATTTTCTAAAATTCCAGGTTCACTGCGGCCAAAATAAACATCATCATGACAAGCAAATACATCTAAATCTTTTCCTCCTGCATAATCTTTATAGAATCTTACACAACGATAACATTGAATACAACGATTCATTTCGTGATTAACAAACGGCCCGAGGTATTGGTTGTAATGTGTTCTTTTTTTAAAGCGATATCTTCTATAATTATGCCCCGACATTAACGTCATATCTTGTAAATGACATTCCCCTCCTTCATCACAAACGGGACAGTCATGCGGATGATTAATCATCAGCGATTCAATGTTTCCCGCACGAAAATCATGTGCGTGTGCGGCTTCTATGGAAATACGTGAATTGTTTGTCGCCGCCAGCATACATGCCATTGTCAACCTTCCTCGTTTATCATCTGCATCCTTATAATTCATTACCGCACATTGTCGGCAGGCGCCCACGGAATGCAACGCAGGATGCCAGCAAAAATAAGTAAGGTTAAATCCAAGAGACAAGCAAACCTCTAGCATATTTTTACCATCCGGCACTTCGTATTCTATATCTTCTATAAATATTTTAGCCATGATTAAAGTTTATATATTGAAGCGTTTGTTGTTGAGCCTTCAGCATTGAGCTTTCAAATCCTAATTCGTAATTTTTAATTCGTAATTTTTAATTGTGCTCCTTATACCCACACCTGTGGTCATGTATATGTTTTTCAAAATCTTCCCTGAAATATTTTAAGGCACTTTGTAAAGGTTCCATTGCTCCCGGTGCCAAAGCGCAAAAAGTATTTCCCGGAGCATTGTAATGCGTTTGATAAATCAAGTGGTCTATGTCTTCCATTTTTCCCTGCCCCATTTCCAATCCCTGCAAAATTTTTGCTGTCCACGGTAAACCTTCCCGGCAAGGCGTACACCATCCGCAAGATTCCTGGGCAAAAAACTTTTCCAGGTTCAGGCACATTCCTACCGGGCAGGTTTTATCATCCAAAACAATAACAGTGCCCGTTCCCATCCGGCTTCCGGCTTTAGTAACTTCTTCAAAATCCATGGCCACATCAAGGTGTTCTTCTGTCAAAAAATCGGTAGAAGCACCACCGGGTAAGACACCACGGAATTTATAACCATCCATCATCCCACCCGCATGTACTTCAATTATTTCGCGAAGCGGCGTGCCCAAAGGCAATTCCCAAATACCGGGGGTCTTTACCTTGCCGCTTGCGCCGTACAACTTAGTGCCCCCACCACCCGGGGATTTACTGATACCAAGATACCATTCTGCACCATGAGCGATGATATGAGGAATGTTACACAAGGTTTCTACATTATTAACGATAGTGGGTTTACCGAAAAGCCCGCTCACTTGGGGGAATGGTGGTTTATTTCTCGGGTTGGCTCTTTTACCTTCGAGTGCATTGAGCAAAGCCGTTTCCTCGCCACACATATATCTGCCCACACTGGTATGAAGATGCATCTCCAGACTGTAATTACTTCCTGCAATATTTTTTCCGAGATAGCCCGCATCGTAAGCTTCTTTAAGTGCCACTGTTACTCTTTCTGCAGCTACGTGATAAGCCCATCTCAAAAATATATAACTGATATTGGCCTGAAAGGCATAAGCACTAATAATCATTCCTTCTATCAATTGATGAGGGCTGCCTTCCAGCAATAGCCGGTCTTTGAAGGTGCCTGGCTCCATCTCATCTCCATTCGCGATAAGGTATTTGGTTATGGGTGTACCATCATCTTTTGGGCCAAAACTCCATTTCATTCCTGTTGGAAAACCTGCTCCTCCTCTTCCCCTAAGCTTAGAATCTTTTACAATCTCCATAATTTCAGCAGGTGTAGATTGCAATGCTTTTTTAAGAGCCTGGTAACCTCCTGTACTTTCATATTCTTTCAGAGAAAGTACCGAACCATCCTTTTTAATATGTTGCGTTAATGGTTGTTCCATTTTTTATCATTGCGTTGAAAAAAAGTTTAAACTTTTTCAATCTTTTATTTTACTGATAGGCATCCAAAATTTTATCCAATTTATCTATCGTCAAATCACGGTGCAGTTCCTCATCTATAATGAGTGCCGGCGCATGGTCACACGTTCCCAGGCATGGAATTGGCAAAAGTGTAAACCTGTCGTCCGGTGTCGTTTCTCCATATTTCAAAGACAATTTGTTCTCTAAATAGTGAAGAATTTCTTCGTAACCCATAATCCAACAACTCACACTATTGCAAAGCAAAATCACATGCCTGCCAACTGGTTTTCTAAAAATCATGTTATAGAACGTAGCGATACTGTCGAGCTCATGAATCGTCATGTCCAACATCGTCGCTAATTCTTTCAGCGCTTCATCAGACACCCAGCGATGATGCTTCTGAACAATTTTCAGTGCTTCAATGCATGCCGCACTTTTTTTGGGCACATCATGAAACAGTTCCTCTATTTCTTTTATAGCCTTCTCCGATATGATTTTTTCATCCGTCATAAATTATTTTTTTACCGGTCTACATCAGACAACACATAATCCACACTTCCTAAAATTGACATCAAGTCTGCTATCGTATATCCCTTACTTATCAGTGGCACAAACTGCATGTGCGGAAATGAAGGTGTACGAATTCTTGTCCTGTATGAATTAGTACTTCCGTCACTAACAAGATAATATCCGTTATGCCCTTTGGTGGCTTCCACTCCGCAAAAGGCTTCTCCGGGCGGGATTACAGGGCCCCACGTTACATTTAAAAAGTGATTAATCAGCGTTTCTATATCCCGTAATGTATATTTTTTTATGGGTGGCGTAGTTGCAGGGTGGTCAGATTTATAAGGCCCTTCCGGCATGTTATGAAGGCATTGCTCAATAATGCGTATGCTTTGTCTCATTTCTTCCACACGCACTTTGGTCCTATCATAACAATCGCCATTCTGTGCAGTCGGAATATCAAACTCAAATTGTTCATACCCTGAATAAGGTTGTTTCTTTCTAAAATCCCATTCGAATCCTGTAGCCCTCAATCCAGGACCGGTTACACCCCATTCAATGGCTTCTTCAGTGGTATAAACTCCTATACCAACAGTGCGCGCTTTGAAAATGCTGTTCTTCATTACCATCTTATCATATTCTCTTAACCTCTTAGGGAAATAGTTAATAAAATCCTGCACTAATTTTTCCCATCCAATTGGAAGGTCCTGTGCTACACCACCTATCCTGAACCAGTTAGGATGCATTCTGTCACCTGTAATCGCCTGCACGATATCAAACAATTTTTCCCTGTCGTAAAAGGTTAAAAACACGGGCGTCATCATTCCCAAATCCTGCGCGAAGGTGCCATACCAAACCAGGTGACTGGATATTCTAAACAACTCACTCAACATGATTCTTATCACTTTCGCCCGGTCAGGAATTGGTATTCCGGCCAGCTTTTCCACACCCATCACGTACGGAAAATTATTCATCACACCGCCCAGGTATTCTACCCGGTCGGTGTATGGAATATAGGTATGCCACGATTGGCGCTCACCCATTTTTTCTGCACCGCGATGATGGAAACCAATATCCGGAACCACGTTCACTATAGATTCACCATCCAGTTGTAACACAAGTCTTAAAATACCATGTGTGCCCGGATGTTGAGGCCCAAGATTTAAGAACATGAATTCTTCATCACCTGTAGCCTGGTCAAGTCCCCATTCTTCCGGTTTAAATTTGAGCATGTTCTGCTCTTCTTCCTGTTTGTCTTCCGGCAATTGAAAAGGTCCCATTTCTGTAGCGCGGGCAGGATGGCATTTTTGCAAAGGATGACCTTTCCATGTGCCTGGCATTAATATCCTCGTTAAATGCGGATGGCCTTCGAAATTGATTCCAAACATATCATAGGCTTCGCGTTCATACCAATTAGCCGAAGGCCATATTTTAGTGATAGTAGTAAGAGAAGGCTGCGCAGAAGTCAAAGGCACTTTCACGCGGATATAATCGTTCCTTGTAAAAGACAATAATTGATAAACAACCGTGAACCGGCTCTCTGGTTGACCTTCGCGATGATTTCTTGCCTGCTCATCAATTGCCGTTAAATCATACAACATTTTGTATGGATTCGCTACTTCGTTTTTCAGAAAAACGAGTACCTTCAAAATATTTTCTGCAGCTACCCATATAGTTGGGAATTCATCTTTGGTGGGCTGAAGCATGAGAATGGCATCAGGGAATTTATTTTTCAATTCGGAAACTATGTCGATTGGGTCAGACATCAGCACTCAAGGTTATTTAGATAATTATTTGTTGGTATAATTTTATTGTTATTATAGTATTCATTTTCTAAATCAAACCGTATCCGGTGGTCGTATCTCAGTCATTCTCATTCTTTCATCGTGTTTTAAATCTCTCTGCGAAGGCATTTGAGGCTTTACAATTCCCTGTGGCCCTATCACCCAGTTAAGGGGCCTCTTTTCTTTTCCAACCTGGTCTCTCAATAATATAATGCCTTCCAAAAAAGCATCTGGCCGGGGCGGGCATCCGGGCACATATACATCCACCGGCATAAATTTATCTACACCCTGCACTACACTATATATATCATACATACCTCCGGAAGAAGCGCATGCTCCCATGGCAACCACCCAACGCGGCGCCATCATTTGTTCATAAAGACGTTTTATTACCGGCGCCATTTTTATAAAAACAGTGCCCGCCACTACCATCATATCTGCTTCCCGCGGCGTACCACGAATCACCTCAGCGCCAAATCTCGCGATGTCGTATTTACTCGTTATACTCGTTGCCATCTCTACATAGCAGCATGACAATCCAAAATTGAAAGGCCATATTGAATTCTGTCTTCCCCAGGCTATCAAGTCATCCATGCGCGTTAATACAACCGATTGCTGAACGGTTTCTTCAAATGAACTATTTCCATTTACCACAGTTGTTGGGTCGTTTGCTTTAGTTGTCCACCATTTCATTTATTAAGTATTTATTTGGTCCTATTGAATCTTTGAAATTTTAATAACTATAAATTGTTATTGAAAATTAAATTTAAAATCTTCTATAAATCCTGCCCGGATGGCTCAGTCAGACGGGGTTCGTTTACTGTTGTTCCACTTCTTAATTCCTTTATTTTCTTATGATATGCTTTTAAAATATTTTTTCCAGACGGCCCAAAGTTCAGCGCGCCCATTCTCCATTCGTAAACCAGCACAGACATTAATACCAAAATGAAAATTAATATAGCAATGAAACCTGCCCATCCAATCGCTTTCACCGAGATAGCCCATGCCACTATGAATACCACTTCCAAATCAAAAATGACAAAGAACATGGCAACCAAATAAAAATGAATTGGGAAAAGTAATCTTGCAGTTCCGGTTGCTTCAATACCGGCTTCATAAACATCATCTGTAGCAGGTTCTTTATGACGCTCGCCTAAAAAATAAGAAACCACCAACATAACCACTACCAATAAAACGGCAGCAATCCCATAAACTAAAAAAGGCCACAATGTTGGATATGTTGAATCCATGCGTAATGATTTGGATAACCGTGAAAAAAAATTCCGCACGAAGAAATAAACACTGCGGTATCACTTTTTTGTAAAAGGAAAAATATGTATCCCTTTATTCACATTCGAAAAGAATAATAAAAGACAATTTACACTTTTACTTTTAAAGATGGGTCTTTTTAATTGCCTTTATTAATCGCCAACTTTTAATAACTACTAAATAAGAACCTTCTACAAAAACCATGCACAAAGCAAAATACTTTAATTCAAAATAAAGCCGTGTCTTTTGTTTTATCGTCAATGAGTTTTAAAATGATATGAAATACCTTTAAAAAGATTCGAAAGTGCTAATTATTCAACTCAACAAAAAATAGCAAAACAAGTTATAAAAAAATTAAAAAATATTTGATTATTTTTTACCACTAACGGGGAATGTTGTGGAAATCTTTGAACAAGCCAAGGAAAAGCCAAAACAAGAAGTGAATCATAAAATTTAAGTAAAGAATATATTTCAATCAGTATTAAATCTTATAATATTGGCGCCAATATGATTTAGTTTATTCCACACTTTTTGTTTCTTCCTCTCTAATTAAAGATAATGCTTCTTTAATGATCAGGGGACCTGTCTGACACACAAAATCTTTATTACCAACCTAGTGCTGTCGGACTTCCTTTACAGGCCCGGACCAATATCAGGACTTTTTTGTTCATGAACTGAATTATCATTCAATTCAAACAAATGAAGAATGTAGGGAAAGAGCGCGTCAATAGTTTCTGTCGCTCCTTTTACAGAGCCGGGAGTGGTAATAACAAGTGTATTTTTAATAAATCCCGCAACGCCTCTTGATAGCATCGAATAAGGCATGCGCTCCTGGCCATAATTTCTTGCGTGTTCCATAATGCCCGGAATTTCTTTTTCAATTAAAGGTGAGATAGCGTCCGGCGTTACATCACGTGCAGATAAACCGGTGCCTCCGCTAAAAATTACCAGGTCAAAATTTTGTTCAACCAATGTTTTTAGCGCTTCCTGGATGAGGTCGAAATCATCAGGAATAATTTTATATTCGCTGGTATTAATTTCAAATTTTTCAAGGTTTCTCACAATAGCTTTCCCTGATACATCCTGCTTCTCTCCTTTTGAAATACGGTCTGAACAAACAATTACAGCACACTTAAGTTTGCCTTTGGCAATTTGTTTAAAATCCGATTTACCTCCGTGCTTGCTTTCTAATTTGATATTCGAAATTTCAATTTGCTTATCAATAGGTTTCAACATATCATACATTACCAAAGCCGTAACTGCAGCACCATGCATGGCTTCTACTTCAACGCCGGTTTTATAAATCGTATGAATTTCAACTGAAATTTTTATAGATAAATCATGAATGTCATAAGTGATTGACGCATATTCAACAGGCAATGGATGGCAATCAGGAATGACATCACTTGTTTTTTTAATGGCGAGCAAACCTGCAGCACGTGCGAATTCAAACACATCGCCTTTAGGGACTTTGCGCTGTTGAATCATATCAATCGTTTCCTGTTTGGAAACTTTTACAATTGCAGAAGCAATGGCTTTGCGCAAGGTGTTTTGTTTATGTGTAATGTTTACCATTATCTATTTTCTTTCCATTGATAGTTTTCGTTTTCAAAAAGTTCCTTCCCCCAAACCGGTAATTCTTTTTTAATTTTTTCCACTACTTCGTTACACGCTTCAATCGCTTCTTTGCGATGTGGTGAAGATGCAAAAACAAACAAACTTATTTCGCCGGCGCTCACTTTTCCCAAACTGTGATGTACATGCAGGCACGTAATTGGATATTTTAAAAAAATGGCTTCGCGGATTTCATGCATTTTTTCCAAAGCCATTTCTTCATAAGCAGTATATTCAATAGCAACAATGGCTGTACCGTTTATTTCATCTGCGCGTACCTGGCCCAAAAAAATACTATGAGCGCCAATATTTGTTTTAGAGGCGTGCTGCTGAATGCTTTCAGTTATCAGTGAAGCAGGAATTGCTCCATCGTGAAAAATATTTTTCGGTTTCTTTTTTTCCATATAATATTTAATTCTGCAAACTTAAAATGCCATCCTTTAAACTATAAACTTTTTTATCTTTTCCGCCATCTTTCAAGAGCATTTGCGCGGCTTGTAAACTTCTTTTACCCGTTTGGCAAAACAATACTATTCTATTTTGATTAATATTTTTCATTTCATTTTCAAATTGGGAAAGTGGAATTTTTTCATGATTAAAACTAACAACCGGCTTTTCATCATTTTCACGGACATCTATAAACAAGGCATCTGTGTCAATAAGCATTTTTCGGAATTCGGTAGCATCAATCACCTTAATATTTTTACCAGGTAAACACAACCAATCGTAATCCATTTTTATAAATTCTTCCTCATCCAAAGGCGAATGATATGCCTTTTTATTTTCAGTGATTTCAATGGTATATGATTGGTTATTGAGTGAATTATAAATAAGTAATTGATTAATTAAAGGAACACCAATTCCTGTTAGTAGTTTGATGGTTTCATTCGCCTGCATAGCACCAATAATTCCGGTCAGGGTGCCCAGAACACCTTCTTCAGAGCAGTTTAGAATATGTTCAGTTGGTGGCTGGGGAAACAAGTCGCGATAGTTGCATTTTATTTTTTTTTCATCAGCAACATTTAAAATTCCAACCTGGCCTTCAAACTTTGAGACAGCACCATAAATCAATGGTTTATCCAATAAAACACAGGCATCATTCAACATATATTTCACAGGAAAATTATCGGTGCCGTCAATAATTACATCATACTCCTTTAGGATTTTCAAGGCATTTAAATTGGTTAGTCTTTGCTGATAACCTACAATATTTACTTCCGGATTTAATTGATTTATTTTCTCTTTCGCAACCAACACTTTTGATTTTCCAATATCTTCCGTAGAAAACAATACCTGCCGGTGAAGATTGTTCAACGAAACAAAATCATCATCTGCAATACCAATACAACCAACGCCGGAAGCGGCTAAATACAGTAATGCCGGGCAACCTAATCCTCCGGCTCCTGCAATAAATACTTTTGCATTGCGGAGTTTTCGTTGTCCTTTTTCTCCAAATTCTTTCAAAGAAACCTGGCGCTGGTATCGTTCATTTTCGTTCATAATTATCCTCCTGAAAATGGTGGTAATAAAGCAACTTCAGAATCTTCATTCAACGAAACGTTATTATGAATTATTTGTTTGTTTACTGCAATCACAAAACTTTTTTGAGATAAGGCAGGAAATGATTTTATCAATTTCTCTTTTAATTCATTCAAATCCTTTACACTTTCGATGGAAATTGTTTCCTTCTTAAAAATATCTGTCAACTGGCCAAAAGCTTTTATATTCATTTTTAAAAAATTTAGATTGGCAATAAAAGAACTACAACTTTTGCCCCGGCTTCTACTTCTTCCGTTTCCTCATTAATAACAATCAAACAATTTGCCCGCGCAAATGAACTTAACTGAAAGGAAGCCTGTGCCGGTAAAATAGTTACTTTTTCATCTTCATAATATCCTTTCAGGAAATGCGTCATTCCTGCATTTTTTGAATACGCATTTTGCAAAATTGCTTCTATTGTTTGAATACTGTTTTTCTTATTCATCATTTGTGCAAGCGCAGGCATAACATATTCGTAAAAACAGGTCAGCGCCGAACCTGGATTTCCCGGCAAACCAAAAATTAGTTTATCTCCCTTTGTTCCAAAATAGAATGGCTTTCCCGGTTTCTGTTTTATTTTATGAAAATGTTTTTCAACTCCACAGCGTTCCGTAGCCTGTAAAACAAAATCATAATCACCCACGCTGATGCCACCTGTCAACAAAATAACCTCACTTTTTTCCAACGCAACCTTCAATGTGGATTGAACAGTTTCAAATTCATCAGCAGCGTATAAAATATCAATATCAACAATCCCGCACTGTTTCAAAGTAGCAGATAATGAAATGGAACTCGATTCATAAACCTGTCCCGGCAAAAGCGCTTTCCCTGGTTTTTGCAACTCATTGCCCGTAATAATGATGCTGACTTTTGGTGCAGGAAAAACAGTAACTTCATCAATACCGATTGCCGCCAAAAAACCCAAAGCGGCGGGATTTAAAGCCGCGTTTTTTGGCAACGCCAATGCGCCGGATTTTATTTCAGAACCCTTTGGCCTTACATTATTTCCTTTTTGTAAATCAATATCTTTTATTAAAATATTTCCATCCTTTACAACCACTTTTTCCTGCATTACCACAGTGTCAGCGCCCGTTGGTAAAGGGGCACCGGTAAAAATCCTTGAAGCTTGCTTAGAATTAATTTTATAAACATTGATGTCACCGGCAGCTATTTTATTTTGAATTAATAATGGAAAATCTTTTTCTTCAAATAAAAAAGCATAGCCATCCATAGAAGATTGTTCAAATGCCGGAATATCAAATTTTGCATACACATTTTCGGCCAGGACTAACCCGGAAACTTTTTCCAAAGGCAAAACCTTCGGTTGCAGTAAACCAACTTTTTCTTCGATTTTTTGTTTTGCTTCTTTTACTGAAATCATTGTTACTTTATTATCCGCCAATGGTAATCATACTTCTATTATCAATCAGTTGCGCTTCTACAGATTCTAAATTGCTGGTAAACTGACCACCCAATTCTTTTGCTTTCGCTTTAATGTTTTCCAGAATGAGTGGTAAAATATTTTCACCATTTCTAAATGGCGTGAGTAAATCCGTTTCATCTTTTGAGAAAAGGCAATTTTTTAATTTCCCGTCAGCCGTTAATCTCATTCTATTGCAGCTATCACAAAAAGGTTTGGTCATGGTGCTTATGATAGCAAAACTGCCCGTGTGGCCCGGAATGACATATTTTTTTTCCGTTTCATTTTTTTCTCCCTGCTGAGGAATAAAATCATATTTTTCCGCAATCGTCCGCAACATCTCATCCATAGAAACCACTTTATTACTCGTCCATCGATTACCGGCAAAAGGCATAAATTCTATAAACCGTACATGCACCGGATTATTTTTTGTCCATTCAATAAAATCAAGGATTTCGTTGTCATTAAAATCCTTCATCACCACCACATTTACTTTTACATGAAATCCCTTATTGATAAACGTTTCAATATTTTGTTTTACGATTGCAAATTTGTCACGCCTTGTAATAAGCTTAAATTTTTCAGGAACTAAAGTATCGAGGCTGATGTTGATTGAATTAATTTGAGAAGCTTCCAGCACATCTTCAAACTCATGAAGCCTAGTCCCGTTAGTTGTTACAGCCAAATTGATATTCAAAGATGAAAGTGATTTAATAATTTCCGCTGCATCTTTTCTTACAAAAGGTTCGCCACCTGTAAGCCTGATTTTTTTCACGCCATTTTCTACAAAAATTTTTGCTATTGAATAAATTTCATTCTGTTGCATCAACCTCGAAACAGGCGTAAAATCATAATCTTCATTCGGCATGCAATAGAAGCAACGGAGGTTACACATGTCCGTAAGTGAAATCCTCAAATAATCATGCACCCTGTTGAAATTATCAGTAATCATCTTTACAATTTATCCTTTACAATTTACGCAAAAAAACTTTGGCACCTTTAAATGAAACCTCTATTTCATTACCATTTCGCAAATCTTTAGCTTCCTCTTCATCACAATTAATGGTAATAACCTGGTTGCCCGCAAGTATTGAAACCTCGTAATCATTTCCTGATTTCTCTGCAGATAAAAAAACACATTTTAAGGAAGATGGGTCTTCCGATTTATTACAAAATATTTTGGCAGGAGATTGATATTCCACCAATCTTCCATTTTTGATATGAATGGTTTTGGAAGTAAGTTTTATAATCTCATTTATATTATGGCTTACAATAATTGAAGTCACATTATATTGCGAATGAATCGTAAGCAACGTATTTTGAAGAGTCGCTCTCAGTTCATTATCAATAGCGGATAACGGTTCATCGAGCAATAATAATTTTGGTTTCCTCGCAATGGCACGCGCCAGGGCTACCCGTTGTTGCTGGCCGCCGGAAAGCGTTTGAATTTTTTTATCCCGCAATCCTGAAAGCCCTGTTATTTCAAGCAACTCATCAATGTCTTTTTTGGAATCACTTTTTGCTGAAGCATAGGAAATATTTTCTTCCACATTCATATTCGGAAAAAGCGCGTAATCCTGGAACACAAAACCAACAAGCCTTTGCTGTGGATTTACCTTTATTTTCTTTTCGCTGTCAAACCAAATCTCGTCGTTCATTTTTATAAAGCCTGAATCCGGTTGCATTAATCCGGCAAGCATTCTAAGCAATGAAGTTTTGCCGGCTCCCGATGGTCCATACAAACTAATGAACTCACCTTCCCTGATTTCGCAATTCACATCCAGTGTGAGAAACCCTTCAGAAGCATGTAATTTTTTTTGTAGAGAAAAATGAATCATAATATTTTAACTTCCTGCAACTTGCGGTTTGAAAAATAAAGCAAAAATAAAATGATTACGGATACCGCTACCAGTATGGCTGCATATATATTCGCGTTGTAATAATTTAACGCTTCTACTTCATCATAAACGGCGATGGAAGCAAGATTCGTCCGGCCCGGAATATTTCCGCCAATCATCAATACCACACCAAACTCGCCAATCGTGTGAGCAAAAGCGAGTACAATTCCTGTGAGCAAAGAAGGCTTAATATTCGGCAATAACACTTTAAATAAAGTTTGCCTTTTTGTCTTTCCTAATGAATAAGAAGCTTCTTCCAAACTGGCAGGCAACGATGACAAACCCGAAAGAACCGGGTGTACCATAAAAGGCAAACTGTAGATTACAGAACCAATCAATAAACCGCCAAAAGAAAAAGCAAGCCTGATATCAAAATAGTGTTCCAGGAATTTTCCAAATGAATTTGCCGGACTAAAAGCGAGCAGCAAATAAAACCCGATAACAGTTGGCGGCAAAACCAAGGGCAAACTGACCATCACTTGTGCAATAGTTTTAAAAATACTTTTTGTACGTGATAGCCACCATGCAAGCGGGATTGACACGAATAGCAAAATGATTGTGGTAAGAAAAGCAAGTTTTAAAGTTAACCATATCGGCGCTGTTTCAATCATTTTTCATTAATTTATAAAATAAAGCGTTTAAGTCGTGAAGGGTGCATTACTAATTATTCCGGTTGGTGGGACACCAACTGGGGCCGCGCGCCGTGGGCGGTGTCCCACCGCACACAATCGATTCAGTAAGGCGATAAATTGAAAACCATATCGGAGCTGTTTCAATCATTTTTCATTAATTTAAATAACCATATTTTTTATAAATATCTTTAGCAGTGGCAGAAAATAAAAATTCATAAAATTTGCGTGCGGCCGAAGAATTATTTTCGATTCCATATTTCAAAAGAACTGCCGCTTGTAAAATAGGCGGGTAATCATCAAGATTCAATTCAATCCATGTTCCTTTATTTTTCATTTCCTTTGAAAGCACAATCGCCTTTGCTGTAAAACCAACATCGGCATTTTGGCTGGCAATAAACTGGCTAGTTTGCGAAATACTTTCTCCATAAACCAATTTGCTTTTAATTTTGTCAAGCAAATTAAATTTTTGTAAAACCGCCTGAGCAGCCGTTCCATAAGGCGCTATTTTGGGATTGGCAATGGCAATACTTTTAATCTTATCAGATAATAAAAACTGTAGATTCGCCCCGGGAATTAAACCAGGTTTTGTTGTCCAAAGAACCAACACACCCCGCGCATAAACTTTTGGCTTTTCTGCGGCAAAGTGATTTTGAAACAGATTTTGCGGATACTTTGTATCAGCAGAAATAAATACATCAAAAGGCGCGCCCTGCGTTATTTGCCGGGTCAAATTACCTGATGCGCCGACCACCTCATCTACCCGGATATTATTTATTTTTTCAAATGCATTCTTCAAATCTTTAAAAGCATATTGCATATTAGCAGCCACGGCGACGGTTACTTTTTGTGATTGACCGATCGAAACAGATGGAAAGATAAAAAGCAGGATGGCAACAACATAAAAAAATTTATTCATCTGGTTGAGTTCTTTAATAATTCTTCATAATCCTTTTGGGTATCCACATCAATATTACCCTTTTTAAATAAAACTGAAGTCGTTTCACTATCATATTTACGAATCAAACTTTTTGCGCCTTCAGCGCCTTTTAAATTCAATAGCTCATTAAAATATTTCTTATCAAACAATGCCGGTGTACCAAGCGTGCCAGCATACGAACTGGCAACTATATTTTTTCCGCCTGTTCTTCTTTCATCTGATAATTTCTGAAAAAGAATTGAAGAAATATACGGCTGGTCGCAAACAGCGATGATGACATTCTCAATTTCATTGTTTACTATAAGTGCCTTTTGTAATCCGGTAACAATCCCTGAAGACATGCCTTTTTCCCAATGTTCATTAAAAACAATGGTTATCTTTTTATTGTCAATTTTCTTTGAAACTTCATCGGCGTAAGCTCCGGTAACAACAACAACCGGATTAAGTTCCACATCTGCTGCTTCATCAATTACATGCTCTATTAATGTTTTGTTATTGAACTGAAGTAATTGTTTAATACCTCCGAAGCGCGATGAACTTCCTGCAGCCAAAATAATAATGCCTGTATTATTCATTCTGTGATATTAGCTGACGATTATGAATAGCAACTTCTCTTTCTCTTAATGATTTCCCATGCCGGTTTAAAAACACCGCTTTTATTTCAGCAATTACAGATACGGCAATTTCTTCTGCGGTTTCTGCGCCAATATCCAAACCAACCGGGCCATAAATTTTACGATGCTGTTCCTTACTTAAAACAATTTTTTTTTCATTCAATTCATCAAACATGCGCTGCAGTTTTTTCTTTGGCCCCAACAAGCCAATATAAACACAATTGGAATTGAGCAATTGTTCCAATACAACAATGTCATAATTATAATTATGCGTCATCAGAATGAATGCAGTTTGTGCATCAACAGATAATCCGGATAAAATTTCTTTCGGTTTTGCAACTAAAACTTTGTTTGCTTTTGGAAAACGTTGTTGTGTTGCGTATGTTGGCCGTCCATCAGCCACAATAATATTCCAACCTAATAATGAAGCCATTTCTACTAAAGGTTGCGCATCATTACCGGCGCCTGCAATGACTAATTGTATTGCCGGCGAAACAAATTGAAATAAGACAGAAGAATGTTCTCCGTAATTTTTTATCACAGAAGATTTTTGCGCAAGAACATATTTGGATTCCACTATTAAAGGCTTTATTTCATCATTCATAAAAATACTCTCATCTTCATTTACCACACCACAGGTCCCCTCTTGAACCGCATTTTTATCAGAATTGAAAAGCGTTAGTAACACTGCATCTTTTCTTTGTTTAGCAACCAACTTTAATAAATTGATTAGATTATTTACATCGTCATTTTGTATCGGTTCAAATAAAATATACACGATGCCGTTACAACCTAACTGCAAACCGAATTTTAAATCATCTTCATCGGTGGTGTCATAAATTTCCAGTTTATTTTTTTGTTGAAATATGGCAAACTGAGCTTTGCGCAAAGCATCGCCTTCCAAACAGCCGCCGCTTATCGCCCCGGTAATTTCACCATCTTCTGTTACCAGCATTCTTGCGCCGGGACGGCGATATGATGAACCTTCAACATGAACAACAGTTGCCAAAGCAGCTTTCTTGTTTTGCAAAACAGCTTTTTCATGTGCAAGAATTATATCGTTTAGTTCTTTCATTTAATGAATAAAATAGTAACCAAAATAAAACCAGAGGTTTGATAAAATTTTTTCATGCCGGTCAGATACTGGTGATATCAACGGGCAATTTGCGAATACGCTTACCCGTTGCGGCAAAGATTGCATTACCCAATGCAGGTGCAAATGGTGGCAGACCCGGTTCTCCCACTCCCTTTATTTTTTCACCTCCTTCTGCCAGAATGAGCACATTTATTTCCGGTGGTGTTTCGTTAATGCGTAAAACAGGAGCGGTATCAAAGTTAGCTTGCTGCACTTTGCCTTCTGCTAAAGTGATACCCGGTTTGGTGGCTGCAGTCAATGCCATGATAATGGCGCCTTCTACCTGGTTCTTTACATTATCCGGATTGACCACAGTGCCCAGGTCGATGACTGCATACACTTTATCTATTTTTATTTTGTTTTGCCCGTAACTAACTTCCACCACCTGCGCGCACAACCCTGCGAAGAACAACCATTGTGCCATGCCCCGGCCTTTGCCCTCAGGCAATGGTGTATTCCAGTTGGAGAATTCCCTTAATTTTTCCAAAATTCTTTTCGTATCCGAAGGTTGGGTTAACAATTCCATCCTGAAATCCATAGGATCTTTTCTTGCTTTGTGCGCCAATTCATCAATGAAGCATTCGTGCGCAAATGCAAGCGTAGAACTTGTTACCGATCGCCAGGCGCAAACAGGCACGTGATAATCTGCCCATACGTACGATGTTTTCAGGTTCGGAATTTCATAATCCTGGCTGCCGATACCTTCCACCATCGAGCCGTCTACTTTTGTTTTATCAAAATTCTTATTCGAGGAATCGTGCAGTGATGGGCTGATCACTTTATGTTCAAATGAAATTAATTTGCCATCATTGGAAACGCTGCCCTTTAGTTTTGAAAAAGTCATTGGCCTGAACGGACCGAACTGTGTGGTATCTTCTCTTGACCAAATTACTTTTACAGGCTTATCAATTTGTTTCGCAATATTCACCGCTTCCACCATAAAATCGAGATATAACCTCCTGCCGAAACCACCGCCGACAAAGCCTTCATGAAACGTTACCTTTTCCGGTTTAAATCCGGTGAGTGCGGGAAGATTACCATCCCTTTCACCCGTAACGGAGCTGGACACCTGCGTAGATGCCCATATTTCAAGATTGTCGCCATTCGCACGAACCGTGCAATTCATTGGCTCCATCGTACTGTGCGCTACCACAGGTGTTTCATAAAATGCTTCAATGGTATTAGAAGGTGACGCAGTAAAATTACCCACAGAACCGATCTGCTTATCAATCACACCATCTTCATTGCCAAGAGAACGGAGCTTTTTCTCATAGTCTGTAGAATTAAAGGTTTCAAAACCATTGGTGTCCCAGTCAATCTTTAATAATTTGCGGGCTTTTAATGCAGCCCAAAAACTGTTAGCAACAACAGCCACACCAATATAACTGTATTTTCCTACCTTTCTTTCCGCTTTCACCACCTTCACCACGCCGGGAACTTTCATCGCTTCGCCGGCATCAAAACTTTTTAACGTTCCTCCGATAACGGGACATCTCTGTACCGAAGCATATAACATACCCGGAACTTCTGCATCGATACCGTATACTGCTCTACCACCCACTTTCAACGGCACGTCGGGCCTCGGCATAGACTTGCCTAACATCTTGAAATGTTTGGGGTCTTTGAGTTTGGGATCTTTCGGCACATCGAGCTTTGATGCTTCTTCTATCAGTTCACCATAGGTGAAACTTTTATTGGAAGGTTTATGAAAAACTTTTCCGCCTTCTGCATAGCAATCTGAAACATTCACTCCCCACTTTGCTGCTGCTGCGGTAAGCAGCATTTCTTTTGCTGATGCGCCCACTTTTCTTAACTCGTTGTAACTACCTCTCACCGATGAACTTCCTCCGGCACTTTGATGTGGGCCAAATGCTTTCTCACCATTTGAATTCAGAATTTTTACCTGGTCGAGGGTTACTTCAAACTCCTCTGCAATCAATGAAGGGATAGATTGAAATGTACCCTGGCCCAATTCGGGTTTTATATTATAAATAGTGATGTTGTTATCACTATCTACCAGGATATACGGGGTAAAATTGTTGGCGCCGGGAATAGATTTTTTTGCCACACAACCGTCCAGCAAAGAAATCCCAAACCATAAACCAAGGGTTGCGGTACCGGAAGTTTTAATAAAATTGCGCCTTGAAATTGCTGTCATGTTTTTGAGGTTTAATTGATACAACTAAAAATAAGATACCATAAATGCAACGATGCATTCGGTAAAAATCATCCTTCGACCGTAGTCATCTTCGCCGCTGCATGTATTGCTTTCCTGATGCGGGGATAGGTACCACATCTACAAATATTTCCCGACATGTAGGCATCAATGTCCTCATCACTCGGATTGGGATTGGATGCTAACAACGCGACTGCAGACATGATCTGCCCGGATTGGCAATAGCCACATTGCGGCACCTGGTTGGCAATCCATGCTTTTTGAATTACATGATCCACATCTTTTGAAATTCCTTCGATTGTGGTAATTTTTTGTTCGGGTCTCAATACACTCAGCGGAATTTGGCATGACCTGGTCGGGCTGCCATCCAGGTGCACGGTGCACGCACCACATAGCGCCATACCACAACCAAACTTTGTACCTTTTAATCCAACAAAATCCCGAATGGCCCACAGTAGCGGCATGTCGGGTTCTGCATCGATAGTATATGATTTTTCGTTGACCGTGAGATTATACGTTGCCATATCTGAAAATTTAAATCGTCACTAATTGAGAATTGAAGTATGAAGATACAAAAATACTTTATTCGGGTAGTCGAACTTTTGACGGTGGTATTCACGTATCAGTCACATACCCTGAACAAACAGGAATATTGTGGTTGCATTCCCTCCAGGCGCTACAAAAATATTTTGGGAGAAACTAACATTTGATAACAGGATTAAAACTGCCAACAAAAATTTTCTTTTACCTTTTAAGGGGAAATGATGCATAAGATTCTTTTATTTTGTACGATTATTCATAAGACTTTTAATCAACGTTTGAAGTTAAATCACTTTCGAAAATAAAGGTCATTTCATCAGATATTAATCCAGGCGAAAAACAGGTTACTTCCAACACTTTCACATTTATTAGAGATGGCGAAATAGATATACCGAAGTTCAAAAAGCAATATCGTCATTATTTTTTATCAATTGAAAGTATAGACTCACTTCGGTATTTACCAAAGGTGTTACAATTCGCCCGGTACTGTCTATAATGGGATTATGATGGCTGCCTTTCAATACCATATGAAATCCTTGGATTACGTATGCGCTCTTCTATTTCATCACCCGTATATCCGATGTAATAACGGTTTTTGATTTTTGAAAATAGTATGTAAATAAAATAGGGCATAAATATAAAAAATAGGGCATAAATATAAAAACCCCGTCATTTCTAACAAGGTTACTGTGGGAGCACACGGTTTCGAACCGCGGACCCTCCCGATTATAAATCGGGATGCTCTTAATCAACTGAGCTATATTTCTTTATTAAACTCTCAATCATTTTTCTGCTTTTCCATTATTTAATTTCTTTTTCTCTTTTCATGGTAATATCCTTTTTATCAAATACTTCTTTGTAAACCAATTGGACTAAGAAAATACTAAAATATATAATGTTATTTTCCACTTTTTACTGAACGCAAAAGTAGAAATTGTGGCGGAATGGATAAAATTTAAAAAGGTTTCAATTTCTTGAAACCTTTTACTTTATTGGGTGGGAGCACACGGGTTCGAACCGCGGACCCTCTGCTTGTAAGGCAGATGCTCTAAACCAACTGAGCTATGCTCCCTTTTTTCCCCAGGAATTCCTTTGAAAGGAGTGCAAATATAGCAGATGAAAATTACCCAAAAAAATTTAATTAAAAATTGTTTTTAAACTAAAAATCCTATGAAAATTATTTGTAACCATTTACCAAATAAAATTTATCGTTTCACGAATAGATTACAATCTCATTCCCCATCTTTGTAAAAATTCTTTTACCATGGTTACCTATATTTTATGCTTCATTGCGGGTATTATTATCACATCTATTATTTCATTTGTGCTTCATCGTTCTGCTATAAAAAATCAAACGGCTGCTTTACAGGAAAGGTTGCAACAACAAGCCAACTTGCAGAATCAATTATCGAAAGAAAAACAAGAATTGCAATTTGCAAAAGACGAATTAATTGCAAGGGCCACTAAAGCGGAAAGTCATATTGGTTTTTTGGACGAAAAATTAGCACAGCAAAAAGAAGAACTTAATCAGATCGGAGAGAGTTTCAAATTTGAATTCCGCAATCTTGCTCAAAATATTCTCGAAGAAAAAACACAAAAATTTACTGAAGCAAATGAAGCAAAAATGAAAGCTATTCTCGATCCGTTGAAAAACGATTTGGGCATTTTCAAACAAAAGGTAGAAGAAACGTATGATAGAGAATCAAAGGAAAGATTTTCTTTGGGAAAAGAAATTGAGAACCTTATCAGGATGACACAACAGGTAAGCACAGACGCAAATAATCTTATTACTGCATTAAAAGGAAATAATAAAATTCAGGGAAACTGGGGCGAGATGATCCTCGAAAGCCTTTTGGAAAACAGCGGACTTACCAAAGGAAGGGAATATTTTTTACAGGAATTTATCCGCGATAATGCTGGCAATATTATTAAAGATGAAAACGGAGCAGGACTTCAACCAGATATAACTATCTGCTATCCTGACCAAAGAAAAATAATTATTGACAGCAAAGTTTCATTGGTAGCCTGGGACGAATTTATAGCACAGGAAAATGCGGATGAGCAACAACTTCGTCTGCAACAACATATTCGGAGTATTCGCATGCACATTGATGGATTATCAAAAAAAAATTATCCAAAATATGCGCTGGCATTGGATTACGTGCTATTATTCATTCCCATAGAACCTGCTTTTTTAGAAGCGGTAAAAACTGATGCCCAACTTTGGAAATATGCTTACGATAAAAAAATATTATTGGTAAGTCCTACTAATTTATTTGCTGTTTTAAAAATTATCGCCGACTTGTGGAAAGTAGAACAGCAAAATAAAAATGCAATAGATATTGCCGATAAAGCAGGTTCGTTGTATGATAAGTTTGCATTATTCTTCGACAACTTTGAAACTGTTGGTAAAAAGATAAACGAAGCAAGTAACACTTATGAAACTGCTTTAAAACAACTTTCCACAGGCCGTGGAAATGTAATCGGCAGGATTGAAGAATTAAAAAAGATGGGCGCAAACGCAAGTAAGCAATTACCGGACAGAATTCTTTTAGAGCCGTGAGGGATGAGCTTTCGGCTATGAGCAATCAGCAATTAGCCACCAACATTCAACGATCAATCCAGCAAACAAACACTCGCCTGAACCCAGCCCGAAGATTCATTCTGGCCGGAGTCATTCGGGCAGGAATAATGGTGATTTCTATTTAAACGAATAATCAACCATCAATCCGGCAAACAAATAAATAATGGTGATTTCTATTTAGACTAACAAACAAATTAACCACGAACTACGAACTACGAACTTTGAACTTTGAACTATGAACTATGAACTATGAACTACGAACTAAAATCAACTCTTTTCCAGCGCCTGTATTAAATCAGCTTTGATATCTTCTATATCTTCAAGGCCTACAGAAATTCTTATCAATCCA
Organism: Hanamia sp.; assembly: GCA_036509335.1. Lineage (GTDB taxonomy): Bacteria > Bacteroidota > Bacteroidia > Chitinophagales > Chitinophagaceae > Ginsengibacter. Next base: position 38,365 of record DATCFT010000045.1, read on the forward strand.
GGAGTAATACCAACGGCTAATTGCTCTTCAGAAGTCAGTTTGGCGTGTGTAGTAGATGCAGGATGTGAAGCAATGCTACGTGTATCTCCCAGGTTAGATGTCAGTTTGAGCATCTGTAATGCATCCAGAAATTTGATGCCGCTTTCCAATCCGCCTTTCAAATCAAATGTTACCAGGCCACCGCCTCTTTTCATTTGCTTTTTAGCAATTTTGTACATAGGATGTGATGGATGAAAAGGATATTTAATACTGTTTAATTTTGGATGGCCATCAAGCGCTTTTACTAATGCTTCGGCATTATCACAATGTCTTTGAATACGCACATCTAATGTTTCCAGGCTTTTGCTCAGCAGCCACGCATTGAATGGAGAAATGGAAGGCCCCGTATTTTTGCAGAATAAATATAGCTCGTGTATCAGATCTTTTTTTCCTACCACTACTCCACCCAACACACGCCCCTGGCCATCAAGCCATTTGGTGGCAGAGTGTAAAACCAAATCTGCACCATAGTCAGTGGGCCTCTGCAAAATAGGTGTTGCAAAACAATTGTCAACCAGCAATATCAGGTTGTGCTTTTTGGCTAATTTTCCCAGCCATTCCATATCAATAATATCAAGGCCGGGATTAGTAGGCGTCTCTACAAAAATCATTTTTGTATTCGGCTTTATCAACGATTCCCACGAATCCGGATCTTTTAAATCACCATAAGAATACTCAATATTCCATCTTTTAAAATACTTGGTAATAATAGTATGAGTGGAACCAAATATTGAACTGCAGCTTAACAGGTGATCGCCGGCACTCAAAAAAGTCATGAAGCAATTAAATATTGCGCTCATGCCGGATGCAGTAGCAAAGCCTGCTTCAACACCTTCAAGCGCACACATCTTATCAATAAATTCCTGAACATTGGGATTTTCAAAACGGGAATAAATAAAATTATCCTTCTCTCCTGCAAATGTGGCGCGCATTTCTTCTGCATCATTAAAACAAAAACTGGAAGTAAGAAATAACGGGGTACTGTGTTCCATCTCATCAGTCCGTGGTGTTTGAATACGGATTGCCTGCGTAATAGGGCTTTGTTTCATCTTTAAAAAATTTTAGAAACTGCTTCTGATCTATTTAAAATTAAAATAGAATCATCAAGGCTAAAAAAAATAAACCGAGCGCGAAGATAAGAAGCAATTGAATTTTTTGGTAGAGATAATTTTTAATAAATGAAAAGTAAGGGATTTATATATCTTTTTTGAAATGAATACGAATATCCTTTATTTATTAATCTTTTAATTCATGGCTTTAATTTGAAATGTCCAAAAAAGGATTGCTAAAACAAAATATTTTGTTTTAGCAATCCTTTTTACAAACTCATTTTTATTTTTCCCTGATTATATCTTTATGGCTTTCCCACTTCCAACTATTTTTGTGGAAATATTGGTTGCGCCGCCTTTATAGAACACATTACCACTGCCGGTTATAGCTGCAGTGATGCTTTTTTGAGCATTCACTTTTACATTACCGCTTCCACTTATCTTTGCTTCCACATTATTACTGCTGATATTGCTGCAATCTATATTACCGCTGCCACTTACAGATGCGGTGATGTCATTTGCCGAAGCGCCTTTCAAATATATATTACCACTTCCCGATAGAGATAAACCAAGATCCTGAAAAGAACCGGCGCTTAATTTTATATTACCTGATCCGGAAATAGCAATTTCAGTCTTGCCATCATTGCCAAATGAACCGTCGCCATTGATATTGCCGCTACCACTCAGTTTTAAGGAATTTATTTTAGTCATGGAAACATACACTATCATTCTCGACCTTGATTTTAAATTTATTTTATTTTTAGGCTCTATAGTTAGTATACCTCCTTCAACAGTTGTCTCTATATATGGAAGCAAATTCTCATCAGCCTCAATGCTGATACTGTTTGAATTACCATAAGCTATTTGAACATCAATAGCTCCATGAGAAGATAAGGATGTAAAACTGCTTACTGTCCGGGTTTCTTTTTTCACATTCCCGTCGCCCTTAATAGTTTGCCAGGATTGTGCAAATAAATTCGTACTTACCAGGAGCAAAAAAGGAATCAATAATTTTTTCATAATAATAAATTTTAAATTTTTGGAAAGATAGTTGTGTAACGAAATGATATATTAGAAAGTTACAACCCGGATAAAATATTTTTATGAATACATAAAATCAAAGTTATGCAAATACAAAATTCAAATAATAACACCCTAATCACCAATCTTACGGATCTGCTAAACGGAGGAAAAGCCCATGTTACCTTAGATGATGCTTTGAAAAATATCCCATTTGATTTATTGGATAAAAAGCCCGGCGGCCTGCCTTATAGTATCTGGCAAATTTCAGAACATATTCGTATTGCCCAATGGGATATCCTTAAGTTCTCACACAATGAAAAGCATAAATCACCCAAATGGCCTGATGAATATTGGCCTTCCGAAAATAAGCCCAGGTCAGAAAGCGAATGGGAAAAATGCATCCACGAAATAAAAAAGGACCGTCATACATTTATTGAATTAATAAAAAAAAATCAGGAGCATTTATTCGAACCATTTTCTCATGGAGATGGGCAAACTTTATTGCGAGAGGCTTTACTGTTAGCAGATCACACCAGTTATCATACAGGCGAAATCATTATTTTAAGAAGGCTTTTGAATAATTGGAAAAAATAATTTCGCCCGATACCCGAGGCGGATTATTTTTTTATTTGCCAGAATACCACTGAGTGCCTTTTTTCTTTGCAGGAGAGATTCATAAACGTGATTATTTATTGATTTACTGTCCTATTCAAATTTTTCTTAATCTCTGATTTATGTGTATGTGGCAAATAATCTACATTGAATAGGATTTATTTTCCTTTTTCATAACAAATTAATCAACTTACTACGCTTATGTTAAAATTGAATTGCGGTATAATCTTTGATTTTTATTTCGAATAAAATCATATTATAAAATTATAAATGAAAAAAAAATTACTGCTTTTCCCCTTACTTTTTCTATTTCTGATTTTCTCCGGCTGTTCAGATGAACAGACAACGGTGTCAATAGTAAGAACTCCATCTCTTACTTTTAATTTAAATGGCGGTTCTTTATGGAAGGCCGATAATTATTCATTCTCGCCTATTTCAAAAGTGGTCGTTTATCCGCAGGATACCACATTGCCAGGCCAATTATATAATCGTTTTTCATTTCAGGCCACCGGCAACGACAGTGCAGGAAATACGTATCAACTTTTTATCACCTTCGATGCAGTTGATGTGAACCAGTTGTCAGGAATATATAGTCCTCTTTATACTTCCCAAAAAGGACTATCACAGGTTCAGTTATATAATCTTACCAATAGTAATAATTTATCCGCTTATACCCTTTACTCCGGCGATTTGGCGAATGCAGTTTTCCAGATTCAAAAGCAGGATATAGATCAAACATTAATAACGGGCGTATTTAAAATGACCCTTTCCAATTCCAGAGATACGACGGAGAAGGTATATATAACTAATGGCATCATGAAAGATATCACATACTAAAATTTTTATGAAAAAAGAAAACCAGGCTAAAATTAAAATACTTTTACGTTTAACCATCATAGTTATGTTCTTAACTGTAAGCAATGTTTATGGCCAGTCAGACACACAAAGAGTAATACCTCCTCCCCGGTCAGTTCAACTAAATGCAGGTTTTGACGTGATTGTAAAATTAAACGGCGACATTGTATATGGATTGGTAAAAGAAGTAGGGCCTTATTTTATTTCCTATCAACGTACTGATATACCTGATGGCCCAATATATACCATACCACGAAATGAAGTTTACGTTATCAGTTATCGCAACCAGGTCAAAGATTATATTACTCCAATGGAAAGTGGGCCGCCAATAGACAGGCATTATCCACACCGTCAGATTGAATATAAAAAAGATACAGACTTGCTTAAAAAAGACACAGACTTGTTTAAAAATGGAAGCATAAGCTTCGGACTTGGCTTTATTAGAGGTTTCACAAAAGTAAAGGATGTTAAAAATTATTCGTCTTCTGGTACATTTCCGATCATTTCGTTCGGGTATGAAATCAGTTACAAAACCAATTTAAACCTTGGTGTGAAAATTGGTTTTGGCTCACACAAATTTGCTACCCAGCAATTCAGCAGTTATGATAGTACGCAAAATAATATTTCATTAAAAGAAAACATTTTTGCATTGTATGTCTATGGCAGATATTTTCTTTCCCAATCTACCTCAAGATTACAACCCTATATTTTGGGAGGCCTGGGTATTACTACTTCTAATATTCTTTCAAATAATACCATAAGTTTTACTAACGACAATTCACAGGTAATACTTGTAAAATCGGGAACAAGGTCAGCACCGATAGGCATTACCGCGAGAATTGGAGGAGACTATTTTATTAATAAACAGTTGCAATTTTATTTAGATGCAGGCCTGGGCTTATCGGTGATTAATGTGGGGCTTACATTTTCTTTAAAATAATTTTAGCACCTATAAATAATTTATCATGAAAAACATTACTACCTTTTTAATAGCCATTTCTTTATCGGTATTTTCAGCAAAAGCACAAAATGATTACACAAATAATTATAACCGAAAGAGTGGAATTGTCATTTCATTGGGAGCATCAGCCAATTATTACTATGGTCCCGGCGATGAAAATTTTGGCAAGTTTGATAATGACCGTTTAAACTGGCAATTAAATGGTATGTTGGGATTAACTATTGCAAGAGATAAAAATGATCACAGGACAATGCTCGCAGGCTTTGGCAGTTTCGGCTTGAACAACGCCCAAACAGTTCAACACATTTTTGATGACCAGGGCTATACAACTTTAGACCAAAATCAAAATTCTTCCAATAATGTTTATCAGTTGGAAGGAGGATTACTAATTGCGGAAGTATTCCGTATCAGCACTGGTGTCGGTCAGCAGATCTTTGATAAACAAACTATTACTTCAGGAAATATAATTAATACAGAAGCCACTTCCTTAAAATACAATTCAACTACTTTGGGTTTTAATTTCAATATTTCGGCAATAGCGATCACTATTAATTGTAGTTTCCATTATGGCCAGGATTATACCAAAACTGTTATTGTTCCTTCAGCAGGATTAATGCTTCGTTTTTAAAATTGAATTTTTAAAAAAATATTTAATTCTATTCTCACAAAAAGAAAAGTGCTGTTCTTAAAAAAATAACGGGGAAAACGGAGAATGAAACTACACGGTAAAAAAAATATTTTGTCGTTTTGGTAATATCTTTCGGAAGGAAATAATTAAGAATTTAATTTACTTGTATAAGAAAGAGCATATAACTTTTCTAAATATTCTAAACCTTTTTTTGTAACTACCACAAAATAAAAAATCTTATTTCCTATAATCTCCTTCTTTATATCTATGTAACCTCTTTTATACAAAGGTGAAATCGCATAAGTCATTTTGTCCATTCTGAGTGGATTATCGCCGGCATCCAATTCCCTCATCCGGCATTGCTTCAACTTTTGAATAAGAGAATCTGAAAGAGGTCTAAAATGGTTCATCATTTTTATATACATATCGTTTGTTGAGGTTACAATTTTGTTGCCAGTGTATATATTTTTCTGTTAATTTAAGTATCAAATCTTTTTTTCTAAAAAATTAATTAAGATATTTTTTTAACTTATTCGCTTCATGAGTAAAATAATCCTCAATTTTAAAATAATTGTAGAATTTTTAAATAGTTAAATCTTAGTTTTCTTTAATAAGAGATAGTGGTTTAGGCTGAAAATTTAAATAAAAAAAATTGGGCATGAAATTGCAGTTCTTTATAACCTAAACATATTATTAAACAAAAAACCTCAATCATGAAAACATCATCCGGAACCAATGGTTCTAAAAAACAGAATGGCCTTAGTCAATTATTTGAAAATGAACTGAAGGATATTTATTGGGCAGAGAAAGCATTAACAAAAGCAATTCCTAAAATGATCAAAAAAAGTACTTCACAAGATCTGATCAAGGGACTGGAAGATCATTTAGAACAAACAAGAGGACATGTAGAAAGATGCGAAAAAGCATTTGAAATTTTAGGCAAAGCCGCAAATGCAAAAAAATGCGAAGCGATGGCAGGCCTTATCAAAGAAGCCGAAGAAATAATGGATGAATCTGAAGAAGGAATGGTACGCGATGCAGGAATTATTTCTGCCGCTCAGAAAGTAGAACATTATGAAATCGCAACTTACGGTACTTTATGTGCTTTTGCAAAAACATTAGGTGAAGATGAGATAGCGAATCTTTTAGAAAAGACTTTAAAAGAGGAAAAAGAGGCTAATGATAAACTCACACAAATTGCGGAATCTTCTGTAAATGAAAAAGCGCTTCACGAAGAAATGGTATAAAAATTATTTTTTCAAATGTTATTGAATGATAATAAAACGGGCTTTTGCTTTAGGGCAAAGCCCGTTTGTTCATTAAGTACTTTAATATTAATTCTCGTTTAGCAATGTACATGCCCCAGGGCGACGTAAATTAAAATGAAAACAAGAACCGTACTTATACATCCACCTCCTAATTTTTTTGCGCCATAAGCCGCAATAAGCCCTCTAAAAAGTTTATTCATCGGAGATAGTTTTTTGTTTAAAGTGAATTCAAAATGTAATATAACAAAGAATCTTATTAACCTAAATATTATATTTTCCAATCTATAATTTCTTTGGTCCACTCTTCTTTATAAGGCACTGTCACTTTAATGTAATTATCAGAATACCCATCCATAATTCCATTTTTGGATTCTCCTTCAAATAAAACTTTTCTTATTTCACCCGAATGTGCTCTTGTAAACTGTTGCATTTTTTTATATGATAAAGAGCGAAGAATTTTGGTTCTTTCATGGCGGGTATGGATGGGCACTACCGGCGCTATTTCCAACGCATGTGTATTAGCTCTTTCAGAATAAGTGAATACATGAAAATAAGAAACATCCAAAGAAATCAGGAAGTCAACAGTCTCTTTAAAATCCTCATCTGTCTCGCCGGGAAAACCGGTAATTATATCAACCCCAATACAACAATCAGGAATTAATTTTTTTATCATCACTATTCTTTCCCCATACAATTCTCTTTTATAGCGCCTTCGCATCATTCCCAAAATTTTATTACATCCGCTTTGTAACGGAATATGAAAATGCGGCATTATTTTTTTGCTGTTGGCAACAAATCGAATAATTTCTTCTGTCAATAAATTAGGCTCAATAGATGAAATGCGATAGCGTTCTACACCATTATTTTCTTCGATAGTTTGTAATAATGAATAAAAATTCTCTCCTGTTTTAATGCCGTTGCCATCTTTGCCAAAATCGCCAAGATTAATTCCTGTTAATACAATTTCCTTCACTCCGGCTTCCTTTATTTTTTTTATTTCGGATAAAACATTTTCTATAGAATTACTCCTGCTTTTTCCGCGTGCGAAAGGAATGGTGCAAAATGAGCAATTATAATCGCAGCCATCCTGTACTTTCAAAAAAGTCCTTGTTCTGTTGTTTAACGAAAAAGAGGAATGAAATCCTTCTACGTCTTCTATTTCACAACTACATATTTTGGCGCTGTCGCCGTGGGTAAGTTCTTTTAAATGCGAAGTGATATTAAATTTTTCTGAAGCGCCTAACACCAGGTCAACGCCGGGGATTTCTGCAATTACCTTTGGCTTTAATTGTGCATAACAACCAATAACCACCACTAATGCTTGAGGTGCTTTTCGCTGTACCCTGCGTACCAACTGACGGCATTCTTTATCTGCATTTTCTGTAACCGAGCAGGTATTTATTACATATACATCTGCTTCTTCGGTAAAATCTTTTTTTACAAATCCGTCCGCTTCCATTAATCTCTCAATGGATGATGTTTCTGCATAATTCAATTTGCAGCCTAAAGTATGAAGTGCTACAGTTTTATGTTGTGACATAGGTGGGCAAAAATAATCAATCCAATTGTAATTCATCATTTGGCGACTATAATCAATCAATCGGAAAAAAGTAAAATATTTTATTTAGTTTTTGAATGTATTTTGATATAAAAAAATGATTATTTTTACCCAGAAATTTTAATTGCTTCTAATCCCCAAAATAAATATTTTATTTTAAAAAGTATTGCTGTCTATACTTTTGAATTCAACATGCATTATTATTTCAAAAAAAAATACTTCAATACTAAATTGAATGAAAAAAATTACCATATTTTGATCTTAAAAAAATAAAAAAATTATAAATGAAAAAGGTATTACTTACAATTTTAGTGATTGTTATTGTCCTGATTGCCGCAATAGCATCTTATGTAAAATTTGCATTGCCCGATGTGGGCGCTGCTTCCGATCTGCATATAGCCATCACTCCCGAGAGAGTACAGCATGGAGAGTACCTGGCTAATCATGTCTCACTTTGTATGGATTGCCATTCTACCCGCGACTGGAGTAAATTTTCAGGCCCAATGATTAAAGGCACCAACGGAAAGGGAGGTGAATTTTTTGATGAAAAAATGGGCTTTCCCGGGAAATTTTATGCAAAAAATATAACACCTGCAAATATAAAAGACTGGACTGACGGAGAAATCTTTCGTACTATCACTACCGGTGTTGATAAATTTGGGAATGCTCTTTTTCCTGTGATGCCTTATCACTATTATGGGAAAATGGATAAAGAAGACATCTATGATATCATCGCATATATAAGAAGCCTGCCACCTATTGAAAATAAAACTCCTGATCGCAGCATTGATTTTCCAATGAATTTTATTGTAAATACAATTCCGGTTAAAGCATCATTTGTACAAAAACCACCAAAGTCAGATACCATTAAATATGGCGCATATTTAGTAAATGCAGCAGCCTGTATGGAATGCCATACACCGGTGAAAAAGGGGCAAATCATTCCTGAATTTGCTTTTAGTGGAGGACGCGATTTTGAAATGCCTAACGGCGTGGTAAATTCGGCTAACATAACTCCTGATAAAACAACCGGAATAGGTGGCTGGACAGCAGAACAGTTTGTTGCAAGATTTAAAGCTTACACTGATCCTTCAAATAGTCCAGAACTTTCTTCAAGAGATGTAAATACGATAATGCCATGGACAATGCTTGCAGGTATGCACACTTCTGATTTACGATCTATTTATGCATATTTGCAAACTCTGAAACCTGTTAAAAAAGAGATAGTACATTTTGTATCATCAAAATCAGCGAATTAAAAACCATTTATCTTTCGGATTCATACAATACAGTTCCCTTTTAGTAAAATAAAACTTCAATGATTTGTTTGTTTACTGCAAAAAATAATTTATTTCCTCAAAAGAATTTTTGTCATTAATGCTGCATAAAAGTTGTGTAAAAGTTGTGTAAGTACTTATCACTAATTTCAAAACAGTCTCATTCATTTCTAAAAACAACAGTGCCGTCAAACACATCTACCAACACAGGTTTTGTTTTATCAATGCCACCACTCAATAATTTTTTGCTAAGCTGGTTAACAATCTGTTTTTGAATTAATCTTTTTAACGGTCTGGCTCCAAACTGAGGGTCAAACCCATTTTCAGCAAGATAATCCAACGTGTAATCTGTAAACTCAAGAAGTACGCCACTTTTGGCAAGTTGCTCTTTCAAATCATTCAGTTGAATTCTTATAATCTCTTTGATATCATTTTTCAATAAAGGCTGGAACATGATTACTTCATCAATACGATTTAGAAATTCCGGCCTGATGGTTTGGCGTAACAAATTCATCACTTCATTTTTTGTTCTTTCTACCACCTCTTCTTTATTCTTTTCAGTAACGTTTTCAAAATTAGCCTGTATAATATGGCTTCCCATATTGCTGGTCATAATGATAATGGTATTTTTAAAATTGACCACACGTCCCTTATTATCAGTTAATCTTCCATCATCTAAAACCTGTAATAAAATATTGAAAACATCCGGATGTGCTTTTTCTATTTCATCCAATAAAATTACACTATACGGTTTTCGTCTAACCGCTTCCGTTAGTTGGCCACCTTCATCATATCCTACGTATCCCGGAGGCGCTCCTATCAATCTGCTCACTGAATGCTTTTCCTGGTACTCGCTCATGTCAATACGCGTCATCATACTATCATCATCAAAAAGATAATCAGCCAGTGCTTTTGCCAGTTCTGTTTTACCAACTCCGGTTGTGCCGAGAAAAATAAACGAGCCGATTGGTTTTTTAGGATCGTGCAAACCCGCGCTACTTCTACGCACCGCATCTGCAACCGCTTCAATAGCTTCATCCTGGCCCACTACACGTTTATGCAATTCGTCTTCAAGATTTAATAATTTTTCCTTTTCACTCTGTAACATTTTGTTTACAGGAATACCGGTTGCCTTAGCCACACTTTCTGCAATATCTTCAGCATCTACTTCTTCTTTCAATAATCTTTTTTCACTTATTTCATCGAGTTCTACAGTATATTCTGCTATTAATTTTTCCTGGTTTTGCAATTTGCCATAACGAATTTCAGCCACCTTACCGTAATCTCCTTCCCGCTCTGCTTTTTCAGCAGCCATTTTCAAATTTTCCATTTCAGCTTTAGCATTCTGTACTTTTTCTACCAATTCCTTTTCCTGTTGCCATTTTGCTTTAAACGTATCACGCTCTACAGAAAGATTGGAAATTTCTGTATTCAACTCTTTCAATTTTACCACATCTTTTTCTCTTTTAATTGCTTCTCTTTCAATTTCCAATTGACGAATTTGTCTTTCAAGATTATCTAATCCTTCAGGCATAGAATTCATCTCAAGCCTAAGCTTGGCTGCACTTTCATCAATCAGGTCAATAGCCTTGTCAGGTAAAAAACGATCTGTAATATAACGGTTAGACAATTCAACAGCCGCTATAATTGCTTCGTCTTTTATGCGAACATGGTGATGCATTTCATAACGGTCTTTTAATCCTCTCAAAATAGAAATAGCATCCTCTACATTAGGTTCATTTACCATTACTTTTTGAAATCGCCTTTCCAGCGCTTTGTCTTTTTCAAAAAATTTCTGATATTCATTTAAAGTAGTTGCGCCAATAGCCCTTAACTCGCCACGCGCCAATGCAGGCTTCAAAATATTGGCTGCATCCATTGCACCATCACCTCCACCGGCACCTACTAAAGTATGTATTTCATCAATGAACATAATGATCTCTCCATTACTATCTCCCACTTCTTTTATCACAGATTTTAATCTTTCTTCAAACTCGCCTTTATATTTTGCGCCGGCAATCAGAAGTCCCATATCAAGTGCGAAAATTATTTTTGATTTTAAATTTTCAGGAACATCACCACTGATAATTCTATTGGCCAAACCCTCTACTATAGCGGTTTTACCCACGCCCGGTTCACCTACTAATATCGGATTATTTTTTGTTCTTCTTGATAAAATATGAAGTGTTCTTCTTATTTCTTCATCGCGGCCAATAACAGGATCGAGTTTATTGCTTCTTGCCAATTCGTTTAAGTTTTTAGCATATTTATTTAAAGCATTAAACTGGGTATCAGAAGTTTGAGAAGTAACAGTAGAACCTTTTTTTAAATCCTTTATTGCAGCAATAAGTCCCTTCTCAGTGAGGCCGGCATCTTTTAAAATTTTTGCAGTATTATCATTACCCTGTACAATTGCCAGTAATAAATGCTCAACACTTATGAACTGATCGCCAAAAGTTTTTAAAGAAGCAGCCGCGCGCAACATTACATTATTCATATCGCGGCTAATGACCTGGGCAGGTTCTCCCGAACTTATTTTTGGTAATTTTTTAATGCTTTCATCTACCTTTCCTTCTACAAAATTCACGTTCACATTATTTTTTTTCAAAAGAAAATCTACCGGACTATCTTCATCGGTAAGTAAAACTTTCAGCAAATGTTCTGTCTCAATGTTAGGATTATTGTCATTAAAAGCTAATTGCTGGGCTTTCTGAAATATTTCCTGCGATTTTATAGTTAAATTATTTGGGTTCATATATTGCTATAAGTTTAATTAATTTGAATATGAGTTACAAATATTAAACCAACAAAGTTTGAAGAAAATTTGTCTTAAAAACCAACTAACAACTGACGTAAATGCAGGCTGTACAAAGTTTTCTGCTATTTTTTCCATTTTAATTCTTTGCCATTAGTAAAGTACTTTTGTAAATTCCATCATGATTCAAAAAGCCGATTATACTTCTTTTGTAAAAAACACCGTGCAATCTTTGGGTTTTGATTATTGCGGAATAGCCAAAGCTGTCAAACTCGATGATGATGCCCGCCGTCTCGAAAATTGGCTGAATAAAGGTTTTAATGGTACCATGACTTATATGAATAACTATTTCGATCTTAGAACCGATCCTTCAAAATTAGTTCCCGGCGCAAAATCTGTAATTACTTTATTGCTCAATTATTTTCCCATTCAACAACAAAATCCTGATGCGCCCCAAATTTCAAAATATGCTTATGGGAATGATTACCACGAAGTGATTAAAAGTAAATTGAAAATATTTTTACAATCCATAAAAGAAAATATCGGTGAAGTAAACGGAAGAGGATTTACAGATAGCGCTCCGGTTTTGGAAAGAAGCTGGGCCGTAAAAGGCGGATTGGGTTGGGTTGGAAAAAATGGAAATTTAATTACAAAAAATAACGGTTCATTTTTTTTTATCGCTACTTTAATTACCGATTTGGAATTAGAATCTGATAATCCTTTTATAAAAGATTATTGCGGCAGTTGCACGAAGTGTATTGATAATTGCCCAACCGAGGCGATACTGCCCGACAAAGTAATTGACGGAAGCAAATGCATTTCTTACTTCACTATTGAGCTAAAAGATATGTTGATACCGGAAGAAATGAAAGGTAAATTTGAAAACAAAATGTTTGGCTGTGATATATGCCAGGATGTATGTCCATGGAATCGTTTCTCAAAACCGAATAATGAAATCGGATTTACGCCATTGAACGAAGTATTAAATTTTTCTAAAAATGATTGGGAAGAAATAACCGAAGCATCTTTTAAAATTATTTTTAAAAAATCTCCATTAAAAAGAGCAAAGTTTGAAGGGATAAAAAGGAATTTGAAATTTTTGGATTGAAAATAAAAAAGTCTGACGGTCTCCGTCTGACTTTTTTATTTTCGAGTTAGATTTTAATCCACCCTTTTAGGACTGTGAATCATAATTATGAAATAGAAATCTCCAATATTAGTTTGTTCACTGCAATGATTATTTAAGTCAGACGGAGGCCGTCAGACTTAAATAATCATTTCTCAAAATACCAAACCAGCTTTTAATATCATTGTATTAAAACTAAAATCGTAATTCTCGTAAGAAACAGGACAACCTCCATAATTATAACAAATGATATTTACTCCTGTATTTACTCCTACTCTATTTGTCATTTTTTTGCTGCTATACCCCAAACTAAATAACATAGAAGATTTTTTGTACAAAGGAACCTGATATCCAATTCCAAAATCCGTGTAAACGCCTCCGGTGAAATGATACGAATCATAATAATAAATTTCCTTTCCAGGTTTATCTTTCATGGGAAAATTATATCCAATATCCCCATAAATAAATCCTCTCTTCTCATAGCCAAAATACCATCTTCCATCAAAAAATAACGGAAGCGTTCTGTAGCGATAATTATCAACCCCAATACCTATTCCTGAAAACCAATTTGAAAACCGGATTCCGTTTATTGTTTGATACGCTGAATTCACCTGGCTTTCGCCGCCAACCATTGCAAATTGATTGATGGACTGGAAACGAATTTTATTTTTCTGTGAATACGCAGAAAAATTTATCAGGAAAGAAATTATCAGAATAAAAATTAAAGTTTTCATCGTTTTTTATTTATTTGAAAGTCCGATTTTACTAACCAGGTGAATATTATTTTCATTAGAATAATCATATTGGTACAAACCATCTTTTGCCACTACCAATGCAATATTATTGAATGCAATTACATCATAAGTTTCAATGTTTGAAAACTGTTTTATTAATTTTAATGCAGATACATCAGACGCATCAAATATTTTTAGTCCATCTGTTCCATCGCAGATGAATAAAAGAGTTCCATCTTTAGATAAACCCTGCGGACTGGTAAGATTATAAATTTTTACCAAAGAAGCATCAACAAAATTATTGAGTTTTACCACATCCAATTCATTATTATAACCAAGGCAGGTCGTTCCGGAATGCAACGTTACAAAAGCATATTGGCCGTCAGCAATGACAGGATCGCAGGAGCGGGCATGCGTAAATTCACCTGACTTGACCGGATTCTCAGGGGATGATGCTATGTTATAAATAAACACCCCGTTGTTTGAACCAATAAATAATTTGTTTTCAAAAGGATAAATGGTTTCAACATGATAGTCAACTGAAACGTTACCCAAAAATGCGGGTTCACTACTATTGCTGATATTGAAAATATTCAAATTATTATCATCAACCGTATATAAATAATTATTTACAATCGCAAACCTTGCCATAGAACCACCTTTACCAACAGGAGAACCGGAATTTGATATTCCTGAAGACGCATTAGTTTGTACTGTCGAAAAATCCATATACGCGGATGGATAATATGGAAAGGCATAACCTCCGCCGCAATTTTGAATTATGATAGTATCTTTTTTTATCCAATCAACAATTATTTTAGATGAATCTGCATAAAATCCATTTCCATAATTACGATACGGAAATACTCCTTCATTATATTTCTTCACACTCACATTCAGTGGATCGGTAATATCAAGCGTTACTAAATCGGTATATAAATCAGCATATAAAGTATTCCCTTTCACAGCCAGGTCTTCATTTCCGGGAATACTGATAAATGCTACATTGCGTGGCGAAGCGGGATTGGTATTGTCTATCACATGAATCCCTTTATCAATTTCATTAAGAAAAATATAATTTCCGAGAAGTACTATTTTACCCGGATTTACAACTTCCTGGGGGGAATTACTTTTAATATTTGCTCTTACTTCGGCTGTAGTTTTATATACAGGAATATAGTACGAATAGGTATAACTGCTTTTGCAGGTATCTTTTAAACAACTGCTAAAAAAAATTGCAGAAACAATTACAAAAAATGAAACTGCAACGATTGTAAGATTTTTTTTCATGATGAGTGTATTTTCTCTCTTGACCACAGAAAGTATAAAAGCGTTGCATTGAAAAAAATTTATTTTTTTCCAAATAAGATTTCGCCGCGTATTCCTATAAAACTAAAATGCTTGTTTTGATATAATCCTTTATCAGCAAGTTTGGAAACGCTGTAATAAAAATAGGGGCCAATGTTTACAGGGGTTTTTTGCTTTGAAAATAAAGTTGCTGAAATGCCTGTATTTAATCCCAATTGCGTTTTATGGAACAATGAATTATCGTTGTAATATAATCCCGGACTCCCTTGAAACTGCAAAGCATTACTGCTTATCAATTGGGAAATATTGATTCCTGCCTGCCAATACAACGGCAAGGTTTTATTATCATTTAATTGAAATTTAACAGATATGGGAAACTCTAAATAGTGAAAATTATTCCGGTAAGAATTTGCATTATTAGCTGCGTTAAATTGATAAAATGCAGATCCGATTGGTGTGCCTACTTTATTTATTAAAGAAAAGTATTTATAGGAAATTCCCAACGATATCTTGCTTTTGCTTTTAGCAGAAATATTTTTTTCTATAAAAACGCCGCCAATAAATCCTGTAGAATTTCGCATGGGGGAAGAAGTGAAAACAGAAGAATTTCCTGTAGTGTACCGTGGCGCACTTAGAAAATAATCGCTGCTGCTATTGTTGATTCCCAAAGGATCCACTCCTATCATGGATTTTCCTCCTGAAAAAGTAACTCCAAATACCCAATGATGTTTTTGCGGATCTCCAGGATGTTTTTTTACGGATGAATCATTTTTTGCAATTATTTCTTTTGTTATTTTTTCTGATTTTAGTTGATCTGATAAACTACCACTATTGATTTTATTTTGAATATTATTTGTTGAATCTGCGTTTTCATTTTTGTTTTCAGTTTGAGAAAGACCTGGCTTTTTTACAGATAAATTATTTGAATTATTTAAAACAATTTCATTTCCTTCATTATTTGTAGGTTTACTGACGGCGCTTTCATTCTGAGAAGGATTTGCTATTTTCTCTTTCGATTTAAAAGCAGCTTCTTTCATTAATTTTCTCTGCTTTTTATTTATCCTGCTATTACCGGATTTATCCTGAAAAATTGTGAATTGTTGTGTCGCCAGGGTTTTAGCTTTTTTAGCTGTAACAGTTGATGTATCATGCTTTTCATAATTACCGGCAGATGAAATCACAGATTTATTTAAAGAAGAATCTTGGTTATTCGTTGGTTCACTGTCTTTTTTTATAAGATTACTAACAGGTTGGTTTTGCTGATTATTTTTTCCTGAATTGAATAACCAATAACCACCGGACAAAAGAAACAGGATTAAAAAGAAAAGTATAAAAATCACTCTTCTGTCTTTATGTTTTTTACCGATTCGTTTCTCAATATTTGTCCACACAGAATCAGATGGAGGAATTTTCAATTCGTCCAGTTTCTGCTGTACATTTTTTTCAAAATTATTTTGTTCCATAACGGTCATTTTTTTCATTTACTGAAAATTTTTCAATCCACTCTATCAATACAATTCTTGCCCTTGCATATTGCGATCTTGATGTTCCTTCGCTGATACCCAGCATTGATGCTATTTCCGCATGTTTATAACCTTCCACTGCATAGAGATTAAATATGGTTTGAAACCCGGTTGGCAATTGCCTTATTAGTTCAGCCAGTTCTTTTGTTTCTAAATCCACAGCCGGATTTTCGGTAGAAACAAGATGCAGCAGAGTTTCATCATAAGAAAGATCGTAGCGGTACCTCTGATTTGTTTTTAGATAAGTCAATGCAGTATTTACCATAATTTTTCTAATCCAGCCGCTAAACTCACCATCGCCTTTAAATTGATTTAAACGAGCAAAAACTTTCACAAAGCCTTCCTGCAAAACTTCTTCAGCATCATCCATACTTTTGGTATATCTAAAACACACGCCCAGCATCAAAGGCGCGAAATGTTCATACAACATTCTCTGAGCTTCCGGCTTTAATTTCAGGCAATCTTTCAATAATTGATTATACTCCATTTGATGCATCGGTACATTGACAATAGTTTCTTCCATTTCGTTGCATGGAAAATAAATTTTTTTATTACCCTACCTTTGAAAAATCTAAATAATAATTTATATAACAAAATGGACCTTCAAAAAAAAGACGGGAAATATATATGGCATCCATATACGCATGTAAAAAGTATGATGCCCGCAATACCAATAGTTAAAGGGGAAAAAACTTTGCTTATGGATGAAAAAGGCAATAAATATATAGACGCAATAAGTAGCTGGTGGGTAAATATTCATGGTCACGGAAATAAATTTATCGCTAAGAAAATTTATGAACAGGCTAAAAAACTACAACAGGTAATATTTACTACTTTCACGCATGAGCCTGGAGTGATACTCGCAGAAAAACTATTAAATGTTCTACCGGGTGATTTTTCAAAAGTATTTTATACAGATGATGGTTCTACGGCCACAGAAGTGGCCATAAAAATGGCGATACAATACTGGAATAATATAGGTGATACTAAAAGAAAAAAAGTTCTTGCATTTCATAATGCCTATCACGGCGATACTTTCGGGGCAATGAGTGTAAGTGAAAGAGGAATTTATACTTCTGCTTTTCAGGATAAATTATTCGATGTAATTTTTATTGATACTCCCGACGGGAAAAATATAGAGCAACTAAAAAATGAAATTGAAAAATACAAGGATGAGATTGTCTGCTTCATCTACGAGCCTCTTTTGCAAGGAGCAGGGGGCATGCTGATGTATGAGCCTGAAAATCTTAATTCACTTCTAAAGTATTTAAAAAGTGAAAAAATTGTTTGTATTGCTGATGAAGTACTTACGGGATTTTACAGAACCGGAAAGTTTTTTGCCGGAGATTATATGGAGACAAAAGCAGATATTATTTGCCTGAGCAAAGCCTTAACGGGCGGAACAATGGCTCTCGGAGTTACCGCATGTACACAAAGTGTCTATGATACATTTGTAAGTGATGATAAACCAAAAACCTTATTTCACGGGCATTCTTTTACTGCAAACCCGCTTGCATGTACTGCCGCGCTCGCCAGTTTTGAATTGATTCAAAAACACTCTTTTGTAAAAAGTGTTGATAATATTATTTCCAATCATAAAAAATTTCACAAACGGCTCAAAGTATTTGAAAAGAAAAATTTAATAAAAAATGTACGCCAGTGCGGAACTATAATTGCATTTGAAATATGCACTTCAGAAAAAGATGATTACCTGAATAGCATAAGTAACAATTTTACACCCTTCACTATGAAACATGGCGTATATCTTCGCTCTATGGGAAACACTATTTACATATTACCACCCTATTGCATTACTTCAAAAGAATTAAAAAAGATCTATGATGTGATTATTCAATTCATAGAAAAATTTGTGGAACCAAAAAATTAATAGCTTAATTTTCTGCAGCTTTTTTCAGATTTGATAATGCGGCTTCATATTGATCGCCGGAAAATTTGTCTAAGAAAATTCCCTGAATCCTTTTCCAGGGATACCAGCCAAGATCTGTGTTTATATTCCAGGTCAATAGTATTTGATTGTTTGTTTTAGGAATAAGAATAAACTGGTAATCTACTTTTGTTGAGGATGAAGATTTAACCTGGATGTCAATTATGTTTTGATTTGAATCAATAAGATTAAGCGTGATATTTTTCCCCTGCTTATCTTTTAATGTAACCGAATTGAGAATATTATTTGCAGGAGGATTTTTTATCACTGTAATATTTTCATCTTTGAATGCAGGGTACCAGTTTTTCCACTGATCAAAGTTTAAAATCTGATCACGTATTTTTCCAGGCGTAGTATTTATTTCCACAGATTTGGCTAACGACACTTTTGAAGGAAGCAAAAGACTTAGTAACCCAATGACCAGGAAAACACTAATCAAAAAAATAAAAAAACCGGACAAACGCCTCATCTTATTCCCATTTAAAAACTTTAATAGCTATTGCATAAACTACAACACCCCACAACAATAAAATCCAGATTTCCCATCGCTCGTCCCATAAATTATTTCCATTGAAAGCTACATCCCTGAGTGCATTATTCAAATGAGTGAGCGGCAATACCTGCGCCAGCCATTGCAGCCACTTAGGAAAAACATCGATCGGAAAGAAAGTTCCACAAATCAAAAATTGGGGTAGCGTAACAATATTTGCCAACGGCGGAATAGTGTTATCATTTTTAGCAATCCCACTTACAACAAATCCCATTCCCATAAAAACTACCAAACCAATAAAACTTAAAACAAGTAATTCGATGAAAGTTTCAAATCCATAAATCAATGTATAATCAAAGAAATAATATCCCGCAAGAATGATAACAATAGCAGTCAACATTTGGAATATTACCCTGCTGAACATTTCGCCCAGGATAATAAATGTTCGGCTAATGGGAGTTGCGAAAAATCTTTTCAACACTAAAGTAGTCCTCAAACTAAAAAACATAAAGGCTACGCCAAAAACACCGGATGCCAATAAAGAAAAACCTAACTGTCCCGGAAGAATAAAATCAATGGACTTGTACTTACGTATTACGGCAATATCCCTGGGGAAATTAAAATCAAAATCAGCATATACGAGTCTTCCGGGATATATTTTATTACTTACTTTATTAATCACGCTCTCAACAAGGGTTATAAACTGTGGCCATTTATCATTGCTTGCGGTAGTGCTTTTTATAGTAAAAATATAGGGAGGGGTTCCTTTAGGATTTTTTTGAATATTGATAATTCCCGCAAGTTTTCCAGTTTGCAAATCTTTTTCCAATGCGCTTTTATCATCATATTTTATTATGCTCACGCCTCGGGTATTTTCTAAGGTTTTATACAATTCATTGGTGGTGTCTGCTTTATTATCAACCGCAATTTTATAAGTTGTGAAGCCGCCGCTATTCCCCATAAATGCAAATACCAAAATAAAAATAAACGGAAAAGCAAAACCAAAAACTACCGCAGACGGGCTTCTGAAGATAGCGTGTAAACTGGCTTTTGTAATCGCTAACATCGCCCGCACCTGGCTATATGGTTTCATCTATAAAATATAATTTTGAAGCAGCAAAACTATAAGAGAAAAAATAAAGTTGGGAAATAATTTGAAAGCAAAGACAAATGACGTATATTTGTGTGACAATTGGCATATTATGAAAAGTAAAAAAGAATATAAAGTTGAAGAAATTGAGCCTTCAAAAGTTGAAGAAGCTGCACCTATTTATATTGTACAAAAACGCAATCCTACCATTAAAGATTTCACTTTTAACGATTTTAAAAAAATTTCTGCAAAGGTAGATTTCACTCAAAAAGAATGGTCAGATATTCTTCATATTTCAGAAAGAACTTTGCAAAGATACGGTCACAATAACGGTTCTTTTAATATAGGCGTCGCTGATAGAATTCTTCAAATCAATAAAGTTTTGCAACGCGGCCACGAGGTTTTCGGAAGCTATGAAAAATTTAATCGTTGGCTCCGTGGAAATCCCTACATGCTGGAAGGACAATTATCATTACATTCTCTGGCAAGTATTGATGGGATCAATAAAGTACTCACCCAAATAGGAAGAATAGAACACGGAATTTTTGCATGATAGTATATCGAATAACTAACGAAACTTATAAAAATGACATCTCCGGAAACGGCGCAGCATTGTATGGATCGCGGTGGAATTCTAAAGGAATTCATTTATTATACACTTCGCAATTTATTTCTTTAAGTATTTTAGAATCGCTTGTACATTTGAAGAAAAACGAAATTCCACCTACTCAATATCTTTTACATATTGAATTTCCTGATGAAAAAAAAATTGCTGAAGTATCTTACAAAAAGATGAAAAAGAACTGGCACGAAGAAAGTGAATATACACAGTGGATAGGTGATCAATTTATGCAAAATAAGGAAGGCCTGGTTTTGAAAGTTCCCTCTGCTATTGTACCACAGGAAAATAATTTTTTATTAAACCCTCTCCATGCCGAATTTAAAAAAGTAAAAATCATCTCATCAGAGCTATTGCAATTGGATAAAAGACTGACAGAATATTGAGGAAGTTTATAAAAAAATGAATACCATATTTTTAATCACCGGGGGTAATATAGGCAACAGAAACAAAAATCTGCAAACCGCCGCTGCATTAATCGAAAAGAGAATCGGCAGGATTATTAAAAGCTCAAAGATTTATGAAACAGATGCCTGGGGAATCACAAACCAGCCTTCGTTCTATAACCAGGTGCATATAATTAAAAGTACTTTTTCAGCAAAAGAAATAATCAAAAGAATTTTAAAGATTGAAGAAAAAATGGGAAGAATAAGAACCATTAAAAATGCTGCAAGGATTATTGATATTGATATTTTATTTTTCAATGATGAAATAATAAATGAACCCAATCTTAATATTCCACATGCTGAGATCAGCAACCGCCGTTTTGTGCTAACACCTTTAAATGAATTGGTCCCTGAAATGATTCACCCTGTTTTTAATAAAAGTATCCACGAATTATTATCCGCATGCAAAGATGAGTTGAAAGTAACACAAACCCTATTTAAGAATGTATAGAATAGTTTAGATTTGATATTCTATTGTTCGATCTGGATTAGATAAAAAATAGAAATCATCAATAATTCCTGCCCGAAAGACGCAGTCAGGCGGGGTTAGTTTACTGCGAGTTGTTACTTTTGATAAACTATTTTTTTAGAATAAAAAGAATGAAATACAATTTCATCACCATTGAAGGGAATATTGGCGCCGGCAAAACTACACTCGCTCATATATTGAGTAAGCATTTCAACGCCAGGCTCATCCTGGAAGAATTTGCTGATAATCCTTTCCTGCCAAAGTTTTATGAAAACAAGCAGCAATATGCATTTCCCCTGGAGCTATTTTTTATGGCAGAAAGATATAAACAGCTAAAAGAATTTTTGCAGACAAAAGACATGTTTCATAATATCACCATATCTGATTACCTTTTTACCAAATGCCTTTTATTTGCCAAAGTAAACCTGGCGGAAGAAGAATTTTTATTGTATCAAAAATTATTTGACATCATTAATCCCCAATTGGTAAAACCCGATTTACTGATTTATTTGCATGCTCCTATATCCAAATTGAAAGAAAATATCAGGAAAAGAAATCGCGCTTATGAACAATCTATAGAAACGGATTATCTTTTTTCACTCCAGGAAACTTATACACAATATATAAAACAACACAATATTAAAACGCTGTTTATTGATGCATCTAATGCTGATTTTTTAGGAAATGAGAAACATTTACAGGTATTGCTGGATGCATTAGAAAAAGATTACGAAAATGGCCAGAATTATTTAATGCTTCCTTAAAACATAAATAAATAAATGGCTAACAAACCTAATCCTTTCGCGGCAGTAAAAGTAGTTGAGTATCGTAATTTATTGATCGGAAGATTCGCATTTATTATGGGTCTAAGGATGATGGCTACTCTTATTGGGTGGTGGATTTATCTTCTCACGAACGATCCATTTGCAATAGGTTTGGTTGGTTTGTCTGAAGTGGTACCTGCACTTTCTTTGGCTCTTTATGCAGGACATATAATAGATCAAAGTGAAAAAAGAAAACTCCTCTTAAAAGGTGTTGTTCTTTATTTTCTGGCTGTGATTGCTTTAATTTTTATTTCGGGTAGTTTCATGGCTCATCATTTAAATCATCACGGGATCGCTGCTTGTATTTATTTTGTAATTTTTTGCACCGGAATTTTCAGGGCTTTTACCGGACCAGTATTCAGCGCATTAATTGCTTACATAGTGCCACGTAATGACTTACAAAATGCAACTACCTGGAGCCAGGGAACATGGCTTTCCGCCTCTGTTTCAGGGCATGCCACGGGCGGATTTCTGATAGCGCTGGCAGGAATTACGCATACTCTAATTATTGTTAGCTTTTTAATTATTATTTCATTTTTCTTTTTAGTAAGGTTAAAGCCCAAACCTACTTCTATAATAAAAGGATCGGTGCGTACATGGGAAAGCGTAAAAGAAGGATTGCGTTTTGTATATAAAACAAAAGAATTGCTGGGTTCTTTCTCTCTTGATCTTTTCGCGGTTTTATTTGGCGGAGCCGTGGCCCTGATACCTATTTATGCCCGGGATATTTTAAAAGTAGGTTCAGAAGGTTTTGGTATTTTGAATGGCGCTTCAGACATGGGTTCGATATTAATTGTGATCCTTCTCACGGTTTTTCCAGCTAAGAAGAAACAAGGAAAAAAATTAATTTTGGCAGTAGGAGGATTCGGAATTTGCATTATCATTTTCGGTATTTCAAAATTATTTTTACTTTCATTTGGAGCTTTGATGGTTTCGGGAATGCTGGACGGTATAAGTGTAGTAATAAGGGGTACGATCACTCAGTTAAAAACGCCTGATCATATTCGTGGCCGGGTGATGAGTGTCAATTCCATGTTTGTGAATTCAAGTAATGAATTGGGGCAATTTGAAAGTGGTGTAACTGCCAAATTAATGGGAACCATTCCTTCAGTAATTTTTGGAGGAAGTATGACGCTTTTTGTAGTAATATTTACCTGGTTCAAATCACCTACTTTGAGAAAAATGGAATATTAAATTAAAAAAAGAAGTTTTCTTTATATTCCCGTTTATTACTTCTTCTACTTTACCTGCTTATAATTATTAAAAAAACAAAAGTTATCTAACAATATAGCTATTCATAATCCGTTTTGATGTTAGTTTTTCACTTTGTGTTTTAAATGTTAATTAAATACAAACTATCGAAAAAACTGCTCATAATCATGGAAAATAATTATTTTGTTTGTCCAATTCCTTAATTCAAAAAAGAAAACCCCCTTGAGAAATCATTTATTGATTTTTATAATATTTATGTCTTTTTCCATATTTGCAAATGGTCAGGATGTTATCAGGCAGGTTTCGTGCATTGATTCCACATTAAAAAGTCAGGGAGACAGTATAAAAAAAGAGATGGAAGTCCAAGGTTTTATTGTGGTAAGAGAAGCAAGCATGGCAATGGAAAGCGGCTACGAAATGCCCATTTTTGTTCCGCTTACGCAAGGCTCCTGGTATGATTTTGCTTTTCTTGGCGATATGTCTTCCAGGCTTTATGAAGTAAGAATGTATGATTATAATGAAAAACAAGTGGTTTATGAAAAGCATTATGGAAACGGTATGCAAAGCAACGTGATCAATTTTTCATACATTCCTAAATTCACAGAATATCATATTATAAAACCTGTGCAGCTTAATAAGAATAAGAAAAAAGAAATTTGCGGATATATTATAATGTTTAAAAAAGTAAAATAAGTTTTTTGTTATTTATTGAAAGATTACCTGTGGAAAATAATTCACGGGTTTTTTATTTTTAAAGAATGATAACAAAATGGTTTTTAATAAATAAAACAGAAATTAATAATAAAACTTCGTTTACTGCAAAAAATAAAACGTCTCTCACAAAACTTATAGTGAAAAAATATGTAAAAGATCCCCTATAAAAAGCAAATCATGGATTAAAAATTAGGTTTATTCATATTATTCATGTTGTTCATATTATTCATATTATTTGTATTATTTGTATTATTGGTATTATTTGTATTCGTATTATTTTTAGACGAATTCTTAGATGATGGCGCTGGTGCCAATGAAATTCTAATCTGCACGCCGGCTCGTGTATTGGTAGTAGGCGCTGAGGACGAAATGTAAGGAATTACCCTGTCCTGGTCAAAATACAATTGTACATTAATACGATTATTGATATAATAAGAAAGCGTAGGACTTATAGTAATTTCTTTGCTCCCGGCAGTAGCAAAAGCACTATTCTGATCGAGAATGCTATTGGAAGTTACATTATTTCTTATGGAAAAATTAAGGCTGAAATTGATTTCATTATCCAGCTTGTTAGTAGAAGTTTTCGAAAAAGGGACTTTAAAAGGAAGCTTCATACCTTTTTTACGATAGCTGCCTCCAAAAGTAATTTGAGAGGAACGTACTTCACTTAACTGATAGTCTATCAGGCTAAGGCTTAGCTGGCGTTGTTTTGTATAATCAAATTTCAAACTTAACTGATTGATAAACGTCATATCCAGCCCAAGCAATGGAGCGAACTGTTCCTGAATAGTAACATTGGGAACTAAAAAGAATGGAATATAATTATGAGAAACCGTATCAATAAAAGAAGGATAATCATAGTGAGACACATCCTGGTAATCTAATGCAGAAGTGAAACTATTCATACTCAGACTGGCATTATACGCGTGTGTGATAGAGAAGTTTGTAAATATTTTTTCAAACCATGGTATTTTGCTCAATCCATTATAGGTAATACGCCAATTTGGTTTTGGCAATATGCCGCTAAAAGGGTTTGATTTTATATTTGCATTTTGTTGTTTTATAAGAGATATTGTGTTTGGGTCATGACCCGTATAAGCCGCCAAAAATGCCGGTACCAAAACATCCACTGCATATCTTCCATATCCCAAAGCATAACCATCTGCCCCAGTCGGATCTCCCAGTTGTTTATTGTATGTATTTTGCGATCCTAACCTGTCAGATAAAATTTTTCGATAATCCTGAAATTTTAAGAAAGTCTCAGAAACCCTGTTAGGATCATATTTTCCAAATAATGTTTTGAATGCAATATAAGTTACATTGAAATTGCCATTAATATAAGGACTTAAGTGACCAAAATGATTTCCTGTACCTGTGGTATCTTTAAAAGTTTCAGAATAACTTTTTGAAAAAGTTTTACCAATGTTTAAGTCAATTGTCAAATCACGAACAGGCTGTAATTGGGCTGATAACGTTATTGCCTGGTTAAAATTTTGACTAAATAAGTCATTAAATAAAGAGTCTTTTGTTATCAACCCGCGTTTAGCAGCATTATTGAGCCACGTTGAATCAGGTTGTTTTCCCATTATAAAACCAAATCCAGGGGCCATGCTATGAAGATCCTGGCCAAGGAACCTGGTACTATCCGTATATCCGGGCAATCTTGTATTACTGGTTTCGGCAAGAGTAGCATTAACGGATTTTACACTCGTTATCAATTTGCCCAGCACTCTTAATATCCCATGTACCTCAGGTAAATTATTCATATTTTTTGTATCTTTTACAGTCGGGACATTAGGCTTTTTTGTATGAGAAGTATCTGTTTTTGTGTTATTATTTTTTTTAAGAGGCTGATCTAATGCCCGTAACCATTTTGATTTGTTATAAAGTCGTATAAAATCCATTTGAAATGTGGCATTTTCCTGTTGCCCGTTTTCCAAAATATTACCGAGATATGTTGCAATCCTTGAAGCTCCAATCCAATTATAATTGGCAGTATAATCCAAATGCAAGTTCATCCAGTCCGTAACGGGGAATTTGGATAATGGTACATTATAAGCAAGATTTACCGTTTGCGTGTAGAGGACATTTCTTCCACCAGCAAAAAAATTGTGCCATGCAGTATCTCTTTTTGCCTTTGTATTTAAACGTCCGAAAGGCTCATCAATTACAGCATTATTTAAAGCCGTATAATCCAGTGTAAGAGAATGCGTAAGTTCCCATCTCATAATATAATTCCTGTTGAAGGTGAACGAATTATCATAGGTTTCCGGAGTGACATATTCGTCACCACCTATACTTCGTGATTTCAAAACGCCAAACTGTCTGAAAGCATCTGCTTTAAATGTAAGCTGCGATGGTATAGGATTTACATTAAAGTCTTTTATGAGATCGAACCAGTGTGTTTTTGTTTTTTTGAATATTTTTTTAAATGGAGTAATAAATTTTGGCTTAGGCATAAAATTGTACCCCATGCTTCCTTGTTGCTTGGTTACCGTATTATAAGCAGTAACCGGATCATGGGCCTCCGTTTTCGTATAGGTATAACTAAAATCAAAATTTTCAATATCCCATAATTGAGGTTTTTTATTTCCCGTTCGGTTTTTATGTACGTTAGTAAAACTGATTGTTTTTATAGATGCGAAATTAATTGCATTTTCTCTTATAGAATCTCTTTTACTTTTTGGCGATTCTTTTATTATTTGTTTTAATTTGATATCCCCTAGAAGCGGATCGTATTCAGGTGTGCTTATCGTATTAGTAAGGCTTGCATAAAACGGTATAGATAACCCTGCCTTCTTGGGCAAAAGTTTTCCGAGTTCAAGATTAGCAGCGGCATCAAATTGAACAAAATTATCAGTATCCCTTTGCGTGACTCCATCTTCGAGTGAACCAAAACCGTAACTATGTGTATTAGCAGAAAGAGAAATCGTACCCAAATCGGAGAGATTAGCATCTACTCTCGCAAGAGAAGCCCAGCCTCCCTTTTCATTCATAGAAGTTAAGCGTAATTCATCGAACCATAATTGCCCACATGCAGTTGGAGCCCCCGTATTTACCACGCCCATTAATATACCTGTTACTTGCCCCAGATTCGGGTTCCCTATAATAGAATAAGTTTGACCGTTGGGTTCCAATTTTGAATACAAAACAGTTAATGACGAATCGGAAAGATCTCTTTGTGTTTTAAGATTGATAAGATCTCCCAGGTCAAGATTGAGATTATTACTCTGTATCCATAAAGTATCATTATAAGCAAGGCTATTGGGATCGAGGCCGAGGTTAAGAGGAGTTAATGCTAATGGAATTCTAACCTCATAATAATTGTTTACAAAGTCACTTCCAAGCCTAATAACTGCTGTAAGATCACCATTATTCAAAGTGGATGCCGGATCCTTTTCAGCATGAATATACATTTGCAGTTGTCTAAACTGCCTCAAATCTCTGTTAGCATACGTCTGAAAAACCGCTTTGCCATCATTTTTTATAAGGTTGCAAAACTGAAGAGTAAGTGATTGCTCGTTCTGTAAGAGTGGGACTCCATTAGTACTTAAGGTTTGTTCTCTTTGAATAGCTGCAGGTGTTCGATATGGCAATGGAGTTCTTTGATCATTTTCCTCAATATTTACAGCACCTACATCGAAAGATGTATCTGTAGCGGCTGTATAATTTCCGGTAGAATCCAACTTGTATTGAAATTTCAACCAGGTATTTCTTACCAGGCTAAGTTCGGCAAACCTCACAGTAACACTATCCTGAAAACCGGTTAAGAACATCCTGATAAAACGGATAGATTGAAAATCCGGGATATTGCCGATTTTATTATTATAAGATTCTATAGGGATTCTTAGTTGGTACCAGGTTTCATTTCTAGTTCCTCCGGAAGCAAGAGGTACGTTAATCACTCTTTTATCAATAATAAAATTGCTACCAACAGTCATTTCAGGATCTGTGGGAGGTTTTAAATCAACCGCGTATTGAAAATAAGATTCTGTTTGATTCAATGTGTTATCACCATTCAGGTCTTCCTGGTCAGGATATAAAGTAGCTGCAGTAGAATACTGAGATGTATTATCAGCTATAGGTGAATTACCCTGAGGGTTACTATATTTTTTATAACGTTCAATGATATCCGCTTTTTGAGCATCAAGATTAGCGCCGCGGTAATATTGATAGTTATCTGAAGAAGGATCAGCCAGTGCATTAAGATAAACCTGTGAGTTAGATCCAAAATTTGCTGCCAGTACATTTAAATAATCATTTCTGCGATAAGCTACTTCGCCACTATCGGTGAGGCCATCAAATCCAACATCCTGGTATGGCCGGTCACTTGGGTTATTACTAAATGCATTAGTTATCTGTATGGGATTACGTGGCACAACACCCCAAATTGTTGTGTCAACCTGGGCAGGGAGATTTGGAGTAGGTAATCCATTTTCATAAAATCGTTGGCCATCTTTAAGTACATCTTCAGAAACTTCTCCTAAATCAATATAAAATTGGCCTCCGGTACTGGATGGATCGCTTATAAAAGGATCCTGGATCCAACATTCAATATATTGAATGTTAGCTGTTTCAAAATCTGTTTGATCAAGGCTTCTCATTAATCCTCCCCATTTTTTCTGCGGATTTAAAAATTTTCCGTTTGCATTTAATTCTGATTTTGAAGTGATATAATTATAAGGACCGCGATCTGTTGGAAAATAAGAAAGATCAAAGGTGATTAATTGGCTTTGTCCAAAATCAGGAGTTGACTGCGGGTACAATGATTGTTCGGGTATTGCTTCCATACGAGGATCAGAAAGGACTGTCGTATTTCCCGCCAGTGGATTATTAGGGTTTTTAGGGTCCTGCAAAGTGGGTTCAATCTGGTACCACGAAATCTGTGCCCTATTCATTCCATATACAAGGCTGTTACTTGAATCAGCTTCAGGGAAAAGAATGTTTCCATTTTTATCTGTCGCACCATAAGGAGTAGATGCCAATGCCCAACTTATAGGTGGGAAACGTAAATCAATATTGCTCTGGCTTCCTTCGAAATCATCAATGTATATCGCTCCATTATTGCCTTTTCCTATTTGCGGTTCATGCCCTGGCTTTAAGAATGCTGCTTCTGAATAAGCATTGAGAGTGGAAGGAGCTGTAGAATTATAAAAAGGAAGTTTATTTAAAATTTTTGTAAGCCTGGGCATGTCTCTTTTAAAACTTCCATCCACGCCAAACATTGTATTTCGGATAGGATCTTCCCCATAATTCACTTTTGTAAAAAATGGCCGTTCACTAAGCCTGACCATAGTAGCTCCAAGAGCCAACTGTTCTTTGGCATTATTTTTTAAAATATAATCCAGTCTTAAACCTAGATAACTTTTCTGTTGCAAACCAGACGCGGCATTGTTTTCAAAATTTACCTGAACGGGAACTCCTGAATTGATAATGGCCTGGTTAATAATTTTTATGGTACCCAGATCATAGTTTATTGTATAATCAATATTTTCTCTTAACTGTTGCCCTCCAGCCGTTACCGTTACTGAGCCAGGAGGTATATTATATCCAATACTTATATCTCCGGTGGATGATGTTTTTGCCGTTCCCTGCAGCACAAATCTGTCAAGGTTAGGAAATTGCTGCTGTGCAATAAACTGTATTGAATCATATAACGGATAATATAAACTATCTGCTGCACTAGCCGGATTACTGAAAACTTTGGGAGCTAAATCTCTCCCAAAAGGTTGCAAAACCGGGAATATTATCCTGCTATACTGCGACAAAACAGTATATCCTTCAATATAATCAAATACTCCATCCGGTTGAGGATCACCTACACTATTTAGTCTGTCCAGATTCTCAAGAGTTAATAGGGAGGTTCCCAGGTTTAGATCTCCAAAAGGGAGGTATCTTTTTGCACCCGCCCCTGGTTGTTGATACAAAACGTTCAATTGAAAATTCTGCTGACTTAAAGTTCCATAACCCACACTGTAAACATTTTTCATCATTAATTGCCATATTGGGAGATCAGGTCTTTGAGCGGTTGCTTTTAATAGTTTTAAAAAAAGCACTTTTTGATTACTTGTTGTAGAATCTGGCGGGACATCTTGTGAAAATTCTCCCACCTGGTATATTTTACCATTATAAGAATATTGAAAAGCCACTGCCAGTACCTCAGAGGGCTGCAAAGGTTGGCTTAATGAAAGGAAACCCACCCGTGGATTGTAGTAATATTGAGAGGTATCTAATTTTTTTGCATAAGTGATTTCATAATCCTGTGCAGGGGCTAATCCCATATTCATCAACTGAGAGTTAATAAGAGCAGAATTGCGGCTATTGGAGTTGCTTATTATCGAAGAATATTCGTTGTTAGTTGAATTATCAGGTAAAGAACCCGAAACTGTAAAATTATGGTAAGGATGATTTTCGCCAAGATCCATAAGTCCCACAATTTCCCTGGCATTAGTAGTAGTACCGGTTGTATTAGTAACCCATACTTCCATTCTAAGAATTTGTACTGGCGTAGTAATTGCCGGCGCGTTGCTCATTACTTTATTAAAATTATCTTTAAAATACTGCGCCAATAAAAAGTGACGATTTTGCTCATAGGCATCTGCCTTGATTGAAAAAGCTGTTGCTGCACTTCCACCCTGCAAATTTGCTGACTGCCTTGAAGAAGTTTGATTGGCAAGAACGGTTGTTACTGATAATTTGCCAAATTGCAATTGTGTTTTTATCCCAAATAAAGATTGGGCTCCGGGTATTAAAGTAGTTTTTAGTGGAAAGGATACATTTCCTGCTTCAAATTTTTTCAAAATTTCATCATCCCTACCGGTATAATTTAATTTCAATTGGTTGGTAAATCCGAAATTAGCAAGGGTATTATAATTGATAGGAAATTTAAGTTTATCCCCGATATTAGCCAACACATTCAATTGGGCAGCCATATTAAAATCGAAACCACCATTTTTCCTGGCGTTTTCCGGAAGAGTAGGATTATCCACATTCTGACCCTGGTATCCTGCAGTAACATCTACATTTCCCTGCGGCTGAATATCTACTTTTCCATTTCCAAAAAGCCTGTTGAATAAATCATTATACACATTGAGTTTTGGCTTTACCTGGCCACGGTTTAGCAGGCTGAGTGTATTTGCTCTTTCCTGGAAATAATTATCTTCAGACTTTTTCGCTTCCATCGCCTGAAATTCTTCGGCAGTATAAGTAGTTGGTGTTCTGTAATATTGGTCGCCTACTTTTTCATAAACGGTATAAGTTTTTGAGATGGGATCGTAGGCTACTGAATCATTGATATTGGGAGGAAGTTGAAAATCGTACACATTAGGACTTGCGGAAATAAAATCCCCTCTTGTATCCTGTAATGGGAAAGGAAGACTGTCATTATTCCGGAATGCTGAAGTGTCTTGTGCTATTGAGCGGGAAGGCAATACAATAGAAAGCGCTATTGGTAAAAACCAATATAATATCAACCCAATATAATTTGGCGCTAATTTTCTATTAAGCAACATCCGGCAAATTAATTAGGTAAATTTCTTTCAAATAGCTTTTAAAGCATTTTTTATTAGAGTTTCTAGTGTATTTATTGAAGGTTGTGAAATTACAATTTTTTTAATAGCTTGTTCTGCTACAGGCCTTGCTATCCCCAAAGCTACCAAAGCATTTAACGCATCCTGCTCCAAAGTATTGCCAACGTGTACAAAACCAGGTGCTGATGTGGATATTTTCGAAACTTTGTCTTTTAATTCAAGCACTAATCTCTCTGCCGTTTTTTTGCCAATACCTTTCACACTTTCCAGTACTGAGGTATTTCTCATCACAATGGCATTGCTAATTTCTTCCGGCTTCATCCCGGATAACATCATTCGCGCTGTAGCTGCACCAACACCAGAAACACTTATCAGCAAGATAAACATTTCTTTTTCCATCGCATCAAAAAATCCATATAAAGTGTGCGCATCTTCCTTTATCTGCAGGTAAGTAAATAATTTCCCTTCAGTTAATTTCTGAATATGCGAATAGGTATTCAGGCTGATATTTACTTCATAACCTACACCCTGAACGTCTATATAAACCATAGCCGGACTTTTATAAGAAAATTTACCTGATAAATATGCGATCATAGTTTTGAAAAGTGCGCCAAAAATAAGTATTTCGGTTTAATGAAGTCCATATTATAAATTAAATATTATCAATTACAAAACGAATACTCAGGATGTTGTATTTTTATCGCCTTAATTAAAATTTTTTTATATAAAATGAGTCAAAAAATTTCCGCGGCTATTACGGCTGTAGGCGCATTCGTACCCGAATACAGGCTGACGAATGCCATACTCGAAACCATGGTAGAAACATCCGATGAATGGATAAAAACCCGCACCGGTGTAGAAGAAAGAAGAATACTGAAAGGAGAGAATATGGGCGTTTCAAAAATGGCCGTACCCGCTGTTTTAGAACTTTGTAAAAAAAGAGGAATAGATCCTGTTGAAATTGATTGCCTCATTTGTTGCACAGTTACTCCTGATATGACCTTTCCTGCAACTGCCAATATTATTACTTACGAAATAGGCGCTAGCAGAGCATTTGGCTTCGACCTTTCTGCTGCGTGCTCTGGATTTTTATTTGGAGTAACTACGGGCGCATCACTAATTGAAAGCGGCAGATATAAAAAAGTAGTGGTGGTAGGAACTGATAAAATGAGCGGCATCGTGGATTACAGCGACCGCAAAACCTGTGTACTTTTTGGCGATGCCGCCGGAGCAATTTTATTGGAGCCAAACGAGGAGGGTTATGGCGTACAGGACAGCCTTTTAAAGACTGATGGTATAGGTGTAGAATATCTTAAAATGGTAGCCGGCGGCTCGGCAAAACCGGCTTCTGTGGAAACCGTAATGGCTAAAGAGCATTATATTTTCCAGGAGGGGCCACAGGTATTTAAGTTTGCGGTAAAAGGCATGGCAGACGTATCTTATGAACTTTTAGAAAGAAATCACTTAACCGGCGATGATATTGCATGGCTGGTCCCCCACCAGGCCAATAAAAGAATTATAGATGCCACAGCCAGCCGTATGGGCCTCAGTACGGATAAAGTGATGATTAATATTCAACGTTATGGAAATACCACTTCAGCAACTATTCCACTCTGCTTATGGGAATGGGAAAAACAATTGAAGAAAGATGATCTTATTGTTCTTGCTGCATTTGGCGGAGGATTTACCTGGGGCGCTACTCTGGTGAAGTGGGCGTATGATACGAAGTAATGGAATTGTAAAATGAGCATCTGTAAATGAACAAATAATCAGCATTTCTGTTTTTCCTGTTAACATGTATTTCTAAAAAATAATTGGAAATATATGGGATGATTAATATTCAGGCTTCCCATCGCACAAACTTTTTTGCATAATCTTTCTGTTTAAAATTACTTTCATATTGCAGCAAACGAACAAAAATTGAAGATTTCCATCTTTCAAGCTTAGCTTACCATTTTACTTAAAAATTCAGGAATAGTTTTTGAGACAACAATCTCAATTCATAAAAAACTATAATCATGGATAAAAGAGAAAAATTGCATGTAATGGAGAAGTTGCTCCGCGAACTGGATGATGTGGTAAACAGCCAGACTTCGCTATTGAAAAAAATCGCGCAGTTGGAAGCCGAAAATATCAATCTTGGAAACAGCGTTCTTGACAAACATTTGCCAGAGATTCATTCTAAAATTGATGAGACTTTAAATGAAGTCTCAGTTCTGCAACTGAGTTTCACGGAATCGAAAGATAAATTTATTAAAGATAATAAACTGGACGAAGCAGATCCTCCTGAAACGAAGTAATTCTCTATTTCTTTCTGCAAAAAGCAATAAAATCCGTAGCCGGAATTTTATCAACTCCGTTTTGTCGCATCATGGTTACTATTTGTCCGCGATGATAAGTCTGGTGATTGAATACATGCATGAGCACTTCATAAACTGGTTGTTTAAAAAATTCTTTTTTGGAATTGTAATACCCGAAAACGTGTTCAATATTTTTCTCATTGGCATCCTGCACCCAATCACTCCATTGCTTTGATAACGTTAATAATTTTTTAGAAAGTACTTCAAGATTTTCATCTGTATCTTTTTCAGGCATTTGCACATGTTCCTGCAATTTCAAACGCTGCCACCACACGCTTTCCACTTCCATTAAATGTACAAACGTTTTATAAATACTGCCAAAACTACTTCCCATTTCTTTATGCACGATCTCACCGGGTAATTGAGCTATTCTTCCCAACAAAATTGTGTTCGCCCAAAGATTATAAGCGGAATATTGCTGAAGAATTTGTTTCATTTTTTAATGCAAAGAAACTAAGAATATGAATGAAAAGTATTTTCTTTTTTATTTTATTCTAAAGAAGTTCCTGGTCAGTAAACAAACTTTTATGAATGATTTTTGCTTTAGTTTTTTACCATTTATTATTCATCATCCCCATGAAGTAATAAAAATTCCTACAGAAATAGAGTGATGAAAGTACTTTTGAAAGTAATTCTTAATAAAAAAATCATTTGAAAATTAAAATATTAGAAAAGGTTATATCAAAATGATAGGTTTAATAAATCACTATAAGCTCGTTTTTCAAAAAAAGATTAATAGATTTTTTTAAAAAATTCTCAATTAAAATCTAACTTGAACCCTTTATTCATTATTACTATTAAAACTATAACATGAGCTCACGTAGAAAATTTTTACAAAATTCTGCTTCTATTGTTGGTGGCAGCCTGATAGTGTCTGCAACAAGTAATAATGCTTTTGCAATTTTGAAAAATAAAATTTCTCCCGGTGAACAATTAAATATTGGCGCTATCGGCGTAAATGGAATGGGCTTTGCAGATCTTACTTCAGCCTTAAAAGTTCCCGGCGTAAATGTGGTAGCTATTTGCGATATTGATGCCAATGTGATCGCCAATAGAATGAAAGATCTGGCAAAAATGAATGTGGAAACTTCAAAAATAAAAACCTACAATGATTATCGAAAACTTCTGGAAAATAAAGATGTGGATGCAGTAATAGTAGGAACTCCGGATCACTGGCATGCCATGATAATGATGGATGCCTGCGCAGCGGGTAAAGATGTGTATTGTGAAAAACCGGTTGGGAATTCTATTGGCGAATGCAGGGCGATGTTGAAAGCGCAGCAACGTTATAATAAGGTAGTACAGGTAGGTCAGTGGCAGCGCAGTCAACAGCATTTTAAAGATGCTGTGGATTATGTGCAAAGTGGTGTATTGGGAAACATACGCACAGTAAAGGTTTGGTGCTACCAGGGATGGATGAAACCGGGGCCGGTAGTTCCTGATACAGCGCCACCTATGGGAGTTGATTATAAAATGTGGCTGGGACCCGCTCCTATTCGACCTTTCAACTCAAGCCGTTTTCTCTTTAATTTCAGATGGTTCTGGGATTATGCCGGTGGGCTTATGACAGACTGGGGCGTGCATTTATTAGACTACGGTTTGTTAGGCATGAAGTCGCCTACTCCTAAATCTATTGCCGCCCTGGGTGGGCGTTTTGCATATCCTGATCTTTACGAAGAAACCCCTGATACACTTACCACACTTTATGAATTTGACGGCTTCAATATGGTATGGGATTCTGCAATGGGGATTGATAACGGACCTTACAACCGCGATCATGGAATTGCTTATATCGGTAACAATGGAACATTAATTCTTAACCGGGGGGGATGGGAAGTAATAGAAGAAAAACAAAGTAAAAATAAAGTAAGTAAGCCTTTTGTGGCATCTTCAGATAATGGATTAGACAAGCATTGGGAAAATTTTGTGAGTGTAGTAAAATCAAGAAAGAAGGAAGAATTGCACTGCGATGTAAAAGCAGCGGCTAATGTGGCTACATTGGCACAAATGGGAAATATCGCTTATCGCAGCGGACAGAAATTAGAGTGGGATGCAGCAAAAGAAATGTTTACCGATGAAGCGATCAATAAAGAGTACATGATGAAAGAATACCACAATGGTTATAAATTACCGAATGTATAATTGACGAAAGAAAAGTTACTTTTTAAAAATTCTTCTTCTATCATTAAGAAATAATTTTCTACATTTTTCTTTTAAAGACGTTTTGGCTCAACTTAAAGTATAGCCCTTTTCAGTCATTGCGGTGCAGAGCGTTTTGCCAAAACTGTAAAAATTGGCTTTATTCCATTTTTAAAAAATCTTATATAGCACAGCCAACACCCGCCTGAACGAATCATTCGGGCAGGAACCAATAATTCAAATTATCAATTATCAATTAAATAATACCTTTGACGCATAAACTTTTTTTTAAAAATAAATATAAAATAAAATGAAAGTAACTGTAGTAGGCGCCGGTGCCGTAGGCGCTACCTGTGCCGACAACATTGCCAGAAAAGAACTTTGTGAAGAACTGGTATTGCTCGACATCAAAGAAGGAATTACCGATGGCAAAGCAATGGATTTTATGCAAAGTGCAACCTTGTTGGGAAGTGACACAAAAATTATTGGCAGCACCAATGATTATTCTAAAACGGCCGGCAGCAATGTAGTTGTCATTACCTCTGGTATTCCGCGTAAACCCGGAATGACCCGTGAAGAATTGATAGGAATCAATGCTGGTATTGTAAAAGACGTTACCAAAAATATTCTTCAATATTCTCCTGATGCTATCATCATAGTTATCAGCAACCCGATGGATACCATGACATATCTTGCTCTGCAATCGAGCGGCCTGCCAAAAAACAGGATCATAGGAATGGGTGGAATATTAGACAGTGCAAGATTTAAATATTTTTTATCAACTGCTATGAAGTGTTCTGCACAGGATTTGCAGGCGGTAGTGATAGGCGGACATGGCGATACCACTATGATCCCATTAACCAGGCTGGCAACTTACAATGGTACTCCTGTTGCTAATATGCTCGACGAAGCCACACTCAAGCAAGTAGCTGCAGATACAATGGTTGGCGGAGCTACGCTTACCAAACTATTAGGAACCAGCGCATGGTATGCTCCCGGCGCCGCAGGCGCCACTTTGGTAGAAGCAATTGTACGTGATGAAAAGAAATTAATTCCATGTAGTGTAATGCTTGGTGGCGAATACGGACAAAAAGACATTTGCATTGGCGTGCCAGTAGTAATAGGAAAAAATGGATGGGAAAAAATAATTGATTTCAAATTAAACGATGAAGAAAAAGCTGCCTTTAGCAAAAGTGCTGAGGCAGTAAGGAATATGAATGGTGCATTGAAGGTTTGAAATAAAGATTAAGATTTAAGAATTGAAAGCCCGTTATAAAATTTTATAACGGGCTTTTTTAATAAAAGAAAAACACTTTTATTTTCAAATAATACCTAAAATAGAACCTTATCTTTAAATGGAATATTTTCCCAAGAAGACAATTCATATTATGAAAATCAGGGAATGTTTCAAAAAACAGGAATATCAAATAATTGTTGCTTTACTGAAAGTCATTTACAATTTGCTATACTACTTCCCTGACAGTAGATAATGCTTTTATGAAACTTTTTCCCTTTGAGGATATTGATGCTGTTGCAACAGAAGATTGAGAAGATTGTCAGATTTTTTTTCGGAACCGATGAGATCATTCAAACTTATTTTATCCAATAATTGGTCAATGGAGAATTGAACCATTTGCCATAAGGAGCGAACAGAGCAATCCACAGAATTAGTGCAAAGCCGGCTTGCACCGGTAAAATCACTACAAAATTCTTTGGTAAACAAAGATCCCCCTAATGTCTTCAATACCTTATTCACATTGATTTCTGCAGCAGGCCTGGCTAAAATATAACCACCGATATTTCCCGGAGTACTGTTGATATATGCCGCCTGGCGTAGTACGCGCGTAAGTTTGGCAATGTATGCCGGCGACAATCCCTCAGCGACGCTCAATGCCTGGATGCTCATACTTTCTTCGTCATGGCATCTGGCAATGCGCAGCAATATCCGTAAACCGTATTCTTCCTGTGATGTGATTTTCATGATGACTAAATTTTTTAAATAGATGTTCTACTCTTGTGTCTTGATACTTGATACTTGATTCTTTTTCTACATAAAGCCTAACTCCAGCATCGCCACTTCGCTCATCATACTTCTGTCCCATGGCGGATCCCACACCACAGAAACATGCACATCATTTACACCTTCTATCGCCCTCACTTTGTCTTCTACCTCAATAGGTAATTCCTGTGCCGACGGGCAACTTGGAGCAGTAAGCGTCATTACAATCTGTACATTGTTGATGGGAAGAATTTCTGTTTCATATATTAAACCCAATTCAAAAATATCTACAGGAATTTCCGGATCGTAAATGCTATGCAAAACCTCAATTACTTTTTCTTTTAATTCTTCTGTTTCCATAACTTTTTATTTTATGCCGCGTTTACTGATTTATAAGCCAACGCATAATTCTTAATCTGTTTTACCATTGCCAGTAAGCCATTAGAGCGAGTTTGAGCCAAATGTGTCATCATACCAATGTCTTTAATAAAATCCAATTTAGCTTTCAGAATCTCATCCGGTTCGTGGCCGGATAACACTTTTATCAACATGCTTATCAATCCTTTTACAATTATCGCGTCACTGTCTGCTTTATAAAAAACTTTCCCATCTCTAAACTCAGATATGAGCCATACTGTGGACTGGCAACCTTTAATAATATTCCCGCTTATTTTAAATTTTTCATCCAGCGGTTCTAATCTTTTTCCAAGGTCAATAATATATTCATATTTTTCTTCCCAGCTATCAAAAAAAGAAAATTCATCTGTTATCTCTTTTTCACTCTCTTTTATATTTTTATATTCATTCATTTTTACGAAAGCATTTTAATGGATTTATTTATCCCCGAAACCAACCTGTCCACTTCCTCCTTGGTATTATACATCGCAAAAGATGCGCGCACTGTTCCCGGAATTCCAAAGCGGTCCATCAACGGCTGAGTGCAATGGTGGCCAGTTCTCACAGCAATTCCCTGGTTGTCTAATAACACGCCCATATCCTGCGGATGAATATTTTTTATTACAAAAGAAATAAGGCTCACTTTATTTTTTGCATTGCCTATAATACGCAATCCCGGAATGGATTCCATTTGCTCAGTAGCATATTTCAACAAATCATTCTCATGGTTTCTTGTAAGTTTTTCCCCGGTTTCTTTTACAAAATCCAAAGCCACTTTTAAAGCAATCGTATCTCCGATATTAGGCGTACCGGCCTCATATTTATAAGGTAAGTTAGCATAAGTGGTTTTTGCAAAAGTTACTTCTTTTATCATTTCACCACCGCCCATAAATACCGGCATTTCTTCCAGAATTTGTTTCTTTCCATAAAGCACTCCTACTCCCGTAGGCCCATAAACTTTATGCCCTGAAAAAGCAAAAAAATCACAATCCATTTTCTGTACATCAATATCAAGATGAACGGTAGATTGAGCGCCATCTACCAAAACAAGAGCGCCCGCTGCGTGTGCTGCTTCAATGATTTCCTTTACAGGATTTATAGTCCCCAATGCATTAGAAACATGAGCAATGGAAACCAATTTTGTTTTTGACGAAAGCAACTTTTTATATTCATCCATCAAAAGCTCGCCATCATCATTTATCGGAATTACTTTTAAAATGGCATTTTTTTCTTCGCAAAGTATTTGCCATGGAACAATATTGGAATGATGTTCCATTGTGGAAATAATAATTTCATCTCCCACTTTTATATTTTTTCTTCCCCAGGTATAAGCCACTAAATTGATTCCTTCTGTAGTGCCTCTTGTAAAAATTATCTCCTCTGAAGATGTCGCATTAATAAACTCTTTTACGGTATTTCGCGTAGCCTCATAAGCTGCTGTGGCTTCTTCGGCAAGTGTGTGGATGCCACGGTGAATGTTTGCATTGTAATTAGAATAATAATAACTCAATGCGTCTATAACCACCTGTGGCTTTTGCGAAGTAGCCGCATTATCAAGATAAACCAGCAATTGATTATTCACTTCGCGGTTAAGCACAGGAAAAAGTTCCCTGATTTTCTTCACATCATAAGTGGGTGATATAGCGGTTACTGTTTCCATTTTTTTGTGTTCAATTAGAATTCTTTATAAATCTTTCCTTCAACCATACAGTGATGAAGGCACCAATTTTAATTTTCCAAAGCTCTTTTTAATGCCATTGAATAGCCAACATGCAACCCTTCATGAAAAGAGTCGAATTTAGCAGCATCGCTGATGTTTTTAAGTCTTACTCCGGGGTAAGACTTGAGGTCAAAAGCCTTGTAATTCTCAAACATATTGGTGACTGAGTCTTCTTCAAACTTATCAATTGTAGAAAGTAAAGATTGCTTTAGAGTTTCAAATTCTTTTTCATCAATAAATCCTTCGGGCCTGGTACCGGATTTATATTTGTCAATAATTTCATCTGAAATTACCGGTTTTACCCCTGCATTCCGGTAGCATAATATTTGCTGAGTGGCTATGACGTGCGCAAAATTCCAGGCCAGGTTATTATGAAAACCCGGAGGAATTTCATTCAGCTTTTCGATAGAGATCCCATCTATTAAATTCAATAAAAATTTCCTGGCTCCCCGTATTATATCAATTGATTCTTTCATTTTTTTGTGTATTTAAAAAACTCCTAACTGTATCATTCATTTAATTTGACAACCGCTCTGCAATCAGTTGCTCTGCATATTTACGAAGCGGCTCTATTTTTATTTGCTCTACAACG
Source organism: Hanamia sp. (assembly GCA_036509335.1). GTDB lineage: Bacteria > Bacteroidota > Bacteroidia > Chitinophagales > Chitinophagaceae > Ginsengibacter. Next base: position 79,625 of record DATCFT010000045.1, read on the forward strand.
CTGGCTGCAAAAGCCTCCAATAGCATCGCCTGCGCATGGTCCTTAGAAATACCACGGGTTCTTAAATAAAACAAAGCTTCTTCATCTAATCTTCCTACCGTACAACCATGAGAACATTTTACATCATCAGCAAAAATTTCCAATTGCGGCTTGGTATTCACGCTCGCTTTATCGCTCAATAAAATATTATTGTTGGTTTGATAAGCATTGGTCTTTTGTGCATCGGGCCTTACAAAAATTTTTCCACTGAAAACACCTGTTGACTTATCATCCATCACACCTTTATATAATTCATTACTGAAACAATTAGGCATTGTATTATCAACTATTGTATGATTATCCACATGGCTATTTCCTCTCAGCAAATACAAGCCATACATGTGCGCTTCGTTCCCAGCAGCTTCCATTATAATATTTGTGTTATTGCGTATCATACCACCTTCTAAAGTGCTCACCAATGTGTGTGCATAGCTTTTCCCTATCTGCCTGATGTGCGTAGTGCCTACCTGGCTTGCATTTGTACCATCATTTTGAAATTTGTAGTATTCAACAATAGCATTTGCATTTACCACTACTTCAATTACTTCATTGGTAAAACTATCCATAGTGCCAATGGTTTTATAAGTTTCTACCAATTGCAATTTTGAGCTTTCATTTATATAGACAAGACTGCGTGGCTGAGACAGAATATGATTTTCTCTTGCATCTGACAGATGATAGAGATAAACAGGATTCTCAATTATTTGTCCTTTTGCTGCATGAATAAAAACACCTCCATAAATAAAAGAAGTATTAAGTGCATGGATACCATCCTTTATAAAAACATTACTTTTTCCAAGATGCTCATTTACCAAATCTTTATAAATCCCGTTTGCTGCATCTTCTAAGGGTAAAACAATCAGCTGATTTTCTGCAGAACGAATCGTAGAAAGCTCCGGAACAAATTTCCCATTTACAAATACCAGTTCATTGGCATTTTCATAACCGGGCAACCTGATTTCATCAATCTCCTGTTTAGAGATTTCAATCTTCAATTCATCTTCTGATAAATGATATTCTTTCTTAAACAAATCGCTGATGCCGGTATATTTCCATTCTTCATTTTTGTAGGTAGGAAGGCCTGCTTTATTGAAAGTATTAAACCCTTCTTTGCGGATGGAACTAATAATTCCCTCAGGATATAATTTCTGTAGCTGATTAAATTTTTCTCCGAAATATTCTAAATTAATTTTTTCCATTTTGAATTTCTAATTTTTTAGAATAATATACATTGATTGTATTGAATATTTGTAAACCTTCTTTGACCGTCCTGTATTAAACCTTAGTAGAAAATTTCATTTTTTATTTTGCAAAACCTTATTACCTAATTTTTTACATTAACATGACTTGATAATAAGGTAATAAGTTTGAATAACTATTGATTTTTTTCTACTAAGATTTTTAAAAGTTTATTTATAACGCCTATTCAACCTTTGTATACTATTCTATTATTTTTTATGAAAGTTCTTTAAACTTCCTAAACAGCTTCTGTCAGGCTCAATTCATCTTTAATAAAATCATATCCTTTTTCTTCAAGTTCCATTGCCAGTTCTTTAGTGCCTGATTTTACAATTTTTCCGTTTACCAATACATGTACAAAATCGGGCCGCAGATAATCGAGCAATCTTTGATAATGTGTAATCACAATGATAGCGCGGTTTTCATGACGCAATTTATTTACACCATTGGCTACTATACGAAGCGCATCAATGTCCAGTCCTGAATCTGTTTCATCCAAAATAGTCAGCCTGGGTTCCAACATTGCCATTTGGAAAATTTCATTCTTTTTCTTTTCTCCACCAGAAAAACCTTCATTGATAGAACGTGTTAATAATGTTTTATCAATTTCAACCAACTTTATTTTTTCTTTCATCAGCTTCATAAAAGAAACTGCGTCTAAGGGTTGCTGTCCATGGTATTTACGTTTTTCATTGAGGGCGGTCTTAATGAAATTAGTGGTACTTACGCCTGGTATTTCCACAGGATATTGAAAAGCGAGAAATAATCCTTCTCTTGCTCTGTCTTCCGGCGATAATTCCAAAATATCTTTTCCAAGAAATTCTACAGAACCTTCTGTTACTTCATATTCTTCCCTACCTGCCAGTACAGATGCCAATGTACTTTTTCCCGAACCATTAGGCCCCATAATAGCATGTACTTCGCCTGCCTGAACTTCAAGATTAATTCCTTTTAAAATTTGCTTCCCTTCTACCGATGCATGTATGTTTTTGATTGATAACATATTTTTTGATATAATAATTAATAAATGATTTTATTTTTTATTTCATTGGGCTTTGCCCAATGCTAAATATACTGCCCCCTTTCAGGGCTAAGAATTATGAAAGAGAAATCCTGATTATTTGTTTGTCTGCTGTCAGGCAGGTTTGTTTACTATTTGGACAATCCCTTTTATATTTCTTATTTTCCATTCCTTATTTCTTATTTTCTATCCTACACTCCCTTCAAGGCTTACAGCCAGTAATTTTTGCGCTTCTACAGCAAATTCCATCGGGAGCTGATTCATTACCTCTTTTGCAAAACCCGTAACAATCAATGCGACAGCGGCTTCTGTATCAATACCGCGCTGCCTGCAATAAAAAAGCTGGTCTTCACCAATTTTTGAAGTGGTGGCTTCGTGTTCTATAATGGCTGTTTTATTTTTTGATTCTATATAAGGAAATGTATGGGCACCGCATTTATCGCCAAGTAACAAAGAATCGCATTGAGAATAATTACGTGCATTCAATGCATTTTTTCCCGCTCTTACCAATCCGCGGTAGCTGTTTTGGCTTTTGCCTGCGCTAATTCCTTTTGACACAATTCTGCTTCGGGTATTTTTTCCAAGATGCGTCATTTTAGTTCCTGTATCTGCCTGCTGAAAATGATTAGTTAATGCAACGGAATAAAATTCGCCGATTGAATTATCGCCTTTCAAAATTACGCTCGGATATTTCCAGGTAATGGCAGCGCCGGTTTCTACCTGTGACCATGATATTTTAGAATAATCGCCCTGGCAAATTCCCCGCTTGGTAACAAAATTATAAATTCCACCAACTCCATTTTCATCACCGGGAAACCAGTTTTGAACTGTGGAATATTTTATTTCTGCTTTGCGTAACACTACCAGTTCTACAACGGCCGCATGCAATTGGTTTTCATCCCGCTTGGGAGCCGTACAACCTTCGAGGTAGCTAACATAGGCTTCATCTTCGGCAATAATTAATGTGCGTTCAAATTGCCCGGAATTTTCAGTATTTATCCTGAAATAAGTGGATAATTCCATCGGGCAACGAACACCTTTTGGAATAAAACAAAATGAGCCATCCGTAAAAACAGCGGAATTTAAAGCTGCAAAATAATTATCCGTCATCGGCACTACAGAACCCAAATATTTTTTTATTAATTCAGGATGATTTTGGATTGCCTCGCTCATGGAGCAAAAAATAACTCCCACTTCAGAAAGTTGCTTTTTGAATGAAGTAGCTACTGAAACGCTATCCACCACTACATCTACTGCTACGCCGCTCAACCGTTTTTGCTCATTTAATGAAATACCGAGTTTGTCAAAGGTTTTCAGCAATTCAGGATCCACTTCTTCAAGTCCGTTTATTTTAACCTTCTTCTTTGGCGCAGCGTAATAAATAATATCCTGGTAATTGATGGGCGGGTATTTTACATTAGGCCATTTCGGCTCTTCCATTTTCAGCCAGTGTGCATAAGCCTTTAATCGCCAGTTAAGCATCCATTCGGGTTCATTTTTCTTTGCAGAAATAATCCGGATAGTTTCTTCACTCAATCCTTTGGCAACTACATCAGTGTCTATTTCAGTAACAAAACCATACTTATAATCGCTTGCTACGGTTTGTTCCAAAACATCCAATTCTTCTTTCATTAATCCTTTATTTTAATATTGAAATTCTAATAATAATCCAGCGCAAAGATAACGGCTTTTGCTGTTTGTACAAAATAGTATAAATAGATTAACTCTTAAAAATTTAGTTGGTTTGATAAACGGGAATTATTATATGCAAACTCCAATGCCATAGCCACTTATATAAAATATTTGTCCGGTATTTTTACCTGGTTAGAAAATAAAAAGAAGCACTTTTTAACTAATTATCTGAACAAATTCATTTTCGAATTACGGAGTTTTTTTTTGCCACTGATTTACACGAATTGAAATAACACGAATTGAAATAATTGGTCTGACGGTCTCCGTCTGACCAATTATTTCAAGTTTCACACCGAAGGAGTTTTTTGGGCAGCAAACAAATAATAGGATTTCTATTTTTTTAACCATATTACTATAGCTACGGTAGAATTAGTCCTCTTGCAAATCAGGGCCAGAAGACGAGGAATAAAGTATTCATTTTCATCGCTGATTTTTTGAGGCATGAACCCAATTCCCTATGAATAGAGATGATGCGGTGTGCCTGCCTCAGTAAGAGTTTGCAAATCGAAATACTCTCTTATCTTAATGAGCTTACTGTGGCTAATGAGACTATAAAATAAATTGTGTAAACATGATTTTATAGTCTCTAATTTGTATGGGATAATGGTTTATTTTTTATAAACCAAAGTATAATCCAGTGTGATAGCATCTCCTGTTTTCATTGCCCCCAACATAAAAGTGGGTGGTTTCACTTTGTAATCGGTCATTTCCAGTTTATATGAACCAGAACAGTTAATAGAAGCGTCTTCATTAACTGTGCAATTGACATCCATTGCAACCTGTTTAGTAATACCTGCAATAGTAAGACTACCTTGAGTCTTTAATAAATATTTGTTGTTTGCTACAGGCACTACCTTTGCTGATGTTAGCTTGTAAAGAATGTCTTTGTACGTATCTGACTTCAAAGCCTTACCTGCATTTTTATCTAATCCTCTATCTCCACTTTTCAAATCTTTTACAGCTAATGAGAAATTTAATGAGGTGATAGAAGTAAGTTTATTTTCATTTGCCGGATTAAAAACAAACTTTGCCTCCCCGGAAAAGGTTTTTGTATCCATATTCCATTTGTGCAGGGTTGATGTACCCGACAATTTCATATCAATATCTTTTGATTCGTTGATTTTGTAAATTGTTTGCGAATGCAGGATGGGGTTAAAAGCTACTGTGCAAAAAGCGAGCAGCGTAAAAAATTGTTTATAGTTCTTTTTCATTTTTTTATTTTTTTTATTTTTTTTATTTGATTATTGAGCGAGATAGCCTCCATCAATTGGGTAATAACCAACTGTTGCAAAAGATGCTTTTTCGGAACTGAGCTATATCACTAAAGCTGCTACTTCATCCGGAGTTTCCCAATCTGCCAATCGGATGTTTTAGTGATAATGCCTCCTTCAACGCAAAGGTGGATGCATTTATTCATTGGGGTGTTACAGAGTTCTTTTGATTTGTTACATCATTCGCACTTTTAAAGAATTATGAAGTGTGTGCTTTAAAAATAAAAACCGAAGTAGATTGGAAAGGTTATATTATTTACACATCTTCAAGCATTGAGAGTCTTTTATTTTTGAGTTGCTTAAAATGTGAAGAGGTGTGGCCGGTAACTTTCTTGAATTGGGAAGACAGATGTGCAACACTACTGTAATGCATTTGATAAGCAATTTCAGTAAGATTTAATTCATCATATGCCAATAATTCCTTTACGCGTTCTATTTTATGAGCAATCATAAATTTTTCAATAGTGGTACCTTGAACTTCAGAAAAAAGGTTTGCCAGATAAGTATAATCATGATTTAATTTCTGATGCAAAAATTCAGAAAAATTTAATATCAATGGCTCCTCTGAATAATGAACCAACTCTATAATTATATTTTTTATTTTTTCAATCAGCATACTTTTTTTATCATGAATTAATTCAAGCCCGGATCTCAATAAAGCTATTTTTAGCTCATCATGTTGCGGAATAGAAATATTTCCCACAATATCTGCTTCACCCAATTCTACTACAACATAATGTAATCCAATTTTTTTTAGTTCATCCTTAACTACCATTTTGCATCGAATACTTACCATATTCTTAATATAGATCTTCATTATTAATAATTTAGTTTTTGTAACCTTTTTAAAAGAGAAAGAAATAGAAGATGTTCCGACGAGGCAATGTAAACAAAGTGCCTATACATTTTATTTACACATTCAATTAAAGGAAACAATTTACAGTATCAAAACATCGGCCAGAAAAACTCGTGACATTTGTATTTACAGTTTAATGCAGTATATGAAGTATTACGATTGAAAACTGTAAACAATAAACCGGAGACCATTTATTAATAATGATAGTCTATGAAAAGAAAATAATGGTGGATTGTATTTGTTGAATATGCAACTACCAACTGAAAACTGTATTACAGTAAACCGACAAATAATTAAGATTTCTCTTTTTATGATTTCCAGACATTTAATCCAAAAAAAATCCCCCGGTTTTTCCGAGGGAATATTTTCAAATAATTTTCTGAAAAATTATTTTTTAATCGCATCTTTCATTTTATCTGCACCTGCTTTCATTTTGTCAGAAGCATCTTTCATTTTATCTGCAGCTTTATCCATCATTTTTTTGGCAGAATCAGCGACATTAGCTGCGCCGGTTGCCATTTTAGAAGCTGAATCACTATTCGCAGTGGCAGCAGCGCTGTCAGTGGGAGTAGTAGTAGCAGGTGCTGTTGTTGTTGAATCAGCTGGAGTTGTTGAATCTGTAGATGAAGAACCACTGTTACATGAAGTCATGAAAGCAGCGATAGCTACAATTGCAAGGAATTTTTTCATTGTTTGATTTTTTAAGATTTTTTAATTTGGGCGCAAAGCTAATACAAATTACAATATCCCCCAATATCTTTTACTTTTATTTTTCATCCATTTCCTTCTTCCAGACGGGATGTGACCATCTTTATCAATCAAATCATCATCTTTCATCATCATGGTTTTATGTCGAAGGGGCAAATCATTATCTGCACAATGATGCATTTGTTTATTTCTTTCTAAAAAATATACGAATAGGTACTCCTGTTAATGGGAAATTTTTTCTCATTTGATTTTCGAGATAATTTTTATAAGAGGTCTTAATATCATTGGGGAAATTACAAAAGAAAGCAAAGGAAGGAACTGCAGTCGGTAATTGTGTTACAAATTTTATTTTCACAGCATGACCTCTAACCACAGGCGCATGATACGATTCCATGGCTTTCAACATTACTTCATTAAGCTTGGAAGTGGGTATTTTTTGCAATCTGTTTTCAAATACTTTCAAAGCTGCTTCCATTGCCTGGAATATGCGTTGCTTCTCTGTTGCAGAAATAAATAATATAGGTACATCGTTAAATGGCGCTAATTTTTGCTTTAATAATTTTTCGTAATCACGCGCTGTATTCGTTTCCTTTTTTATTAAATCCCATTTATTCACCATCACTACAATTCCTTTTCCCTTTTTTTCTGCCAAAGAAAAAATATTCAAATCCTGTGCAGTAATTCCTTTTTCAGCATCTAATAATAAAATACAAACGTCAGCTTCATCCACTGCACTTATGGCTCTGATCACCGAATAAAATTCAAGGTCTTCACTCACTTTTTTCTTTCGGCGAATACCGGCAGTATCAATTAAAACAAATTCTTTATTAAATAAGTTATAGGTTGTGTGAACAGCATCCCTTGTAGTGCCCGCGATTTCACTAACAATAGTACGTTCCTGTCCTGTCAAGGCATTGAGCAAAGACGATTTACCTACATTGGGTTGGCCAATGATAGCAAATTTTGGAAGAGTGCCTGGCTCTTCTATTTTTTCTTCGGGCATTGCTGCAGTGATCTCATCAAGCAATTCGCCGGTACCTGATCCACTTATTGAGGAAATAAAAAATATTTTTTCAAAGCCAAGACTATAAAATTCTGCTGCTTCGAGTTGACGCGTATGATTATCCACCTTGTTCACCAAAAGATAAACAGGCTTGGGTGAGCGGCGAAGCATTTCTGCCATATCCAGGTCAAGATTGGTGATACCAGTAGATACATCCACCATGAAAATAATGGCGTTAGCTTCGGCAATGGCAATATGCACCTGCTTACGGATTTCTCTTTCAAAAATATCTGTACTGTCTGCCACAAATCCCCCGGTATCAATCACGTTGAAAGATTTACCAGCCCAATCAGCCACGCCATATTGCCTGTCGCGCGTAACTCCACTTACATCGTCAACAATAGATTTGCGCTGCTCCAGCATACGGTTAAAAAAAGTGCTCTTTCCTACATTGGGCCTTCCGGTAATTGCTACGGTATATGACATTTTATATTTATGGTTGATGTAATTGCTTTCGGGATGCAAAGAACGTAAAGTATTTGCAAATGGTAATAATGATCGTGGAACGCATGTATAGGCTACCCATTCAGTAAGCGAACAAATAATCCAGATTTGAAAGCTACCGGATTCAGCAACTTATTCTCCATTTTTTGAAATATTAGCTTTTGTAAAGAACACATCTTAAAATAATCAAACAAATAAATACTTCATAAATGACAAAATATAACAGGTATGATTAAACGAATTTATTCATTTGATCATTGATAAGTTTATGATAAAAATACCAATCCTGCTCAATTCTTCATCTTACTTATTATTTCCGAAAGGTCAATATTTGTTGGAGGATTTTGGAATTCCGGTTGTTGTATCAATCGGTTTTTATCAGTAAATCCATTCTTTACAGCTTCTAATAAATCTACCTGGGCTGCTTTTGCATTGTGGCTACGGGCATCCAGTATAGCTGAAAAATACCATGCTTCGCTGTTGGTTGGATCTGCTTTTTTATAGAGAGAAACAAAATAGGCAGCTTCATCATTTTTGCCGGTCTCAATAAGCTGGTTACTTATAGAATAAAAAGCGAGAGATAAATAAGCCTGTAGTCTTTGATACATGGCACCTGTAGGAGATTTTTCTTTTGCTTTCAATTGAACCTCCTTTATTGTCTTCGTCCAATAACTGATATCACCTTGTTGAAATTGCTTCTCATACTCTGCTTTGATGTTTTGTTCCGAAGCAAACAGATTTTGATTTTGCTGCCACTGCTTTTTGTAAACAGGATTATTTTTAATAGTGCTATCCTTTTCGATAAACGAATTTACATCGCTTGTTAAGCCACCCAACATATTCACCGAAAGCTTACTTTCTCTTTCTGCATCCAGGTATTTCTTTTCTTTTAAGAATGTGGCGATTCTTTTTTTGCTTTCGCTGATATAATTATTGATAAAAGAATCATTTAATGAAATCAGCTTACCGCGCATGGCATCAAGCTGTAAACCGGCAAAGGCAATGTTCATAGTCTTTTCAGGAGCCCATTCGTGTATTCCATTAAAGAAAATAATCCGATGATGAGTCTGCGTATTATCGAGTTCATTATTGATCGCAACCAGGTCTGTCATGTTCATATCACCCTCACCGGCAATACCCGTAAAGCTGAAACTAAAATTTCCCGCACGGGTTATATCAGGCAAGCCTGCGCCATTTGAAATTACCCCTTTTATTTCCGGTTGAATTAAAGCAATGTAAGTGGCCACTTTGGCTCCGCCCGAAAAGCCACATGTGTAAATACGGTTTGTATTTATGGCAAGCTGTTTTTGAGTATCGGCAAACAAAGTATTCCAGATATTTTCGGAAGTAGGCGAGTCGTTTCCGTTCTTTGAATTATTGCTTCCTACTAATATAAAATGATACTTATCAGCCAAAGCTTTGTATTTAATCAATGGAAGAGGGCCGTCCCCATGCGGATCAAAAAAATAAATAACAGGCAATGTTTCATTAATACTTTTTACCGGAATGTACAAAGCATAGGATTGAGAAGCATCCGCTTTGCATATCACTTTTGGAATTACTTTCCCGATTACAAAAGTGTCGGCCACCGAAGATTTTATTAGAATAGAAGTATCTATATCATTGTTGTTATTTGCAGCGCTACCGTGGTTATTATTTACACATGCTATTGAACAAAAGAACAATACAGAGAGATTAATGAATAACCCAAGTTTCATAAAAGATATAATGATAGACAAAAGTAGTTTTATTTTAAATAGCTGTAGGTGTATTATAGTTAATGTTTTTAGTAAGCGATATTTAAAAATTGATTGGCAAATTAAAATTATAACTGTAATGATTAAACGCAATTTAGTGTTTTATACACCCGTATTTTTAAAAAAAATAGAAATTGTGATTATTTGTTAGGCTGCTGTGTCAATCGAAGTTCTCCCATGCCCCTGATAGATCATTGATTATTTACTAAAAAAGTATTTGAGTTTAATACTGCATATCATCGCCCTGACGCATCAGTATATGGCGATATTTATTAAAGATGCCATTTTTGGTAACAAAACCCTGGTATGAATTACCAGGCCCTACCACAGGAAGAATGCGCGTATGCAGACTATCCATTATTCGCATTACCTCGAACATATTGGTTTTTAAATCAATGGTTTTGTCGGGTGGAAGAGCTATATCTTTTATTAAACGGTTTTTATCCTCTATATTATTGCTTATCAGAAGTTCCAGTAAATTGTCGCTAAATAAAACACCTGTTAATTCGCCTTCATCTGTTACCACCGGAAAAACATTTCTGTCAGAATGTACAATATCAGTGCTTCTACTCTGCGGAGTATCGTCAGGGCGAAGAATAACGAAATCCTTTTCCAACAGGTATTTTAATTTAATTCTTCTCAATACAGTATGATCCCTGTCTTCCTGCGAAACCAATGAGCCTTCTTCAGCCAGCCCCTGGGTGTATATTGAATATTTCAGAATCCCTTTATTGATAAAATAGGAAATAGCAGACACTATCATTAACGGGACCATCAGCGAATAGCCACCGGTTATTTCAGCCGCAAGAAAAACACCGGTTAATGGGGCATGCATCACACCACTAACAGAAACAGCCATTCCTGCTATAATAAAGTTGGTAACATCAAGATGTACCATCCCTGTTTGATTAAGCCCGAAGGCAAAGACAAAACCAAACAATCCGCCCACCACCACACTGGGGCCAAACATGCCACCATTGCCACCTGCACTCATCGTTATCACGCATGCAAAAGTTTTTCCTATCAGCGAAAGCGCTCCAAAAAGTACGAGTGCCCATCCGATCGCCTGGTATTTTGAAAAAAAACTATTTGCAAGGAGAGATTGATAATTACCATCCAATAGTTTTTGAATGGTAATATAACCTTCCCCATACAGTGCAGGTAAAACAGCGATTAATATTCCCAAAATAATTCCACCTGTCCAGACCTTATTGTATTTGTTTTTAATTTTGTCAAATGCGCCATGAATAGATGAATTTACCTTACTGAAAAAAATGGTGTAAATACCACCAAGAATTCCAAGAACGATATAATACCAAAAGGCCTCTATTGTCCAGCCACTCGTTACCAATACAAACAGGGGCTGTTTATAAATGATTTGCGACACCACCGAAGAAATTGCCGAAGCAATTAATAATGGTATCACTGCGGGAATAGAAAATGCGGGCATGAGCACCTCAATGGCAAAGATCATTCCTGTGATGGGACTATTGAAAGCCCCGGAAATACCTGCTGCGCCACCACAAGCTAAAAGCAGAGTGGTTTCACGATAGTTCAATCCAAAGAAACGCCCTATATTTGAACCAATAGCCGCGCCACTTGCGACAGCAGGAGCTTCCAGACCGGCAGAGCCGCCAAGGCCTACAGTAAGTGCGCTTGAAATAATCTGGCTATAAATATTATGAAAATCAAGTTTGCTCGAATTGTGCGAAATATTATTTAATATTGGTGGGATACCATGCTGAAACTTACTGCGACGAATAAAAATGCGGATATAAAAAACAGTAAGAAAAATACCAATAAGTGGAAAGAAAAAGTATAGATAAAATTTATATTCCCAGTGCAGGTCGTTTTGCAAAAAATTAGCAACATAGTGGGTAAGTTCCTTTAATACTGATGAAGCAATCCCGCCAAGCATGCCCACAACAGCTGCTGCTAAGATTAAAAAATTGGCATTAGAAATTCTTCGTTTACGCCATTGATTGATAATCTCAATATATTTTAGCAGCCCATCGTATATTTTAGCTGAAGAAATTATAATGATTTTTTTCAAATTTCCGCGAATGTAAATACAAAAAACATAATTATAAATTAAAAATGAAGTTAATTCATTTATAAAAAATATTGTTGTCCGAGATAAGACAACAGTAATCCAAAAATAATGACAGAAGCCATATAAACACTCAAAATGCAAATTGGATTTGAAAAGGAGGGGGTGCTATTTTTTTTGTTTGTGGCGGCGGTGATATAACTTTT
>DATCFT010000046.1:0-123000 GCA_036509335.1 Hanamia sp.
TGGGGAAATGCATTAATGAAAATGTATCATAAAATACGCCCGGCGAATGATGCAGATAAAGTATTAAAATATTTCGGCTACTGGACAGATAACGGCGCCGATTATTATTATAATTATGATACCACTTTAGGCTATTCCAAAACGTTGTTGACATTAAGACAGCGTTACCAGGAAGAACACATTCCGCTTGGATATATGCAGTTGGATAGCTGGTGGTACGAAAAAACTATTGATGATCCTGATGGCAGACCCGATGCAGATCATAAAAATCCAAATTTGCCTTACGGGGAGTGGAACCGCTACGGTGGATTGTTTTCTTATACGGCGGATAAATTTTTATTCCCGAACGGATTAGCAGCTTTTCATCAAAAGTTGGGGCTGCCGCTGGTAACACATAATCGTTGGGTGGATCCGAAGAGTCCATACAGAAAGAAGTATAAAATCTCAGGTTATGCGGCTACTGATCCCGGTTATTGGAAAGAGATCATCGGCTATATTCATCATGCCGGAGTGATCTGTTATGAGCAGGACTGGCTGAACTATATTTATAATAAAAGTCCGGAAATGGCCAGTGACCTTTCTGTAGGAAATGCTTTTACAGACGGCATGGCAAATGCCTGTAAAGCCGATGGGCTGGACATGCAATATTGCATGGCGATGCCACGCTTTTTTATGCAGGGAGTAAAATATAACAACCTTACTACCATCCGTACCAGCGATGATCGTTTTGAACCGCGCAAATGGAAAAATTTCGTTTATACTTCACAGTTAGGCTTTGCTCTGGGCATCTGGCCCTGGTGTGATGTGTTCAAAAGTCATGAAACCGGCAATATGATTTTATCTGTTTTATCTGCCGGAGCTGTAGGCACAGGCGATGCAATGGGCAAAGAAGATAAACACAATATTATGATGTCGTGCCGCGCTGATGGTGTATTAATAAAACCGGATGTCGCCATCGTTCCACTCGATATCTCTTATATTAATGATGCTCAAAATGCTGACAAGCCAATGCTGGCTTATACTTATACAAAACATAATAATATTACCACTAATTATGTATTTGCTTTTTCAGATAAAGGGCAACAAAATGACCAAGTGAATTTTACCCCTACGCAATTATATATGAAAGGCGAAGTAGTTATTTATAATCCTTTATCCGGCGAAATTAAAAAACAAAACGCCGATGAAACATTTACCGGCATCCTCGGCGCAGATCATTATGCTTATTATATGATAGCGCCTGTTACGTCTGGTGGTATTGCTTTCCTTGGAGAAGAGAACAAGATCGTGGGAACAGGTAAAAAGAGAATCGCCGAAATGAAAGCTTCGGGTAAAACTTTGCTGGTAAAGGTATTATTTGCCAAAGGAGAAGATGAAGTACAGTTGCATGGTTATTATACTAAATCTATAAAATCTGACAAGGGTATATTAACACTTGAACCAGCAAATCATACTTTTTCGTTAATCCTTCCTGCGTCAAAAAATGGCGATCCTGTGAATTTGGTATTAACAGGTGATTTGTGATATTTTTTATTTGAATTAATACAATACCAATTGGATTCGAAATGGCTCGCCGTAGCCAGATGTTCCCGCAAGTGTATGCACTCTTTCCCAAAAATTATAAAAACAGATTGCGTCGGTGCAGGTTTTCTGCCCTGGCATTTGAGGGAGCCTTATACTTACAAAATGTCCAAATCCCTCGCTACATAATAACTTGGCACCAGTGGCCTGAAACCGGTTCTGTTCCTAAGTTTTGAAATATCCATAACACCTTCAAATGGCTTGGTTAACGGCCCTTCTGCCGGGTCGAATGTATCAGCAGCCAATCCAAAAGAATCAACAAGTTCATACAGGCTAATGGGCGCATCATCAGCCACATTGAATATTTCTCCATCGAGTCCATCGGTATGAAGCAGTAAAAGCAGCGCCTGCGCGACATCCAAATGATGAACCATGTGCATCCTTGACGCGGAGTGGCGTTTCCATTTTTTCAGTACAGGAATTATCTCTTCTATATGAGGATCACGATCTCCATATACAAAAGCTAAACGCAATATACGGACATCAAAGCCTTTGTTTTTATGCATCGAAATGAGTTCATTTTCGGCTGCAATTTTACTGGCTGAATATGCCCTGGGATCATTTACGTTAACTACATCATCTTCCTTTGAAGGGCGTTGGTAATCTGTTCCATATACATTGCCGGTACTCGTGAAAACAAACCTTTTTACACCCGCTGCAATTGATGCATTGGCAAGCGCTACCGTTCCTGCATGATTTGTCTTTATAATACCTTCATTGTCAGTAAAGCTGCGGAAGAATGCAGCTATGTGTATCACTGCATCGATATCTTTTGCAGCGGCAGACAAAGCATCTGTATTATCTAAATCTCCAATAACAATCCCGGCTCCGCGCTCAGCCAGTGCCGATGCTTTTGCAGCATCACGCACTAAAATGCGAACCTCATATCCCTTTGCCAACAGGCGTGAAACGAATCTGCTACCTACTTTTCCGGTAGCGCCCGTAACTAAAACTTTTTTCATACTTTTTTTATTTAAAATTTATAATGCAAAGCTCCGCTTAAATCGCAGTTCATTGCTAACGGGAATCAAACCAAAAAGTATGATTTTCAAACCTTTTCTTTCCTTATTGATTGGGGAGTAATACCGGTTACCCGTTTAAAGTAGTTGTTGAAGTAAGTAGGGTATTCAAAACCAAGGCCGTAGGCAATATCTGCCACACTCCAATCGGTGAAAAGTAATAGAGCTTTCGCTTCTGCAGCAATTCGGCAGGCAATATGTACTGAAGTTGGTTTGCCCGTAACCTCTTTTACTGAGCGGTTCAGGTAGTTTACATGAACTCCCAGACTTCCGACAAAGTCCTGGGCGGTTCTCAGTCTGAGCGGCGCTTCGGTGCTTTCAACAGGGAATTGCATTTCCAGTAAATCGATAAATAAATTGGTAATCCTGGTGGCCGCATTTTTATGGTGCAATCCATTTTGCGGGGGCTGTATTCTTATCGCTTCGTGAATAATGAGTTCTATGCAACTCTTGAGTAATTCATTCTTAAAATCATAATCACCGCGGTGTACAGACAACATCTTTTGAAAAAGGCCTTTCATAAAGGAGGCCTGTTCTGTGTTAAGGGGAATTACCGGTGATTCATCAAATTGAAACAGAGGAGAGTTTTTCAAAATTTCTGTGCGCTCCCTGCCTGATATAAAGGCTTCGGTAAAAAGGCAGGCATACCCATTTACATTTTTAGAATGACGCACAACAGAATGGGAAACATTTGGATTGATAAAAAACAGCGCCGTATCATTTAATTCAAATATTTTATCACCATAATAAACTGTCATATTACCAGTCACCAGGCCTATCTTATAAAAATCGCGCCGGCCATGAGGAATAGAAGTATTGACCGGGTTTGATATTGTATGAATTTTGAAACCTTTCACTTTTAAATCCGGAAAATTAAGTTCACTGATTTCAGTTGCAGGCGCTATAATCATCTTGCAAATGTAAGAAAATCAAACCTGGCTGTTCGTTACTAACAATAGAGCCATTTAAATTTTTAAAAGAGAAAATAAAAATCTTTATTTTTTGTTGCTTTACCGGAATTTAAATCCTCTCACACCTGGGGCAAGGTTGTTGATAGTGGGTTAGCGCGAGCATTCGTTTGTGCTATAATTAAAAATTAAGTTTGTATTTTCAATTTAATATAAATTGCAGCGGATGCTCTAACATGGGGCAACCTTTTTATCAAATTTTTTAAATAGGCAGAAATTTTATAGGCCTAAATTTGTTTTATGAAGATAAGAATAGCAATGTTTCTTTTAATCTCATGCACCGTTTTGCCGGGTATTGCTCTTTCGCAGGGGTTTTATTTAAAATGCACCTACAAAAAAAAATCACGACCACCTGAATTGTATGTTGTGCCGCAGGATGATGTTTTTAACATGTTCGATCGCCTTCCATGGGTAAAAGATTCTGATAGTAGCTTTCATTTAAATTTAATGCCATCAGAAATAAATTTTTTTAAAATAAGCGGCAATGTAATATTGGTAAGCCCGGGTGAACATGTTGAAGGCTATTTTAGTAATCCTCAGTTTTATCCTTATGATTCCAGTACTGTTAATTTTAAACTGAAAAAAATATCTGACGGCTTTACGGCTATTTGGATCAATTATCGGATTGGAAGTAGTTTCGAAAATTTTAAATCTGTATTTAACTCGCTAAAGAGTTATGTGGATAGTACGGACAGCGTTATTAACAAAAATATCAAACCATGGCATGATTCAAGGGTGGAATTTGCTTTGAAAGAATATTTGCAGACACGACTTGCCCATTATTTGGTGCTGCCTATTAAATATAAAAATGACTATAACGAAAAAGAACTTGTTTCGATGATTCAAAAGAATATTCAAATAAAATTTCCTGAATATTGGTTGCAACTTGAACCGGGAAGGATTTTTTTGCACACCTATTACCGAAAACTGGTTTTGCCGGATTCAAAATATGATCTTCAAAAATCATTGTCCGGAAAGATGTATGCTATCCCCGGCTTTCGAAAACTGGCTGCTTATGATTATTTCCAGGAATGCCTCGACAGGGCAACCCTAAAAACCAAAAAACAATTGTTGGCGGATTACCAACAAACCCAATCGAAATTACAATTGTCAAAAAAGGAGCAGGATGAGATGAAAGAATATATTTATAACCCCATTCAAAAAATAGGAACAGATATTTCGGATGTATTTGCCACGCTTCCTATCGAAAACACTTCGGGGCAATTATTAACAGAATCGCAAAAGAAATCACTCATTGCACACGAAAATATCATTCTTGATTTTTGGGCATGGTGCGTTGCCTGCAGGGCAAAAATGGAAAAGTTACACAGTGGCATCGAGGTGATTGATCATAAACAATATCATATCATCTACCTTTCTATTGATGAAAATGACCCCAAATGGAAGTCTGTATTTTACCCTTTTTTAAATAAAAACAATAGTTTCAGGATAACCGCCCGGATAATCAATTTGTAAAAGATTTTGCCATCAGTTCAATCCCAAGATATATTCTTATTAATCTGGCAGCTTTAATAAGTTCTGAATTTTCTTTTTAATAAATTCAAGCTTGACCTCACACCTGGCGCAAGTTGTGGTTTGTGGGTTAGCGCGAGCATTCGTTTGTGCTATAATCAAAAATTAAGTTTGTATTTTCAATTTAATATAAATGGCACAAGTAGATGCGCCAACATGGAGGGAAGTCTTTAATTATGACAGTAATCGATACACGAAAAGTAAATTTACTTATAGATAATTTTTAATGGCCACGCTTGTCGCCTTTAGCGCAAATATATTTTTCCCAATTTCTTCGAATACACTGACATTGGTATATCCTGCCTGTACAAACATTATATTAAAATCCTCTACACCGGGGCATGTCATGTTTACTCCACCCCTGGTGGCCATTTTTAAAAATTTTGGATTTTTCATTTCATAATTGCCGCCCTTGTAAACCTCACCAGTGATCAAAAGATTTCCACCAGGTTTCAGAACACGTAAAATTTCGTGCATATCATTTACGGGATGTGGCCAGAAATAATGGGTTTCCACAGCAGTAACAAGGTTGAAAGTATTATCTGAGAATGGAAGTTGGGACACGGGACTTTGCCTGATTTCAACACGGCCTTCCTGAATTAACTGATGGTTTATTTTTTTGGATACCTGAACACTTTTTTCTGAATTATCAATACCAAAAACTCTGCCGTCCGGAGCTAAGTGGGCCAGCTTTTGCACCGTTTTACCTCCACCACAACCCACATCAAGAATTGTAAAATCTTTTTCTACTTTTATAGTCCTGAACTAAAGTATCAGATTTATAAAGATCATATAGAAAACGGTCTTTCCCTGCGGGAATGTATTGACAAATACTGTCATAAAAAACAAAAGAACTCTCTTCAGAGCAAAAAAGATTTTAAGAAAGCTCAGTCGCACATTTGAAAAAACAAAGAGTTAAAGAACAAATACGATACTATTTTCAAACATCCTGTCCTAATTGTTCTGTATCAACAAGGCTTTGATAGCAGCTTTCTTTTGCCTTGCTATAGGTATTTGTGTGCTGTCTTCAAGCAATAAATAATCTCCATCGGTCTTTACCCAGCTTTTGATAAATCTTTTACTGACAAGATGCGATTGATGACAACGGATAAACCCATATGGGCTAAGTAATTCTTCATACTCGTAAATTGGTCTCGACACCAATATCCTTTCCCCGTTACTCAAGTAAAAAAAAGTATAACTATTATCCGATTCGCAACGAATGATATCTTTTATTTGAATAAATCGGGTTTCCTTTATGGCAGGTAGTGCAATGCGCTGCTCTTCTTTATTTTGATTTTGCTGCAGGAGCGCAATAAAATGCTCGAGTTGCAGGTTCTGCTTTTTGGCTGAGCTTTTTGCAATGGCTTTTTGTACGGCTTGTTGCAATTCTGCTGTCTTTATAGGTTTGAGCAGGTAATCCAGTGCAGCAATCTTAACGGCTTGTATGCCATATTTGTCGTATGCAGTAATGAAGATAATTTCAAAATCGGTCTGTGGCAACGCCTGCAAAAGTTGGAATCCATTTTTGCCAGGCATTTGAATATCTAAAAAGACCACATCTGGTTTATATTGTTGAATAATGGTAATGCCATCATTTGCATTGTTTGCAGTAGCAGCCACAGTTATGCCACTGCAATGTTTTTGAAGTAAAAGTTGCAGGTTTACAATATTATTTTCTTCATCATCTATAATAACGCCGGTTACCATTACAACCAATTTTTAAAAGTTAAAAGTACGTTTGTTCCTGCGTTATTACTTTCAATCTTTATCTCAATATTTTGTTTCTTATTGTGTTGATTAAATAATTGCAACCTTTCTTTAGTAAGCAACAAGCCATAACCTTTAGAGTCTTCCTTGGGTGAAAATCCTTTGCCATTATCTTGAATACTAATAACAAGGTCTTTTAGCCTGTCATTCACAGAAACTACTATTGAGCCTTCTTTCTGTAATTGAGAAATGCCATGCTTGATAGCATTTTCAATTAATGGTTGTAATAATAATGCAGGTATTTCCAATGCACTTGTGTTAACATCATCGCCAATAATAATCTGGTATTTGAATGCAAAGCGCAATTGTTCTAATTTAATATATGTTTCAACCGTTTTCAATTCAATACTTAAAGGATGCATTTCTTTTTCATTATTACGCATGGAATCCCGCAATAGCGTAGAGAATTCAGTGAAATAATAATTGGCCTCTTCAATTTTATTTTGGTTCATCAGGCTCTGTACTGAGCTCATGGCATTAAAGGTAAAATGAGGATTCAATTGTGAGCGTACTGACCTTTGCTCAAGCAACAATTTTTCTGCTTTTGCTTTTTGCAAGCGAAGCTTTCTTCGGTTGGTAATGAATAAAATTATAAATAGTAACAGTAGGATGGTCAATGCAATCCAAACGGCTTTGAATGTTTTTGACTGATACCAGAACGGTTTTATCTCAAATAAGTAAGTGCTTACATCATTTCTTTGTACGGCAAAACGCATCATTATTTTATAATCACCATGCTCCAGGTTATGCAACCAAATAAAATTGTTATCATAATCATTCGCTTTCCAGTCAACAATAGTTTTGCTGTTTTTTATCAAGGTATATTCAAGCGCATTCCTCCAATAGATAGAGGCATTCAGGTAAAAGATGATGTTGCTTTCGCCTGGTTCAAACACAAATGTTTTAGGCCGGTGATCAATGCTGTCATCTTTATTTGCATATTCTGCTGTAAAGTTTTTCGGCTTGCTTTCATTAGAAGGAGTAATATAATAATCCTTCAATCGTGCCAGAAATTCATTCAGATCGGCTGATGTATAAATGTCTTCAATGCGGGGATATATGCGTTTCCAGTATACGGATGACTCTGCAACAGATGTTGCATTGTTTTTTCTTCTTAATTGCACTGTTATAAAATGATCCCATGTGGTACTGTATCCGCCAAGGTAGCCACTGAATTTCTGAAATAAGTTTGACTGATAATTACTATCTGCGAACTCTGTTATAGGGCCCCATGGTTTAATTACAGTTTGACCATCCTTTAATACGCGAAACTCAAAACTATCTGCATTTTCTCTAAAAATACGTGGTGCCAGGAAATAAACATCTCCTGAAACATAGGTATCCAATTTTTGAAAATGATAATTGCGATTACTTACATATTTGTAATAAGAACTTGTATAAAATATATCAGGCGTTTTGTTGTCATGCACCTCATCAATACCATTAAAAGGAATTGCGGTTAACAAAGCAATCTTTTTATCTGCTGAATCATGGTAAGAGTAGGTTACTATGTTGAACCATTCTATTCTATCAAAAGGTACATACTCATCACGCGATTTTGTTTGGGCTTGTGAATACATCGCAGTAAATACCAGGAGTATCAGCAATAAACTCTTGCAGAGACCGCGCATTACCTGTTTTTTTAATGATGTTTGAAGGCAGAAAGAAACAAACTGATTTGCGAAAATAGATTTAAATAACATACAGAATATTTTTAGGAAGCAAATCTCACCGCATCTTCAGAGAATAATTTTTGCAAATTTGATTTTGGTAACATCCGGTTTGAATACTGTTAGTACGATAAAATAATTTTTTGATTTTACTTCCTCGTCGGGGCCCAGTTGGCGCGAGATACTGTTAGTGGGTTAGCCCAAGCATCTGCTTGTGCTATTGTTAAGAATAGAATTGTATTTTTATATTCTGAGCAAATAGGAGTGCCCATGATTTTTATGGAATGAAGGGCTTGTTAGAATTGAACTTTAGTTAAGTTAATAATTCATAATTGCATTGCGGACGCGCGCCAAACATGGGGGAAATTGCCGCGAACTTTTGAAATCCCTATCGCCTGATTAATTGCAATATTCACTAATAATGCACCCATCATTTTTAATCTTTATTGTTTATTATTATTTTAGCCCAACACCAAAACCTTTGGTAACTTCAAAGTAAATCCAACACTTTTGCATGATACAAGGCAATGTTACCAACAAGTCAACCGCTATCAGGGATTAAATTGCCAGAAATCATGTAGTCCTACTGTACTGTCTGCATTTCCCGTCCCTATATATCCTGCATTTCCAATACTAAATCCCACCAAATCATATCTATGGGTGCCTGTAAAATCAGCTTTTCTTGTCCAGGTATTTGAACCCGGATCATACGCCCAAAAATCCTTTAAAGAAATAGTATCATTATAGCCAAATCCCATATATCCTTTACTTCCAATAGCAAAAGCGGTAGCCGAAACCCTTGCACCGCCTGGAAAATCAGCCTGCCTGGTCCATTTATCGGCTGTTGGATCGTATTGCCAAAACTGGTTGTTAGGGTTAGGAGTTCCATAAGATGCGCCTAACCCTGCATAACCTTTTTCATTTAAAGAAAATGCGCTCGCTAAGTACGAACCCGAACCAGGAAAATCTGCTTTCTCCAACCAGGTGTCTGTTGTTGGATCGTATTGCCAAAAATCTTTGAAATTATTTTGATAAGTAAAATTGGTTCCCAATCCGACATAACCATAATTATCTATTACAAAACTGATAGCAGTTTCCCTTCCTGTGAACGGAACATTATTTTTTTGAGTCCATTGATCACTGGCAGGATCATATTCCCAAAAATCGTTGTACTCGAAATTGTTGGGGCCGCACTACCAAAACCAAGGCCAACGTAGCCTTTATTGCCAATTGAAAAGGCAACGGCATACTCCCTCGCACCTCCTGGAAAATCTGCTTTCTTCGTCCATGCATTGCTTGCACTATCATATTCCCAAAAATCTGTTGCATCTGTATTTGTAATTCTGGAATTTCCTCCGATGACATATCCCTCATTCCCAATTGTAAATCCTACGGCGCGATCTCTACCCCCACCGCCAAAGTCAGCTTTTTGTAACCAACTTCCTGTTAAAACAATAAAACTGTTAGTGCTTGTGGCAATTTTCCCACTTACGTTAACTGTAATTTTTCCACTGGAGGCACCTGCGGGAACAGTGACTGTTAATTGTGTAGAACTGGCCTGGGTAACGGTAGCGGTAACACCATTAAATTGAACTATATCTGTAGCAGAAACAGAACTGAAGTTAGTACCGGTAATTGTCACCTGGGTGGCGATACCGCCGCTATCAGGTGCGACACCTGTAATCGAAGGTGCGATGGCGGGGTCACTACAGGAGATGGATCATTTTTTTTACTGCAGGCAAAAAATAATACCAATGCAAGTAAGGTATAAAGTTTTCTCAAAGCAATTTTCTTGTAAGATTAAAATTTAATACCGATATAACCAAATAAGCTTAATTCTTTTGGGACCCTCTGATTAATATACCAAATTAGCGCAAGCTTTGTAGCAAAGATTCTGTGAGGTAGCCATGCTTGTGCTTCAATCCAATTATATTTTCGTTTATCATTACCAGTTACACAGCAATAAAAAATAGAAAAGCGATTTATTTCTTTGCTTACTGGTATCATCGTGTACGTCATTGCGAGGCGCATGAATCAATCATAAGGATGGTAAATTATAAATGCGCCGAAGCAATCTTTTGAAAGATAAAATTGATAGGAACCATGAGCTATGTGTGCGATGCAGCGGATAAACTGAAAAAAAAGTAGTAGGCCAAACGATATCTTCCAATAAAACTATCGTTACCGCACATTTTCTTATTTTCTTATTTTTATTATTCTAGATTTCTAAAAATTTACTTAACATTGCTCATGCACATCGTTATCGCTGCTAACGCCTTTAAGGGAAGCCTTACATCACAGGAAGCTGCTCAGCGCATAGCATCCGGTCTTACAAAAAGCCGGCTTTCCTGCACATTAAAACTAATCCCGATAGCTGACGGCGGGGATGGAACAGCGCACCTGATCACACAAAAAATGAAAGGCCTGTTTATTCAAACAATGGTTCATGATCCCTTAGGTAAAAAAATTAAAGCCGGTTTTGGATGGCATGGCAAAACAAAAACAGCCATCCTTGAAATGTCGGATGCTTCCGGCATCAGGCTATTGAGAAAAGAAGCATTAAATCCCCTGAAGTCTGATACGCGGGGTGGGGGAGAACTCATCAGGGCCGCTCTCGACAAAGGCGCGAAACGATTAATTATCGGCGTAGGAGGCAGTGCTACGGTAGATGGTGGCACGGGTCTGTTGAGTGAACTGGGTTTCCGGTTTTTAAATCAATCGGGGAAAAAAATCACACAATTGCCCGTAGGGCTATTAGAATTGTACCACATAGATACCAGCAAAAAAGATGTACGGTTAGACGATTGTGAAATAGTGGTATTATGCGATGTTGCCAACAAATTGCTTGGTGACAATGGAGCTGCTTTTGTTTTTGGTCCGCAAAAAGGCGCGAGCCAGGAAGAAATGGTACTGTTGGAAAAATGCCTCAGTCAATTCAATAAAATTGTAAAAAAAGATTTGAAGATTGATATGAATTCGTTGAAGCATGGTGGCGCTGCAGGTGGAGTAGCCGCAGGATTGGCAGCTTTTGCAAATGCAAAATTAGTTAGCGGTATTTCTTATTTTTTAGATCTTGTTCAATTTGATAATGAAATCCAAAACGCAGATCTTGTTATCACCGCCGAAGGTAGCCTGGATGCGCAAACGTTGGAGGGCAAAGGACCTTATGGCGTTGCAAAGAAAGCGAAGGATAAAAATATTCCCGTGATTGTTTTGGCCGGTCAAATACCTTTACATCCTGCAAAAGATTTGCATCAATATTTTAATGCTATTTTAGCGATTGGACACGCTCCGTCGTCACTGGAGGAAGCTATTAAAAATACCGGTGTTGATCTGGAACAAACGGCGTGCGAATTAGGTAATTTGCTTGCATTGAAACTTGCTTAAAATTAAATACGTTTGGTTTATATCGTTTTGAAATGAACCCGGAAAATAAATTTACATTTTAAATGAAAATCGTAGTATTAGATGCTTATGCCCTTAACCCCGGCGACCTAAGCTGGGATGCATTAAAGGCGCTTGGTGACACCAAAATTTATGAAAGATCCTCATTGGCAGAAACGGAAAAGCGCATCGCTGATGCCAATATAGTACTTACTAATAAGTCCCTGTTAAATGAAAAATTAATTAACGGGGCGCGCAACCTGAAATATATCGGCGTGATGGCAACGGGATATAATATTATAGATATAACAGCAGCCCATACACGAAATATAATTGTAAGCAACGTCCCTTCTTATGGCCCTGCTTCGGTAGCGCAACTTACTTTTGCATTCATTCTTGAGCTGGCAAATCATACTTCTTTGTATGCCAAAAGTGTAAGCAATGGTGATTGGGTTGTTAGCAAAGATTTTAGTTACCATCTAAGCCCCACAATGGAATTGCAGGATAAAACGATGGGTATTATTGGCTTTGGGCAAATAGGAAAAGCGGTGGCCACTATAGCAATCGCCTTTGGCATGAAAGTAATTGCGTCGCACAAGCATCCACGGCGTGACCGTATGGATGGTGTAAAGTTTGTAGAAGAAAAAACCTGTTTTAGTGAAGCAGATATTATAAGCCTGCATTGTCCACTGAATGATAAGAACCAACAATTTGTAAATAAAGAATTGCTAAGCACGATGAAACCAACCTCTTTTTTAATTAACACAAGCAGGGGCGCCCTCATCAATGAGCAAGACCTGGCGCAAGCGTTGAACAAGGGAATGATTGCGGGCGCCGGTTTAGATGTGTTATCTACGGAGCCACCCACAGCAGGCAATCCGCTGCTTCATGCAAAAAACTGCATCATTACCCCGCATGTGGCATGGGCTACCTTTGAGGCGCGAAGCAGGCTTATGAATATGATGATACAGAATGTAAAGGATTTTCTGGACGGCACTCCTTCGAATGTGGTGTAATGCGATAGATTATTATTATGGGGAAAAATGTTGATTATTAAAAATCGAATTTATGAGATGATTAAGATATCATTAATTGTAAACTCGGGACAGGAGTTACTTTTCGATTTACAGTATTTCAAAAGGACAATTCAGCAATTATAAAAACCAGCAAAAGCCGTATTCTCATAAAATTGTTTTGCTATAAGGCTTTCTTTTACTAGTATCTAAATTTAAAATGAAAAACCATAAAATGATATTGCAAAAAATTTGGTTAGTCAGAGTGCAAATCACGCAAATAAAATTACCTTCAATAAAAAGAACAACATGACAAACAGAAGAAAATTTTTACTACAATCGGGAGCATTTGCTCTCGGCGGGTTGGTGTTGCCCCACGTAGGACGAGCTGCAAAATTCTTTAATAGTAAGAAGGCAACACCCATAGGTCTTCAACTATATACCATGGGTAATTTAATGACCACCGACACAAAAGGTACGTTACAAAAACTTGGGGTCATTGGTTATAAAGAAGTAGAAAGCGCCGGATCTCAAAAAGGAAATTTCTACGGTTATCAGCCAAAAGAATTTGCTGTGATGGTACAAGATGCCGGTATGCACTGGCGCTCTGCACATGTTGGCGGTGCAGCTTTTAAAAGAGGTGATATTATGAAAATGGCTAAAAATGCAGATGACTCAGCAAGGATAGAAAAGTATATGGAAAATATGAAGAATGCTCCAAAGCCTTTGAACTTAACAGACAATTACCAGCAACTTGCTGACGATGCCGCAGAAGGTGGATTGAGTTATTTGGTTTGTTCAAGTATTCCTGTAAGTACATTAGATGAAATAAAAACCGCGGTGGAGGTTTTCACCAAAAGCGGCGAAGCCTGCAAAAAAAATGGTGTTCAATTCGCCTATCACAATCACCTATCAGAGTTTGATAATGTAGAAGGCGTTCGCCCGTTCGATTATATCTTAAACCATACCGATAAAGACCTGGTAAAAATGGAACTGGACCTTGCATGGGCCACCAAGGCAAAGCAAGACCCTGTTGAATTATTTAAACTGCATCCGGGACGTTTTCCTCTCTGGCATGTGAAAGATCTCTACAAAACAACCATGGAACCCGTAGAAGTAGGGGCAGGCTTTATTGATTTCAAACGCATTTTCGATAATGCAAAAGAAGCCGGAATGAAATATTTTTTCGTAGAACAGGACGGAGCGCCTCATCCAATAGAAGATGTAACAGCCAGCTATAATTATTTAAAAAAGATGCTGAACGAATAGTATAACATAGTGTTTTAGATATCGGTATTTGCCTGACTAATGGATAACGCTTATGTATAAACGAAAGGGATAACTTTGTAACGGCTTCATTAATATTTTTTATTTGATTCCCCGATAGTATTAATCAGACAGGCTATTAACAACAGCACCGAATGCATCGAGGCCAATGGATTGGCATACGCCAAACTTTTGTTGTTCATTCATAGTATCTATCTGCCATTTATATACATCATCACCAGCGCCTGTTAATTTCCTATATTGATTCACATACAATTTATCATTTTCAATTTTTGTAAATTCCGGCTTGAATTGGTTGGTGACTGTATCGCGTGTTTGCCATATTGCAGCAGCGGTTGCTTTAGTGTTTTTGCTGAAATCAATATGAGTAATTTGCTTGTTGAGCTTTCTCAGGTAACGCATCATAATGCCACGCCCTGCCAGGTAATCGTTACCAAACTCAGGACCAAAATTGGCATTGAAAGGTGCTTCCCTTATGATGTCATCAGCATTTCCGATTAAAGCATTTTTTATGCCTTTGCTTAAAAGGTGGATATATTTTTTTAGGGTATTTTCAAACTCCTCAACCTTAAAAACCGGGTTGATTTTATTTTTAATAACCCATGTTGCAAGATCATTTTTAATAGCCAACATATCTGTAAGAGCCGCTAATAACATACCCTGGTCGCCGCTCCATACCCAACCTTTTTCCCATGTTGGGTGTGTGGTATCTTTATAATCAGATCCTTCAAAAAAAGCAGTAGGCCTTTCGTGAACTAATGCGCCGCCCGAAACTATTTCTTGCAGGTACCCATATTTTTCAAGATTAAACCAACTATCAAACCAAACCCATTGGCGATAGGCCATCTCAAGATATTTTTCATTGTGCGTTATATTTTCTTCGAGTGTTAAACGATAGATACGGCATGATAATAAAAAGAACAACGCATTGGTTACGGTGTTTTTCACTCCTTTGTTTTGGCCGTTTGCATCCCTGTTTCTGCAGCCGTGCGGCACCGGTTGTGCTGTATCCCAAAAATCGTAAGCATGATCTCTTTCCTGCTGCCAGCATAGATGGATACTCAGGTTAGTATATTTATCTGCCAGCGTTTTGTTGCCCGATCTTAATAAATGTTTTCTTGCATTTATACCCATCAAACCCCACCAGCCAAAATCATCTGCCCATAATTTACCAGGATCAATTGAAGTAAAAAACTGGTGATTCTCTTCGAGCATTTCATCTATTCTTTTTTGCATCGCGATTACTTCTTCATCGCCGGGCCATTTATGATGCATGGCATCGGCAAACGTAAGACAAGCATCAAAAGTGTTTCCGCGTTTCCAGAAATCATTAAAATTCCACACGCTTTCAAAGCGCTTGAATGCCGCTATTGATTGGCTTTTAATAAGGTCATCGTTTGGAAATTCATCAAAGCCAACTTTGCCGCCAACCATTTTATTGTGAGACAACGATAAGGCAGTAAAAGAAGTTAGTCTTGCAAATTCCCTTCTGTTCATTTTTATTTTTTTACAATTATTGATGTATTTTAATGGCTGACTAAATTAAGCAATCTTTTTCCTTGCTGACTTTTGCTGGGTGCATTCCAAATTGTCTCAGGTTGGTGGACACCAAGCATAGCTTACGTTCATGGCTATACGGCAAAGCTTGCCAGTGGAGGGACAAAATCAAATTTTGACAAAAGATTCATTAACCAAAATACAGACTCCATATTATGTTTATTTTACTATATTCGCTATTGAAAAACTTATTGTTTAAAAAGTATAAAACCCCTAAAATCTTATCAGTCTTGAAACGAATTGTTATTCTATTAATCTTCTTTACAGCTCAATTTTTGACACCTTCTTTTGGGCAATCAAAACAGCTTTATGAAGTTCCCAATTTAAAATCTATCTTGAAAACTCACAAAATAGTAGCTATTTTACCAGTAAAAGTTTCAATCTCTTTTAAAAGATTTCCAAAGGGATATAATGCTGCTGACAATGAAGTACAGGAAAAAGAGGAAGGCCTTAATATGCAAGAAGGTATGTACACTTTTCTTTTGCGAAAAGCAGATAAATACACTGTAACCTTTCAAGATGTTCAACGAACAAATATACTTTTAAAGCAAACAGGGATTTTTGGCAAACTGGATTCCTTAACTTCTGATTCTATATGCAAAATATTGAAAGTAGATGCGGTTATACAAGCAAGTTATGCTTATGAAAAGACAGGTAGTGAAGCTGGTGCAATTGCAAAAACATTCGTTTTTGGGTTCGGCGGAAGTACAGCATCTGGTGCTTTAACTTTACAAATTAATAACGGCAGTGATGGCATGTTACTTTGGCGTTTTTATAAGGAAATGCAGGAAGGCGCTTTTTCAAGTGCAAACGAGTTAATGGAAAGAATGATGAAAAAAGTATCGAGAAATTTTCCTTACGAAAAATAAAACTATTTCCTTTTAGCTTCTTTTTTTTGTTTCTGCACCCACTTTGCGCAAAATGTGGTTCGTTGGTATCTATATTTATAGCGCCAAGTATTGAATAATCTAAATAACTACCCCCGGCCTTCTAAATAAGGGTAGTTATAAAGTCTTAATTTTTATTAATTGGTTTTATAACTACATGATGAATTTTACCATCGCCATGTAAAGTTTTATAAACTGATATTTGATCAATTAATGTCAAAATCAGAAACAATAGAATAAGACCTAACACAATTTTCATGAAAAATCTTCTATTACTCAACTTTATATTTTTCCCCATATAAAATATTTTATTTAAAAATAATAATTTTGTTCCACACTTTATATCCTCTGTTGGAAGACAGGGTTTGCAAACAAAATATAAACCAGCAATATGACAACAAAAACTAACAACATTGTTTATTGGATTTCGACCATTATTTTCTCAGCACTGATGATATTCTCGGCTGCAGGCGGCCTTGAACCAACGCAACAAGCTATTCAATTGATACATGACAGCCTTGGTTACCCTGTTTATTTTATACAATTCATCAGCATTGCAAAATTACTCGGCGTCATTATTATCCTGATACCCGGACGAGGCAGGATAAAAGATTGGGCCTATGCCGGTTTGTTTTTTGATCTTGCAGGTGCTATTTATTCAGGTATTGCGGCGGCAGGTAAGTTTGACCCTTTAATACTTACGATGCTTATATGGATCGTGCCTGGTATTTTGTCGTATTATTGCTGGCTAAAGAAAATAAAAAGATAATTGGCAGAAACACGGCAATCCCCGGCTATCCATAATCTTTTCAAATATAAAAGTACTGCTATCCTGATGTTTGTAACTATTGTTGTCCAACTAAATGTATGGAAGCCTTTGCCATACTGTAAAGCCTCACCCCAACCCCTCTCCCAAGGGAGAGGGCTGTGACCCTTGTCCCTAATGTGTTTTAACTGATTCGCAGAATTTTATCCGGACAATAGTGGTTTGTAACTCAGTACATTTATAAATCAATAACAGTTACGAATATACGAATATGGGTAAGAGCAGTTGACTTGTAAAAATTGAAATGGTTTTTATAGATTTGATAGTCGTAAGTCCTGAGTTGCACTTTTCCGCCGTGGCTGAACCACTCACCATGCGGCTTGCTTCATATCCGGTTTGGCTGCAGCCTTTTTAAAAGAGCTTCTTTTTTACCCCTTGAAACATCTACATTGCTTCCATCGCTCATTACCAGGTAACCACCTTCGCCTTTGATATATTTATTTACTTCATTCAAATTAACAAGGTATGAATGATGGACCCGCAGAAAAAAATCAAAATAATCCAATTGTTCTTCCATTTCTTTAAGAGAGCGACAGGCGGTGATCTTCTTATTGTTTTTTAAATACAGATGAGTGTAATTATCATTGGCTTCCAAACGTATGATGTAGTCTGCAGAAATTAATTCAAAACCATGGGCCGTTGGCACAGCAATTTTATAAAAGCCGGTTTGTTTATTTCTTATTTGGTTTATCAACATATTAAATTGTTCTGATGTCGGAAGTGCTTTTTGGGTTAAGGCTTTCCTCACGGCTACTACCAGTTCCTTAGGATCAATAGGTTTTAGTAAATAATCCAGGGCGCTGAAACGGATTGCTTTAATTGCATACTGATCATAACTGGTTGTAAAAATTACTGAGAAAGGGATTTCTTTAAACTGCTCAAGCATTTCAAACCCATTCATCAAAGGCATTTCAATATCCAATAAAACTATTTCGGGTTTGTATTTTTCGATTGCTGCTAATCCTTTTTTTGCTGAGACACATTGTGCAACTACTTCCACTTCGGGACAATAGTCGGCTAACAGCATATTCAGTGTGTCGAGACAATGAATTTCATCATCTATCAAAATTGCTTTAATCATATAAAACCGGCATTTTAATAATTACTTCAGTTCCGGCTGCGCTGCCATCTGCATGAACAATGTCATTGATCTTTACAGGTGATTCAGTTTTGCTTACATTTTGTAACATCGCGATCCTGGCCGATGTAATCTTTAATCCCATGGATTTGTATTTTGTAGCAGTTTTGCCGGATAATGCTGAAGATTGGTTGCGTCCTATACCATCATCTGTGATCTTAAAAAACAAATCATTATTCTCCCGCCACAATTCAATATCAAGATGGCCTTTCTCTTCTTTGGGCATCAACCCATGCCATATGGCATTTTCTGCGAAGGGCTGAATGATAAGCGGAGGCACTTTAAGCAAGGCCACGTCCACATCATCAGCAGCAGAAATTTTATAAGTGAAATGATTATCGAAACGCAAAGCCTCCATTTCAAGATATAAACCAAGAGATTCCAATTCACTTTCCAGGGGAATGACAGAAGCCTGGGAATTCTGAAGTATCATGCGTACAAGCCTTGAAAATTTTGTAAGATACTCTGAGGCAAGCTGGCGATTGTTCTGTAAAATAAAACGATTGATCGAATTGAGTGAATTAAAAATAAAATGCGGATTCATCTGTGCGCGGAGAGCCTGCATTTCAAGCTCTGATAATTGTTTCAGGCTTTCCAACTTTTGCAGTTGTAATTCATTTTCTGCAATTTCACGTCGGTTCTTTTCATTTTTTCGTTTCAAAAAAGCATTCCGAAGAATAAATATCCCTAACAAAATAACTCCGGATATGCCTACTATAAGAAATACTTTTTGCTGTGATGCATGCTTAAGCTGCTGCTCTTGTAATTCTTTTTCGTTATTAAGTATCTCGATTTTTTGCTCATAATTAAATGCAGCAAATTTCAACTTTGTTTGTTGGTTTGATACGATGTCTCTGATTGCAATATATTTTTGATAGTAGAAATAAGCGCTATCAGTTTTGTGCATGCCATCGTAAATAGAATAAATGATCTGGTAAGCATCCCTGGTATATTGCCTTGAATTTGTTTGCTGCGCCATTTTTAAACCTTCTCTTGCATATCTTAAAGCAGCAGAATCATTGTGTAAAGCGAAATAGGTTTTTGCCAGGTCAATTAATGCTCGTTTAATCTGGTTAATGTCTTTAAATTGCTCATGGTAAAACAAACCTTTTAAGAAATATGGTAACGCATTGACATACTGTTCCCGAAATAAATAGTATTCACCTTTACTTATCAAAAAAATCCTGGCATTTTGAATTACTGCTTTTGCTGAGTCAAAGAAACCATAATAGTATAATGCAGAATCATACTGATGTGTCAATGTAAACAATTCTGCAAAGGTTGTATAACTCCAAATGTCGTCTTTATCAATTTTCTTTCCATTTATTCGAAAAGCTTTGCTATAATATTCCAAACCTGTTGGATAGTCTTCAATGGCTTTGTACAAGTCACCGATGTTGATGAATTCTCCAGCTATATTTACCGTATCTTTAAGCTGTTCTGCTATTTGAAGTGCCTGTTTAAATACTTCAAAGGCTGAATCATACTTTCCGCTTTCACGATAAATTTGTCCTATCAATGAATACGCGTATTGCATTATATTATAATCCCTCGCTTTTTTTGACCATTCAATGCATTGTTGCAAACTGATTTTCGCTTTATCGTATTGACTCCCGGCAAAAAGTGCGTTTCCTAAATTAATATATAATATATCAATTCCCTTCTTATTATTTGTTTTGTTATACCATTTTAATGCTTCACTATCCTCTTCGGCCCACTTATAAAAAGCATCACGATTGTACGAAGCTTGCGCAACAAGAGAAAGAGCAATCCCATGAGCATAGTTTATTTTTTTTGATCCCTCGTAAACTTTCGGCAGATAAAATTTAATTGAATCCCTGTTATGTATATGGAAGTAGTAGGCGATCATTTCATTCATGCAATCAATCTTTGCACTATCGCGTAAAGAAGGTAATATTTTTCTTAGACTGTCAATATTTTTGCTAAACGAGTTCTGCGAAAGGGCATGAAAAGATAGTGTGAGGCAGCATATAGTAATTATAGTATTTCTTAAGATCATTTTATTTTATTTGTTCTATTCAGCCACTGCCTGAGATATAAGCAATATTATTTTCCGGAAATTTAATTGCCCCTTAAAGTTAGTTACAATATGCTATCTGTTGTCTTTCCTAAAAATATTTTTTTAAAAGGAACCAGGAAAACGAAATTGAGCAATCAGCATCATTCGATGGTAGTTTGCAGGAATATGTTGCCACTTTATTGACTAATATTATTGCAACCTGAATCTTTTATTTTCCAATTACCCATTCATTTTTGAAGATCACCATTCACTCATGCAACCTGCTCATTTAAGTATTCTATTATTTGAATTATACTTCGCAAGGGGTAAATCAGTGAGTTGTAGCATATCAATTGCCACTAACTTTAGTGGGATTGTGTTTGTGGTTCCCGGCTTTAGCCAAAAGTTAAAAGGTAGTTTACTGGAAAGAATCAATAGATTTTGACTAAAGCCTTTGAAGATATTTCATTGTCCACGAGTTGAAACCCTTGGCAATTAAAAAACCCCGGCTTTATACTTTGCAAAAGGTAAATTATCTGTTTTTTCAACCTAAATCATTCACGGTTTTGTCCCTTGCAAAGTATAAACAAGACTAAACAAAATACAAGAGACCTGAGGATTCCATCCTAGATTTTACAATCTGAAGAAAAAGGAACACCAACATTGGTTAAACTTTTCATATCTCGAACAATAGTTTATATCATTTCAAATCAGGATAATTATTTAGACCTAATATTTTTAAAAAAACCTCTAATATTGATTATTAAAAACCAAAAGCATATTAGTATTGTTATTACTTCTGGCAGTATATCTAATGCTGAGTAGGTCATTTTTGAACTTCCTGTTAGATTATCAAAAATAAACTGAACAAATTGATAATATAAGCTATAAAGACTTGCTATAATAGCCATAATGTTTATAATTGGCTTCATAAAAAATTTATTGAATAGTAACTTGAATATTTGGATTTTGTTGCAATTCCCATGTTGGAGCTTCTGATTGTGCCATTGTAATTACTAACAAAAGTCCAATCCAATCAAGCCCTTCATCCCAGAAAAATCCCGTGCACTAACCGATTTCCATATGTGCATGGCTTGGCATAATAATGCACCAGCCATATATTTCAAAGCCTTCCTTTTCCTGGCATCCCGATAATTATCGAAACAGGAATCTAAAACTATTTGCGTGTAAACTTCTTTTACAAAAACAACTATTCGGTTAACTGTAGCAAACGAGATAAAATACATCAGATAGCTATCGGATTTATCATTATCAGGGAATTTATACTTCCGGCTCATAAAGTAAAAATACAATTCTCTTCTTAACAATAGCAGCGGTGCTAACACAATTATCATAACCTCGCGCCATAACGAGGGATGCTTGCGCAAACAAAGGGGGAAAAATTCAAAAAAGTTTTTAAACTGGCGCAGGTCTCCCGACCTGTGATAGTTCGTTATTAAAATATAGAAAGTGACGTGACGTTAGATTAAACTGGCGCAGGTCTCCTGACCTGTGATAGTTCGTTACTAAAATATGGAAAGTGACGTGCACAGGTAGGGAGCTTATAAACTTTTAGGATATCAATGCGCTATTCCGAAATAGAAATAAATAACCTTAATTGTGTGTTCTTTTTGTAAAAGAAATCCTCTAATTGAAATCCTCTTGAGTATCCGAAACAATTAAATTTATTTGCCAATTGCAGTAAACCAACAAAAAGCAAGGATTTTCAATTGAAGGTTTATGTAAATGCTTATTGCGTTTACCCACGCCAATTAATTTTCAAAAAGCTTTGACAGCATCCAAATTACATCGCCTGTAGTACGCGTCCATATTTCTTTGTAGGTGGCATTTACCTGCATGGGCATGTACGGTTCATCATCGTTTTCAAAAGTTTCTATTCCTACCGGAACCGCACCTACTACATCTCCTGCGTATCCCCCGTACAAGGGCGGATAATCATAGCCATCTCCGTAAATAGTGCTCATTGCAAAAGGATTGTAGCCAACGATATATTCAAGCTGCCTTGTTCCAATATCTTTTAGTGATTTATCTTTTAGTAAATCTGAAAGAATCAATGCCGCCTTTGCTTTTGCCATCAGTACATCATAAAATCCCCGGAACTGGTAGGCTACAGGATAACGCCGCAGGTAAAAACCACCGCCAAGGTGTATCCCGTTTTTTACTTCAGCATTGTATTCTTCCATAGACGGCATGCCCACTTTTTCTCCTTCATGATAAATTCCCGAAAAATCTGCATTGTTCAATTCATATACGGCTGAGGGTAAAATTCCATAAGGTTTCATCACGTTTGCAATGTCATGGAGGTAATCCGCATAAGCCTGGCAGGATGCTTTCCAAAGGGAAGCGTCCGGGTTTGAAGGAGCATCTGTAAGCAACATGCTTAATCCTTCTATCATCAGTTGTTCATCGCTTTTGTGAAAGTAGGCGAGTATTCTTTTTTTCTTTCTCGATTCATAAAAAAAGCCATGCAGTGGGATGGACCAATCGGTGCGCCTTTTTATTTGCTGGCAATCCATCACCACGTGTGCATACTTAACTGCTGAATCCAGGTAGGAGCGTTCTTTAGTAAGCCGGTAAAGGTTCATAGCAGAGACTACGGCAAGTGCGTGCATGTCCACTTCGTTATGTTCATTTACAGAAGAGTCCAGCCGCTGCGTTGCAAATGCAAAATCTTCCACGGCGCTGCTGCTGCACCAGTGTGAAAAGACAGCGTCATCTTTATAAAAAGGAACCGCTGTTGCGCAATAAGAAGCCGCAATAAAATTGTCAGCAGGGTTGTTGGAA
This sequence comes from Hanamia sp., assembly GCA_036509335.1. Classification (GTDB taxonomy): domain Bacteria; phylum Bacteroidota; class Bacteroidia; order Chitinophagales; family Chitinophagaceae; genus Ginsengibacter. The sequence goes on from DATCFT010000046.1 coordinate 23,459, forward strand.
GCTTTTCCCCGCATATCATCTTTAGTGCCGATAATATTATCACTCCAGATGCCCATGATGAGCCCTCCATCTCTGTAGCCATCGCCAAACCTTGTTCGCATCGTCCAGTCGAGCCCCCAACGGGCTTCTTCAAGTAAGCGATTATACAAGGCTTTGTTTTTATTTTTCACTGATCTGGCAATATCCAGCATGGCTATTCCGGCACGTGCCGTGTTTTCTACTCCCTGCGTAACATCAGCGGCATCATGCCATCCGCCACTTACGCTTATTTCCCTGCCATCAGGATGTACAGATACTGCATCCTGGTGACATAGCTGATGAATGCCCGCTGATCGTAGCCACACCTTTCAGCATAGAAGAAATTGAGTGTATGCCATGCCGTTGCGAGATAAGCATCGTCACCTACAGGGAAGGGTTTGGTTGTTCTATCTCCGATTTTCAGTTTGTAATATCCGGGCTTGTTAAAGCTGCTGAAATCCATCTGAACAAAACCACTATCCATTCTTTTACCGTTGCCGGTAAAGACGATTTTGTTGTCCGCATTTATCAACCGGAATTTTGTATCCGTCACGTTTTGCACCAACGCCTGCTTCACTGCTCCTGTTTTATAACCGCTGTTGCTATACGCAATGGCGTCCTGCCTCAGATTAAATCCCCTTGTGTTTTCAGCTTTTACTTTTTCAATGCGCATATCATCAATGTACAGCTTCATACTATCAGCGGCGCCCTGAGGCGAACCGGTCAGCATGATGCTAACAGAAAACCCGGTTACCGAGTCGCGGTACAGGTCGGGTATTTCCCAAATGATGTGCTGCCATTTATCCGGATATACGTTAACAAAATGCTGCCCCTCAAACCTGCCCGGTGTGGGCATTATGTGTTTGCCGCCATTATATAAAGTACATCCTACAAAAAAAGAATAAAAGCCGGGACCATCTGCGTAAACCCACACAGAAAAGCGGTTATAACCACGCAGATCTTCCCCCTTCAATGGCTTTATCACTTCTGCAAATGCATAAGCCCTGTTGGTCGGATTTTTTTTGGGAAGAGAGGTTGGCGTTTCCAGCAGAATGCTGCCCTTGCCGGAAATTGTATTGTTATGGTCAATTTGTATTGTGCCCGGCCCTGTATGTTTTAAAGAATTGAAGTCAGCAGCCAAAGGCAGCGTCCGTGTTTTTTCTACAGGCTTTTTTAACCATCTTGTTATGCCCATATTGGCAGAATCAGCCTTCATGGTCACGCGGAGATAATTGCTTTGCTCAAGTTGTTTTATCAAATGTGCATCCTGTGCCTTAAGAGGGTTCACCCACCAGGTTGCAATAATTATCAACAACCATGTAGGGCGTATGCGTATGTTTATATTCATTTCAAAAAATATTTAATGATTAAAGTAAATTGTAAAAAGTCGTCACTAAGGTTTGTACATCATTGAGTTTTGCATCATGGCATCACTTAGAATCTGCCTGGAAATAGAAATTTTATTCACCATTTAAGCCGTTCGTGGGACACGAGCGGCGGTGGTCCGCCGTGGTCGGTGACACCAACCACGGACTGAGATTTCAGTTTTTTTGTAGTGTCAAAATATAAACAAATTGTCAATACAAACAGCGAAATACTTGTACAAACAGCAATGAGATACATTTTCTCGTTTGGTAAATATAGTCCAAGTAATAGTGTACCTAAAACAATTATTCCTGAAAATATTGCATACCACTTTGTCTTGTAAAACCAGGCATAAGGAAAAAGGTGTCCACCTGTAATGATTGCATAAACTAAGATAAAATAATCAGGCATTTTAATCATAGTAAGGACTAAAAATGGAAAATAGAATAATTGGGCAAAATTTAGCCAAAGTCCTAATGGTTGTAAAGGATTATGGGTAATTTTCCAATTAGTTTTTAGCAACTTTGAAAATAGGAATGCCATTGGAAGTAATGGCGCACCTACAATAAATACGAATATAGATTTGTCGTAAGAATTGAATTTGAGTGTCCATAAATAAGCAATTATGAGCCATAGGATACTTGCAGCTAAAGTAAAATCAATTCCATTTTTAGATTTTACTGATAATTCATTCCTTAATTCGTCTAACTTTTCAGTTGTCATTTTTAGATTGTTTCGATATGGCAGGTCTCCGCTAAAATTCTGACTAACGTTTAAGGCGATGGGCTGGCATTCAATGTACTTTCCGCCGGAACGTCAGCCGATTGAAAACTAAAGCCGAAGTTAAGTACAAAAAGCTGATATTTGTTCGTCTGCTGGAACCGAAGCTGATAGCGAACCACAGCCGATTGTTATTCCTTCAGCCAGCCTATTGGAACCTAATGTTGTATGCCGTTTATTTATTTTCAAAGTTCAAGTAGGTATCAAAAAAGGGAAGTATTTCTGTATAAATTCTTCCATCTGTTCCTTCCAAATGTTCAGCATGACCACCTAAGTATTCTTCGGCAAAATGATTTATGCCGTACCATTCCAGCCTTTTACTGAATTGCAGACAAGTAACAGGAACATGCCTCCCTTCATCATTCCTTCCCCAATCCAATTTGATTGCTTTTAAACTTTTAAGAGCATCTAAATGTGATTCAATCATGTTAGTTGCAAAATTCTGTGTCCATTTATTCACAGTGTTTGTGTCAATAACCAAACTATCGCCGATGTAATATGCTGTCATGTCTGCATAAAATGGAGGTTTGTTTAAATCGGGAGAATATGTTCTGCCTAAATCAACCATAATCATGGCTGAAACATTATTGATTATGTCACTGTCACTCTTGGCGTCACTTATTATTTTAAATGCTTCAATGCTTGTGTTAATGCCATCTGACCAATTTAATGTTGCAGGTGTAGTTGCATATACTGAGCTAAAAACATCAGGAAACAACATGCCCATTTTTAAAGCTCCGTTTCCGCCCATTGAAGCACCAGCAATACCTCTGCTATCTTTATTTGGAATTGTTCTGAAATGCCTATCAACATATTCAATAACATCTTTTGCAATAAAATCTGCCCACTTTCCTGTTAATGTCGAATTGGTGTAAAAACTTCCTTTGTATTTGGTATAACTATTAGGAAGAACAAATATGACAGGTTTAATATGTTTTACAGCAATGGCAGTATCTAATAAATAGTTTATTTCTAAGTCAGCCATTGTTGCACTGTCTTCTCCATACATACCATGAAGAAAATAAATTACAGGATAATGTTGCTTACTTTGATAATAACCTGGCGGAAGATAAATTGTTAGCCTACGCATTGCGTCTTCGCCACCAGGATTTCCTTGTATTGAAGGCGCTAAAAACTTTTCATAAACAACTGTTCCTTTTGAGTTTTGAGCAAATAAAGATGCTATGGTTATAAGTGTCAATAAAAATGTAAGTATTATTTTTTGCATGATGTTAGAGCAGAGTGGTCTTTAAATGGCATACAACTCAAATATAGCAGAAAGTTTTCTCCTTTAAATAATTTTTCCTTCAAAAAATATCTTTCTTGATTATCACTCATTCAAATCACTTTTGCGAAATACATAAGCAAAATATAGCTTTAGTAAAGCCAACCGGTTATTTCTTCACTTTCCCTCATTTTTATGCTTTATTGTGGTCGGTTTCGCCGACCGCTTTTAGTGGATAAAAAATTCATATAATTATTTCTATACAGTTATCTACCGGAACATCTCATTCTGTAAAACCTTACGATTTAGTACATTTCTTATCTTTATAGCTTATAATTGTAAACATGATAAAAAGATTTTCCATATTTTCCGTTTTATTAATTATTGGCTCCATGGGTTTTTGCCAGATGACGCTAAATCAATTTAAAATAACTTCTTCTAATACATCTTTTCCTGATACGGGCAGAGTGCAGGGACATATTTACAATAATGTTTTGTACAATACTGCAGATCATTATTCAGATAGTTCTGTAATTATTATTACCCCAAAGAATTTTAAAGCAAAGAAAAAAGTAGATATGATCTTCTGGTTTCATGGATGGGGCAATAATATTGACACCGCTTTAATAGCGTATGGTTTATCAAGGCAATTTGCCGAAGCAGATGTCAATGCCGTATTAGTGTTGGCTGAAACTGCTAAAAATGCGCCCGATAGTTATGGTGGAAAACTGGAGCAAAAAAATACATTTCATAAGCTGGTAAAAGATGTGCTGAAAGAACTGGTACACATGCACGTTATATCTGCCAGGGACCGAGCTGGGAATATTATCCTTGCCGGCCATAGCGGCGCATACAGGGTTATGGCTAATATATTGCAAAACGGCAATGTGCCCGTAAACGAGGTTATTTTATTTGATGCCTTATACGCAGATACCGACAAATTTATGAACTGGTTAACCGCTGATAAAAATCATCGTTTTATAGATTTATATACCAATCATGGCGGCACTTATGACGAAACAAAAGACATGATGCACCAAATAACGAATGTAAACCTCCCGGCAGATTCGCTTGAAGAAGTGGATGTAACACCCGCCATTCCTAAAGACAATAAAATTATTTTTATTCATACACTGCATGAGCATAACGATATTATTCAGCACCCGGATAATTTTAAATTGTTCATAGAGAACAGTCCGTTTTTAACCGGGATAGAACAAAAGCGGTGAGCTTACAGTAAAATCCTAGCTGGAGTATTGCAACAGCCACTCAACATTGCTCCAAAGTAGTGGGCTTCTCCTATGCAAGCAGCACAACCCAACTTTGCCATGAATCAAAAGAAGTTTATTAACTTCACTAATGGAAGTGTACGACATAAATACACAAGCTTTTAAACAGAGACACTTTCAGGAACCAAAATATTCACAATTTGAGATAAAGTAAATATTATGAAACTGCAACCTGGCCGGCATGTGTATGGATTGGCGGCTATCATTTTGGGTATAATAGGATTAGTATGGCACCAGTTCAATACCTGGCAGCAGGTGCAGGCTCTTGGCAACATACCACACATGGAAGTATTCGTCTCTATGGTAGCAATCCTTGAAATCGTTGGTGGTATTGCTGTGCAATGGAAGAAAACGGCAAGGGTCGGAGCCATCCTCCTTTTCATTATCTATCTTTTTTTCGCTTTACTATGGTTGCCTTTTATCATTGAGACTCCTTTGGTTTACAATGGATGGGGAAACTTTTTTGAAGAATTTTCCCTGGTCTGCGGGGCTTTGATAGTTTATTCCACAGTAGGAGCCGTCAATTCGGTAACCAATACAAGGATAGCCAGGATGGGATATATCTTCTTCGGGATATGTATCATTTCCTTCACACTTGAACAAGCTTTAAACATCTCTGCAACTGCGGGCTTTATTCCTAAATGGATGCCCCTTGGGCAAATGTTTTGGTCAGTAGCAACCACCATTGCATTTGCGCTGGCTGCTATTTCCTTATTTACCGGCTGGCTTGTATTATTGACATCCCGGTTACTTACACTTATGATTATTTGTTTCGGTGTTTTTGTATGGTTACCAATATTGTTTAATGATCCCCATCAAATGTTCAATTGGGCCGGTAATGCTGTAAACCTCGCTATATGCGGAGCTGCATGGATTGTTTCTGATTATCTTGCTCAATTAAAAACAATTCAACAAACACGATCCCTGGATTAAAGCACGCATCTGCTTGTGTTTTTAACTTCGTCAAAATAAAAAGAAGCGTTATTTATTCGTTTATTGTATTTCCGAATCTATATAAACATAGAAAAGAATAATTAAAATAAATTTTATGTCAAACTTATTAATATCAAAAGCGAATACCAAAATGTGGATTTAAATGAATCATAATCAGCAAAGATATTTTTGAAGGAAAATTTTCGAAAGAGAAAACTTTCTGATATATTTGATTTAACTGCAAGCACAACCACGTTTCAAATCTAAGAGCATGGAGATTGTAAAAACAAAGTCATTAAATTCTGAGGACAAACAAATCGTATTCAATCTCTGGAACAAGGAGTATCCTGCGAAGCTGGGATTTCAGACTATTATTGACATGAATAACTATTTAGATACTTTACCTGATTTGTCATACTACCTCTTAAAAAATGATTTAAAAGGGATTGACGGTTGGGCTATGACTTTTCGTGCCGGAGAAGAAAATTGGTTTGCAATAATAATTTCTGATAATGTTCAAAGACAAGGAAAAGGAACTTACCTTTTGAATAAGCTAAAATGTGAAAACGATATATTAAATGGGTGGGTCATTGATCACAAAAATGATGTCAAGACAAATGGAGAGTTATATCAATCACCTTTGTTGTTTTACGAAAAGAACGATTTTCAGATATTTCCTGAATATAGACTTGAAATTCCGATACTGTCTGCTGTAAAAATCACATGGCACAAAAGACAGAATATCAGCAGCCAATAAGTGCATTTTTAAAAGCATGGCTTGACCAATAGCATTCGTACAGAAGTAATTCTTATTTGGTAGAGAAACTTTTGATATATAAAAATGCAAAACAGAATAAAAAAAACCAACCGATGAAACTGAATCCCTTCGTCAACAGCGGTGGTTGGGGTAACTTATTTAAAATCTATTCAATAATCAAATTCTCCTGTCTATGAATTTAATCACTTTCCTGCTTGCTTCCTGGAACTGCATTTTTTGGATCTCTTCGGCAGAAATATAGAAAACATGCGGACTTACGCGTAAGCGGGCCTGTAAATAAGCTCTTATCCTGTTATCACAGGCTTTACTATCATCTGCAGGCAGGAGATAAAGCAAAACTTCATCCATACCTATTTCATTTGAATTTACTTCAACCACAAAGTCAATTACATCTTTCGTTTCATTCAGCAAATCAAACAAAGCGGGTGGATAAAGTGTAGTACCCTTAAATTTTATCATTTGTTTTTTACGACCTATAATGGGCGATAGGCGCAAACTTGTGCGGCCGCATGCACAGGGCTCATCAAAATACATGCAAATATCTCCTGTTTTATAACGCAGCAATGGCATCCCCTCTACACCTAGTGTTGTAATAGTTACTTCGCCTGGCATGTTCGATGCTACTTGCCGGTTATTCTCGTCTAGTAGCTCAACGATCATTAATTCAGGTTGCAGGTGGCCACCGCGCCCTTCTCCGCATTCAGTAAATGCTGTCTGCATTTCAGTAGAAGCATAAGTTGAATAAAGCTGAATGTTCCAGGCTTCAGTTATCTTTTTACCAAGTAAATTATAAGAGAAATCAGTATTACGTATATTTTCGCCAATACAAACAGCTTTTTTTACGGAAGAATTGGTCAGATCAATATGATTATCCTTAGCAAATTGAATGAGCTTGAGTATAAACGAAGGAACGGCTACAATCGCTGTAGGTTTAAGGCGTTGTATGGTTTCCCATTGCATTGCGGGCACTCCTGGACCTAAGCGGATAATACCGGCGCCCAGCTTTCGCAACCCGGAATAATAGGCGATCCCGGCCATGAATTGCCTGTCAAGTGTTAACATTAGTTGGAAAGTATCTGAGGAAGTGCTATCAGCACAAACGAAGGAATTATATTCATTAGTTGTTAATCGTTTCAAATCATTTTCGGTGAGTGCAATGGTTACCGGGCTGCCTAATGTTCCTGATGTGGATGTGTACTCTATGATCTTAACTGGATCTACGCATAAAAAATCATTATTGCGTTGCTGCAAATCCTCTTTACTGGTAGTTGGCAGCGCAGCCAGGTCTTCCAGCGTTTTAATATCATCTATTTCAATATCGTTTTTAGCAAATAGTTCCCGGTAAAAAGGAGAGTGTGTGTTTAGATAAAGCAGTAATTCCTGCAGTTTTTGTTCCTGCAATACTTTTGTTTTTTCTGTTGATTCAGATGCTAATTCCTGTAAACTCATATTACTTTTCTATGATCACTACTGCCGAAGCAATTTCTTTAAGATGCGACATAGAAACCAAAATTTTTCTTATCCTCAATGGAGAAAGTGTTTTTTTGGTTTCATCCAGTAAAACCAAGACAGGTTTACCGGACTTATCGTTTGTTATTTCAACTTCGTTAAAATGTGTTCCTGTTATCCAGCCGGTTCCAAGCGCTTTAAAAAAAGATTCCTTAGCAGCAAAACGTGCCGCATAATGCTCAAACTTATTGATTTTTGATTCACAATAAACTATTTCTTTTTTTGAAAACACCGTCTCTCTGAAACCGGATTCTTTATTTATTTTTTCAGCTATTCGATTAATTTCTATTAAGTCCGTACCCAATCCTGCCAACATAATTTGAATGTTAAAATTAATGATTATTATGCGATGAGAGACTAAAATAAGAACATGAATAAAAAGTTTTTGAGCATAGCTTATAAACAATACCTTAAAGTCTTTTGATGCCTTTGCAACTCAATAGAGCAATTTCAATCAATTTGTGAATATTACCAAATCTGTTAAGTAGGGGTTGCATGGGAGATTAAGTATAGTAGATGTAAAATTTTAAGGCTTTTAAGCGGTACTCAGTTTAGCTCTCGCATCAAAACAGGCCAAACCCCTTTTAACCTATATATTTTCTTCATTCTTTGTAATAATTGGTTTGATAAACAAATCAAATCCCTTTGTATTTTAGAAGCGCTATTTGATATAATATTCACTGGTTCGTCTATTTTACCGAATATATTAATAGTTCGTCTATTAATACGAACTTCTATAAAATTCGGCTATTAATACGAATTTTAAAATAGTTTGTATATTTACTTTCCAAATTAATTATTTGTTATGGCTATCAGTGCAGCGCTTACCGGAGATATTGTAAACTCTACAAGGTTAGGAAAAGTCAATGAGAGAAAATTGTTGAGGATACTAAAACAGATATTAAATCCTTACCTGTTTGAATTTTACCGTGGCGATAGTTTCCAGGTATATGTAAAAGATCCAAAAAGTGCTTTCCGGATAGCATTGTTGTGCCGTGCCGCGGCAATAAGCATATCATTGGAAGATGAAACGATATCATCGGACGTAAGAATAAGCATCGGCGTTGGAAAAATTACGACTCCCATCAAAACGTTGGGCGCAGCAAAAGGTGAAGCATTTCTTTTGTCGGGCAGGTCATTTGACGAAATTGCAGGATCCGAAACTAGGATTTCTATAGTTACTTCCAATACATTGGCTAATGAAGGACTACAGGTAGTTTCAGATTATGTAAATGCTATTTTTAATACAATGACAAGTAAGCAGGCAGAGGTAATTTTTGAGTTATTAAAAGGCAAAACACAACAGGAGGTTGCAAAGAAGTTTAAAAGAACAAAAAGTACTATCAGCCAGCATGTAAGTGCAGGCAGATGGAATGAGATAGAAAAACTTTTGAAGCAATATGAAAACATTATCAATCAATTAATATGATTATTGAATCCATTTGGGTTACGAAGCTTGTATCGGCGCATCTTATAACTGATTTTATTCTACAACCGAAATCGTGGGTAAAAGACAGGAATGAAAAGCATTTTACTTCTGCTAAATTATACCTGCACGGATTTGTTACAGGGGTATTTGCGTGGATTTTGATTGGCTGGCAATATTGGCCGATAGCGTTAATAATTTGCGTAACACATACATTAATTGACGGATGGAAATCTTATCAAAAAAGTACCGTTACATTTTTTTTGATAGATCAGGCAATGCATCTGATCATCATTATGGGATGCTGGTATGTTACCTTTATTCACTGGAATGATGTACAAGCGGCTTTTCATCAACTTGATGCTCAACCATCTTTATGGAAGACTTTAGCTGCTTTTGTATTTTTAACCACACCCGCCGGCATCCTGATTGGGCAGGTGACTCAAAAATGGCGCGATAAAATAGAAAATGCAGAAAGCCTTGCCAATGCAGGAAAATGGATCGGGATCGTAGAACGAATTATTATTTTGATCTTTGTGATGCAAAGCCAGTATTCTGCTATCAGTTTATTAGTGGCAGCAAAAGGGATCATTCGATTTAATGAAAAAGACCGGCTGGAAATAAAAACAGAATACCTTGTAATCGGCACTTTGATGAGTATTGGTCTTGCTATTGTAACAGGTATGGCAATTAAATTATAATGTAAAGCAGGATTTGATAATATGGGATGCTTCTGATTTTAATTCGGGAAAGTTTATGTCTTAGCTCTTAAAAGGAATGAACAATTACAGTAAACAAACATTTATTCCCATTTTTTATTTCAATAATGTCTTCCTGTAAATAAGTAATCCAGACTGGCTTTGAGTTTGAAATAAAAATATTCAAGAAAATTTCCTTCAATGGTATGCTAATCCGGCATTTGCGGGCACCCTGTTTTTTTTTGTCTATGTCCCGTTTATTATTTTCTTTTCAATCTTCTTTGTTACGCAGAATTTACTTCGAACCAATTTTGGCAGCAGATTACCGAAATTCATGCATATGCCTAAACCAAATGACTTAATGTAATTTTAGATATTTACAAGATGCAGCCAACATCTGTCTTTATTTTCATCTCTTCAAAAAAATAAGAATCTTTCTTAATTATTCGTTTACTGGATTTCCGTAAAATTCATTCCCCAAATCTCTTCCCCAAATTCTTTACTGTTTTTTTGAAATTATCCAATTCTTTAAACTGGTCCTGGATAAAATGATTGTCTTCGATTTTGCCGATAACTGCATCCATTTCATCTTTGGATTCGTAAACCATTTTTCTGAAAGGATTGGAATAATCCTTGGCACGCGATTCATAAATTCCTTTACTTATCCACGTTTTGGTGGCCAGGGCGCTTTGCAATAATTTCTTAAAATAAGCAGAAGTAAATTGCTTTGAAGTAATATTTTCAATTTCCAATAAAGAAGTGAAAGCGTGTATTAGTTTATGTTTTTCGTAATCATTTCCTGTCTCTCCATAAAAATCATGCACCTCACTCCATGTATTTATTTTATTACCTTTTATTTTATTTTTTAATTTTTCTACATCTGTTGCAGGAATCAACTGGCCGCCAATATTTTTCCATTCGTTCCTGGAAATTTTTACCTGAATGCTTTTTTTAAATTCTTCAAAAGAGGAAAAATTATTTTCTTTTATATGCTTTATTAATTGAACAGTTCCATAATAGGAGATAAGCTCTTTAAATAATTCCAGCACCTGTTTCACTTTTACTACTTCAGTTTTCCTGGTACTGTTTTCTATTCCTTCAATCTCAGAATTTCCCAATTCATTTATTTTTAATTTTGATAAAATCTCAATGGCAGCAAACATTTCATTGATGGTGTCCGGTGCGAGATAATTGTATTCAATTTTTTGAATTTTTTCAGTTCGTTTGTCGCGGTCTTCAAATTTCCAGGCATTGCGTTCCAACGCATACATATTATACAGGAACCAATAACCCGGCATTAAAATTAATTTATCATCTTTTACATCATTACTTATGAGACAAAAAGGAAGTTTGATATTCATTTCAAAAGTATAATCACCTTTTGCTAAAATACAGAAGGAGGCAAATTTCGAATTATGTTTCAGGCTTACGCATAATCCTGGCCAGAAGCCTCGCCCGGCAATGATTTCGCCATCGGCGCCCCTGCTGTTATGGTTACTTCCTATTGTAGCACCTGCTGCAATATTACTTTGTCCCATCACCATGGAAGCGCATAAAAATGAATTATTATGATGCTGTTCGTGATTGGGGAAAATGAGCGTATTCAAAACTTCGCAGCAGGAAATGGTAGAATTATTTCCGAGATAAGAATTGATCAACCGTGCACCGTATTTTAATTGTGAATGAGCTGCCATTACGAACCTGACCGCTTTTACTCCATAAAATATTCTGCATCCAAAACCAACAATACCATTTACCATTTCGCATCCTTCGCCTATCTGTGAGGTTCTTTCTTTATCGCTGTTGATGGTAAGATTTTTCAATTTGTTAGCGCCTTTTATATAAGCATCAGTTCCTATTTTTACGTCTTTGATAATGTCACAATCTTTTATAACACACCTGTCGCCAATAGTGCCATAATAACCTCTTTTTTGATCAAACTCTTTTTGCGTAAGCTCTATGAATCTTTTTTGCAGTTCGGTATCTTCAGGGTTATTACTCCATAAAAAGGCATCGCCTGGAAGCATCCGGTTGAAAGGTGCTATTCGCCTGCCGCCATTTTCATTGCGAACTTCTATCCATACTCTCACACTTTCTTTCTCCCCGTCTTTTAAAATTCCATTACCAAATTTTGCATAATCTGTTGTTGCCAGCTCGTTTACATTGGAGATCATTACTTCATCTCCAATGATGTAATGGCTTAAATAATTGGCATTGTTGATACAAACATTATGTCCAAAATCGCAACTGATGATTTGACTGTTGTAAATACCAACCGGCATTCTCAGATTGTGAAATTCGAGATAGTATGGTTGTAGTTTGCCAATGCGGATGAGACCATGAAAATTAGAATTTTTTACCAGTGCGGGATCAAATTCTCTTGAAACAAAAATTTTCCCCCAATCATCTGATGTATTTCCATTACGAATTAATATTTCTATTTCTGATCCTGAAAGCCTGCGGTAATCTATTCCATTATCATTTTGCTGATTCCGGAGATAGTATTCGTCTTCTTCTTTTGGAATATAAGAAGATGCTATAAAATTATAACCCAGGTCATTGATCGGATGTTTTGTAATGATATTCATACGGCTTTAAATTAAAAAAATTATTTGCAATGTAAAATAATAAAATCAAAATATTCGATTATCCAGTCAATGCTTTTTTTTAGTTGGCTTTGGGCGGCTGGGCACACACGTTAATTTTTCAAAGTAACCTATTTCCATTTTTAAAGTGGTAGTTTAATGATTTGGTTGGATTTTGCTAATTGAAAAATAATTTCAATGAGAGAGCGAGCTATAATGGTTTCAAAAATAGAAAAATTAAAAGTTCACTATTCTTCAAACCTTTTGTAATAAAAAATTTAAACTTCCTGTATTACCTTTGCTTATCTGAAATTTATCAACTCTCCGATTTATGACCTTGAAACAGTTACTCACATCTTCGATTGGCAAAAAATATCTGATGGCTTTCACCGGATTCTTTTTGATAATCTATCTCATTATCCACGCAACTTTAAACGCACTAATTTTTTACAATGATGATGGTGCCACATTTAACGCAGCGGCTCATTTCATGCTATATAACTGGATCATCAGGGTTCTGGAAGTAGGCTTATTTGCGGCATTTATACTTCATATTATTCAGGGACTTTTATTGTGGAAACAAAATAAGGCAGCTAGGAAAATAAATAACCTAAAACACAACTATGTAAAAGAAATAAAATGGAACAGTCGCCTTATGGGATGGCTGGGAACATTTGTACTTTTGTTTTTAGTAATGCATTTATCTCAGTTTTGGGCGCATACTAAAAGCGAATTGTATTTTCACGGGCCTGATATAAATCTTTATGAACAAATGCAAAAGATATTTACCAACCCCGTATGGTTTGTTTTACACATGATAGGACTGGCTTCTCTTTTGTTTCACTTACTACATGGATTTAAAAGTGCCTTTGAAACGTTTGGCATTAATAATAAAAGATGGACACCTCTTATAAGAGGTATCGGTGTTTTTTATTCCATCGTCATTTGTTTATTATTTGCCTCAATGCCACTTGCATTTATGGCAGGATGGCTTCAATAAATAAAATTATATAAAGCTGAGATCAATTTTTCAGCATCAAAATATTTAACACTAACGTATGGCATTAGAAGCAAAAATTCCAGCAGGTGAAATGGCTCAGAAATGGACTAATTACAAAGACCATGTAAAATTAGTAAGCCCTGCCAATAAAAGGAAATTGGAAGTGATTGTAATAGGTACCGGACTTGCGGGAGCCTCTGCTGCAGCCACTTTGGGCGAATTAGGTTATAAAGTGAAATCATTCTGTTTCCAGGATAGCCCGCGCCGTGCGCATTCCATTGCGGCACAGGGAGGAATCAATGCAGCAAAAAATTATCAGAATGATGGCGATTCGGTTTATCGCCTTTTCTACGAAACAGAGAAGGGAGGGGATTTCCGCTCTCGCGAAGCAAATACTTATCGCCTTGCGCAGGTGAGTGGAAATATTATTGACCAATGTGTGGCACAAGGTGTTCCCTTTGCACGTGAATACGGCGGCTTGTTAGCTAATCGTTCTTTTGGTGGAACACAAGTACAGCGTACGTTTTATGCCGCCGGACAAACTGGACAACAATTATTGCTTGGCGCTTATGGAGCGCTGGAACGACAGGTAGCGCTGGGAAATGTTACTATGTATTCGCGCCATGAAATGCATGATATTGTAAAAATTGATGGCAAGGCAAGGGGTATTATTGCGCGAAATTTAGTTTCAGGAAAATTAGAAAGGTATTTCGGACATGCGGTGTTGATTTGCTCAGGTGGATATGGAAATGTTTTTTATCTGAGCACCAATGCCATGGGTAGCAATGTAACCGCCGCCTGGAAGTCGCATAAAAAAGGCGCATTTTTTGCAAATCCCTGCTATACACAAATTCATCCTACATGCATTCCTGTTACGGGCGATCATCAGAGCAAATTGACTCTGATGAGCGAAAGCCTTAGAAATGATGGAAGAATATGGGTTCCAAAAAAGAAAGATGATAACAGAAAAGCAAATCAAATTCCCGAAGATGAACGTGATTATTATTTGGAAAGAAGATATCCCGCATTTGGTAATCTGGGCCCCCGCGATGTAACTTCAAGGGCTGCCAAAGAGAGATGTGACGCGGGTTACGGAGTAGGTACTACAAAAAAAGCTGTGTATCTCGATTTTGCTGATGCCATCAAACGATATGGCAAAACAGAAGTGCACAAAAAAGGAATACATGACGCGAATGAGGAAACGATTATTGATTTGGGCAAACAGGTAATCAAAGAAAAATATGGAAATCTTTTTGAAATGTATGAAAAGATAACTGGCGAAAATCCATACGAAGTTCCCATGAGAATTTATCCTGCAGTGCATTATACGATGGGTGGCCTTTGGGTTGATTATGAACTGATGACAAATGTTCCCGGATTGTATAGTCTTGGTGAAGCTAATTTCAGCGATCATGGTGCTAACAGGCTGGGAGCTTCTGCATTAATGCAGGGATTGGCAGATGGATATTTTGTAATCCCTTATACGATTGGAAATTATATGTCGGGCGAAATACGCAATGCTGCCATTCCTACCAACAATCCGGCTTTTGAAGAAGCAGAGAATGCAGTGAGAGAAAGAATAGAAAAATTAATGAGTATTAAAGGGAGCGAATCCGTTGAAAGTTTTCATAAGAGATTGGGTCATATCATGTGGGAGAAATGTGGAATGGCGCGTAATGAAAAAGGATTAAAAGAAGCCATAGAAGAAATCAAAGCATTACGAAAAGAATTTTGGGAGAATGTAAGAATACCCGGAGACATTTTTGAAATGAATCCTGAACTAGATAAAGCGGGTAGGGTAGCAGACTTCCTGGAATTGGGAGAATTAATATGCATAGATGCGCTCAACCGAAGGGAAAGTTGTGGCGGCCATTTCAGGGAAGAAAGCCAGACCGAGGACGGCGAAGCAAAACGTATAGATGCAGAATTCAGTTATGTAGCAGCTTGGGAATATACATCCAACGGGGAAGTATTGAATAAAGAACCATTGACCTTTGAATTGACGAAACCGAGTGAAAGGAGTTATAAGTAGCCTGTTAAATTGTTTCAGTCAAGGCTCCCTGAAAGAAAGTTTTGATTGGAATGAAAAATCTAAAATAAGAAAATTGTTAAGTAAAGAGAAGTATGAACACATTTTTACTGAGTTGGGCAAATTGCCAAAAACTCTTAATCAATTTATTAAATATTCAAATGAAAAATTGGCTGTGAAACAATTCAAAAATTTAGCCATTTAGCAATCGAATAATAAAATAATACAATAATGGAACACTACACAATGAATCTCACCCTTAAAGTCTGGCGTCAAAAGAATTCGTCTGAAAAAGGGAATTTTGAAACTTTTGATGTAAAGGATATTTCATCAGAAATGTCATTCCTCGAAATGTTTGATGTGCTAAACGAAAGACTGGTAAAAGAAGGCAAGGAACCTATTGCTTTTGATCACGATTGCCGTGAAGGAATCTGTGGCGCATGCAGTATGTATGTAGATGGTCGTGCACACGGGCCATGGCAAAAAAATACTGTTTGCCAGTTGCACATGCGGGCTTACAAAGATGGTGATACTATTGTTGTAGAACCCTGGAGAGCTACTTCGTTCCCCGTAATAAAAGATCTGATGGTTGATAGATCTGCATTCGACAGGATTATTGAGGCAGGCGGTTTTATCTCTGTAAATACAGGAAACGCCGTAGATGCAAACGCGATTCCTGTAGATAGATATGTTTCAGAAGAAGCTTTTGATGCAGCAGCTTGTATCGGCTGCGGGGCTTGCGTAGCTGCTTGTCCCAATGGTTCTGCAATGTTATTTGTAAGCGCCAAAGTAGCTCAGTTAGCCTTATTGCCACAAGGAGATCCTGAAAGGAAAACAAGGGTAATAAATATGGTACAACAAATGGATAAAGAAGGTTTTGGTAACTGCGGGAATATTCATAACTGTGAAGCAGAATGCCCTAAAGGAATTTCTGTAAGAAATATTGCAAGATTGAATAAGGAACTTTTACATGCGGCTCTTTCATCTGAAACCATGGCGAAATAAGGTGGTTTAATGGTTAAGTAGTTTATTGATAAATTGGTTGAATTGTTTATTAGTTTATTAGTTGAATGAGAATACCGGTTATTTATTTCCAAAGGAGAGAGTAAGGTGTATTTGTTTGCTGGCTCATGACTAAGAACTGAAATCTATTTTACAGTAAACAAACAAATATTCCCGATTCCTATTTTTTATTTTCAGAAACCTGTTACAAAATTTTTATCATTGCTTTCCTTTTGACGAATAACTAAAGTTTAATTAAAAGGCAGGGAAATTATATAGAAATTAAGCGTTGGCTAATAAAGAGACCTAAAACACTTCTCCTAAATTACCAAAAAATCCATGTGAGCCATTGGTGCCTATACCGTAATCAATGCAAATATTTGTTCGGGAAAATTTATTGAATTTGATACGTAATCCTGCACCAATTGCAGGAGCAATTGATGTAAATTTATTAGTGCTCAATTCTGAAAGCGACTCAGCGTTTGCAAAAATAACACCGCCTAGAAATCCATTATTTGTAATGCCGTATCTCAATTCAGCTTCAATATCTACCATATTTTTTCCGATAAATCTGTCTTGCGCATAACCTCTACCGGTATTATTATAAGTATCAGAAGCTGTTCCCGGAAGGTCCAGGTAAGGAGGGTTGCCGCTTAATGTAAATACATTGTAACTCCAGAATGCCAATACATTATTATGTATTAATTTGATATATTTTCTAACATCAATAAGAATGGAGTTCCAGTTAGTGGTGCTGCCAAGAAACCTAACGTTTTGCCGTAAAACAATATTACTATAAAAGCTGCCACCCTCCGGATTAATTGAATTTTTTCTTGAATCATATAAAAAATCTAAAGCAATCCCCGACGAAGAAGAAGTTTGGCTGTATCCATATTTTTCAAAATCTGTAACTCTTCCCGTAGGAGCATTTAATTCTTTTATATCCCAATGGTAATCGAGCTGATAGCTAAAACCTGCATATAAATTTTTGCCAATATTTTTTAAAACATATTGATAAAACCGGATGTATTTATAATCAACAATATATCCATTGGCTAATGAATTGGAGGTTCCAAATCCATAAGTTTCCTGAGGATAATTTAGATAGCGCAAATCTCCCAATAAATTATATTTATTATTTTTTGTCCAAATATTTGATTGTATAGGAATCAGGAATTGTTTATCCTGCGTATATTTTATAGCAGCCAGGACAGATGATGTATTCGTATGTCCATCACCGTTTGCTAAGAATCCTGCAATTCCTGCTATTCCGCCGGCAAAACCGGTTGAAAGTGTATATTCTGTAATTGGAGCTGCCGAAATATGAAATTTTGTATTTTTATTTAAAGTACTATCAAATCTTTTATCAGGATTTTTATGCAAAATTATTAACACATAGTCTGCAAGGTCTTTCTGTGTTTTATAATAAGCCATTTCCTTTTGAAATGCAAGTGTTGAGCTATCTTTCGAAACTGGTGGTTCTTTCTGTGCTATTACTTTAAAACCAATCAAATTAATAATAAAATTTAGAAGTATTAAAAAGATATTTTTATTAAGATTCAAAGTTGCTTTATGCATTTAAGAAATGTTTTTCAATTTTAAATTCATCATTCGAAATTTTATAAAATTTTTTATCATCTAATTTAATTAAGATGTAATTGAATCTTAAAAATAAGGGTATAAAAACCTGCAGAAAATTAATTAATTTATTAAAGATTTAATAGTTAATTTTTTTTTGCGTGAGGAAGATTTGCCGGATTGGACCTGGTATTTTTTTTCAAATGATTATCGGGATTTAAAATTATTGTGTTTCTTTGCATATTTCAGACTTTTTTCACTCATTTTTCAATAAAGGCCATCCGGGTAATAATATCTTCAATATTATGAAGAATAGCCTATATATTTCCTTCTTCAGATAAATAGCCATTTATACTATGTCTTACCTGATATGGAGTACACAACCAATTTTATTGCGATTATTGGGATGCCCGAAGCCTTAACTTGTCAGCCACGATGTGAGTAGAAACAGCACACCAAATGCAGAGAGAAGAAAAAGAAAATTTGAAAAACTTATAAAAAAGGGATAGTGGTTCATTTAGTCAGAAAAATACCATCTTTTGATATAGAAGGCTTAATCTACTCAACTTCCAACCATAAATACTAATTTTAGACCTTTGTAAAATCCTACTGCTTGAAACCGGAAAGAACATACCTTCTTATTGTCTGCTTATTTTTTTATATTAATGGGCTTTCCCAAAAGAATCCGGCATCTCTTTCTAATATCAGGAGTAAAAAAATTTCTACTAAGATCAATCCGCTTTTACTCGATAGCAACAGCATTATTCCTAACAGCCTTGAAGTCACCGGAATTCCTGGAAATGCTTTCACCTTAGATTACGTCAATGCAGAGATCACCTGGAAGTCGAAAAATTTACCTGATAGTGTCTTTATCACTTATCGTGTTTTTCCTTATAAATTAAATTCCATTACGAGACATTTTAATTACGACAGTATCCGTTTCAATTTTGCTATGGAAAAACCTTACGTTTTTAAAAGCAACCAGTTTGAGAATAAAATAATTGATTTTGGCAATATTAATTATAACGGAAGTTTTGGGCGTGGAATTACGGTTGGTAATACCCAGGACGCGGTTGTAAGTTCCACATTAAATCTTCAACTCAATGGTTATATAGGCGACAGTATGGAACTTACGGCAGCTATCAGTGATAATAATATTCCCATTCAACCCGAAGGAAATACACAAAACATAAGGGATTTTGACAGAATTTATATGCAAATAAAAAAACACGGATGGCAGGCTAATTTTGGGGATATAGACATCAGGCAAAGCAAAAATTATTTTCTTGATTTTACACAAAGAATTCAGGGGGCTTCTTTTGAGACAGATAATGTAATTAAAAAAGACATGAGCAATTCACTTGTGCTAAGTGGCGCCATTACCAAAGGAACTTATATGAAGGACATACTAACTCCCATTGAAGGTAACCAGGGACCCTACCAGCTTTACGGCGCCAATAATGAAATTTATTTTGCAGTACTCGCAGGCACCGAAAAAGTTTATATTGATGGTCAATTATTGACCAGGGGACAGGACCAGGATTATGTAATTGACTATAATAATGCCCAACTAACATTTACAGTCAAACATTTAATTACGAAAGACACGAGGATCCAGGTGGAGTTTGAATACTCTAACCAAAATTATCTTAATTCTATTTTGTATGCAAATGATGATCTTAAAGTTAATAAAAAGCTGACGGTGAGTGTCGGGGCTTATGTAAATTCTGATGCCAAAAATTCTCCTATTAATCAAACACTCACGACTCAACAAAAACAATTTTTATCACAGTTGGGAAATCATATTGACAGCGCTACCTATCCTAATGCAACGCTGGATACTTTTGCAGTAAATAAAATACTATATAGAAAAGTGGATACCACTTATAATGGGATTCATGATACTATCTATGTGTATTCGGTAAGCCAGACTGATTCTTTATATAATCTTTCTTTTACTGATATGGGCGCCGGAAAAGGTGATTACAATATTCTTGACGACGGCAATGCCAATGGAAGGGTTTTTCAATGGGTGCAGCCTGTAAATGGTGTGAAGCAAGGGGAATGGGCTCCTGTACTACTTTTAATAGCTCCTCAAAGGCATGTGGTGCTAACGGCAGGTGCCCAATATTCTTTTAATGCCAAATCATCACTGAAAGCAGAAGTAGCCATGAGTAATTATGATGTAAATACTTTTTCACTTATAGACAAAGGGGGAGATAAAGGCGGAGCCGCTAAGTTTGATTATGTATTTAAACAAAATGTACTTGGCAATTGGAAACCAGGACTGACATTGCAAACGGATGTGGGTTATGAACTTGTTCAGAAAGATTTTACGCCTATTGAGACCTTGCGCAATGTGGAGTTTAACCGCGACTGGAGCCTTCCTTTTGATGCACCTGCGGCTACAGAAAATTTAATTAATGCTTCAGCACAATTGAGCGACCCCAAAAATAATCTTTTGAAATATCAATTCACCAGTTATAACCGCAGTGATCAATACGAAGGTATCAGAAATTCTATTGATAATGTAATGGTAATAAATGGGTGGCATTTCAACGATAAATTTGATATTACCAATATCAACAGTGCTATACAAGATGGGGCATACCTGAGGCCTTCTTTAGATGTATATAAAATTTTCCCCGGATTAAAAGACATGAAAATAGGTGGGGGATATTCTTCTGAAAATAACCAACAACTCGACAAACAGGCAGATACCTTACAGTCTATTAGTTTTGCTTTCAATACATGGCAGGTGTATCTGAAATCATCAGATAAAAAACCAAATAAATGGGGTATCACTTATTCTACAAGAGAAAATAAAATTCCTTATCAAAAAGGATTAATAACCCAGGACAAAAGCCAGAATATAAATCTTACGACAGAGTTAATGAAGAATGAACATGAACAATTGAGAATGAATGTTACCTATCGTAAACTGGATGTGCTCAATCCTAGCGTTACAAATGAGCAAAGTGACAAGAGTCTTTTGGGAAGGCTGGAATATGCTGTTCATGAATGGAAGGGTTTTTTAAACGGGAATGTGTTATACGAACTGGGTTCCGGGCAGGAACAAAAACTCGAATACACGTACCTGCAAGTGCCTGCCGGGCAAGGGTATTATACCTGGAACGATTATAATAAAGATGGAATTCCTGAATTAAATGAATTTGAAGTAGCCGTTTTCGACGATCAAAAAACATGGATCAGGGTGTATACTCCAACCAACGATTATGTAAAAGCGAATTACATCCAGTTTAACTACAATGTTTCATTGAATCCTAATTTGATCATACCGGCAAATACTACAAAAAGATTCATGAAATTTCTAAGAAAATTAAGTACTACTTCTTCTTTGCAAACCAATAAGAAAGAAATTTCCAAAGATGGATTTGAATTCAGTCCTTTTAGTAAACAATTAATTGACACTTCTTTACTTTCGTTAAATTCATTTTTGACGAATGCCATTTATTTTAACCGTACCAGCAGCGTGTGGGGAATAGATATTACTCATCGCTTAAATAGTAACAAGGCTCTTTTGAGTTATGGTTTTGAAAGTAATTCATTCAGGGATTTAGCTATTAAGGGACGTTGGAATTTATCACGTTCCATTGCAACTTCATTTACTAATAAATATGACCGCAACCAACTGGCCAATCCGACCTTTGCTAACAGGAATTACCAGGTTGACGAAGTATCTGCAGAACCTTCTGTAAGCTATATATATAAAAGTAATTTTCGGGTAAGCCTCATTTACACCTACGATACAAGAAATGACAAGCTCGGTGATTCTGCAAAGGCAATCAATAATCAATTGGCTGCTGAAGTAAAGTATAATGTACTTTCCAACGGTACTATCAATGGGAGGTTTTCTTTTAATAATATCAATTTCACGGGCGATCCCAACAGCACAGTAGGTTACGTGTTATTGAACGGATTATTACCCGGGAAAAATTATTTATGGGATATGGAACTCACCAAAAGAATGGCGGGAAACATAGAACTCGATCTGCAATATGAAGGCCGTAAATCAGGGACTAATTCGATAGTTAATACCGGAAGGGTTTCTTTAAAAGCTATTTTTTAAAAAACGGCAAACAAACAAAAAACAAAGATTTCTATTTTTTTAATTCATTATTTCACTTTCTTTGACCGTTTTTTCTCATTAGTAAAAAACTCTGCAAACGAGTCAAAATCTTTTCGGTAAGAAAGTTGAATACCTGTTCGGTTACTTAGCGTAAGACCAGCTATATCTCCTATATCAGTTTCGCTTCTGTTGAAACCAATTACTCTTAATCTGCCATCCGGGGAAATCAGGTATTCAAAAGAAACATCGGGAGTGAACAGAAAATTGGAGTTGGAATTGGGACTTGTCTGTCCGATCTTGTTGTAATCCACATTACCGCCCACTTTCACCAATAGTTTATTATTTAAAAAAGTGGTTTTAACACCAAAGTTGCCTACGTTTTGGATTTCATTTTGAGCAGTTGCTGCTCTCTGGAAATTAAAATCGGCGGTATTTATGTTGGTATAAAGATTTACAGAATTGGTGTTAAATAATTTTCGCAACCAGTTATTAAGCGAAGAAGATAAGGTATTGGATAATATTTGTCCTACACTTCGTGTAACAAAATTTCCTGTATTATTTCCACTGAGAAGGCTTTGGTCATTAGTAAGAAATGTATTGAACAATAATAAGGAAGTTACTGTATTGTTCAATTCATTTTGATCTCCCTGGTATCTTGTCTTCAAATACTCAGTAGCAATTGGATCAGATTTTAAAGGATTATCAAAAGGAAACTGAAATTCAAATTGCGGACTCGGATCTTTTAAAGTACCACGTAGCTCAAAAATGATATCCACATCGCCTTTTGCATTCGAAAATCCTGTAGCAGTAGGAATATTACTCAGGTCCACGTTCTCGGCTCTGTAAACAGCGTCAATATTGAGTTTGGCAAGGTACGGATCTCCTGACCATTCAATGTATCCTTGTTGTAATGTGAATGGAGTTTTTAAAAAAGTCTGGAAGTTAAATGTATAAGCGCCTTGTTCTATATCGTATCTGCCCCTAATAGTTAAAGGATCTGAAGTACCTACCGTAATATTTAATTTTCCACTTCCCTGCGCTTTTATTACATCACCTGTAGCTTCATCCAGTATCACATCTATTTTCACCAAGGGATTGGCAGTAAGTTCCATATTCACTTTTATGCTGGTGTTTTCCCGCGCCTGAAGATCGGCTTTCATTTCGCGGCCAAATTTTATGAATTCAATATAATCCATAGACCCTGTTTCTGCGGTTTCTCCCGTGGGTAAATAAATGTGACTGCTGTCTGTAGGTTCGCCGGAAATATTTAATTGCATATCCGTAATAAATCCATTGAGCGATAGCTCTGCCTGACCTGTTACCTTTCCATAGAACTCATTATTGTCGCGGGCTGTAGTATTTAGCAGGGCAAATTTTCCGGGTTTATTTCCTATAGGATCTGTTTTAAGATGTAATTCGTTAAAGAAAAAATTATCAAAAAAAGTATGATAGATCTTCCCCGTAATAGTTGCCGTACGATTGAGGGTATCCTTTATTTTTAAAGTGCCAAAATCTATTTCATCAGGATTAAATGTGATGATGGAACTATCTTTTAAAATGTAACGGCATTGGGTATAATTAACCGTCATTGTAGTGCTGTCGAGGCTGACGGTTCCTGTTAGCTTTGGAGCAGACGCCTTGCCCGAAATACTTAGTTTGCCTGTGGCTCTTCCGTAAATATTGCTAAAGATATTATTCAGGTAATTTTCCAGAATATGAATTCCTGAATTATTAAGAACCACTGAACCGCTCAATTGATTGGTAGAGGTATCTTTAAACCTGTAGCCAAAATTTGCGGTGAAATTGTAAAGGTCATTATTTGAAATTGCATTTACAGTAAAAGTTCCCGGAGATGAAAGATACTCGCCATTAGCAGTGATCACTCCTATGGAATCGTTTTCAAATTTGAATTGATTAATTTTTGTATCAAACTCAACTGCCATTTGTCCAAAAGGATCATTAATGTGAATGCTGCCATCCAGCAAGCCTTGTAGCTTTGGTGATTTCAAAAAGACAGGAGTTACATCCTCTACTACAAGATTTTGAACTGCTATAACTACATCATTGCTATTTCCTGTAGAAGAGGGTTGAGTGGAAATATAAACCTGCTGGTCGTTCTGTGTAAATTTGATATTATCAGCCATCAATAATTTATTGCTAAGCTCCAGTGCGCCGTCTTTTGATATATGCCATTGTTTTTGGTTGATGGTGAATGAAGAAGGATTAAAAGTTAATTTGAAACCATTCTTTTTTGTTTGCAACCTGGCAGAGATTTCTGCATTACTCAGGGTTTTGTTTCCGGTAGTCAGAATGTTGATATCAGAAATATCGTTGGCTGCGACGATACTTAATTTTGTATCAGGAGAATGCAGGCTGTCATTGATCACAACGTCATCTATTTCACCTTTTAATATCAGCGTATCTTTATTTCCGCTGGCATTCAAAATAAAATTATTAAAACTGATTTTGCTGTAATTAAACTGCGGCACATTTGCCTGAAGGTGTAAAGTATTAGCAGCGATATCAATATTTCCATTTATAGTGGTATAATCAAACCCTGTAATTCTTTTGTCGAAAAGATTAATATACTCACTGATATTTCTCGTGTTTACAATAAAGGAAAAATTCTGGTTTTCCACTATTTTTTGAGGCTTATCTATGTACGAAGGATAATATTTATTTAGAAATAATTGAAAAGCATTGGGTAGTTCAAGTATTTTAAAATTGCCGTTGATACTGGCATCCAGCTCATTTGTTTTTACAGTTAATAATTTTTTCCCGTCATAAACTGTAGAATTTACATTAATTGAATCGAAAGATAATTGTTTCCCATTGTCTTTTAAAACAGCATCGTATAATTTGGCTGAGCCTAAAAAATTATCAATATTATTTCCTGTAAAATTCAGACGAAATTTTCCTTTTACTGTAATACTATCGTTAGTGAATCCCAGGCTTTTAAGATGCAACTTGTCAACGTTGGCAACAAGGTCAAACTCGGGATTCGACTTACTGAAATTAATAGAACCAACAAGCGTGTCAATTTTTAAATGTGGGTCATCAATGCTTGCAGAACCGGTAAAAAGATTTTTCTTAAAACTGCCATGAGCAATAATATTAGAATAAGGATATTGATTGAATTCTATTTTACTAATGCTTCCGTCAATTCCAATGTCTATATCATTTGCATTAAATCCTTTACCATTTATTTTTCCATCAAACGTGAGATTACCTATCTGGCTGCTGCTAATAAATTTACCTAATTGGAAATTACCTGCCGAGATATGTCCCTGGTAAAGTGGTTTCCCTTTATCAGGGATCTGCATGTGGAGATCAGTTTTTAATACTCCAATATCCGTAGTTAAGACTCCATAAGTTACAAAGTCTCGAATGTAACCAGTATAGCTACCCGAAAATTTGATATTGCCAAAAGCGCTTAATTTCGGAGTGGTAATTTCTTTTAAAGAAGGGATCAGTTTGACCAGTTCATTATAATTCGTTTTTAATTCTCTCGATCTGAAATCAATAAATGTTTGGTCAATATCCGGTAGTCCTCTCAGGCTGATATCTCCATCAAGATAGTTATCAGTTCCAGCGCGGATAATCATTTTTTGTCCCGTAATATTATCTACTTTGCCATGGGCGTTTCCGCTCAGGGAAAAAACTGTATTCCATGATCTTGTTTCCGGCGCAAAATAAGCAAGGTCTTCGCTGCTAATTTCACAGTTTCTAAAATGACCATCTAACTTTACAGTGTTAATAAAATCCTGCATGTCGTCATTAAAATGATTGTAATGCATTGCAAAATAATCTCTTAACCGGCTATGGGCTGTAATAATATCAAGGTTTTTAAACTCCATTAATTTAGGAGTAAACTTAAAATCGGCAGCAAGTTTTTTTATTACAAAACCACCCCTGTCTTTTGCAGAAATAGAAATAGCGGATTCCAGGGTATCATTAATCAACCGGAGGTTTTTAAACGTACCTTTTAAAGAAGAAATCACAATACGGCTGTCATCAAATTGATTGGGTAGCGACGGACTGGAACTTTCTTTTTCAATAGCTACCAATCCATTTTCCAAAGAGAAATTTTTTACTGAAATCTGCCATGCATCAGGGTTCCATTGCAATCCTTCCGGTTCCGCAGGAATTATTTTTGAAGTATCTGTGGTTGTATCAACCGGTTTCTTACCTCTATAATCATACAAAGTGAAAGACGGTTTGTCTACCGTAATATCATTGATATTAGCGACATTATTTTTAAAATCAATAAAATTTGCATGAAGATTCAATTGATTTACCGATGCCAGCAGATCTTCTCCTTCCCATTCGTCTTTTTGCCAGATTTTTACATTTTTGAGATTTAATACTTTCAGATCAAGATTAATTTTACCGGTGGAAGTGTCTGTTTTCTTATTGCCCGAACCGGAAAAATAATCCACTAAAAACTGGTAATTCCATACGGAATCTGTACGGTGAAGATTGATGATGGCATCATCAAGCCCGATATATCTGATGGTAATTTTATCTTTAAAAAAGAACCAATCGGTAATATTCACTTTAGCTGAGCCGGCATATAATAATGTGTCTTTCTTTTTGTCTAATACCAATAATCCCTCCATAGACATTTTATCAAAAAGTTCCAGGTCAATATGCTTAATAGAAACGGTTGTATTCAGATTTTTTGAAAGGCGGGATGCAACTTTATGAATAATAAAATTCTGAAAAAAACTTGTTTGCAATAATATCCAAAGCACAAGTATCAGCACAAGAATGCCTAACAGAATTTTGAGAAATATTTTAAAAACCTTTTTCAGTGGAAAATTGATTGTCAGCAAAAATAAACAAACCGTTTCGCAAGTCAAATTTCATAATACGTTAAAGCGTTGATGAATTGTTAATCCTGTTGAGGTTTATAGCTACGAATTACATGGATTTGCAAGAATTAAGAGAAAAGCAATTTGCAGTAAAAGAAGAAATAGTGCTGATTTTTGTTTTCTTTTTTTGATACGAATTTTAATAAATTATTTTAAACTGGATGGTTAAAAGATTCCAGGAAAAGACATAAAGGAGGTAAACAGAGAAATATTCATTTTTTCTTAATTCCTCGGATGAGGTGCCCTACTCAAATGGAATGCAGCAATTGTAAATTTTACTATGAAAGTAAAAAGTCCTAAATCTTTTTAAATTATTTTTTAAAGAAGAAATTTATAAGAAGCATTATTATTATTGTAATCCAAAAACCAAACATCCACTTAATAAGGTCAATTTTATCCTTATTCATTTTTTCTATCAGATCAATTTTATCATTCTTTGTCAGGAAAATATCTTTTTTATCTTCAATCTTTTCATTTGTTTTTGCATCAAAAAATTCAATAAATGTTCTCACTAAAACGATTTTTTAAAATCTCATATACTTTTAACTCTATTGCCTTCATAATCTATATTTTCTTAAAAATACAAATATTTGTAAACTGTTAGAAATTTATGCTGATTTTCTTTTACATCTTAAAAGAATTACAAATTAAATGTTGGTTTGAGGATAATAGTATTAATATCCTTATTTCTTCTTTGCCGCTTTCTTTGTAGCGCTTCTTTTCTTTACTGTTTTCTTATCAAAGGCCTTTGGATCTTGTTTCAAAATTATTTTTTTTACATCTTCTAATTCGATCACACTTAATTCTTCAGGAGTATATTTTCCACCTTCGGGTTTTGCCGTCAGCTTCAGCATTTTCTTACCAAACCGTATAAACGGCCCCCAGCGGCCATTCTCAATTGCAATCTTTTCTTCCGGCCATTGCCTGATAAAACGATTGGCTTCCTTCTCCATCTTTTTTTCTATCAGTTCGTTGCAATCTTTTTGTGTGAGATTATCAAAATGGTAGGCCCGCGGAATATTTATAAAAAGATCATTCCATTTTATAAATGGCCCAAAACGGCCTTTGCCTTTTGTGATGGGTTTTTCATTGTAATAGCCTATTGGCGCATCTTCTATTTGTTTGGCTTTTATGATTTCAATAGCCCGGGGCAAGTCAACTTCTAACGGTTCCTCACCTTTAGGTATTGAAATAAATTGTTCGCCAAATTTTACATAAGGCCCGAATCTTCCCACATTTACAGAAACCTCCTGGTTTTCATATTCTCCCAAGTTGAGAGGCAATTTAAAAAGATCCAATGCTTCTTCCATGGTGATGGTTTCTATACTTTGGGTTGCTTTTAATTTTGCAAAGCGCGGTTTTTCTTCATCATCAGCAATACCTATCTGTACCATTGGCCCGTATCGTCCCATGCGTGAAAAAACAGGTTTCCCGCTTTCTTTGTCAAATCCTAATTCGCGTTCTCCTTTGGCGCGCTCAGCATTTTCGAGCGTGTGTTCTACCGAATCATGAAAAGGTTTATAAAATTCACTTACCATATTATTCCATTTTAATTTGCCCTCGGCAATTTTATCAAACTCTTCTTCAATGTTTGCTGTAAAAGAATAATCCATTACTTTATCAAAATGCTGATTCAAAAAATCAGTAACTACCAAACCAAGATCGGTAGGGAAAAGTTTTCCTTTTTCTGCGCCGGTATTTTCCTGAATGGTTATTTTATTTATGGTATTTTCTTTGGTAAGTTTTACGATTCTTATATCTCGTTTGATCCCTTCTTTATCTCTTTTCTCTACATAACTTCTTTTGATGATGGTGCTGATAGTAGGGGCGTAGGTACTCGGCCGGCCAATGCCAAGCTCTTCCAGTTTCTTTACCAATGAGGCTTCAGTATATCGTGCCGCGTGTCTTGTAAATTTTTGGGTTGCAGCCATTTCTTCAAAAACCAATTGCTGATTTACAGTAAGGGCCGGCAAACGGCTTTCAGCTCCAAATGCAGTGTTGTCGCTATCATCATCGTCGTTGCCCTCATAATATACTTTTAAAAAACCGTCAAATTTCAGCACTTCCCCCGAAGCAGTCAGTTCTTCATCTACGGTACTTATTTTTATTTTGGTCGTGGTTTTCTCAAGAATTGCATCACTCATCTGGCTTGCAATAGTCCGCTTCCAGATGAGGTCGTAGAGGCGGGAGGTTTCAGGATCATGAATTTCTTTCTCACTCATTTCAGTAGGGCGAATGGCTTCATGCGCTTCCTGTGCGCTTTCATTTTTATTTTTATAATTGCGTAAATGCAAATATTTGTCACCATAATTTTTACGGATCTCATTTTCTATTTGTCCTTTAGCGGTTGTGCTAAGGTTCACACTATCGGTACGCATGTAAGTGATCTTGCCACTCTCGTAAAGTTTTTGCGCCAGTAACATAGTTTTGCTAACGCCATAGCCTAGTTTCCGGCTGGCTTCCTGTTGCAATGTAGAAGTGGTGAAAGGCGCGGCAGAAGTACGATAGCCCGGTTTTACAACAATATCTTTTACTGAATAAACTGCATTTTTACATCTCTCCAAAAACTTTTCTGCTTCTTCAATAGTTGCCGTAGAGCCGTCTTCTGCTTTGAAAGAAATGTTTTTTCCTGATGGATCGGTTGCTGACAGCGTTGCTTCTATTTTAAAATTTGTGATTGGCTGAAACTGGTTGATCTCTCTTTCTCTCTCCGCTATTAATTTTACTGCTACACTTTGCACCCTTCCTGCACTCAGACCACCTTTCATACCTATTTTTCTCCATAGTACAGGAGAGAGTTCAAACCCTACCAGCCTGTCCAAAACTCTCCTGGCCTGCTGTGAATTTACCAGGTTCATGTCTATCAGCCTTGGATTTTGCACTGCTGCATTGATGGCGGGTTTTGTGATTTCATGAAAAACAATACGTTTGGTAGTATTTACATCGAGTCCCAATACCTGGGCAAGATGCCAGCTAATACTTTCTCCTTCTCGATCCTCATCCGAGGCCAGCCATACGGTTTCTGCTTTTTTTGCATATTGTTTCAAGTCCTTCACCACTTTTGCCTTTTCCTCGGGTACCTTGTATCTTGGGGCAAAATTGTTTTTTATATCAATACCCATATCATCTTTTTCGAGGTCACGGATATGGCCATAGCAACTCTTTACCTCGAAATCACTGCCCAGAATTTTTTCAATGGTTTTCGCTTTTGCAGGGGACTCAACAATCAATAAATTTTTTGCCATAATTATCGTTTTATATCCAATTCTATAGAGGATTCAATTCTTCAACTTTTCAAAAAAAGAACCATTTTTCATGGTTGCAATATTAGCTTAAAAATTAAAAATCAAATTTTTATTGTAAAATTTGTTTTTCGAAATTCATTTTCTACCTTCGCTACGCCCTTCTGTATAACAATTACATAGTTTTTTTGCTTATTCATTAAATTTGTTAAGAATATATTTTGGCAAAGAACTTTGTAATAAAAGTCGATTTATTTTAATAAATATGAAGCTTTGTTTATATTATTTAATGCTAACTGATAAAAATTTTTAGTCTAAAACTGACGAAATGAAAGTTGTAATGCTGGGTTCGGGAAACACCGCAACTGTTTTATGTAAATTGATAAAAAATGCAGGGCATGAAATTGTGCAGATTGCAAGCCGGGATGAAGATCATGCGAAACCGCTGGCGGAATTATACCATTCAAAAACTGCTTCTTTAACCATTCAGGAATTTGAACCGGGAGACATATATATTGTGGCTTTGCATGATGTTGCCCTGGATCATATTGAAAATATTCCCGCTCTTAAAAATAAACTGGTAGTTCATACTTCGGGAGCTGTTTCCATTAATTCTCTTAAAAACTGCTCGGATACTTATGGTGTTTTATATCCAATGCAAACTTTATCAAAATCAGTCAATCACCTTCCGGATATTCCTTTTTTAGTAGATGGAAATAACCAGGAAGTACTACATAGGATTTTGGGTTTTGCAAAAAGTCTTTCTGATAAAGTGATAGAGGCTGATGACACTCAAAGACTCAATTACCATGTAGCGGCCGTATTCGTAAGCAACTTTACCAATCATTTATATGCCCTGGCAGAATCATTTTGCAAAAAGGAAAGAATAGATTTTGTAAATCTGCTTCCTTTAATAGATGAAATAAATGCCAGGGTTAAAGAAATTTCTCCTTCTCAAACCCAGACAGGTCCTGCAATACGAAATGATATTTTTACTTTAAACAGGCATTTACAGGCTCTTTCGGCTAATCCTGATTTGAAATATATTTATCTGAAACTTTCTGAAAGCATTATCAAATTTTACGAAATAAGTTAATAAAATTATTCTTAAAAAAGGATTACCCAATTCGCAAATGATTACACCAGGTATGGTATAGTTTCGTATGCCAAAAGATGTGGAGATGTATAGGATAATGTTTAACTTTTTGCAGAAAGGACTTGACCCAATTACCATTGAAAATGTGAAATCCGATCAATCTATTTTAGAAGTTGCATTGGAAAATGATGTTGATCTTCATAATGATTGTGGCGGAGTGTGCGCCTGTAGTACGTGTCATTGCTATATTGAAAAGGGGGCAGCGCATTTACCTGAAAAATCTGACAGGGAAGAGGATTTTATATCAAGGGCTTTGGAACCAAAAGAAAATTCAAGATTGAGCTGCCAATGTATTTTAGAAGATGGCGATGGATATATAGAAGTTATTATTCCGGATCAGACACAGGATTTTGAAGGATAAGCATTATTCTAAAATAATGGCCAATAAATCCAATTAAGTTCAAATTCAAATTGGTATAACTATATTTGAAAGTATTTTTTGCGCAATGAAATTCCTCATTTAAAATTAATTTTTCCTGTAAATCCTTTAAATAAATGAATATCCTTTCACGACTTCAATTAATAAAAACATTTGTGTTTGATATGGACGGAGTGCTTACTGATGGCAATGTATTGGTAGATAGTGATAATAACTGGCTCAGGCAAATGAATATCCGCGATGGTTATGCGCTGCAACTTGCTGTGAGGTTGGGTTTTGGTGTAATTGTAATTTCGGGAAGTGATTCTTTGTATGTGCGACAACGCCTGAATGAACTTGGAATAACGGATGTATTTATGAATGTAAAAAATAAAGAAGAATTTTTAAAAGATATAGCCTTTAAAAAAGAAATCAGGTTGGATGAAATACTTTATATGGGTGATGATATTCCTGATTATCATGGTATGAAAATAGCAGGTATTGCAGCTTGTCCGGCTGATGCAGCATTTGAAATAAAAGAGATTGCATCTTATATTTCTCCCCTGGCAGGCGGCAAAGGTTGTGTAAGAGAGGTAATTGAAAAAGTGTTGAAACTGAATAACAAGTGGACATTGCAAAATAATATTGCATCAACATAATGTACACATTTTAAGATTTTCGCATGAAGGCTTTTGTAGCATTTTTTAGACTCATCAGATGGCCCAATCTTCTTTTTATTGTGCTTACTCAAATGCTTTTTCGATATTTCATTCTACCCTTTGTTTACCTGGAAAGGCATCCGGGATATGATAGCATTAAACTTTCGCAGTCTTTGTTTTTTTTGTTGGTTTTAGCTTCTGTTTGTATTGCAGGTGCGGGATATATTATCAATGATTATTTTGATGTAAATATTGACCAGGTAAATAAATCTGATAAAGTAATTATTGGAAAATTTATTAAAAGAAGGGCCGCCATATTACTTCATGCTATTATTTCTTTTGTTGGTTTGGCGCTGAGTATATATGTAGGATATAAAATCCGGAATGTGTTTATTCCTTTATTTAATTTTTTGGCAATAGGGATTCTTTTAGTTTACTCAAGTACTTTCAAAAAGAAGTTGCTCATTGGTAATATTCTTATTTCATTATTAACTGCCTGGGTTATTTTAGTGCTCACTTTAGCTGAATATCGTTTTAGGATATCTCCTCACGATATAGTTTGGCAGCGGTTGTTGAAGGTTTCCTTTGTCTATGCAGGTTTTGCTTTTATTATTTCCCTGGTGCGTGAGGTGATAAAAGACATGGAAGATATGGAAGGTGATTTGAAATACGGATGTACTACTATGCCGATCGTGTGGGGGATACCTGTTTCAAAAGTTTTTGCCGGCGTTTGGATAGTAGTGCTG
Source organism: Hanamia sp. (assembly GCA_036509335.1). Taxonomy (GTDB): domain Bacteria; phylum Bacteroidota; class Bacteroidia; order Chitinophagales; family Chitinophagaceae; genus Ginsengibacter. The sequence goes on from DATCFT010000046.1 coordinate 56,799, forward strand.
GCGGGGATTCTTGTGGCAATACAAATATATGTGGTGCAATTTGGCTGGTGGTTTTCGGCATTTTATTCTTTTGCGGCTATTATTATTCCATTGATTTGGGTATTAAGGAATTTATATAAGGCCACCACCCCCGCAGCGTTTCACCGGTTAAGCAATGTTGTCAAATTCATTATGCTCGCCGGAATTATTTCAATGGCATTTTTTTAAAATAATGAATTGGAACAATGAATAAAATAATTTTAGCTTCCGGCTCGCCACGCAGGAAGCAATTGCTTGAACTGGCAGAAATCTCTTTTGATGTGATGGTTTCTGAAACTGATGAAAGCTATCCATCCGGATTATCATCACCGGAAATAGCGTTGCTTATTGCTGAAAATAAAGCGCTGGCAGTGCAAAAGATTTTAAATTCAAAACATAACAGATATTCACATACGATTATTGCTGCTGATACAGTGGTGGTTTTGGATAATAAAATTATCGGAAAGCCATCTGATCGCAAAGATGCAATAAGAATTCTAACCAGTTTATCGGGGCGGATTCACAAAGTGATAACGGGAGTTTGCATTTTATCGGGAACTGAAAAAAAATTATTTGCTGAAGAAACAGAAGTAGAATTTTATAAGCTTTCTCTATTTCAAATAGAGTATTATGTAGATAAATATAAGCCTTATGATAAAGCCGGAGCATATGCCATACAGGAATGGATAGGAGCAGTAGGAATAAAATCAATTAAAGGCGATTTTTATAATGTAATGGGATTACCGGTGAGCAGGGTAGTTCGTAGCTTGTAGTTCTTAGTTTGTAGTTTGTAGTTTGTAGTTGATTATGTCTTGTTTCAGTAAATAAAGAAATAAATAGAATTTCTATTTCCCTTATTTTATAAAACCAGTTTGTAGGAAAGTGAATAGCATCAAACCCTGTATTCATCAGCCTTCCAGTTGATAATTGCTTTTTTAATTTCAGTAGGCGACATGTTTTCTTTTGCCGCTCTTTCAGCCAATAATGAGAATTCGGTATCGGCTGCAAAGCGAAGTGCAACTATTTGTTTGATAGTTAAACAACTGTCCAACAATTTGCCATTCAGAACAAAATAACGGAGATTTTCTTCTACGCGTATAGCCCTGTCCTGGGCTATCAATGAAAATTTTCGGGTAAGTAAGGCTGTTAATATTAAGGCAATCGTTAGTCCTGTGGATACTAGTGCTATCAGCCTTCCGGAATGATGGCTGCAGGAGCGAATTAAATTCCATATTGAAAGAATAAGGCAGACGATTAAAATAAGATAAAGAATGTAATGATACAACGGTTCTATGCGTGTATGATTCTTAAAATTTTGGGTTGACATTTTTATTGGATTTTAATTAAATTTTTAAAATATGGGTCCTTAAAAATCTAAAGTTATTATTGAAAAGTGATTAATAAAATCTCTTTATCTTTCATTGGTGCATTTCAAAATGTCGCCGGTTCGTGAAGACACGAACCGGGGCGGCTCGCCGTGGGCGGTGTTCACCGCCCACTATCAGCCACGCCATGCGACATTTTGAAATACACCCTCTTTCATTGGTTAACTTTTTTTTCTGATTTCTTTATTTTTAATTCCTTATCATCACTCTCTTTTTTTAAGTCGGTTTTGGTTTCCCACACCAGTGCGCTTGCGCCGAGTATGGCGGCATCAGATTCTTTTAATTCGCTAAAAATTAATTTCACTTTATTTTGAAAAATAGGAAGCAGATTTTTTTCCATATTTTCTTTTACGGGATCGAGTAAAAGTTTTCCTGCTTTGCATACGCCGCCAAATAAAATGATCGCTTCGGGCGAAGAGAACATTACAAAATTGGCAAGCGCTTCTCCAAGTATTTGCCCGGTGAATTGAAAAACTTCATTGGCGATTTTATCGCCTTTAATGGCAGCTTCATATACTCTTTTCGAAGTGATCTTTTCATGAGAAATTTCTCTTAATAAAGTTTTTTCACCCACTCTTTCATCCACTATTTCTTTAGCAGTAATAGAAATACCTGTTGCAGATGCATATGTCTCCAGGCTACCCCTCATGCCTGTACCCCAGTGCAGGCGGCCTCCCGGGCGTATGATAGTGTGTCCCAGTTCGCCTGCGAATCCATCATGTCCATATATTAACTGGCCATTGGCAATAATGCCGCTACCCACTCCTGTACCTAAAGTGATCATAATAAAATCCCGCATTCCACGACCGGCGCCATACATCATTTCTCCAATAGCAGCAGCGTTGGCATCGTTGGTCAGAGTACAGGGTTTTTGGAATTTATCGGTAATTAATTTTGCAATGGGAATAATACCTCTCCAAAGCAGGTTGGGCGCATACTCAATAGTACCGTTGTAGTAATTGCCATTAGGGGCGCCTACTCCGATGCCTTTAATAAATTGTATTCCTCCTACTGATTTAATAGAAGGCTGCAATTCCTTATACAATTCGTCAATAAACAGGTTGATGTCTTTATAATCTGTGGTCGAAATTTCGCCATTGGACAATATATCACCGCGGTGATTTACAATTCCAAACTTGGTGCCTGTGCCACCCACGTCAATGCCTATCGCGTATTCTACCGGTGTTTCCATATCTGCTGTTTTATTTTTAGTCAAAAGAAAATTGTTTAATAGTTAACAAATCAATTTTTAAATCGGGTAGTAAAAAATATAAAAGTAGTTTTTCTTTTTTATTAAAAAATGATTTCTATGAAATAAGGAATATCAAAATTAATTTACTATTATCGGATCGGGGAGCGCAGGATTTGCCGGATCATAAACCGCTACTGCCACTCTTGAATCGGCACAACCGTAATATAAAAACCATTTCTTTTTAAAGAAAACCATTCCTTCAATAAAAACCGTTCCGTTTACATATTGGCCGCTTTTTTCAAATGGTTCCATCGGGCGAAGAAACGGAACATCTAACCTTGCAATGGGTTTTGAAGGATCTTTTAAATCGAACAAAGCCTGTCCGGCGCAATAGGAATCAGGGCTGTAGCGCTTATCTCCATCATCGCCGGATTTATTTTTGCCATTATAAAAAAGTAAAATTCCCTTTTTGGTGATCAAAGCGGGCGGCCCACACTCGGTAAGATCGCTATCAAAAAAACCTTTTCTCGGTGAAATAAGCTCTTTGAGTTTTCCATTTTTATTTTCCACGGGTTGCCAATCCACCAGATTAGAAGAAGTAGCAGCATATACATGATGCTCTCCCCAGTACATCCAATACTTTCCGTTGATCTTAGCAATAACCTGCTTTCCCTCATTCATCTTTGTAAGAATAGATGCAGATTTTGTGGCCATATTAAAATACTTTCCGTGATATGCTTTTTCAAATATTGGCCCATGTTTTTTCCAGTGTATTAGGTCTGTTGAGGTAGCTACTCCAAGACGAGGTAATTTACGATTCCATTGTGTATAGAAAAGTACATACGTTCCGTTTTGGGTAACTGCCACACGGGGATCTTCACAACCACCGGGCCATTCAAATTCCTTTTGAGAATCATTTGCAGGAAATAAAACAGGAACGTTTTTTCTATTGAAATGTAATCCATCATCGCTTTCTGCGTAACCAATTCTTGAGGTATGAAATCCAATACCATTTCCTGAATTATCTTCTGCCCTGTAAAGAACAATTATTTTACCATCTTTAATGGTAGCACCGGGATTAAATGTGTTATCAGATTCCCATGCATTCGGTTTTCCTGTCATCGGGTCATTAAAAAAAACAGTACTGTCTGGAGAAATAATGGGATTACCATTTTGCGGACGCACAAAACCGCCGAATGCCCAACCAGGCAAAGTGTTTGTTGATTGGGCATTTGAATAAATTGGTAAAAAGAAAAAAGCAATAGCGATACATGAAAATTTTAATCGGGAGATTTTTATCAATTTGGAATTCATATTCGATAAGTTTTAAAAAATGAATCTGGTTATTTTCGTTCACAGTAAACGGCCGCCTGAACGAGCCTTTCGGCAGGAATAAATAATCTAAATTCCAAGTTTGCAAATTCTCAGAATTCATTTGATTAAATTTTTAATTAATAACCCATAATCAACAATTTAATAATCCAGGAATTGAACAATCGAAATAAGATTGACGGACTGGATGGTACAAATATATTAACCTGATTCTCTGAAAATCTATTCTGGCTGAAAAATGTAAGAAAGCATTTCTATGAGATCATTACGTTCTATTCTGGAAATGATTCCAATCTTTTTTTTCAATCTTGCTTTGTCAAAACACTTTAATTGATCTACAGCAATTTGGCCACCATTATTCCCAAAATCAGTATCTATACGGGAGGGATAATTTCTCAAGGTGCTGGTAAGCGGCGCGACAATAACAGTTGCATAGAGGTCATTAATAATATTATTTGAAACTATCACTACTGGCCGTGATTTCTTTATTTCTGAGCCAACCGCCGGATCAAACTCCACAACCCAAACTTCAAATTGTTTGATGGTTTTTATCATGCCCATTCTTTTTCTTCCTGCTCTGTTAATCTGTTTCCCCCCACACTTTTTTCAGGTTTTTGCCCTTGTTTAACGGCTGCTTTTATTTGTTTTCTCCAGGTGCTGAGATCTCTGTTCAATGGCCTTCTTTTTTTCTCAGAAGATATGATAATAGCATTGTCGCGGACTTCAATAGTAATATCGGAAGAATTAGCAATTCCAGCTTCACTGAGAAGCTTTTTATTTAGTATGATGCCAAATGAATTACCGATCTTTATTAAATTAGTTTGCATTAAAAATGTTTTAACAAAAATAAACTATGTAATAACAGGCGCCAAATGTTTTATTATTTATTTACTGATTGGGTGGTTTGAATAAATTGGGAAAAAGAAAAAAGAAAAAGGAATCCTAATTTTTAATCGGGAGATTTTTATCATTTTGGAATTTGAATTCATGTTTGGAGAGGTTTAAAAAATGAAATGTATGTATTGAACTAATATAAACTAATATATTTTCTAACTTAAGAACTAATCTGAAAAACGCTTTTGCTATGGCTGTTTTCCTTTTCTATTTTTGTCAAACATATATTTTTAAATCCTTCTCTTGCAAGTTTTTCTTTTGTGATAGGTGAAATAATCAAAACAGGAGATTTTTCATTTCCACTTGCAAACCATAAATCACTTTGATAAAAACCATCTGCCAAAGGTTCTAAAACATTTTCAAGCCGCATGGACGGTCCAATGACACTTTCGTATTGTCCGCAATTATGGCATATTTTTTCTTTAAACGATGCTTCATATTTGATGATGTTGTCTTTAATATAAAACTGAAAGAAGTTAGGCGTCTTTGGTAACTCAACAAATTCTAAACCATCATAACCATAACGATTACAAAATTCTTTGAACTTTAATGAAACAATAGTAACACCATCATGAGTTGATGAAAAGTCAAGTGTCTTACGTTTTAATTTAAAATCCTTATTCGTGTAACGATAATCTGTTCGATAACCACACTTGCTACATTTAGGAATAAACGGTAAGTCAAATAATTTCTCGCAACTACCTGTCATGCAGCTGTCATTGTCATACCCTGTAATTTCATAACCTATAATCATGTAAAGATTGCAAATAAATAGATTTCATAACTTACAAATTTATTTCATAAAGACGCGTTTTTATTTCTTCTTGGGAATAAAAAGTCTTATCAGAAATAGATTGTACTAAAAAGCGATTTTTATTCTTCTAATGCCTTTTGCAAAAAATGAATTCAACAGTAAACAAACAAAAATCTTAAATTCTGATTTTTAAAATTTCCTAATTCCCCGGCACATCAAAACCTCCTTCCCGTGATGTTGGTTCAACTACGTCTTCCACTTCTACCGGATTTTCAAAATCAATTCGCTGTTTCACTTTATCTTTTCTAATACATTCGCCTATGCGCGCAAATTCTTCTTCGGAAGGTTGACGTCCAGTAGTATAAAAGTCAATGTTTTTTTCTTCTTTGATCATGATTGTAAGTTTAATTCACCGGCACATCAAACCCACCTTCAGGCGAAGTTGGTTCCATTACATCTTCCACTTCTACCGGATTTTCATAATCTATTCCTTGTCTTTTTAAAATACCTTTTACTATAATCGCAAAGAAAGTAATATACGCATAGCAAAGAAGCGGTATCCAGTATGATTCGTGAATCCCCGACCCTACCACATTGCTTCTTGATTCAAGAAAATCGGCCAGTTTTCCCTGCATTGGCGGAATAACACTACCACCCAAAATCATCATGATTAAGAAAGCAGAACCCTGGGTTGTATATTTTCCCAGGCCTGCGATAGACAAAGTAAAAATAGCAGGCCACATGATAGAACAAAATAAACCTCCACTGATAAAAGCATAGATCGAAATTTTGCCTGTTGTAGCTAATCCGATAGCCATGGCTGTTACACCCAAAAGGCCAAAGATCATAAGCATACGCGCCGGTTTGTCTTTGCTTACATAGAAGGCGCCAATCTGAATCAATACACATATAATATAGTAGTACAAAATATGTACGTCATACCCCGAAAGCGAGTTTACTGCTAATACGATTGCGAAAGCAATCATAGGCACTACAAATGTGAGTATTTTTTTTGTTGATTCCTTGAATTCAAATGCAGAGATGGAACCAACCCAACGGCCTATCATCAAACTTCCCCAATACATTGAAATATAAAGTGCTGCCTGTGAAGATGGAATGCTTCCAAACTCCGGTTTGCTCAACAGATCGCTGATGTTACTTACAATAGTAACTTCAGTGCCCACATAAAGAAAAAGCGCTAACATGCCCAAAACTAATTGCGGATATTGCATGGCGCCCCATCCATCAGGTTTTCTCCTTGCTCTCATATTTGAAATCAATAAACTAAGAATAACCACAGCCAGCGCGCCAACCAACCATTTCACCCGGTAAGTTTCCATTGCCACTCTTTGCGCATCCGTAGCATTGGTAAGATCCACTTTATAACTTTCAAATACAGGAACAAACATGAAAATAAGCAGGACTGCCATAATAATCAGAGAATATAAAGCCTTTTTTGCAGGTTCTGTTTTTTCAGTGTTAACACCATGTGGCACTTTTTTAGAAAAATAAAATAATGCAGCAGCAGCAATAAAAAGGATGCCGACACCACTATAAAGAATAATTACTTTACTAAGATTTAATTCGGCGATTTGTTTATCAGTGATCGCAGCAGTAGTTCCGAATAACGCGAAGGCTACTATCAACGGCCCTATCATGGTTCCAAAAGAATTGACACCGCCTCCTAAATTCACACGGCTGTTTCCTGTTGAAGGGTCGCCAAGCATAATGGCGAAAGGTTGTGCAGCGGTTTGTTGTAATGAAAATCCAAGACCCACGATAAATAAACCGGCCAATATTCCTACAAACGCATTGGCATTTACAGCAATGATCATGGCAATGGCTCCCAAAGCAGAAAATAATAATCCATACACAATACTTTTTCTATAGCCCCACTTTGCTACAAGGTCTTTGCCTCCAAATGCGCCATAAGCAAAAACAGCAAGAGCTCCAATATAATAAGCAAGATAAAATGCAAAGTCAATCAACTGGCTTTGAAACTGATCGAGATGAAAATAATCTTTACAAAAAGGGATAAAAACACTATCACCAGCGGCAATAAAACCCCAAAAGAAAAACACAACTACTAAAGTGCTGAGTGCGCCATAATTAGTGGGTTGTAATTTTCCGGTGGTAACTTTTTTTGGAGCAGAAGATAAATTCATTGTTGGAGTGGCCATTGATATTTTGGTTTTAAAGTGTAAATTAAGGATGAAAATAGAAGTTTTTTTTCAAGGATGAGTTTTTTTATTATTTATTTTTTAATAAGAAAAAACTACTTAATTTGAAACGCTAATTAAAATGTATGGAAATTATTCATGTAAGTGCAGAATGTTATCCTGTAGCAAAAGCAGGCGGATTAGGCGATGTAGTAGGTGCTTTGCCAAAATATCAAAACAAACTGGGCCATATCGCCAAAGTAGTGATGCCTATGTACCGAACTAAATTTTTGTATAGCCATGAATTTGAAGTGGTGCATAAAGGCGCTTTTGGGATGGCGCATTATTGGTTTGAATACACCATAATAAAGGAAGTAAGTAATGTTCTTGGTTTCGATTTATACCTGGTAGATATCAACGGATTGCTTGACCGCGAAAGAGTTTACGGCTATAATGATGATACAGAACGGTTCACAGCTTTTCAGATTGCTGTAGTAGATTGGATAAGCAAATGGAAACATCATCCCGACATAGTACATGTGCATGACCACCAGGCTGCACTTATTCCTTTTATGATGAAGTATTGTTATGCCTATCAGCATTTGTCTTACATCAAAACAATTCTAACCATTCATAACGCACAATACCAGGGCTGGATGGACTGGAGTAAATCGAATTATATTCCCGATTGGGATAATTGGAAATCGGGATTGCTGGAATGGAAAAAATCAATCAATTCTCTTGCCTCTGGTATCAAATGTGCCGCAAAAGTAAATACAGTAAGCCCCGGATATTTGGAAGAATTAAAGCATAATGCAAATGGCCTGGAGAATTTATTTGAATATGAAAAGGGAAAATGTTTTGGAATTTTGAATGGGATAGACACCGAAGTATGGAATCCTGAAACGGATACTTACCTCGATGAAAAATTTGGTTTAGAAAATTTTGCAGAAAAAAAACTGGCAAATAAAAAAATATTGTGCGATCGGTTTAACCTGGATGTTACAAAGCCATTGATCGTTTTTATTGGAAGATTGGTTGCTGAAAAGGCCGCTGATCTTTTGCCGCAGGTAATTGGAGATTCCATTTATTATATGGAAGGCAGGATGAATTTTTTAGTTTTGGGAAGCGGCGATCCGGATGTGGAATACCGGCTTGGCCATTTGTACAGTCATTTTTTTGGATATTATAATTCGCACGTAGGATATAATGAAACTCTGAGCCACCTGATGTATGCAGGCGCTGATTTTTTATTAATGCCCAGCAGGGTGGAGCCATGCGGGCTTAATCAAATGTATGCTTTACGTTATGGTACTATCCCGATCGTAAGGCGCACAGGAGGTTTGCAGGATACAGTTAAAGATTTTGGCGAAGAAGGCGGTTTTGGAATTTGTTTTAATACGGCGTCCGTTGGCGATATTACCTATTCTGTTCATCGCTCCTTGGAATTATATAATGAAAAAGAAAAAATGAACAAAATAATTAAACATATTATGCTAATAGATCACAGTTGGGAAAAAAGCGCAGAAATCTATATTAATTTGTATAACATTTAGTTCTTAGTTTTTAGTTTGTGGAATTACAGTAAACGAATTTATATTGAAGATTTATATTTTTAAATCTAAAGAATTTTTTAAAGCGTTTTTTCATAGGAAGAAAATGATTGGACAAAGTGAGAGTTTCATTTTTAAGATTAACCATATCAATAAATTAAAAAAAATAATTCAGTAACTCTTTAAATCAATCATAAAATGCAAACAAATATGTGGATTAGCAAATCAGTAATTGCAGTAATACTTGGCGGTGGCGCGGGCTCACGTTTGTACCCTCTAACTCAGAACAGAAGTAAACCTGCAGTGCCTATCGCCGGCAAATATCGTTTGGTGGATATCCCTATTTCCAACTGCATCAATTCTAATATCAATAGGATTTTTGTGCTTACGCAGTTTAATTCTGCATCTCTGAACAAACATATAAAAAACACATATCAGTTTAGTAATTTCAGCAGCGGCTTTGTAGATATATTAGCAGCAGAACAAACTCCTGAAAGCTCTGAATGGTACCAGGGTACTGCCGATGCGGTTCGTCAATCGTTGAAACATTTAGTAAGCCTGGAATATGATCATGTTCTGATTCTTTCAGGCGATCAGTTGTACCAAATGGATTTTGGAAATATGTTCCGCACTCATGTAAAAGAAGGAACCGATCTTACTATTGCCACGATTCCCGTAACAGAAAAAGAAGCGACCGAATTTGGTATTTTAAAATCGGATGAAGACAACAAAATTATTTCATTTATTGAAAAACCCGGGCTTGATGTTTTACCAAACTGGATAAGTGATACAAAAGAAGAAATGCAGTCTATGGGCCGGAATTACCTGGCTTCTATGGGTATTTATCTTTTTAAAAAAGAGGTTTTATTTGATCTTTTGGAAGTGCAGAAAAAAGATGCAAAAGATTTTGGAAAAGAAATTATTCCCTTTGCTATAAAAGATCATAAAGTATGCAGTTACCAGTATGGAGGTTATTGGACAGATATTGGAAACATTTCTTCTTTCTTTGAAGCTAACCTGGGATTAACGAAAGAACTTCCACCTTTTAATCTTTTTCACAATGAAGAAAAAGTATATAGCCGCCCTAGAATGTTGCCTCCTGCAAAAATAAGCGGAACTTATCTTTTAAATACCATTGCGGGCGATGGATGTATTGTGCATGCAGAGCGAATTGAAGATTGTGTTATTGGAATTAGAACAAGAATTGGGTATGGAACAAAAATTTTTAATTGCTATATAATGGGAAGTGATTTTTACGAAACCATTGAAGAAATTAATTTTGATACAGAGCGTGGCATTCCTAAACTTGGAATAGGGGATAACTGCTACATTCACAATGCCATCATCGATAAAAATTGCAGGATCGGAAATAATGTAAAAATCAATGGAGGAAACCACCTTGCAAACAGGGATGAAGAATTATATACCATTAAAGATGGAATAGTAGTTGTGAAAAAGAATTCTATTTTACCTAACGATTTTGCAATAGAATAGATAAGTCACCTTTTTTAGAAAATTATTTTTTCTTGTTTTATAAAAATGTTATGAGTACATATTTTATTTCAAAACAACTTTATGCCATCACAACATCCTGTTCCGAAACATAAACTTACTTTCAGGCAAATCATCAACATGAGTTTTGGATTCTTCGGAATTCAATTTGGATTTGCTTTACAGAATGCCAATGTATCCCGTATTTTTCAAACACTTGGCGCGGATATAGATAAAATCGGATTTTTATGGATAGCTGCGCCACTCACAGGTTTATTGGTGCAGCCAATAATAGGTTATTTAAGCGACCGTACCTGGAATCGCAAATGGGGAAGAAGAAGACCTTTCTTTTTTATTGGAGCTGTACTCGCATCTATAGCTCTTTTTTTAATGCCTCAATCAACCATGCTGTGGATGGCCGCAGTATTGTTGTGGGTGCTGGATGCTTCCATCAATATTTCTATGGAACCTTTCAGGGCTTTTGTGGGAGATAAATTGCCTTCTTCGCAAAGAACTACCGGATTTGCTACGCAAACTTTCTTCATCGGGCTTGGAGCAGTAATAGCTTCCTTGTTACCTTACGTTTTTACCAATGTTTTTCACATCAGTAATACGGCACCTGCGGGGCAGATAGGCGATTCTGTAAAATATTCATTTTATATCGGGGCAGTTGTATTCTTTCTTTCTGTGTTATGGACCGTATTAACTTCGGATGAACTTCCTCCTGAAAATATTGAAGAATGGAAACAGGAAAAATTAAAATCTAAAGGTATTGTTATCGCAATAAAAGAAATTACGATTGGGATTTTTTCTATGCCAAAAACGATGGCACAATTGGCTGTTGTACAATTTTTTACGTGGGTAGGCTTTTATTGTATGTGGCTGTATACTACCGCATCTATTGCTCAAAATGTATATAATACAATAGATACTACTTCAAAAGCTTTTCAGGATGCAGGCGACTGGGTTGGGGTCATGTTTACGGTATATAGTGCGGTTTCTGCCATCACTGCATTTTTATTGCCAATGCTTGCAAAACGTATCAGCAGGAAATATACTCATATGATTTGCCTGATCATTGGAGGCATCGATTTATTCTCACTTATTTTTATAAAATCACCTTATATACTATTATTACCAATGATAGCAGTGGGCCTCGCCTGGGCTTCTACTCTGACGATGCCTTATGCAATTCTTGCAGGCGCTTTGCCTCCGGCTAAAATGGGATTTTATATGGGCGTATTTAATTTCTTTATTGTAATCCCGCAATTAGTAGCCTCATTTGTAATGGGGTATCTCATTAAAGATGTATTTCACGAGCAAGCGATCTATGCATTGGTAATTGGCGGAATATCAATGGTAATTGGCGGAATTTTAAATGTGATCGTAAAAGATGATGATGATGAAAAGATTCCTGATGTACTGGAATATGGAACTGTGTTTGAGTAATTAAAAATTCAGAGAATTGCTTTTAAATTTAATCCATAGGATGTCGTTTCATAATTTTTTTAGTTAATTTTATAAAAATAATTTTAATGAAAAACTTTCTAAACTTTACGGCAATTATAGAAAAGGAGGGGAATGGTTATGTATCTCTATGTCCCGAACTTGATGTGGCCAGCCAGCGTGAAACTATTGAGGAAGCGAGAAATAATTTGCAGGAAGCCATTGAGTTACTTTTTGAACATGCTTCAAAAGATGAAATTACATCAAGGCTTAAAAATGATTTTTTTATAACGAATATGCAAATTGCAGTTGGATAAATTAAAAATATTTTCCGGCAAAGAAGTTTGTAGAATCATATCTATTAATGGTTTTATGAAGATTCACCAAAAGAGCAGCCATATAATTATGCAAAAGAACAGGAAATTCAACAACAACTGTTCCTGTTCCAAATCATAAAGAAATTAAAATTAGAACATTGCAATCTATAATACGCCAATCAGGAGTTCCACGGGAAAATTTTGAATCCTGAATTACAATATTCTCCCAATTATAATTACAACTTTATTTTGTAAACAAAATATTTTCTATGAAAAAAATAATGCTTGTTCTTTGCCTTAATTTTTATATTCTTTCTTGTTTTTGCCAAACAGATACGTACAATTGTTATCCTACTAACTGGTGGGTAGGAATGAAATGGAATAATGTGCAGGTAATGGTCCATGGTAAAGGAATCGGCAACGCTGATGCATACACGATAAATTATCCCGGAATTAAATTAGAAAAGATAAACAAAGTGGAAAACAGTAATTATGTTTTTCTTGATCTTAATATCACTTCATCTGCAAAGCCAGGAGTTTTAAAAATAAAAATAAAAGAAAATGATTCTTCTTTTAATATTGATTTTCGCATAAATAAACGCCGCACAGGAAATGGAACTGCTTTTGCGCAGGGCGTTACTTCCAAAGATTTTATTTATCTTATCATGCCGGACAGGTTCAGTAATGGCGATACAACCAACGACCGAATTCCGGGAATGCGTGATCAAAGCCTGAACCGGGATTCTGTTCATTCCCGGCACGGCGGAGATTTAAAAGGAATCCAAAATCATTTGGATTATCTGGAATCGCTTGGTGTTACAACGCTCTGGCTTAATCCGGTGATTGAAAACGATATGCCTCACACCTCGTATCATGGATATGCTTTTACCAATCAGTATAAAATAGATCCAAGGTTTGGTGGGGAAAAAGCCTATCATAAATTAATTGATGCAATACATTCGAAAGGAATGAAAATTATCGGGGACGCTGTTTATAATCATGAAGGAAGTTACAATTTTACAGTTCTTGATCCCCCTATGAAAGATTGGTTGCATCAATGGCCGGAATACACCAATACCAATTATAAAGACCAGGTACTTTTTGATCCATATGCAAGTGCAAAGGAAAAAAAGATAATGAGCGATGGATGGTTTGTTCATTCCATGCCCGATCTCAACCAGGAGAATCCTTATGTCGCTAATTTTTTAATTGAAAATGCAATTTGGATCGTGGAAGAATTTGGAATTGACGGATGGCGCATTGATACTTACGCGTACAATAATCTTGATTTTATGAACCGTTGTAATAAAGCGCTGATGGATGAATATCCACACCTTACCATGTTTGGTGAAACATGGGTTCACGGCGTGATCAATCAAAGTTATTTTGTTCAGAATAATTATAATATTCCGTACAAAAGTAATCTGCAGGCACCAACAGATTTCCAAACTTTGTGGGCTATCACAGATGCCATGACAAAAGATTTTGGATGGACAGATGGCATCAATGAAATGTACAATACACTTGCGCAGGATTTTGTGTATAAAAATCCCATGCGCAATGTAATTTTTTTAGACAATCATGATCTTTCAAGGTTTTATTCCGTAGTAGGAGAAAATATGATGAAGTATAAAGCCGCGTTGGCATGGCTTTTTACGTGCAGAGGGATTCCACAATTATACTATGGTGATGAGATCGGAATGGCAGGATTTACATCGCCTAACGACGGCTATGTGCGCAAGGATTTTCCCGGAGGTTGGGCAAGCGATACTGTAAATAAATTTATTGCTGAAGAAAGGACTCCGAAAGAAGATAGCATTTGGGAATACATTGCGAAGCTCGCTAACTTCCGAAAAAATTCATCCGCAATTACAACAGGTAAGATGATGCAGTTTGCGCCACAAAAAGGAGAATATGTTTTTTTTCGATACGACAGTAAACAAACAATTATGACGGTTTTAAATACTGCAAAAGAAAAAATAAATATTTCTATTGCTTATTATTCCGAACGGACAAAAGGCTTTTCTAAAATGAAAAATATTATTACAGGAGATGTGTCACCGCTCGCTGATTTCTCTTTAATGCCGATGGAAAGCGGTGTATGGGAATTGGAGAAATAAGAATGGGGAATAAGAAATAAGGAATGTCTTACAGTAAACAATCCAACCCTGCCGCTGTATAAAATAATCCAGATTCCTACAAAGAGAAAACAATAATTATTTTGTTCTTAATTCAAATCTTCAGCAACTTTTTTTCTGAAATTTTCATCGGTCAATATCTTTAATTCAAAAGCATTCATCCAGGGTTGAAGTTGTTCATTTTCCTTCTGTGACAGGTCGTTGAAAAAATAAGCTAATTCTATTTTTGTGCCATTTTTTAAAGTGGCGTACAATGCTTTTGTAAGAACAAACATGGTAGAACCTCCTTTCATTCCTGCGTGAGACAACCATGTTTGATTGGCAGGATTTTCCATTATTGTTTCGAGTATCGGAGAAAGAATAGTGTAAGTCTTTTTATCAAGAATTTCCCGGTTATTAAGAATGTTACAAATCCTTGCGTATTCCTTTGTAGTGGATGAGGGCAGGCGATCGCTCCACTCTTTTTGCATAGGTACGGTCAAGTCTTGTGGACGGAAATTTTGTTTATAAACGTTGTCGTATTTTAACTGGTTGTGAATTAATAATGCAGCTCTGTCGTATTGTTCGGTACTGAATTTTTTAATTTCTTTAATAATTTTTTCTTGTTTCAGATGTTTTGGATCCTGGTAAAGAAACAGGGAAGCAACCCAGGGATAGAGCGGTGTATAGTCGGTGATGCCTAAGATTTTGAAATTACTGTTTACATTATCAATACCGAGAAAATCCATTAAATATTCAGCATTTGCATTACTGCTGAACATGATCATTCCTTTGGCCACTTCAATTAATGCTACACTGTCATCAATGATATTTCCCTTTTGTTTTTCATAATTTATCCAGTTGGGATGCGCGTTTCCATCAGTATTGGGAATATAATATTTATCCAATTCGGAAAGAGAAACATGTTTATTTTCGTCGAAGAGATGATAAGAAGCCTGTTTTGCAAATTCGATTGCAATCATAATTTTTGCAGTGCTGGCAAGCGGCATCATTTTATTCTCATTAAGATGCGCAATTACCGAATCATTTTTTTCAAGATAAAGAGAGGATCTCGATTTATTTTGCTGAATGAAATTAAGTAAAGAATCAGCACTGGTGTTTTGGGCAAACATGTTATTATTTATAAACAGTAAACCAACAAATATTGAGAAAAGTGAAATCAATTTTTTCATAGGTGAAAATTGGATTTATGTTTAGTGAACCAGATGCACATTATCTTTTTTCTCTGACAGGGATTCGTTTCCTGATCTCCCTTTGAGGCCTTCTGCTTGCTACGCTGTCCGCTTCATTCATTCTTATAAGGCGCCCATTATGATTGCTGCCATCAATACTTTTGATCATCTTCGAAGCTACAGATCTATCTACTTCTATCCAGGCATTCATTTCACGAAGGTCAATTTTTCCAAGCGCTTCCTTTTTAAGATTACTTTCATCAAGAATGTATTGTAAGAAACTGGCTTTATAAAAGCCATCTTTTGTTCCAAGATTAATAAACAGCCTTGTGAAACCGCCATCTCTCTGATAAGTGGGCCTTTCCCTTTCCTTTTCTCTTCTGTCGTTATTATCGCGACGGTTATTAGTATCAACACGTCTTTCTTTGAAATCCTGTCTTGCATTCAGGTCTTCAGCATTTTCGTAGTATTTTAAAAAATGATCAAACTCAAGAGCTGCAACCCTTTTAAGCACATCTTCTTTGCTGATATCAAGGAATTTTTTTTGAAGATCAGGCATGTAAGTTTCATAAGCCCCGTTGGAAATATCTGTATTAATCAGTTTATCCATAAAATAAAAAAACTGCCTGCGACAAACATCTTTGCCACTCGGAATATCTAATCTATGAAACTGAGCATTTACCATTTTTTCAAGTTGGCGTATCTTAAAAGATTCGCGGCTGTGGCAAATAGAAATACAAATTCCGCTTTTCCCGGCGCGCGCAGTACGCCCGCTTCTATGGGTATAAACTTCCATATCGTCCGGAAGCTCAAAATTGATAACATGGGTAATTCCTTCTACATCAATCCCCCTTGCCGCAACATCTGTTGCAATAAGTATTTGTAAATCTTTATTACGGAAACGCTGCATCACGCGGTCGCGTTGCTGCTGTGTAAGGTCGCCATGCAAAGACTCTACATCGTAACCTTCTTTTGATAATTTTTCAGCAATATTTTGTGCATCCAACTTAGTGCGCGTAAAGATAATCGCATACATGCCGGGATTAAAATCAACCAATCTTTTTAAAGTTTCAAAACGTGAATGTGCCGGGGTAATAAAATATTGGTGATCAATATTTACATTGGCAGTATTTTTTTTACCCACAGTTATTTCCTGTGGATTATGCATAAAATTTTTAGAAATAGCTCTTACTTCCGATGGCATGGTAGCGCTGAAAAGCCACGTGCTTTCCCGGTTCACAGTATTTTTCAAAACAAAATCAATATCATCCCTGAAACCCATATTCAGCATTTCATCTGCCTCATCCAATACAACATATTTTACTTTTTCAAGGTCAATCGCTTTTCTTTCTATCATATCAATCAACCTTCCGGGCGTTGCCACTACTATGTGAGCGCCTTTTTTCAGAGCGCGAATTTGCATTACAATGGAAGCGCCGCCGTACACAGGTTCTGCACTGATATTCTTTGAATATTTTTTATATTCCTGTATGTCATTGCAAATTTGTAAACACAGTTCGCGTGTAGGGCAAACTATCAAAGCCTGTGGATATTTATGAGCAGCATCAATTAACTGTAATAATGGTAAACCATAAGCCGCGGTTTTTCCGGTTCCTGTTTGTGCTAGTCCAACAAAATCTGTAGTGCCGGAAAGTAAGATGGGAATTGCTTTTAATTGAATAGGAGTGGGGATAGTAAATCCGAGATCAGTAACCGCTTTTACAAGGTTTTCATTTAGGCCTAAGCCTTCAAATTCATTCATTAATTTTTTTTAATTTAATTGGCAAAGGTATGTTAATTATGAGTAAAGTAATGTGCGGCAACGGTTAAAAATTCTTTATTTGCAGAGAAATTTAAAGAATGCTGATTGCCATTTTTAAATGGAATTCATTTAAGGAAATGAAATTTTGGCACGAAATTTTTAATATATGTTTATCCGGTATTATTAATTAATAAACCAATTTGTAAAAAATTATTATTATGAAAACTAAAGCATTTCCATTCGTTGTTGCATTATTATTTATTTCTTCTTCACTCTTTTCACAGAGTGTGAGTTTTGGAATTAAAGGTGGCGCTAACCTTGGTAAAATCTCAGGAGAATCTTTTAAGGATGAATTTACGCTGGCCTATCATGCCGGGGCATTTTTAACTATCAGCGGAAAAAAATGGGGCATACAGCCAGAAGTATTATTCAGCCAGGTGAATGCAGATACAACGAATAATTTCAACCAGATAACTCAGTTTAAGAACATTGATCAAATTCAGATCAAAGCCCTTACCATTCCGATCATGATCAATTATAATCTAAATAAATTTATCACTGTGCAAGCCGGTCCGCAGTTTGGAATTATTTTAGATCAAAATAAAAATTTGGTCCAAAATGGAAAAGATGCTTTCAAGTCAGGGGATTTTTCTGTAGCGGCAGGGCTTCAGTTGAATCTTTTGAAATTCCGCGTGTATGGAAGATTTGTTGGAGGATTAACGGATTTGAATAATATTACCAGCAATGATACGTGGAAAGTACAAGCGATACAATTGGGTGTGGGATATTCCTTATTTTAATGAAGGCCCCGAGCCAACAAAAGCAGAATAGAAATCATCACTATTTCCTTGTTTACTGTGAAAAATATTAACGCAAAAATTCTATCTCATTATTTGTATTCAATCTTATAATCGAAGAAGGAGTTTTTTTTGAAAAATCATTTTGACGGTGTTGAACAATATAATCAACATCTTTTTTAATTTCTTCTGAAACTTCATTAAAATTTTGCGGAAATTTTTCGCCTGAAATGTTGGCTGACGTTGAAATCAACGGTTTTTTTAATTGTTGAATAAGTTGCCGGCAAAAATCATCATTTACAATTCTGATCGCAATACTTCCATCTTCATTAATAAGGTTTAAAGGCAAATGAATTGCATTTTTAAAGATAGCTGTTGTAGGTTTTTTTGCTGAAGAAATAAAATCAATAATTTTTTCTGAAGGATTTAAAACATAATTGTGAATCATTTTTTCATCGCTTACTAAAATGATCATTGATTTTTTTTCGGCTCTTTTTTTTAATTGAAAAATCTTTTGAATTGCAATTGCGTTTGTTGCATCGCAACCAATTCCCCAAATGGTATCGGTAGGGTAGAGGATAATTCCATCTGAATCTAAAATTCTTAAAGAATTAATTATATCATTTTCAAAATTTGCCATATTTCATTCAGCAATTGTTTGTAATAATTTTTTAGTTTCGATTGTATATGCACATTTGAAATGCCCTAATGGACAGGCTTTTAACCCGTGCAAGGAACAAGGTTTGCAATCAAGTTTTACGTCAGTTTGTACAATAAAAGATTTTTCAGAAATAGGATAGAATCCAAATTCAGGAATTGTTGAACAAAATATCGCCGTTATTGGTGCATCAGTAGCGCTTGCAAAATGAAGCGGCGCCGAATCATTACTATAATTCATTTTCGCCAATTTCATTAATGCAGCAGACGAGAGAAAATTTAATTTTCCTGCAAGAATTTTTACGTTTTTATTAACCGTTTTTTCTTTTATGTTTTCACATAATTCTATATCTGCATTTCCACCCAATAAATAAATGCTATATTTCTCTGGAAAATGATCAATAAGATCAAGCCATTTTTCTTCAGGGTATTGTTTTGTAAACCACACGCTGGCGGGCATCATACAAACACAAGGTTTTTGAGTATAATGCAATATTTCCTGTTCATTTTCTTTTGTTGGATATAATTTTGGCTTGTTGAATGTATCATCTGTAAAATCTTCAATCAGTTTATTATTTCTTTCAACTTCATGAACGCCTTTATTAAAATGATGCTTAAGTTTTTTTGTAAACAAAAAACTGAACGGGTTTTTATCAAAACCAATTCTTTCTTTGGCGTGAGAAAAACCTGTTAGTAAGCCTGTGGACGCAAATCTTTGCAGATTGATTACTTTGTCATATTTCGTCCTTCGTATTTTTTTTAATAATTGAAAGAGATTTTTTGTTTTGTCTTCCTTCTTGTTCCAAATTAATACTTCATGCAAAAAAGGATGGCTCTCAAGCAAGCCTTCATTTCCTTTTCTCACCAGGAAATCAATCTGATCTTTTGGGTAAAACCGGCGCCATTTTTCGATCAATGCGGTTGCCAAAACCACATCGCCAATGAAAGCTGTTTGTATGATAAGTATCTTTTGCATTTTAAATTTTAAGGCTCCTGCACTAGATCAAAATTCAATGAATTTGTTGGTTTGCTATTATTCCTCCTCGTTACTATCAAATTAATTCAATGATTTGAAAAGATTGCGAGAATTTGTTTGAACCGCGATTTCACCTTTACGGAAAATGGGATATCCGGATTCTCCAACAAACTTTTGTATGGCTGCCCTCTTTTTATATAATATTTTGCAAACGTTCCCTGGGTCATTCCCCACTTGGAAATAAACTGGTAATAGCCTTTATTCTTTTTCACTTTTTTTACCGAAATAGATCCAAAATGATACACCCTGCTTTTTGCAATTCCTTTGAATATCCTTATTCCCATTCTCCAGAGTTTCATCGAAAAATCGGGATCAGAGTACATGCCAGGTGAAAACTCAATACTGTATTTTCCCGCCAATTCCCAAATGCTTTTATGTACAATATTGGGTGGCCACGTGGCACCATGCCAATCTTCCATTGGTAATAAATTATATTCCTGCAAAAGTAAATTCTCATCAAACTGATCAATTGAAAGTCCATAATTTATTTCTATGGAACAATTGCTCTGCGCCTTGGGCTCAATGGCTGTTGCTGAAAGAAAAAAATTGTTATGCCCGATTCTTTTAATCTCGTCATAAAGATGTTGATCCCATTCGGGGCAAGCATACATATCATCGTTCATGTAAAGTATATATTCTGTTGTGGATAGAATGCTGCAATAATTGAGCGCAAAGCATACGCCTACGTTTTGGGAACTAAATGTATAGGATAAATCCTGTTGCTCCTCAAGCCACGCAACAGTTCCGTCAGATCCCTCGTTCACATGAATTATAATTTCATGCGAAAAATGTGAGTTTTTCTTGATGCTGTATACACAGAGTTTGAGGTATTCAAGATTATTCCAGGTAGGGATTAGAATACTGAAAAGAGCATCTTTATTTACAGGCCTTTTTTTAGAATAGAATTTCGTGTTATTAATCATTCTCGTTTCGTAGTTGAATCAAATTTGAAATGCTGGTGTTTCAATATTTTTTTATGAAAGAATCAGTTCCGTTTTATTAGCCGGTAATTTTTAAATCCAAAAAGTAATCTGCCGTTTAAAAATGTTTGTTCAAATAAAGTCAGCAGACGGTATTTGAGTTTTTCGTGTCTGTGTAATTTTCTTGTGATAGGCGCTGCTTTATAATGGAGTTGATCTTTCCAGTTAAACTGATCAATAAATGCCTCCATCACTAATGGATGTGATTGTTTGTAAATTTTCAACTTACTTAAATCGCCATAATTAAAGGTGCTTTCCTCGTTTTTAAATGCCTGTTCTGTAGAAGCCTCACTACTGTAGTGAGTGCTGTGATCTTTTCTTTTTTTCTGCATGATGGACGGAGGCCTTACAAAACCATAATGAAAAATATAGGCGGCTATTTCTACCACATTCAATTTAAAAGTTCCCTCGGATTTATTATAATCAGATTCATCAAAGTGTGGAATTCTTCTGAATGATTGCGCATCCCGCCATGAATGGATTTCGGCATCGTTCCTGATTATCCTTATCTCACGCGGATACCAGGCATGAGATACCAGGAAATGATCATAATCACCCCAGAAGTGCCGGAATTTAAAAAGAAATCCATCCACTGTCTTATCGTTAAGGTACCGTTCGCAATTCTCTTTTATTACCGGTAAATATTTTTCGTGAACTACTTCATCGCTTTGTATATAAAAAAGCCAGTCGCCCGTGCATGCTGCTTTTGCAATATCCGTTTGATGTGCATATTCAGTACCATTTGGATACTTTTCCAAATCCCATACTGTATGAATAATTTTTATTTTTTCGGATCCTATATTCAAAATTTCCTGTTCGGTATTATCGTCTTCATCGCAATCTCCAAGTACCACAATAAATTCATCTACCAGTGGAAGCAGGCATTCTATAGATGCCTTAACCGGGTAATAAAGTTTGGTTGCATTTTTAGTAAATGTAAATCCACTTATTTTCATTTTACTTATTGGTTGATCAGTTCTGTATCGGGAATAATAAAATATCCAAAAGTAAACCAACTTTACCGGAATGCTTCAGTAAACAAACAAAAAGGAAGGATTTTTATTTAGACAGCCCTTTCATTGTTGCTATTTATATTTGCAAAAAAATAAAAAGACGATGAGCTTAGAAACAATGATCAAAGAAGTTTGGGATAACCGTGAACTGCTAAAGAATGACACATATAGTGATGCTGTCAGGAATGTGATTGAAGAAGTGGACAAAGGCAAATTAAGAACCGCCGAACCGGTACTCGGAAAAACCGTCAATACCTGGAAAGTGAATGAATGGGTGAAACAGGCGATACTTTTATATTTTGGAATTCAGAAAATGGAAACTTACTCGTTGCCGCCGTTTGAGTTTTATGATAAAATGAAATTGAAAAAAAATTATAAAGAACTTGGAGTTCGCGCCGTTCCGCATGCGGTCGCGCGTTATGGTAGCTATCTTGCGCGAAATGTAGTATTGATGCCGAGTTATGTAAATATCGGCGCTTATGTAGATGAAGGAACAATGGTGGATACCTGGACAACTGTGGGCAGTTGTGCGCAAATAGGCAAACACGTACATCTCAGTGGTGGCGTTGGTATTGGCGGTGTGTTAGAACCTTTGCAGGCAAGCCCGGTAATTATTGAAGATGGTTGCTTTATTGGTAGCCGTTGCATTGTAGTAGAAGGCGTAAGAGTAGAAAAAGAGGCGGTGCTGGGCGCTAATGTAGTACTTACCCAATCTACTAAAATAATTGATGTTAGCGGAAAAGAGCCGATAGAAACCAAAGGTGTTATTCCACCCGGCAGTGTGGTTATCCCCGGAAGTTATATGAAGAAATTTCCTGCTGGCGAATACAACGTAAGCTGCGCTTTGATCATCGGAAAACGAAAAGAAAGTACTAATAAAAAAACAAGTTTGAATGAAGCACTGAGAGAGTTTAATGTGAGTGTTTGATTAGTAAATGTGAAGATTTGAAAATGTGAGTCACAACCTTTCTGTAATTTTAATTATGCTGTTTACTCGAAAAACTTTAAATGAAAAAATAAGCGCTTTTTTATCTGAACTGGAAAGTAATGGCTTTAAAGTAACGAAAGCCATTCTTTTTGGTTCTTATGCGAATGGAAAAATTCACGAAAATAGTGATATTGATCTGGCGATTTGGCTTTCAAATTTTCCTGAAAAACACTGGAGCGATATTCGCGCCATTACACATCTTGTTGCAAAACATTCTCCGATATGCCCAAAATTTTATCCTGAAAATGAAACGGAGAATGAAGATCCTTTTATAGGAGTGATTGAAAAAACAGGAAAGGTTATTGAATTGGAAAAAGTAAGGATGGAATCAATTTGATTTTATTTCTGGAATTTTTCTTTTAGAAATTCGCTGAATTCCTTCAAAGTCAGAATAGTTAAAGGTGGAAAAATATTATTTTTTAATCGTGTTATTGAAGAATCATTTGAAACCAGGAAATCAGCGTTAGCGGCTATGTAAGTATCAACAAATTTATTATCATCTTTGTCTTTTTCGACTAAATCAAATCTAAACGAAATTTGGATTCGTTCAAAATTATCAGACGTTTCAAACAGTCCCAACAAATTATCTGTTACCTCATAACCCCAAAAACGATCAAACTGTTCTTCATATTCTAATTGAATTTCATTGTTTACGATAAGCGTAAATCTTTTTTGAAGAAACGCATCAAACACATTTCTGTAAAGGGATTTTTTACCAATGCAGCTTAATAGACAGTTAGTGTCAATAACTACTTTCATATCTAAGTATTCTTAGAGGAATTTTTCAACCAGCTTTCGTAAGTTTCAGCAGTAAACCCTTCTTCGGTTTCTACTTTGTCTATACTTAAATCTAATTGGTGGGCAAAATAAAAACGAAGTAATGATTTAACTTCTTTTATCTGCTTTTCAGAAGCCATATATTTCAGGCTTTTTAGCAACTCTAATTGAAGGTTAGATAATTTATTTTTATTTTCAATTACGGCATCCATCAGTAATATCTTTTTCTAAAATTACTGTTTTTTAAAATGTAAAGTCTCATTTTACTTTTTTTTAAACAATTTTTTTATCTTCAACATTTCTATTTACACTTTAATCATTGGAAATAGAAAGAGAGAATTATTTAACTTTTGGAAAGTTATTAATCCTGCATTTATAGCAACCTCTCAAAATAAACTTTCCAAAAGTTTATGATTTTTATTTCCCTGCTTCAATAACTGTTGTAGCGTCCTTTAATCCATTTGATGTGGCAGTTAAAGTGATCTTTCCGTTCGATCCTTTGGACTGTATCACTGCCAGGCAAAGTCCATTAAATGCCTTACGATAATCGGCTTTGAAAGGCTCATGATCTGTTTCATTGCCATTATCCACGCCGGCTAAAAGTCCGGGGCCACTGACTTTGAAATTGACTAAATTATCTGCATGAGGGATAAGATTCCCTTCTGCATCTACAATTTTTATGGTTACGAATGACAAATCTTTTCCATCCGCATGAATTTGTTTGCGATCAGGCTCTATGATGATCTTAGCAGCAGGTCCTGCAGTATATATCTCCCGTGTTAAAACAATTTCTCCATTCTTTTTCGATACTGCTTTCAATGTTCCTGGTTCGTAAGGCACTCTCCACATTACATGCATTTCATCATCTTTTTTGCTACGTGTACCAATTGATTTACCATTTAAAAATAATTCTACTTCATCTGCATTATTATAATATGCCCACACATCTACGGTATCACCTTTTTCCCAGTTCCACGAAGGAAAGATGTGCAGCACGGGCTTATCTGTCCACACACTTTTATATAAATAATAAGCATCTTTCGGGAAACCTGCCAAATCAATAATACCGAAATAAGAACTGCGTGCAGGCCACCCATAAGGCGTAGGTTCTCCAAGATAATCAAACCCTGTCCAAACAAACATACCCGACACGAAATTATCTTTCATCACCGCTTTCAGCACTTTTTCATGAGTTGCTCCCCAGGGCACTCTGCAGTTATCGTAAGCAGAACAGGTAAAATCAGCATTCATTGTAACGCCTTCGCGTGGCCAAATACGGATACTATCAGAAGGCATATCATATTCTCCGCGCGACTCCAATGCAGAGGTGGTCTCAGTTGCCAGAAATTTACCACCAGGGAAATATTTAAAAAAATCATCGTAATGATCAACTGCGTAATTATGGCCAATTAGATTCATGGCTCCTGAATGAGATAACGAATTATTTTTTGCTTCGGGGTCATTCATGGCTGAAGTGATTGGACGCGTGGTATCCAGGGAACGCACAATGCCTGCCAGTTCACGAGCGATATGTCCTCCGGCACTATCCCATTGATCCGGTATTTCATTGCCGATACTCCAGATAATGACACTTGGATGATTCCGATCGCGACGGATGAAATCAGAAAGATCTTTTTGATGCCACTCATCCCAATACAAATGATAATCATAAGGATTTTTTCCTTGCTTCCAACAATCAAACGCTTCATCCATAATGAGGATACCCATTTCATCAGCCAACTGTAATAGTTCCGGCGTGGGCGGGTTATGCGAAGTACGGATCGCGTTACAGCCCATGTCTTTTAGCATTTGCAATTGGCGCTGTAATGCTCTTGTATTAACTGCAGAGCCAAGGCAACCGAGATCATGATGATCGCAAACACCTTTTATTTTCAAATGTTTTCCATTTAAGAAAAAGCCTTCTTTGCTATCAAAATTAAAATAACGGATTCCGAAATGAGTATCATAACTATCACATTTTTTTCCATCACATTGAACTTCCGAAGTGGCTTTATACAAAACCGGATGATCAGTTGACCACAGTTCCGGGTGATCCACTTTCAAATCCTGTGAAAAAGTTTTTACAGTTTTTGCCGGAATTATTTCAGAGGTCGTTGCTTTTGCTACTTCTTTTCCAAAGTTGTCGAATAGTATTGTGGTTAAAGTAACCTTCTTCTCAGAAGCTAACGAATTATTCACCATAGTTTTTATGGATATTGATGCCTTGTTATTATTTACTTCCGGTGTAGTTACAAAAGTGCCCCAATGATCCACATGTATTTTATTGGTTGTAACTAACCATACATTTCTGTAAATACCGGATCCTGAATACCAGCGTGAATTGGGTTGTTTAGAATTGTCAACGCGCACAGAAATAACATTCGGTTTATTACCATAATACAAATAAGGGGTCATTTCATAACGGAATGAACTGTAACCATAAGGCCTGTTGCCAAGATAATGTCCGTTGATCCATACAGTACTGTTCATATACACGCCGTCAAAATCAATAAACAATAATTTATCTCTATCTTTTTCAGGTAACGTGAATGTTTTCCTGTACCAGCCAATGCCTCCGGGCAACGCGCCGCCGCCCACTCCTGCAGGATTATCTTTATTGAAAGTCCCTTCAATACTCCAGTCATGTGGAAGGTTCAACTGCCTCCATGAATTATCTATATAACTATTTTCTTTTGCTTCAGATACATCTCCTAAATGAAAACGCCAGCCTTCGTCAAAATTAGCTCTCCTTGCAGAGGCTGTAACTGTGCCGGGAGATTCCTTCGGAAAAGGAGCGCCTGCAAAAGCGGCTTGTGACAGGATAAGCCCGGCAACAAAATAAGATACAACAAGAATATTTATTCTTTTCATTACAGATCATGAATTAATTGATGAAAATAAAATTGAAGGGCTAAGTTACAATATGGATTCAAATATGGAACATATCTTTTCTAATGAAGATAGATTATTCTTTTAGTAGTGAAAATTACAAACCAAATAGAACTGGTGTTCAGAATAAATGTAATTGGAGAACAAACCGGTGATGTTTATAAAATGAATTTAGATTGATCAGTAACACGATTATACTGGAAGAATAAGTAAATAAAGGATATTCTTTATTTACTACAGAAGCTAAAATATAGGCACCAGGAAATATCCTCATTTCTTAGATTTAAAGAATTCGTCTTTATTTTCTTTTCTTGTCCTTTTTACTTTTGTATGATAGCCTGCTTCTCCTTCAGAAACCAGGGAAACCCAATCTGAAATGGGGAAGTCTTCGATATTTTCATAATTGGCAGAAGTTATATTTTTTGATAAAATCTCCTTAAAAGCATTTCCCATATTTTCAATAATATCACCTGCTATTAATGCTTCTTCTGAATTGTTTTTAGCAGCGATATCTCCTGCAAGGCCATGAAGATACACGCCAAGAATACAGGCATTCAATTGCGGATATTTTTGAGCAAGCAAACCGGTAATAATCCCTGTAAGTACATCTCCTGCCCCGGCTGTCGCCATACCCGCATTGCCTGTAGAATTAAAATATCCCTGTCTGACTGCGCCATCCAGGCAGGCATTTCCATTGGGCATAGCAATAAAAGTATAATGGCCTTTTAAAACAATAAAAATATGTAACTCTTTTGCTTTTGATAATGCAAGATTTATCCTGTCAAAATCTGAATCAGATTTTCCGAATAATCTTTCAAATTCTTTTGGGTGAGGGGTGATAATACTATTAGCAGGAATTGATTTATATAAAAATTTGTTTTCACTTAATACATTTAATGCATCTGCATCAATGACTACAGGACCTTTAAAACTTTTGAATAAATTTTTCAGCAAATACTTGTGATTATGATACTTGCCAATTCCGGGGCCAATTCCAACCACATCAAAATTCTTAAAATCCTCTTCAGTGTTAATAAATTTATCTCCCGAAACTTTACACATTGCTTCGGGTACAGAAGTTTGCAAAATATTGTATCCTGCTTCGCATATATAACAGGTAAGTTTTCCGACCCCGCTTCGCAAACAGGCTTTCGAACTAAGAACGGCTGCTCCCATCATTCCATAGCTCCCAGCTAACAGGCACGCATATCCGTAATTTCCTTTATTGGCAAATGCCTTTCGGGGAATATATATTTTCCCGATCAGATTTTTATCAACCAGTTCAAATTGCGATGATTCTTTTTCTTCATATTCTTTCGAAAGCCTTATATTCAGCAAAATAACTTTCCCAATATAAGATTCATTTTCTGCCATCAAAAATGCAAGCTTCTGATTTTGAAAAGTAAGTGTGTAATCAGCCCTGACTACGGGATTTTCTACAGAACTTTTTTCAATGTATAAACCACTGGGAACATCAATGGATATGACATCTTTCGCATTGTTATTGATATATTTTATCAATGCAGAAAACAGGCCTGTTGGCTTTTTGTTTAATCCCGTTCCAAATAAAGCATCAATTACCACATCGCCTTTAGAAAATGTTGGGAGCTGTTTTTCGTTTTCTAAAAAAACAAGTGCGACAGAAGCTTTTTTTAGCCTTTTTAAATTATTTTCAAAGTCAGAAGTCCCGGGTTTATTTTTTTTTATAATAAAAACAGAAACGGTATATTTTTTTTCAGAAAGATGCCTGGCGATTGCAAGCCCGTCTCCACCATTATTTCCACTACCACAAAATAATTTGAAAGAAATATTTTTATTACAATGTTGAATTAACCAGTTGGAACAAGCTACAGCAGCCCGTTCCATCAAATCAATGGATTTGACAGGCTCATTCTGAATGGTGTATGAATCCCATTCCTTTATTTGCGAAGCAGAAAATATTTTCAAA
The DNA here is from genome assembly GCA_036509335.1 of Hanamia sp. Taxonomy (GTDB): domain Bacteria; phylum Bacteroidota; class Bacteroidia; order Chitinophagales; family Chitinophagaceae; genus Ginsengibacter. The sequence continues at coordinate 85,497 of DATCFT010000046.1, forward strand.
CCAGATAATTTAATTGAACGAATTTTTTATCAAAATTTAATTGGAAAGATATCTTTCCCGGATGATATTGATATGATGTTTTGCATGGCCGGCAATAATGTAACCCAAAGCCTTCACATTCATTTCATGATCACTTGCTATCCCTACATTATCCATTTGTTCCTGTGAAAAACTATTGAAAAGATATTCGGTAGATTTTCTCAAGGTTGTAAATTCTTCAACCAGGTCTTCCCATTTCCTGTTATCAGCATTGGAATTAGCTGCATAACCCTTATCGTCAAATGAAGGAAGAGCGTGTACATCTTTTCTTGAAAATGCCATGGCACGATAAGCGAAAACCCTTTCTGCATCAATGATATGCTGAAGCGCTTCTTTAATACTCCATTTTCTTTCTGCATATTTATAAAGACGTTTTTCTTCGGGAATTGAATTTAAAAACTGCCCGTATTCGGTTACCTGGTTCTTTAAAACAGTTTTCAAATCTTCGTTCTCTACCAATTTTATATAGGTATAAAAATAAGGAGGGTAGATTCCCAAATTGGTTTTTTGATTTTCCATATTTCTTTCGATTAATAAAAAAAGTTATTCTACAAAAGTACTACTATTAAAAATCGGAGGGATTAGAATTGTTGTATTGCTTTATTGTTGAAAGCAGGAATCTTCGCTATTTGTTGGCTTACTGAAGTGGTATAAGACCTTCCAGGTTTTTAAAACCTGGAAGGTCTCTCCCGAATGGCTCGTTCAGGTGGGTGTTTACTGCGAAAAAAACCCGGCAAATTTTATTCTGCCGGTTTTTTTGAATGAAATTATTATAGTCTTATTCTCCTCTTTTATGCCTTTTGTGTTTTTTCTCTTTTTTATCTTTTTCCCCGGAATTGTTATCTGATTTAGTTCTTTCGCCTTTGAGTGTAGCAGCAAGTTTCACGGCATTGTAAGCGTTCACTTCTCCGCCGGAAATGCAAAGATCCGAAAGACTAACCATATCATCTGTTCCCGGCATTTTTACTTTTTCTGTGATGGGCTGCACAGAATTGTCAATTACATATTTTAGTTGTTCAACACTCAGATCGGGAAAATATTCAAGCACCAAAGCAGCTACACCTGCTACAACCGGTGTGGCCATACTGGTTCCTGAATAATCGCCAAATTTATTATCCGGTAGGGTGGAATAAATATTAACGCCCGGTGAAAATAGATCAACTGATTTTTTGCCGTAGTTACTGAAACTTGCAGTAAAACCACCATTAGTAGGATCGCCACTTGCGCCTACTGTTATGAAATTAGAAGCTACTCCCGACTTATCAAGATATACCGGATTAGGGAAATTCTCAACGGAATCAATATCCTTAGCATCATTTCCTGCAGCGTGAACTAACAATACTCCTTTACTTTGAGCATATTTTACTGCATCGTCCACCCAGGCTTTTTGAGGTGAAAATCCTTTGCCAAAACTCATACTGATCACTTCAGCGCCATTATCAACGGCATAACGGATTGCGTTGGCGATATCTTTATCATGTTCATCTCCATCAGGCACGGCACGTACCATCATGATCCTTACATTATCTGCTACGCCATTCATTCCAATGCCATTATTTCTAACAGCGGCAATGATACCTGAACAGTGTGTACCATGCGAAGGAGTACCCGCCATTACATCATTATTTCCATAATAACGATCATTGATATCGTTTGGATTATCTTTTACAATTTCATCTCTAAAATCTTCCGGAGGCGTGGTAGCAGCATCGCCTTTACGAATCTGTCCACGTAAATCGTTTAAAATATCTGTGTTTGTAAGGTCATAATTGTCATTCATTTTACCAATATTCAAATAGATGGCTGCAGCCATTTTTGCATTAATGTCATCAGAGGTATAATCCTTTACATCTTTACAGGTAAATTCTGTTTTTCCGAGATCTTTACCAATGATAGAATCTCCCTTCTCCATGATGGGTAAAATTCTTTTCATCTGCATCATTTCGGCGGGATTGATTCCTTGAGTAACAACATTTTTAGCCCTAAGGTAAGTTGCATATTCAGCTTTCTGTCCTGCGTCCATTGTTGCAGTGTCAACATTAGTGCTGTCATATTTACTTTTTAATTTCCAATATAACCTTGCTGCTTCCTCTGAATCCTGGTGAAGATTGCGTCCATCTTTGCCACCTATAAAATTCCATCCGTAAACGTCATCTACATAACCATTATGGTCATCATCAGTTCCATTGTGTGGTATTTCTCCGGGGTTGTGCCAAAGTATTGATTTAAGATCTTCCTGTAGTGTATCAACTCCACTATCTATAACTGCTACAACAATAGTTTTACTTTGCCTTCCTTTTAAAAAATCATAAGCTTTGTCAAGGCTTATTCCATAATATCCTGTGGTAGCTCTGTCGAGTTCAAACCAATCGTTGGGAGCTACTTTTACTGAATCTGTACCCGTGGAATCATTCTGTGCAATACTGTAAAATGGCAACGAAATCATCATAGCCATTCCCATGAAAATCCATTTACTTTTTTTTGTCATTTTGATTTATTTACTTTTTTAGCCTGCAAATCTTAGAATTTTTATTAAATATAAGAAGCCATTTAACATAATTATGGAATATTTATAATACTTTTCTGTTTTGGTAACTTTTCAGTTTCAAAATGAATAATTAGCTATACCTGTTAAAACTAAAATAGTTATTTCTCTTTTTCTAAAGAAATAACCTCTTTTTCAACATTCCAGCTACTTAGTGTCAATTGAGGATTGCTCTCTTTTATTTCAGCATTGGGAATGCTTACATTTACGATAGTGGATTCATGAGGCGACAAAGAAAAATAATTTTCTGACCAAAATGACGGGAATATTTCTTTACCTTTTTTGGTGATTTGCGGGTTAATAAAAAATGCAATATGGCCGGTTGTATTCGTGAATTGAAAAGACCAACGGGTTTCGTTTTTCTCCTTTTCTGTTTTTAATATTTTTACTTCCAGATTAGCCGCAGGCATCTCTTTTAATGCCTTAAAATTATGATCGGGAGCAAACCAATATACATTATGTGAAATGCTTTTTCCTAATGAATTTTTTAGATTCAGAACCACAAAAGAAATTCCTTGTTCTTTTGACAAAATATTTGCCGATGACAATGATTCTTCTACATCAGTTGCTTTTAAATTGATACTTTTATTTTGACTGAATAATAGTTTACTGTTGATGTCAAATACTTTTATATCTGCATTGAGATCTTGTTGTGCTTTATAAGTGCGGTTAATAACAGCTACCACAGAATCATCAAGATTTAATTGGATGTGTACAGGCTCGCAGGCTCTTTGCATAAAATAATATCCTGCGTTAGGATTCAGAAACCAATCGTAAACCTGCCAGATGACACTCGGTAAGGCTGCATTCAATTTCCATAACATCACACCGCCGGTTTCATTCAGTTTGTGACCTGCTGCTTCGAAAATTCCGCGATAGCCATTCGCATTTACCAATTGCATTTTATTCGAAAAATCTTTCATGCTTACCGGTGCTCCGTACCTTTCAACCATTGCGTTGTAATAGGTATCGTAATGCCCGTTTCCTACGCAGGCATCGTGGTATCCCCAGGTATTATTTAGTGGAAATGGTAAAGTAGAATCCGGAACAAGATTGTTAATGATATCCGGTAAAGTTTCATAAGGAGGCTGGGAGGGAATTCCGGTTTCATCTTTGAAAACCCAATCTTTTCCTTCATCTGCTAATTGATAATAATGTGCTGCATCCTGCCATGAATAAGGGCCACCGCTATACACGCCCGAAGGCCCGTCATCCGGCCATGAACCTTTCCAGCCCGCAGGTAATTTTGCATATCCTGAAGAACTTGGAATGAACGGCCTTGTTCCATCAAGTGTGGCAATATCATTTCGCATCGCATCATACAATTCTTTTCTTGCGTGTCCTTCATTGCCTCCGGTCCATACCAAAAGGCTCGGATGATTTCTTATTCTGAATATAGTGCTTACCATATTTTTGATAAATACATTTCCTTCCAAAGGCCAGTTGGCTGGACCTTTGAACTCACCTTGTGTATCGCCGGTGATCCAGAAATCCTGCCATATCATCAAACCATATTTATCAGCCATTTCAAAGAAAATATCCGGTGGCGCTATACCGCCGCCCCAGATGCGGACTAAGTTGATGTTGGAATTTTTGCACAAATGCAATTCATAATCATATCGCAACGAATCCCTGTTCAGCATCATATCAGGAACCCAGGCGCCACCGTTCAGGTGAACTCTTCTTCCATTTACATAAAAGTCCCTGCGCGCCCATCCGTTTACCATTACGATTTTAGAACTAACCATACGGATGCCGAATACAAAAGAAGTATCGTCCCAAACCTGGTTATTCTTTTCATATTGCAAACGGATGCGGTATAAATTCGGCTCACCATAACCGTTTGGCCACCATAAATGCGGTTGATGAATGATGAATTGTTTTATATTGGCGGTGTTTAAATTGACATCAGTAGAACTATTTGCATTGGTAGAAACCTGTTGCTCAACACTGAAAGATTGGCCGCTGAAATTTTCAGGACTGATAATGATTTTTAATTTCCCGTTTTGTGTAACGTCACTAAAATTATTCAAAGAAAGATGAAGTGAAAGCCGGGCAACATTCGTATCTGGAAGGTTGGGTAAATCAGTTTTTATTTGTGGATTTTGTATTACCACCTGCCCTGATGTACGCAAATAAACCGGTTGCCAGATTCCCATATTTCTATCCCGGACTGCAGGCATCCAATCCCATCCTACAGAACAAAGCATCGTTACATTTTTGCCTATATCTCCCGTGGGACCGCCATTTGCAAAGAAATCTCCCAGGGCTTTTAATTGAGGAGTAGAAGGCAATCCGGGATAATCCAGCGGATAAATCTTTACTGCAAGCACATTAGTATTTCCTGCCATAATTACTTTGCTTACATCGAGAGAATATTGTGCAAACATGCCAGCCATTTCAGACGAATCGGCAATTCGATTTCCATTTACCCACACTTCGGCGCGGTAATTAATTCCTTTAAAAATTAATTGAAAATGTTTCCCGTTATCGCTCTTCGGAACTGTGAAAGTAGTGTGGTACCAATAAGGTTTTTTCCATGGATTGGGATCGTTGGGAAGATAACTATATTGTTCCAGATGGTATTGATGATTGAATGAATCGGATGCATCAGGGATCAGCATATTGTTCATTCCGATGTAGGGATCGGGGTACACTTTATTGGCAACTAAACCTGTAAGAACTGTACATGGTACTTTCACGGGGAACCAATACACGTTGGAATGATAAGAAGTATTGGAAAGTATTTCCCCTGATTCGGGAATGATGGAAGATGATTGCAGATCAAATTGACTAAGCTGCACCTGCTTTACCGGAATATTTTGGGCATATAAATTTTCTGAAAAAAGAAATGCGAATAATATAAACAGATTAAAAATAGGCAACTTGATTCTCATGATGAATTTTTAAATTTTAAGAAAGCGCTAAAAATAGGGATAGTTTTTTATTTTGGCTTCCAATTGTACTTTTTGTAAATGAATAAGATAAAATTGTACAACTATTGCTGTTTTATTTTTTAGAAACAAATTTTTTAAACCATATTTCTAAATTTTTATAAGCATTTTCTAAATCAATTGAATCTTTGTCATCTTTGTACACAAGGATAATTTGCAATTTATTGGTAAGGGAAAAAAAACACAGCTTTTTCATTACCTCTTTTTTATTTTTTGGATGATATATTTTAAATACTTTTTTTAAAAATTCTTCTCCAAATTCATCGAGCAAATACATAAAATCGTAATCGGGATCACCTAATGCCATATCACCGAAATCAATAATTCCCATTATTTGTTGTTTTGCTGTATCAAATAAAATGTGGTCTTTACTGAAATCGTTATGAATAAGAGCAGGAGTGTAATTAAAATTATTTTGATTGCTGAGATATTCAGTAAATATTTTGGTAATGATATTTCTTTTATTTTTTGAAATATGCGGATAGATTAATTTTTGCGCCTTCCTAAAATTATCCCAATATTCTTCTTTGGGATCCATTGTTTCTAAATGACAATCCTTGAATTTGGATAAATCAATATGATGTAATTGTGAAAGAAAATTGGCCAGCGATTGTTGAATTAATCCCTGGTTTTTTTTATGTAATGAATTATAAATCTTAAAAGTTAACGGCACTCCGGGAATTATTTTATGACCTGCAAAATTTGTTTCAAAAGAGATGAATTCAAATATGGGAATGGAAATATTCAGAAGCGGTTTTATTTTTGGCAACACAGCTATTTCTTTTCTCATTTGTGTTTTTGCATCTTTACTTTTTGGGAACCTGAATATATATTCTTCGTTTATGATAAATGCTTTGCTGTTATCGCCTTCTCCTGTTTTTTTTATAGAAGAAATAATATAATCCGGGAATTCGCTGTGGATTTTTTTTATGAAAGGTTCAAATTTTTTCATTAAATAAAATTAAGAGGATCTGCACGGATTAAATGCAGTAAATAAACAAATATCAGAGATTTTTGTTTTATTTTTTTGAAACTCCTGGCATCAAACTTTCTTTAAGCGGTAAAACCTTTTTTCTCAAAAAACATATCTTTGAAGCAAAACATATTTATGAAAAGATTTATTTTATTTATTTCAGTTATTTTATTTTTAAGTTATTCATCTGAAGCGCAGGATTCATCTTATGTTATAAACGGGAATCTCGAAAAAATTAAAAGCGGAACTATCTTTTTAAATATTTATAAACAAGGCGAGACTTTTAAGGATTCTACAGTTATAAAAAATGGCAAATTTCAATTTACAGGGTTTGTTTCCTCTCCTTATTTTGCTTCACTTACTATGTCCGACAGGCCCAATGATTATTTTACTTTTTATGTAGAACCCGTTACTATGGAAATCTCAGGAAGGGGTGACTCTTTGCGATTATTGAGTGTAAAGGGTTCTCCCATAAATGCAGATGATAAATTATTGAAGGAAAGAATGAAAACGATTACCCAGTGGGAAGATGCCGATAGTAAAATTTACGAGCAGGCATATAAAGATAAGAACACAAAAGTGATGGATAGCCTCGATAATGTGGACATTGAAATATTGGCTGCAAAAAGAAAAGTAACGGCGGCATTTGTAAGAGATTATCCTAAATCTATGCGCGCAGCAATGGCTATCGTAGAGAATTATAGTTATTATGCCGAGGCCAGCGATTTGGAACCATTATACAATGAATTGGATCCAAAAATAAAAAATTCTTCAAAGGGCACGGAGATCAAAAAAATGATTGATACTTATGCTAAAGTGGCGATAGGAAAACGGGCACCTGATATTACACAATTTACTCCTGATAGTACTCAATTGAGTTTGTCATCTTTAAAAGGAAAATATGTTCTGATAGATTTCTGGGCAAGTTGGTGCGGCCCTTGCCGCCGTGAGAATCCCAATGTGGTAGTGGCTTACAATCAATTTAAAGATAAAGGGTTTACTGTTTTTGGTGTGTCTTACGACACCAAAAAAGACAGGTGGAAAAAAGCCATTGCTGATGATCACCTCGACTGGAACCAGGTTTCCGATTTACTAGGTTGGAAAAATGCGACATCAGACCAGTATGGAATCAAAGCAATTCCTTCTAATGTATTGGTTGATAAAAATGGAGTGATTGTGGCTAAGAATGTTTTTGGAGACAAATTAACTGAGAAGTTGAAAGAGTTGTTGAAATAGGCAAAGTGATTTATTATTTTAGTTAATTGGTTTAATAGTATAGTAATGAATAGGAATCTCGCATATTTGTTGTTTTACTAAAATTAGAAGGGTGATAGCTCACTGCTCATAGCTGATAGCTGACAGCTGATCTCCAACAAACAGTTTTGATTATTTGCCCTTTAACCGATAATTTTGCATCTCATTTTTGAAAACGGATTTTGAATGATTATAAAAGTAATTAAAAATAAAATTTACTGATGAAAGAAGTTGCATTCAGAGAAGCATTGCGGGAAGCAATGCAGGAAGAAATGAGGCGTGATGAAAAGGTGTTTTTGATGGGAGAAGAAGTAGCAGAGTACCAGGGTGCCTATAAGGTAAGCCAGGGCATGCTGGAAGAATTTGGTGAAAAAAGGATAATTGATACACCGATTTCTGAGCTTGGATTTACGGGGGTAGCTGTTGGCGCCGCGCAAAATGGCCTTCGACCCATTGTAGAATACATGACCTGGAACTTTGCTAATCTTGCGCTTGACCAGATATTAAATACAGCATCCAAAATGCTGGCTATGAGTGGTGGACAAGTTGGTTGCCCGATAGTATTTCGCGGGCCAAACGGGAGTGCTGGCCAGTTAGGCGCTCAGCATTCCACCGCCTATGAAGCGATGTACGCTAATATTCCCGGATTGAAAGTGATTTCTGTAAGTAATCCATACGATGCGAAAGGATTATTGAAAAGCGCTATTCGTGATAACGACCCCATCATATTTATGGAAAGCGAAGTAATGTATGGTGATAAAGGGATGATTCCTGAAGGAGAATATCTGATTCCGATTGGCAAAGCAAATGTAGCACGTGAAGGAAAAGATGTAACGATAGTTTCTTTTAATAAAATGATGAAAGTGGCACTTGGTGCGGCTGATGAACTGGCAAAAGAAAACATAAGCGCAGAAGTGATTGATTTAAGAACTATTCGTCCTTTGGATTGGCACACAATTCTTGAATCTGTTAAAAAGACAAACAGGCTCGTGATTGTGGAAGAGCAATGGCCGTTTGCTTCCATTTCTTCTGAAATTGCCTACCGCATTCAGAAGGAAGCTTTTGATTATTTGGATGCGCCTGTTCGTAGAATCACATCTTTGGATGCTCCAATGCATTACGCGCCAAACCTTGTTGCGCAATATTTACCCGATGTTCCAAGGACAGTGAACCTGGTAAAGGAAGTAATGTATTTGAAAAAATAATTTTGGAGCCTGATTGATTCAGGCTTCCTATTTTATCTGTTAACTATCCCGAATAAATGCGGGATAAAAATTTCCCAGTTATGAATATTGGAAGCTTTTATTATCCTTTGCCCGCAAATGAGCCAGTATTTAGTTATGCCCCCGGAAGCAGGGAAAAGGAACTTTTAAAAATTGCCCTGAAGGAATTAAAAAGTAAAAAAATTGATGTGCCTATGTACATCGGAAGTGAGGAAGTGCGTACCGGCAAAAAAGTAGAAATAAGACCTCCTCATGAGAGAAGTCATTTATTAGGAAATTTTCACCAGGGAGATGCATCACATGTAAAAAAAGCTATTAATGCGGCCCTGAGAGCAAAAGATAAATGGGCAAACCTGAACTGGGAAAATCGCGCTAATATTTTTCTGAAAGCGGCTGACCTGCTGGCTACAAAATACCGTCCTGAAATGTGTGCTGCAACCATGCTAGGACAAAGTAAAAATGCTTTCCAGTCAGAGATAGATGCGGTGTGTGAACTGATAGATTTTTTAAGGTTTAATGTTCATTTTCTTAGCGAAATATATAAGCAACAGCCTATAAGCAGCGCGGGCATTCATAACAGGATGGAATATCGTCCTCTTGAAGGGTTCGTGCTCGCTATCACTCCATTTAATTTTACCTCAATTGGGGGAAATCTTCCAACTGCGCCTGCAATGTGTGGCAATGTGGTGGTGTGGAAGTGCGCTAACACACAGGTTTACAGCGCGCAAATGTTTATGAGGATTTTGAAAGAAGCGGGTTTGCCCGATGGAGTTATTAATTTGGTTTTTGTAGATGGTCCTACTTTGGGAGATGTATGTTTTAATCATCCTGATTTTGATGGGATTCATTTTACAGGAAGTACCGCCGTATTTAAAAGTATGTGGAAACTGATAGGCGAGAATACAAAAATCTATAAATCTTACCCAAGAATAGTGGGAGAAACCGGTGGTAAAGATTATGTGCTGGCACATAAGAGCGCCGATGTGGATGTGTTGGTCACAGCGCTTTGCCGTGGTGCGTTTGAATACCAGGGACAAAAATGTTCTGCTGCTTCACGCGCTTATATTCCATCCAACATTGCGCAGCAGGTAAAGAAAAAATTGATTGCAGAAATAAAAACCATGAAGATGGGGACTGTAGAAGATTTTACCAATTTTATAAATGCAGTGATTGATGAAAAGAGTTTTCATAAATTGGAAGCCTACATCAAACAGGCAAAAAAAGATAAAGGAGCAAAAATATTAGTTGGCGGAAAATGTGATAAAACCAATGGTTATTTTATTGAGCCAACTGTAATAGAAGCTACAGACCCTAAATATGTAACTATGTGCGATGAGCTTTTTGGGCCGGTACTTACCATTTATGTTTATGATGAAAATAAATTTGAAGATGCCATAAAATTAGTGGATACTACCTCGCCTTATGCACTTACGGGTGCAGTAATTGCGCAGGATAGGAGTGCCGTGGAACTTGCTACAAAAAAATTGACCAACAGCGCAGGTAATTTTTATATAAATGATAAGCCAACCGGTGCAGTAGTAGGCCAGCAGCCATTTGGCGGCGCAAGAGGAAGCGGTACCAATGATAAAGCGGGAAGTATTTTAAATATGTATCGCTGGCTGAGCGCAAGAACTATTAAAGAAACTTTTGTCCCGGCTACGGATTACCGTTATTCTTTTATGAAAGAGGAACCCTTAACCCCTAAAGGGGAATAGGAAACCACGGATTAAACAGATTACACGGAAATAAAATAAGAATCTCGGGTGTTTATTTGTTTACTGTATTTCCTAAAACCTGATACCTATAATATAAAATAATTTGAAAGAGCTTAATTCCCATACTTCTTTAGAGAGCAGCAATAATTCCCCTTTAGGGGCAGGGGTTACAATTCTCAATAAACATCAACTTCAAATTACCATTGAGCGCCTGGCTTGCCAGGTGATAGAGAATTATGCTGACCTTTCATCTGTAGTTTTAATTGGTTTGCAACCTCGTGGAATTTTTCTGGCAGATAAAATTTATAAACAATTAAAAAAAATAAAGCCGGAGCAAAATTTTCCATACGGAAAATTAGATATCACTTTTTACCGGGATGATGTTCGTAGCGAATTGCATGAAGCCAACCAGACTGATATTACTTTTTCTATCGAAGACAAAAACGTGATTCTTATAGACGATGTATTATATACGGGTAGAACTATCCGTGCTGCTTTAGATGCATTATTATCTTTTGGCCGGTCAAAAAAAGTAGAACTCTGTGTTCTAATTAACCGCAGGTACAGCCGCCAATTGCCTATCCAGCCAGATTACTGCGGCAAATCCATTGATTCCATTATTTCTCAAAAAGTAAAAGTGGAGTGGGATAAGGAAGAAGTGAATTTGTATTGATAGATATTTTTCATTTTCAGTAATCATCTTTTACAGTAAACGGATTTTTATTCACTTTTTCTAATTATTGTGGCAAGACAATTATTAGAATGGATTTTATATTTTAATGGTAAGAAAAGTACTTATATTTGTACTTTAATAAGTACAATATGGAAGTTTTAAATTATACTGAATTTCGAAAAGACCTTAAGTCCTCATTAGACAAAGTCAGTAATGATGATGAAGTGATTATCGTTTCACGAAGTAAAGGAAAAAATGTAGTGGTAATTTCTCTTAATGAATATAATTCTTTGAAAGAAACTATGTATTTATTAAGTACCGAAAAAAATAGAAAAAGGCTACAGGAATCAATCAATGAAATGGGAAAAGGGAAATTTTCTACACATTCACTAATTTAAGATTAATGGAAATTGTATGGCAGCAAAATGCGTGGGAAGATTATTTGTTTTGGCAAAAAAATGATAGGTCAAAACTGAAACGGATTAATGAGTTAATCAAAGATTGCCAAAGGAATAAATATGATGGTATCGGAAAGCCAGAGCCATTAAAAGAAAATTTATCAGGACTATGGTCTCGCAGAATTGATAATGAACATCGCTTTGTTTATAAAATACAAGACGATAGATTGCATATAATTCAATGCAGGTTCCATTATTAAATGTTATTTTTCATAAGAATTTTATGATAAAAACCATTTATAATTCTCTTTAAAAAACTTAAATTCGTATAAACGTTTATCTATGAGTACTTCCACAGTTGAAAAGCAAATAGGCAGTTATTTATCGTTATTAAGCCCATCACAAAAGGAAACGGTGCTAAGTGTTGTGAAAACCATAGTAATGGCACAGCAGGAATATGATAATATTTGGGAAGATAAATCCTTTGCAAAAGAAATGGAAAGCCGTACTGCATCTTACGAAAACGGAACAGCCAAATTGTTGCATTTTGAAGATATGAAAGAAGCCGCTATTTTAAATTATCGGAGAAAAACAGGCAACAAGAAATGAAATATGTCCATTGGCTTCATGAGAAAGTACAGGTTGATTTTAATGAAGGGTTTGCATGGTATGAAGAAAGGCAGCAAGGCCTGGGATTTGAATTTTTAGATGCAATAGAAAATAAAATTGGCGAAATTGTAGCTCATCCTGGAAACCTTTGGAAGTAATGGAAATCCAAAATATCGTGAAGCATTATTAAAAAAGTTTCCTTATGTGATTGTTTATAGGATTTACAAAAGAAAAAAAGAAATTTTCATAAGTTCGGTGCATCATACCAAAAAATCAACAGCTAAGAAATATCGTAGCCCATAAGGTCTTCTGTTTTGGAAAGAAGCTAAGAATTTTTTATCCCTGACAGCAAACGAATAAATATCCGGGATTCCTATTTTCCTCAAAGCGTCTTTAAAAAGATTAGGTATATTTTCCCAATTTAATTTTTTTCATTTAGCTTTGACCTTTAATGCAACTATCCACCAAACATCTTCTCGGCATTAAAGATTTACAACTTTCAGACATTGAATTAATTCTTTCTACTGCCGCCCAATTTAAAGAGGTTTTACAGAGGCCCATAAAAAAAGTACCGTCATTGCGCGATACCACAATCGTGAATTTATTTTACGAAAATTCTACGCGCACAAGGATCTCTTTTGAGCTTGCCGAAAAAAGATTAAGCGCTGATACACTCAATTTTTCTGCCTCCGGTTCATCCGTTTCCAAAGGAGAAACTTTATTGGATACCGTGAATAATATTCTTTCCATGAAAGTGGATATGGTAGTGATGAGACATAGTGCCAGCGGCGCGCCGCATTTTTTGGCCAAACATATTCCTGTTGCGATTGTAAATGCCGGCGATGGAATTAATGAACATCCGACGCAGGCATTACTGGATGCATTTTCCATAAAAGAAAAATTGGGGAAATTAGAAGGAAAAAAGATTGTTCTTGTGGGGGATATTATGCATTCGAGAGTGGCGCTCAGCAATATTTATTTATTAAAAAAAGCAGGCGCCGAAGTGATGGTTGCCGGCCCGCCTACTTTGATTCCGAAATATATAAAACAGGCATTCGATATTCGGGTAGAATATAATCTTAAAAAAGCATTGCAATGGTGCGATGTGGCAAATATACTTCGCATACAATTAGAAAGGCAAAACCAGGTTTTATTTTCTTCTTTACGGGAATATAATCTTGCTTATGGCGTAAGTAAAAAATTACTGGATAGTTTAAATAAAGAGATTATAATTCTTCATCCCGGCCCGATAAACAGGGGAGTGGAAATAGACAGCGATGTGGCAGATTCCAAACAATCCGTTATTTTGCAGCAGGTAGAAAATGGGGTTGCGGTAAGAATGGCTGTGTTATATTTACTCAGCAATAAGCAAAATTTTAATTAAGTTTATCCTTCATTCAAAAGAAACCTGCTCTTTATGGAAAGAATATGTTTATTTCCCGGAACCTTTGACCCCGTTACACTTGGGCATACCGACATTATAGACAGGGCGCTTCCTTTATTTGATAAATTGTATGTAGGATTAGGAAGAAACAGCAGTAAGGTACCTATGTTTTCAGAAGAACAGCGCCTGGAATGGCTCAAGAAAATTTATAAGAGTGAACCTAAGATCGGCGTACTCGCTTATGATGGATTAACAGTAGATTGCTGCAAAGAAGTGGGGGCTAATTTTATTTTAAGAGGTATTCGTTATGTAAATGATTTTGAATACGAAAAAGCAATTGCCGATATGAACAGGAGTTTGAAAAATAATGTTGAAACTATTTTTTTAACCTGTCTTCCTAAATTTACTTCTATTGCCAGCACGTTAATAAGAGATGTAATCAGGAATCGTGGAGATATTTCTCAGTTTTTACCTGAGGTGGTAAAAAAATCTATTTATTGAATACGGATTTTGCATACGAATTTTACGAATTAAACAAATACAATTAGAATGTCTATTTGGTTTCAAAAAAATATTAACCTGGATGAATTATACCACATTGGTAAAAACACCATGACTGAATATCTTGGAATAAAATGGGTAGAAATAGGGGATGATTATTTAAAATCATCCTTGCCGGTAAATAATACGACACGCCAACCTTATGGATTTTTACATGGAGGCGCTTCGTGCGTACTTGCTGAAACCGTTGGCAGTGTTGCTTCTGCATTAGTAATTGACAGGGAGAAATATTATTGCGTAGGGCTTGAAATCAATGCCAATCATTTACGAAGCGTAAGCGAAGGAACCGTAACGGCAATTGCAAAACCGCTTCATTTAGGGAAGACTACGCATGTTTGGGATATTAAAATCTATGATGATAAAGAGAAATTGTTTTGTGTAAGCAGGTTGACGGTGGCTGTAATTCCACAAAAAAAGAAAAATAATTACGAATAAAAAATTCTGCTTTACTCCCTAATATTTTTTTGAATACAGTTTCAAAAAAAACCGGCGGAACTTTCATACTTTGAACAACTAAATTCTGGATAAAAAAAATGGAGTATCATTGCACGCCCAAAAAAAATATTTTACTTCTTTCCTGAATTATGAAATTTTATAAACAAATTGGCTTCGCAGCCAGCCTTCTCTTAATTATTAGTTGCTTTCTTCCATGGGCTTATTATCCTGACCTTCATCAATCCTTTAACGGTTTTTTTTCAGAGAAGGAAATTTACGGTAAGCCGGGAAAAGTATTTGTTTTTTTCGCAGTATGCTCAGTAATATTGATTTTTATTGATAAAATATGGGCTAAACGAACGCTTATTTTTATTGCAGCCCTCAATCTCGGCTATTTAATCAGAACTTATATTTTGTTCACTTCCTGTTACCGCACCATTTGCCCCCGTAAAGAATACGGCTTATATTTATTGATCCTTAGTTGTATTGCTTTAATGTTCGTATCTTTTTTCCCGGACTTAAAAATTGCAGATGAAGATGGTTCGCATCTTTCACAAGAAGAGGAGTAATCCAATACCTATTCAAATAACTCCGCCTTATTTTTGGGCCGTTTACTATCAAGCCATTTAAATATACGTAGCTTTTTTTGATCTTCCGGAATTTTATTCATGGGATACATCTTGCCTTGTATCTGGTTAATAAAGATCACTTTATTCAATTCCTGATTTTTAAAATAAAGATCTATCACATCTCCTGTGGCGCGGTTCATTCCTATGTAGGCGCTGTCATCATCCTGCATATAATAAATACTTTCTGCCTGCGTGCCCTTTACGCGCATGTAATCAATTTTACCATCTACAAAATAACCGTTGATCGTTTTGCCCGACATCTGGTTAAAAAAACCTTCTTTAGTTCTGTTTACTATCAAGCCGCTTTCAAAAACGTATAACCTTTCGGGTTGTTTATCCTTTGTATATAGAAATATGGTATCACCGGCTATTTGCGTGTTTCCGCTCCACACCACGGGATTATAGTATAGCCTGAAAACAGAATCTTTGGAAGAAATAAACATACTGTCGCAAATGCTCTGAAGTGAATCGTTATATATTTTTACATAGTGAAATGCAAGAAAATATCTTATGGAAGTATCTGTTCTATTTACAGAATCCTTTCCTGGTGTTTTAATGGAAACCAGGCTATCATTGATTTTCGGATTGATAATTTTTGATGAATCTATGATTTGACCTACATTCATTTTCTTTTGCAAAGAATCTTTTCTTTGCAAAGAATCTATTTTATGTTCTTTGGGAAATACCTCTTTAAGCAACGTATCTCTTTCAGGGGGCGGAATGTTTTCATTATCCGGTTTGGACGATTTATTTTTTATTTTAATTTTTGAAGTATCATTCAAATTGGATTTTTTTTCTGCAGTAGTCACTATCTCATTTTGTAATATTTCTGCAATTCCGGGGGTTGAATCATTGAGAATGGTCTCCTTAACTTTTTTGTTTTCTTTTGCATTAAAGTTCACAACGCTGTCTTTATGTAAGACATCGTTTTCATTTTTTACAAAAGTGGTAAAACCGGAAAAAATAGTATCAGCAGCAATGTAGGTGCTGTCATATTTTTGTTTTATTATCAAAACTGGCTTTCGGGTAGCAAGAAATGAATTCTTTTTTTTGTTCATGAAGATCTGGTTGGCAATGATTGTGTAGCCTCCCGCAGAATCAATGATGACGGCATTCCCTTCAAGCTGTGCATTGCCGGTTATGTTTTCAAGCGCCATATTATTAGCCGAATAAAGCCGGCCGCTGCTATCTTTCACTGTAGTACGGGTTGTGAAAAAAGCATTACCTGTATTGAGGTCATAAGTACCCTGTGTGGTGTTTATTTCTACTTCAGGAGTTTTAATATTGGTATTACTTATAAAATTGGATTTGCGTGTTTGCATGTTGTACAAAAGCGAGTCAGCGCGTATGCGTTTTTGAGGTTCATCCAGTTTTACATTGTTTTTAAAATAAATATCTTTTGTATCATCATAATAAGTTCCTTCCAGGCTCGTAATAGTAGTTTTGCCTTCTATTACTTTTCCTCCATTGTAAAAATTTCCTATGCCGGATTTGAGATTATAATCAAGGCTGTCTGTAAATAACGTCCCGCTTTTATTATTTAGCTTTACATCTTTTTTGAAATAAGCCATTTTTTCTATGCCAAAATATATAAGATGTTGGCAATATATGTGTACTGTGTCTCCCTGGTTTATTACTACGTTTCCAAATGCCTCCAGGGTATGAGCGGTGGGATTTACTACAGCGCTGTCGCTGTTAAACAAAGTGTTTCCCTGTTTTACAATAGCTCCCCCGGCAATGGTTTGAAGGGTTGTCACAGAATCAATTTTAATGGCGCGCATACTGGGGCCACGAAGAATTTGAAATACCTTTACTGTATCTGCCGGAGCTTGTGGCTGAGGTGTTACCTGGGCATAAGAATAATGACCCATCATTAAAAAAAAGATCAGGAAACCATATTTTGCCGGTTGGAACATGTTATTGGTTAGCCGCTTTTAGGGTGTCATTAGCAAGGGAGGCTTTTAAGTAATTACCTTTATCCTTTTTTCCAAAAACAGAAAAGTTGACATATCTTTTTGGATGAACCCTTATATCATCCAGCAATATATTCAGTTTATTGGAAGTAGCTTCCAGGTTATTGTACAGCGTTTTATCATTGAGCAGCAAGCCTATGGATCCTTCTTTACTATTTAATTTTTCGGTTCCTTCTTTAAAATTGTTGATAGCTACGTTTAAAGTATCAAGCGTTTTTTTCAAATCCATTTCTGAAAGATTTTTGGAAAACACTTTTGTATTTTCCATGATGCTGTCTAATTTTCCATTATTGGTGTTCAGGTTTGAAGTAAACTTATTTACATTTTCAAGAGATTTTGTCAAAGCTCCGTTTTGAGTATCCATTATTTTTTTTAGCGAAGCTGAAGTTACTACGAAAGACGCGGTAGCTAAATTCAAATTCTGCAATATACTTTGTATGTTACTTTTAGCACGCTTATCAAAAACGCCTGTTAGGCTTGTAAGTACCGAATCTAATGATTGCACTGCATTTCTTACTTCGTATAATACAGGATTGATGAGTTTCATTGCTTCGTCAAAAGCGCCTCCGCTAAGGGTTGTAAGAAGTGTATCTCCACTTTTTAAATAGGTGGTGGATGATCCCAATTGTATTTCCAGCGTAGGGCTTCCCAGCAAATTAGGATTGATAACGGCAAGTGAATTGTTAGGAATATTTACTTCTTTATTTAGAGAAACAGTTACTACAATTTTCCTCATATCCCTTCCTCCGTCAATGTCTGCTATTCTGCCTACCTGTAACCCGTTGATTACAACAGGGTTCGATTTTACAAGGCCCTGTACATCCTGGTAAACAGCGTAGATTTGATTTTCCTTTTTAAACAGACCCTTTCCCTTCAGGAAATTAAATCCAATTATCAATATTCCAATTCCCAATATCGCCATCATCCCAATCTTAGTTTCGTTATTTAGTTTCATTTGGTTTTATTTGGTCAGAAGAAAATTTTTGTAACAGAAATCTTGTTAAAAAACTATTCTGCGAAAATAGTAAAACTTCATCTGGGATAGAAACTAAATGAAATTACTATCAAATGATAGGAATAAAAATCTGCGGAGATACATTTCTTTCATAATATTTAAATGAAAGAATGAGGTTATTTCTGTACGGCCTGAGTTGCAACGCTGGTAATAGCTTTAGGATTTTCTACCTGGTTTTTATATTTAACAATGGCATCGGTAATTGCCTGGGCTATTTCTTCCTGGCCTTTCTCACTATTGAGGTATCGCTCATCATCATAATTTTCTACGAAGCCGGTTTCAATTAATATGGCAGGCATTTGAGTGGCATGTAACACCCAAAGGCCCTTTTCGCGCTGCCAAACTCCCAGATCATTCCTTCCGGTTTTTACAATTTCTTCCTGTACCAGGGATGCAAGCTGATAACTTTTTCTAAAATAATTTTGTGAATATAAAAGAGCGCTTGCCTTATATTCAGGACTATCGTAATTAATATTCGTTGTACTATCGTCATCGTCAGTATCAAATCCCAAATCACCTTCTTCCAGCGCTTTTATTTTGTCATCAGTTTGACGTGCCGCCAATATCAGCGTACTCGTTCCTTTTCTTGAGGTAGGTAATTTATAATATTCCTTTATAGAAACTCTGCGGGTATGTTTGGTAACTACCTTTTTTCTGTTTTTCCCTTTCCCTACGTAATGGATAGTATGGTAGGTTTCCATGCGATGGCCTATAATCCTGTAATTAGTCCTTAAAGTTACGGCATCTGCGTGTATGCATACAAAAAGATCACCATGGTGATCATTGGCAAACTGGGCTTTTTCATGTACAGACATATATACATCTGTTGTCCTTGTAGGGATAATATTTACATCAGGCATTGCCTGCCTTAGATCGTCCACCAATTTCATTGAAATGGCAAGAGTTATATTTTTTTCTTTGGATTGAAGCGAACCTTCATATTCGCCGATAGCGCCGTGATCTTTACCACCATGCCCCGGATCTATAATGATTGTTTTTATTTTTCTGGGTGCCTGAGAAAATGCGGTTATATTAAAAAACAAAAATATAGGTAAACAAACAAGAAGAGTGCGAATTAAAAATGGAGGATGCCAAAATCTTTTAAATACAAACATTTATAAATATAATTTTAAATTGGGTTAATTGAATTCTTTAATAATCTTCACATATCCTTAATTGGAATATCTCTATTTTTGTTGCCTTACTGCTATGCGCAAAAAAAACAAATTTAGCTTAAAATCTCTTTCAACAACGGCTTTTACAGCTATCCTGCTTGTATTAATCCTATTCACGATTACCAGTAAAGGGAAAAATATTCCTGGAAAAATTTTTGATAAAAATATTCCATTCAATTCTCCTCAAATATTTTCTTCCGATTCTTCACAAAAAACTTCATCAAAGGAAAACTTTTTTTCTGTTGCAGAAAAGCGAAATTTTAAAACAGATACTTTACCATTACCACATAAAGATTCATCTGATACGGTGTCTTTGAATAAAACAGATTCTCTTTCAAAAAAAGATACCTCTTTACACAAGACAAATGCAGATACCATAAATTATAAATTGGCTAAAAATGCGCTGGTAGCTCCTATAGAATATACTGCTGAAGATTCGATGGTTATTGATGTTCCGGGAAAAAGAGTAACTCTTTATGGGAAAAAAGTAACTTCCAATTATAGAGATAATGATCTCACCGGTCCGATAATTTCTTTTGATGAATCCTCCGGTGATATTATTGCTTCTATTAAAAGAGACAGTACTGGGAAAGTAATCGCTTTTCCAACATTTAAGCAACCAGGTTTTACCTCACAAATGGATTCTATCCGGTTTAATATGAGAAGTGGAAAAGGGCTAACCAAAAGCACTTATACACAACAAGGTGAAATGTATGTGTATGGAAAAGTAATTAAGAAAGTAAGTCCGGATGTTTTTTATGCATTACAGGGAAGATTTACTACCTGCGATCTTGATACACCTCACTTTGCATTTATCAGTAATAAAATAAAATTTATTACAAATAAAGTGGCCATATCAGGGCCTGTACATCCTGAAGTAGAAGGAGTGCCTATCCCCATTTATTTTCCCTTCGGAATTTTTCCTCTGAACCAGGGAAGACATTCAGGGTTCTTGCCTCCCAATTTTGCAGTGAACCAACAAAGGGGCGTTGGCCTGGAAGGACTTGGTTATTATAAAGTAATCAATGATTATTGGGATTTTATAGTACGATCGAGTATTTACTCATACGGTGGCTGGTCTTTAAATATTAATCCACGCTATTCAAAAAGATACCATTATAGTGGAAATTTCGCTTTTGACATTGAAAACTTTAATATAAATTTTAAGGGAGATCCTGATTTTCAAAAAACAAGGGCCTATCATGTCACCTGGAGTCATAGTGCCGACACCAAATCGAGGCCTGGCGTTACTTTTTCCGCCAATGTAAATGCAGGAAGCAGTAGTTATAATTCTTTGGTACCTAATAATGCAACTCTCAATTTTCAAAATCAGATGACATCTTCCATCGCTTACTCAAAAACGTGGCAGGATAAACCTTTTAACTTAACTATTACTGCAAACCATGATCAAAATACCAATTTGAAATTGATCAATGTGAGTTTACCCACCTTAGGATTTACTATGACCACCATTTATCCTTTCAGAAGAAAAAATGCGGTAGGGCCTTTGAAGTGGTATGAGAACCTTGGCATAGGGTATAATCTAAATGCGCAAAACAGATTTTCTTTCTATGATACGGTAAAAAATAAAAGTATTTTTCAACAAATAGGCGATACGCTACAATGGGGCGCACATCATTCAATACCTATCAGTTTATCTCTTCCACAAATGGGCGTTTTTCAATTAGCCCCATCAGTAAGTTATGACGAAACCTGGTATCAAAATAAAGTAACCCAGTCATGGGATACTGCAAGAGATACCTTGAATGCTACTAATATTCAAAAGGGATTTTACACAGCAAGACAAATGGCTTTTGGTTTAAGTGTTACTACAAAAATTTATGGAATGTTTGCTTCAAAGAAAAAGGACGCGAAGATCATCGCTATACGGCATGTACTCACGCCTACCTTTGGTATCAGCTATCAGCCTAATTTTAACAGGAATAATTATTATACTGTACAGACAGATTCCTTTGGCAACAAAAGTGTGCTGCCCTATTATGCAGGTGGCTACAATCTTTATTCAGCTTATACCAACGGAAGATTCGGAGGCTTCAACTTTGGACTGAATAATAACCTTTCGATGAAAGTGAGAGATAAGAAAGATACCAGTAAAAGCGGGGTAAAGAAAATATCATTACTTGATGTACTCAGCTTTAATGGCAGCTATAATTTTTTCCCCGTTGATTTTCATCATTTTTCAAATATTTCTGCGAATGCTTCTACTAATTTGTTTAATAAAATAAATATTACTTCTTCTGCAAACTTTGATCCGTACCAGGTAAATCAATATGGGATTGATACCAATATTTTAATCTGGAAAACACGTCCAGTTTCATTAGGACGATTAACTAATGCCAGTATTTCTTTATCAAGTTCGTTTAGAGGCGGTAATAAAGAAACGGGTGCTAAATCAGGAGTAAAACCAGGCGAATCGCCGCCTCCGATCGAGCAGGGTTACGACCAGGATCAACTTAATACTAACATGGCTTATATAAGAAATAACCCTGGCGAATATGCGGATTTTAATATTCCCTGGTCTGTAAATCTTAGTTATTCTTTTTCTCTTATAAAGCAATTTTTATATGGTACAGGGTTTAAAAATAATTTTAATCAGAACTTGAATTTCAGTGGAACTCTAAATCTAACTCCAAAATGGCAAATGGCTGTTAACGGATTTTATAATGTCACGCTTGGGCAATTGAATCCATTAACCATGTCCATTTCAAGAGATTTGCATTGCTGGCAAATGTCTATCAACGTAACCCCTCTCGGGATTTACAGGTATTTCAGTATTAATCTTAGTCCGAAATCTCCATTACTGCAGGATTTAAAAATCAACAGAACAAGATCGTTTTATAATGGATTGTAAAATTAATTTGTAAGGTTCAAAGTTGACACTTCATTGAGTCTTGTTCATTATGGTGAAAAGCCGTATCCGGCAAGGTATTGAGAGTTACAGGCTTAGAAAAAAGAAAAAATCAAGAATGACTTTATTGATAATGATTGTAGTGATTTCAGTTCTTTACCGCATTTCTTTTGTAAAATTTAAAACCGCCCTCCTGCTTAATTAACTCACAATTATTGCAGGTACTATCAAAACCCGTATTGGTAATTTTTACAACAAAATAAGCAGGCCTGCTAATATTTCCTTTCAATAAAAATTGTTCATCCTTTTCTCCATATACAGGAGAGGCAGGTTTTTTTGCATAAAAATATTGGGCGTAACTTTTAAATCCTATGGGCCACACATATACATCTTTCCCGGCGAGGCTTTCATAAAAGTTGATTGCCGGGCCTTGAGAATATTTTTCAATTTTTGGAACTACAGCCAGCAAATAAATAAAGAGACAAACAGCTGTAGAATAAAAGAGAAAAAGAATCCCTTTCCAATTTTTCTTTTTGTAAAAAAAGATAACAGCGAGAATTACTGCTATAAAATAAATTATACCGATATAGCTTTCAAAACCGCTCCAATGCACATTTACATTCAAACTTGCTGCTGCGAAAGGGTCTTTTAAATAAGGTAATATTAACTCATGATGATTGGCTACATAAGGAAGTGCGGCCAACAAAAAAGAAAACACAAATCCCATAAAAGCAATTAAAATCAAAAGAGAAATCTTCATTTTTTGTTTGTTTACT
This sequence comes from Hanamia sp., assembly GCA_036509335.1. Classification (GTDB taxonomy): domain Bacteria; phylum Bacteroidota; class Bacteroidia; order Chitinophagales; family Chitinophagaceae; genus Ginsengibacter. Next base: position 108,697 of record DATCFT010000046.1, read on the forward strand.
ATCAGCCAGTCGAGATAACAGGTAGCCATAAACGCAAGTGGCATATAAGTAAGCGAAGAATAATGAACAATCTTTGTAGTAGTAATGCTGAAGAGGATCATTACTGTCCAGAAAAGGATTTTCATTAATCGTAAAAAATCTCCTTGTGTTTGATTGTGGGCGGTGAGGACACCGCCCACGGCGCGTTGCTCCGGTTGGTGTCCCCACCAACCGGAAAGTTTTCCAAATAAAATAGGCAGTGCAATGATTGAAATAGGAAAGCATCCGATAAATACTACTACAAAATGATAATAAAATGGTTCACCATGACTGGCAACAGGATGCAGGAAAAGATCAAGCTGGTAAGAAAGAAATTCTTTTAAAAACCAGAAGCCATTATTAATTACTTCCTGCCCGAACCAGAGCAAACAAATGATGGTAAAAAAGAAAATGAATAGAAGAATTTTTTTTACGTTGGGAAAGTTTTTAAACCTGATAAAAATAAAATAAACAAAAAATGAAATCAGGAAAACCAATAACCCCACAGGCCCTTTTGTCAAAGTAGCTAATCCGATGAAAAGACCGGCCAGGGAAGGATACACAAATTTATTTTTCCATATTTTCCCACTAACATTGAGGTACATGAAATATATTCCCAGGAAAATAAAATAATTAAATATAGGATCTATAATACCTGATTTAAAATATAAATGCGGAAGAAAAGTGCCGAGATAACTTATAGCCCAGATGAAACCAAACCGGGGAGATTTATATTTTTTACCAATCAGAAAAAAGGTAACCAAAGTGATAATGCCAAAGACCGCATTCGGAAATCTTGCAGCAAATTCATTGATGCCGAATATTTTCATAGCACCCACTTGCAACCAAAAAAATAAAGGAGGTTTTTCCCAAAATGGCTGAAAATTAATTTGTACACGATGATAATTCCCGGTAACAATCATTTCGCGTGCCGACTCCGCAAAATTGATTTCATCCCAATCAAAAAGATGAACTCTTCCTAAAAAAGGAATAAAGAAAATTATTCCTGATAAAATAATTATGACAAGATATAAGTTGCTTTGTTTTTTATTTATTGGGTTAGCAATTTCCATTTATAAATTTTAAGCTTTGTAAGAAAATAAAGAACAGAGACTTTCAATACTCCTAATCCATAAGTGATACTTCTGTTTAAATTAATAGAGGAAGCTTCTTTGAAATATTTGGTAGGGCAGGTAATTTCAGCGATCTCATAACCATTATAAAATATCTCTGCTATCATTTCATTATCAAAAATAAAATCATCAGAATTTTGGCGGTAATTTATTTTTTCCAGCACGTCTTTATGATAAGCGCGGTATCCTGTGTGGTATTCAGAAAGTTTTTGATTCATCAATACATTTTGAAAAAAAGTAAGCATACGATTGGCGATATATTTATATAAAGGCATTCCGCCTTTTAAAGCGCCTTTCCCAAGGATGCGACTGGCAAATACCACTTTATATAAGTCATTACCAATCACTGAAATCATTGCCAGCAGGAGCTTTGGCGTATATTGATAATCAGGATGAAGCATAATTATAATATCCGCGTTCAATTCCAATGCCTTATCATAACAACTCTTTTGATTGCCGCCATAACCTTTATTTTGGGTATGCTCAATGATATGTTTGATTCCTAATTTTTGTGCCACCTCAATTGAATTATCTGTGCTGTTATCATCCACAAGTACCAGTTCATCCACTATATCCATAGGAATTTCGGAAATGGTTTTCGCCATTGTAAGCGCGGCATTATAGGCGGGAAGAACAACAACAATTTTTTTATCGTTATACATTTAGTTGAAAATGATTTTTATGGTTCAGGCTGCTTTAGCAAACAGACAGATGAAAATTATTTTTTTGCAAAGTAAACGAATGCTGATAAGAATTGGAAAATGAATTGGCATCTACTTTAGCCAATTTTTTTGCAAAGATTTTAGGTTAAATAGGCGTTAATGCAATTTTTTTGATTACTTCTATTTCACATATCCCAATTCCAGCATCAAATCCCATATTGGTTTTGTGATCATTTTCTCATTATTAGTAAGCCAGATAATGGTAATATCAGGCTCGGGAATCATTATTAAATGCGCTCTGAATCCACCCTGATCACCATCGTGTTCTATCACGGTATATTGTTCATTCGGATTTACGCCATGCAGGTAAGATTTATGATTAAACCATGCTAAGCCTGTCCAGGGTGGCGTTTCCTGGTTCCAGTTTTTTGGATGCCAGGGAGTTTCTGATAAGCTGATGGTATTGCAATCTGTAAAAGAGCATCTTTTTATTGCATCCACATATTTTCTTAAATCGTTTATTGAACTCCATACGCCGCCATTGCCCGATGCGGCAAATGTTGGATATTCTCCATAATCATATTCTTCCCAATGGCCGTTAATTTTTCTATAGCCATGGGCCACATTTTTAGAAGGGTAGGAGCCATCAGTAATTTTGCTGTTCGTCATTTCGGCTGGTCCGAAAATATATTTTTTGATAAAATCCTGCCACTTCATTTTGCTCACTTTTTCAATGATCAAAGCCAATCCATTGTAGGCAGGATTAGAATATTCATAATTACTTCCGGGTTCAAAATTCAATGAATCAGTCAGTTTTATCGGTGCCCAGTTTTCTTCATCCTTTGCTGTTAAATAAAAAACACTGTCGCGCTCAATATCACGGCTGTCGGGTAATCCGGAAGTATGTGTAAGTAAATTTCTGATAGTAACTTTTTTGGCAATTTCTTTATTTTTAAAATCCGGAAAATATTTTAAAAGATTATCATCAATAGAAAGCTTACCATCGTTTTGAAGAATTAATATTCCGTAAGCTACAAATGTCTTTGATATGGATCCGAGATTTTGAACCGTATTTGAAGTGTATTTAATTTTCTTTTTCAGATCGGATAATCCAAAAGACTTTGAATAAAGAATCTTATCAGCCTGCTGAATAAAAATACTTCCACCCCGTTCATTTGGATTAAAAATATTCGCAAAAACGGAGTCGAGTTTTTGTTCTAATAATTTATCAGTGCTCATCTGGCTAAAACAATTTAAAAATAGAAGAGAAAAAAATATAAAAAGAAAGGAAGTTTTTATGTGCTTTGCATTAAACATAGACTTGTCTTTGTAAAAGAAGGATTCCTGTTTTTTATGAAAGTAAATTTAAATATAATTGTGTGAATTGATTTTTTTTTGGATGTTGTTGTGTATTGGATTGTTGTAATGTTGGTTTTTCCCCTTTAAAAAAATAAAAAGAAGACTTTCAGAATTTTAATGAATATAGCAAACAAACAAATATTGAGGATTTTGGTTTAATGAGGCACGTGGTTCTTATCCACATGAAATTACAAAGAACTGCAAAACTTTTTTTGAAACTTACTATTTTTTGCTATCAATTTCTTTTCTTTGCAAAACTATTAAAATGTCTGACACACAATCTCACTCTTCGGCTATATTGATCTTAGAAGATGGCCATATTTTCCATGGAAGGGCTTTTGGAAAAAAAGGAACCGCTACCGGCGAAATTTGCTTTAATACAGGAATGACGGGCTACCAGGAAGTTTTTACTGACCCAAGTTATTATGGTCAAATCGTAATTATGAACAATGTTCATATAGGAAATTATGGCATCAATGAAAATGAAGTAGAGAGTGATTCTATCAAAGTAAAAGGAATCATAGGAAGAAACCTGGAAGAACAATACTCCCGCTTTGCCGCCGATAATTCATTGCAGGATTATTTCGAAAAACAAAATATTGTAGCCATTGATGGTATAGACAGCCGCGCTTTGGTAATTCATATTCGCGAAGCCGGCGCCATGAATTGCATTATTTCTTCTGAGAATGAAAACATAGAAGAACTTCAAAAATTATTATCATCTGTTCCGTCCATGGCCGGTCTGGAACTGGCTTCTGCAGTTTCTACTAAAAATTCTTATACCGCTGGGAATGAGAACAGCAAGATAAAAATAGCTGTCCTCGATTTTGGTATCAAGAAAAATATTTTGAATTGTTTTGTAGAAAGGGGCGCTTATGTGAAAGTGTTTAATGCCAAAACCTCTTTTAAAGAATTAGAAAAATTTAATCCGGATGGTTATTTTATCAGCAATGGGCCTGGTGATCCTGAGCCAATGGGTTATGCTATAGAAACTGTAAAACAAATTTTACAGGCAAAGAAACCATTTTTTGGTATTTGCCTGGGTCAGCAATTATTGGCGCTTGCCAATGGTATTCCCACTTTCAAAATGCATCATGGCCACCGAGGATTAAACCATCCTGTAAAAAATCTGATTACGGGCAAATGTGAGATCACCACCCAGAACCATGGCTTTGGCGTAAATGCTGAATTAGTACGAAAAGATAAAAATATTGAGGTTACTCATATCAATCTGAACGATGATTCTGTAGAAGGAATCCGGTTGAAAGACCGGCCTGCGTTCTCGGTACAATACCATCCTGAATCTACCCCGGGACCACACGACAGCCGTTATTTATTTGATGAGTTTTTTAAAATGATAGAAAATAAACAGTAAAAAACTGAAATGCTTCTCATTTTTTGATAAGTAGGAAACTACATAATATCATTTTTTATTTCATTTCTATCCCAATTTATTTTGTAGTTTTATCTTGTCGTATTTTATTAAAACCTACATCTTAATAACATGTTACCATCAAAAAAAGTTCATTTACTTAAAAAAACCGACATCTTTAAAAACACGCCTGAAACAGATTTGAAAGACATCGGCAACATTTTAGAAGAAATTTCTTTAAAGGCCGGCAATTCCATATTTGCCAAAGGCGACATTGGCGATTGTATGTACATCGTTGAACAGGGAAGCGTTCGTATTCACGATGGTGCCTACACTTTTGCAATTCTTAATGAAAGTGAAGTTTTCGGAGAATTATCCCTGTTAGATTCAGAGACAAGATCGGCATCGGCTACCTGCAACCAGGACAGTGTTTTATTAAAATTAGACCAGTTGCCATTTTATAAAATTTTGTCAAAAGATCCCGAGGTGCTTAAGGGTATTTTGCAAATGCTATGCAGAAGAATTCGAAAGTTAGATGAAAAAAGTGCCCACCAATAAATCTCCACTATGAAAATAGCGATTATTAATGGCCCTAATTTGAATCTCATTGGCACAAGAGAACCAGGGATTTATGGCTCAGAAACTTTTGAACATTATTTTCAAAAACTCCGCAAAAAATATGAGAGTATTGATTTTGATTATTTTCAAAGTAATGTAGAAGGAGAACTCATTAATGAGATCCAGACTGCCGCACAAAAGATGGATGGTATTATTTTAAATGCAGGCGCCTATACTCATACTTCTATCGCCATTGGTGATGCAATAGCTTCCATAAAAATTCCTGTCGTAGAAGTTCATATTTCAAATATAGAAGCACGGGAAGAATTCAGGAAAGTTTCTCACATATCTGCAAAATGCAAAGGAACTATTTTTGGTTTTGGATTAAAAGGTTATGATTTGGCAGTAGAATCTTTTTTGTAAATAATAATTCGTTAGTAACCTGTAACGGAAGTCAGGCAGCGTTTTACAAAAAAAATGAGAATCCCTGATATTTGTTCGTTTACTGTTAGCCGGTCAAACGCATTCTTCAAATTATGCCAAAGGTCTTTTTCTTAATTCAATACTTCAAAAACCATCATTGGTTCCGTCTTATTTTTCAATTTTACTTCACCTACTTTATTACAATTAAAAGATTCTTTTACTTTCTGATAAGAAATTTCATTGATAAGGATCTGTCCTTTTTGAGCAGAGCTTTGTAACCTTTGTGAAGTGTTTACTGTATCGCCTATCACTGTGTAATCAAGACGGCGCAGATTGGCAGAGCCAATATTTCCTGAAATCATTTCGCCACTATTAATGCCGATTGCAAGCTGTGGCGCAAACGGTAAAAGATCAGGTTGAGGAGGTAAATTTTTTATTAATTTTTGCAGGGACAGGCAGGCTTCTATGGCCCTGTCCAAATGATAGTCGCCCCGGAAAATCGCCATGATCGCATCGCCCATAAATTTATCTACATAACCATCCTGTGCAAGGATCTCCTTTACCATTATATCAAAATACCTGTTTAATAATTTTACGACTTTATCTGCAGATTCGCTTTCGGAGATGGAAGTAAAATTACAGATATCAATAAATACCACGGTGGCATCAATAGTTTCATTTTTCAAAAGTGATGATTCGAATTCCCGGCTATCCATAAAATTAAGTACAGACTTATCCACATACATTTTCAAAATATTATTTTCTTTGATTGCCTGGAGCGTATTATGTATTTGTTCTACATAACGGACTGTTTTTTCTAATGTCAGATTGAGATCATCAAAATTAATAGGCTTGCAAATAAAATCATAAGCTCCCCGGTTCATTGCGGCGCGTATATTATCCATATCGCCATAGGCAGAAACAATAACTGATTTGATAAGCGGGTTTTTTTCATTTAGTTTTTGCAGCAAGGTAAGGCCATCCATTTCAGGCATATTAATGTCAGTAAGAACAATGCTTACATCAGGGGATTGTTGTAATTTTTGCAAAGCATCCCTGCCGTTTATAGCAAATGAAAATTCATATTCGTGTTCCCTGATTTGTTTGCGGAAACGCTGCTTGATCAATAGTTCAAGATCCGTTTCGTCATCTACAACTAATATCTTAATCATGGGTTGTTTTTAATAATTTTTCTTTTAAAAGAGTAAAATCCAGTGGCTTGGTAAGGAAATCATCGGCACCCAGTTCCATGGCCTGTTTAAAATTTTCGGGATCTCCATAAGCGGTGATCATCATTACTACAGGCGGAGGGGTTACAAATTTTTGTTTTATTTTTTCCAGCAATTGCAAGCCGCTCATTCCCGGCATATTAATGTCTGAAAGAATTAATACAGCCTCAGATTTGTGTTGAGAAAGATAGGAGAGGGCTGCTTCACCGGAAGTAACAAAATCCAATATTATTTCCCCGCTTTTGATCATTTTTCTAAAACGCTGCTGGAATAATATCTGTGTATCAGTTTCGTCGTCTACCACCAAAATTTTCATATTTGTAAATTTAATTAATCATTTTTAAAAGGTGAATTTAGAGTATCTTTTATACATATAAATAACTTTTTATGCAGATACCTGAATTATTAAAAAAAATCTTTTTCAAAAATTAAAATTAAGGAAATTCATTCTTTTTCAGGTTCTGATTTTACCATTATTCTTATTTTTTTCGTCCCCGTTAATCGTATTTCTTTATTTTATCTCTTTCATTTATCGTCTGGATGATAAACCACTTCGATAGTTTCAATTTTTAAATAAACTTATTCATCTTTAAGATGTAATAAAATCAATGTCAAAACCAGGAAACTAACAATTCTTTCAGCCGCTCCCAAGCCATTCCATGACTGGCTTTGCCACATTTGAAACCACTCACCGCCTATTACTTCAAAACCAAAGAACCAAACAATGACTCCAATCAAAATTCCTGCGATTGCCCAATTTTTAGAAGCATGAAATACGACACTACTGCTTTTTATATTTTTAAAGAGAAGCCAGCTTCCTTTTAAACAACAAAACGCCATCAGCGCTTCTGTAATGATAATAAAAACATAGCCCAAATTAAAAATGATTGGATTATTAATACTCCTGTAATGAATATGGCTTGCAGGAAAAGTAGTATCCATTTTCATTACATGTTCTACAAAAAGATAGTTGGTATAATAATCGGTCGTATTACCGATTACAATTAAGGCAGCCATTAATCCGATAGCTGCAACTAAAACTGCTTTTGAAAAACGAAAGAGAAATGAAGTAGTAAACATAATTCGCTTGTTTTTATAATTACCTGATTCGTTTCCTAAACGATATTCTTTATTGATAAAAGTCAATTCTTTACAGAACTTAATTCCAAAAAATATTCTTTGAAATTTTTCTTTTTATATTGAAGATCGGGATGTTGATGTATTTCCATATTTGATTATTTTAAGTCATACTCTTTGTTAATGAGTTGAATCAAATTCACGGCTTTATCCATGTATTGTTTTTCATAATCCATATAAACTAGTAAAGTGCCTTTTTCATTCCTTACCCAGGAATACAATTCTTCCAGCAGTGGTCTGTCGTACTGAGTAAATACTTCCGTATGAGGATAGAATTTATAAAGCGTGTCAGCAGTCCATGTTGGAGGTTCGGGCATAATCATGATGTGAGCACCAAGGTCTTCCACCTTTCGCCAGAAATCGTTGTAGTAACCCGCATTCGAATTTACCTCTTGTTCATACCACAGTTGCAATTCACCTATAGAATCTACAATGGTTTTGTTACGAAGAACGCTAAAACCTCCGGCGTTCTTTAATTGCGACAAGGTGTTATCATGCTGGAAGAAAATAAAAACCCAGGAATAGAAATAAACAAAATGATGATAGAAAGTATCCTGTGTATTGATGTCATGAAGTTTACTGACGGGAACCTTCAGCGCACTGTCCATTTTCTTTATATCATAGGTCTGCTCTAAAATTTCCTGTCTCATTTCCGCTGTATCTTTTTTTAGATCACGCGCCAGGCTTTCCATATAATGATGCTCTTTATCATTATTTACTATCCTTTCTCTCATACTTTCTGCAAAAAAACCAAGCGTTACTGCCAGAAATATCATTAAGAATTCCAAAAAATATTCTTTGAAATTTTTCTTTTTATGTTGAAGATCGGGGTGGTGATGTACTTCCATTTGTTTTTGATTTGTTTTAAAATTTAATAGTACTCTTTAATTAATTCCGCAAGTAACACATCTGCCTGAGTATGTAATTTTTTTGCAAGAGCTACATCGCCTTCAATAAATCTCGAACGGACAAGCTCAGCATATTCATTAAACAAAATTTTATCATAACTCAAAAGCGGTGGATTTGTTGCAATGAATGAATCTATTCTTGCTTGACGAAAAGGAATTTCGTTTTTCTGGAAAATCTGGTTTGCAATGTCATTGTATTTGAATTCAAAGATCATTGCTCTAATTTTTCTGACCTCTGAATATATGTCTCTTCCCGTTTCATCACTTACCTGCATCTGGCGGCAAAGCTGATCATATTTTGCAACTTCGGTAGCCAACTTTGGCTTAAAGAAAGAAATAGAACCAGAACTTTTCATTTGTTCAAATGTGGCATCATTTGATATAAAATTACCACTTGCTCCACCAAACAAACCATACCAATATAATTTCCCGGAGGGAATGTTTGAAGGATCATTACGAGAAAGGAGGTTCATAAAAGTATCAATATTATTCTCCGCATAACTATAATATCTGATGAAAGAATTTAATTGTGATGTATCCGTTTTCAAATCCTGTATCATTGATGAGGCAAATGATTTTGCACGTTGGTGTTCGCTGATACTTTCCCTGATATTTTCTGCGATAAACCCCATTGTTACCGCAAGAAATATCATTAAGAATTCCAAAAAATATTCTTTGAAATTTTTCTTCTTATGTTGAAGATCGGGATGATGATGTACTTCCATGTTTTTTGGATTTCTGATTTAAAGGTTTACAGTAAATGGACAAATAACCGGTTCCCTGTTTTATTCTCTTATTAAAGTTCGATTCCCATCTTTCTCATTCAAGAAATATCATTAGAAATTCTAAAAAATATTCCTTGAAATTTTTCTTCTCTACTTGAGGGTGATGACGTACTTCCATAATATTTTTTTTATAAACGATAGATAGCAGCTTTGGTAGGTTGCGAATATTTTCATTTCGATGGGTATTCTTTGTGTATTTTTTCAATCAACCAGGTGCCGAGCGCTAACTGCTTTTCCAAAGACGGCTCATACTGATAAAGTGCCTCATTAAATAAGTTGCCACTTGCATTCATGAATTCATCCATGTTACCGGGATTGATGATCGCCTTGAAGGTCATTGTTTTAATGACTGAACTGTCTGCACCCATGAGTTGGGGGCTGAAAAAGACCCAGTACCAGCTAAATGTTTTGAACCCAATGTCATGTTGCTTTTCCCTGAAGTTTTCAAATTTGTCATGTGCCTGCATGATTTCAATTTCATTGTTCCAGTATTGCGACAGCGAATCCGAAATATTTTTATGCCTGATAAGGCGAATAGAACCTGAGCTCTTTAACTGCGAAGATGTCCGGTCATTGAAGATAATATCAACGCTGTGCCCAATAGTCAAATTAAGAATTCTACGATAATTTTGGGAAGAAAGCTCATTCTTTGCAAATAATACCATCAGTTCATGCCTATTATCAATGTCGCGTTGCAGGCGCCGGATACTGTAATGAAACGTCGCTGTGTCTTCTTTGAGGTCTTCAGCAAGGGTGTGCATATATTCGGTTTCTTTTTGCCGGTCACCAAAGTATTCTCTCAAACTTTCTGCAAAAAATCCAAGCGTTACGGCAAGAAATATCATCACAAATTCGAGAAAATATTCTTTGAAATTTTTTCTTTTGTGATGCAGGTCGGGATGATGATGTACTTCCATATTTTTAGTTTACACTTTGTGTTTTGAGTTTCGGGTTGTGTTTCAGTTTGCTCAGTATTTCTTTTTTAGAATTTTCTGAGGGTATGTTTTCTTCACTCATAGGAGATGATATTCTTTTTTTAAAGCAGCTATTGCTATAATTGCCTGTAATCTTGCAGTGTTAAATATTTGAATTTCTACCCGGTAATTTCTGGAAGAAGTATAAGCCCAGTTTCTTAGCTGTTGCCACAAATCTTTATCATAGTTAAGTAAAGGATAATTATTATTCATGAACCGCTTTGCTCTTTCATCATTCACTGTTAAATTAATTGCAAAATCACTTAAAGAATCTAATGAATTGAAATAGGACTGATCAAAGACCTTTTGAACCAGGCTCCAATTTTCTATTTTTTGCGGTTCGAACCTGTTTTGACCTAAATAAATAATTTTTACTGATTCTTCATAGTTCATAATTTTTCGAATCAGTGATGTATCACCAAGATACCTTAATGCTCCTGAACTTTTTAACTGCTGAAGTGTAGCGTCATGAGAAATGAAATTCCAGCGAGCGCTTGATAAATATTCATAATAATAAAGTTTGCCTCCAACAATTAATTTAGGATCGCTGCTTAGTAAATTCCCCAAACTGTCTCCTGCTGTGATAATTAAATTCAGTACATGCGCATCACTGTTTAATTCCACCGTATCGGTAGCAAGGTCTTCAATCAGCAGGCTTGCATATTCTCTCGCACTTTTATGTTCAACGTAATTTTCGCGAATATTCTCTGCAAAAAAACCCATTGTTACAGCAAGAAATATCATTAAAAATTCAAGAAAATATTCTTTCCATTTTTTTGGTTTATGTTGAAGATCGGGATGATGATGTACTTCCATTTGTTTTTGAATTTATTCATTGTTTAAACGGTATTCTTTGTTGATAATTTGTATGAGCGAAGCCGCCGCTTTTTTTTGTTCCTGCAATATTCCTGCTTCGCCGATAAGAGTGGATTTGCGCTCATGCAAATAAAATATCAACAGGTTAATCTTGTCAGGGTCATGATTCCTTAACTGTGGATTGCCTGTTGGTTTTATGAGATTTGAAAATATAGAAGCGGAAGTATCTACTGAAAAATCTGAACCGCCTGTTTTAACCATCGTATTAAATACAGAAGCGTCAAAAAGATTTCCGAGCAAAGGATAGTAGAGCTCCGCTTCATGTATATCAACGGGCATCAGCGCTTCGTAACTACCAATGATTTTTTGAAACTTTATTAACCCATCAATTACTTTTCTATTGGTTATCAGCCTTAGATTTCCTGAATGTTCCAACTCTGTTATTGTGGTGTTGGTTGGTTCAAACATTCTTACTCTTGTTGAACTTCTTGCTAAATAATAAAGGCCGCTTCCGTTTGAAGCCAGCCCTGGCTTTTGCAACATGGAGATCAATGAATCAAATTGATTGATGCGAAAAAATAAAGCAGGTATAAAATCATTGATTGCTGATGTATCCGCAACAAGATCTTTTTTTATGTTGATAACATATTCTTTTCCTTTTGACCTGTCACTTAATTTTTCACGAATATTCTCTGCAATAAAACCAAGAAACACCGCAAGAAATATCATTAAGAATTCCAAAAAATATTCTTTGAAATTTTTCTTTTTATGATGAAGATCAGGATGATGATGTACTTCCATTTTTGTTTTAGTTTGCAGATGCGATATTTAATAATTCTCAATTTGTTTTTCTACCATATTTAGTAAGTTTTTATCAGATTCAATTAACATGTCAATATTTTTTCTATTAGCATACGTTCTTACAAAATGAAATGTATAGTAATTGGTTATTTCACGCCTTTCTTTTTCTGTTAAAGCAGGATAGGGCGCCATAACTGCAATATGACCTGTAGTAGTGTCTATATAGTCACTAAGATCTTCAAGGCTTGTGATGCCTGCGAAACCTGAAAGCATATAGTTATTTACAGCTGTGTTGTATGTTTGAAATCCTTCAATTAAGCTTTCATATTTTGCCAGTGAATCTTTAAGAAACCGGTTATTTATATATTTCAGGCCGCCGGAATTTACCAGTTCGTTATATGCTGATATTTCTATCTTAGGCATATATTGTTTCCGCGATTGAAATACAAGACGGCTGATAGTGTGCAGGTCTGCGTTTTCTGTTTGAGCTTTAAATATTTTTACAATACTATCCTCAATTGGAAGGCGGGATGCATAGAAACTGTCAGCGGCATAATATATATTTTTGTTATGAACCAGTTCAAGTTTTAAGCTTTCTAAATATTGCCTGGTAATCTTTGTTTCTACAAAATGTTCACGAATACTCTCCGCAATAAATCCCAGCGTTACTGCAAGAAATATCATTAAGAATTCTAAAAAATATTCTTTGAAATTTTTCTTTTTATGATGAAGATCGGGATGGTGATGTACTTCCATTGGAGAAATTGTTAATAGTTAATTGTTAATGATGACTTTTCATTTTTTTGTTGAGGATTTTCCGATTCAGTATTTGGCAAATTTATTTTTTCTTCTTCACTCATTATTCGGATAATATTCTTTTTTAATTGATGAAAGCAATTCTGCATTCTCATCCTTTAATTTCTCAAGCGCCATTTGATAAAAATTTATGATCACATTTCTTTCAAATAATAGATTATATAATTTTAAAAATTGGGCCTGTTCATCCTGGCTCATAACAGGAGTGTGATTGCCTGGTTTATAAAAATTTGTTTTGAGGGCATGTTGGTAAATAATGCTGTCCGGAGAAGGATAAAAAGTATCATTTAAAAGATTGTTCTGTAAATCTGCCTGGGTTTTTTCTGTTTCCAATAACCTGGTTTCTAATGACCTGATGTCGGTATTAACTGTGTTGTTATAATTTACAAGATAGTTTCTGATTTTTTTATTCCTGATTAATCCCAGGCTTCCCGAGCTTTCCATTTGTTGAAATGTAACATTGGAATATTTAAATACTTGCGAGCCTCTCGTTTCATATGCCAACCTGTACAACAATTGCTGCTGTTCCCTATATTTTCCCGATTTGATCAGTTCCATTAAAGAATCAATTTCCATTTTACCGATTTGATAATCGTGTAGCCTTGATTCAACCATTAAAGAATCTGCAGTAAGATTTATTACCAGGCCACTTATATCAGCATGTTCTTTTTCCCTGTCAGACAAATATTCCCTGATATTTTCTGCAAAGAATCCCAATGTTACCGCAAGAAATATCATTAAGAATTCCAAAAAATATTCTTTGAAATTTTTCTTTTTGTGATTAATATCGGGATGGTGATGTACTTCCATTTTTGTTTTTAATAATTTATTTATCCAACATTTTGTTCAAGATTGTTATTAATGTCTCATTAGTCTTATTTAATTTTTCAACTGATATTTTATCTGAATAATATCGTACAAGATAAATGTTATAAAAGTTTAAGATTTCTGTTCTTTCTTTTTGCGTGAGCTCGGAAAATGGAACTATTACTGCATTTGTATCTGGTCCCATACTATACAAAGGTTCTATACCAGCAACATTAGGAAAAGCGTCTGAGCGATAATCATCAACAATTTCATTATATTTTTCAAAGTTGTGAATTTTGCCTTCATATCGTGTGAGAGAATCCCTGAAAACAGCGTCGTCAATATATTTCAGGCCGCCTGAATTTACCATTTGTTCATAAGCAGCTTTACTTATACTTGAAACAAAAACACGCCTTGTAGTATTAATAAATCGTGCTGTTGTTTTCAAATCGTTATTTTCTTTTTTATCAATAAATAATTTTATAAGGCTATCCGCAACAGGAACT